>NZ_QPJQ01000038.1 GCF_003337275.1 Marinomonas foliarum | reverse complement strand
CACTTGAATGTCTTTGGTAATCCACTGGTTTTCACTTACCGTCCCCTGTCTATTTATAATAACAAATGAGGCGACAACTATCCTGACACAGGGGGCATTAGGGGAAATATCGAACAAGAGTTCGATGGACTTTTCATCGGCTTTTAGCGCCAGTATGTTTGCGGCATCACCAAATACATTATTAATATTGAAGTCGATTTTTTCGATGGTGAGCATACCTGCTTCGACTTTAGAAAAATCGAGAATGTCATTGATGATGCCAAGTAATGACTCGGCAGAATAACTGACCTTTTCAATATAGCTGCGTTGTTTTTTATTCAAGTCGGTTAACAACGCAAGATGAGACATACCAATGATGGCGTTCATTGGCGTGCGGATTTCATGGCTCATATTGGCGAGAAAATCACTTTTAGCTCGGTTTGCTTGCTCGGCGGCGTCTTTCGCGACTTCTAGTTCATTAGTGCGGTTTTTGACTTCGATTTCGAGCTGTTCTCGGTGTGCTTTGAGGGCGTTTTCAGCTTGTTTACGCTGACGAATATTATGCCAAGTACAGAGTGTTGCGGGATGGTTGGCAATCATAATACTTGCCATGGTAACTTCTGCGATCAGAGGTTGGCCGGTAGCGTCAGACAGCAGCCACTCAAAACGATGATAACCTTCTTGCTCTACTTGTCTAAGAACATTTTCAAGAGCGGTGGAAGAGTTATAACCATTGGCTTGAGTGGGTGGGCTGAGTTCTTCCATGGTTTTTTGTTTGATGTCCCGCTCTTGGGTGAACCTCATTTGTTCAACGGCGGCCTTGTTACACTCCACAACTTTATGGCCTGAAAGTATCCATACAGGGTCAGGAGATAATTCGAACATGGAGCGGAAACGGTTCTCACTGTCGACCAAATCTGCTAGTTGTTTTTTAACTCGACGAGATACAATCCAAGACAAAATCAGCAATGCCAAGACACCCATCAGTACCTTTGACGACATTTTTTTAGTGAAATCATCAAGACGTGTTTCTACTTCGTAGTTGGTTTTTTTTGACTGGGACTGAACGCGTTCACCAATGGAATCCAACATCTTAGGTAAGTCTTGAAAAGCGCTGTAGAAGCGTTTGTCTAAACGTTCTCGGTCACTTTCAATTTGTAGTTGATCGATACGCATCTGGTACAAACTCAAGCCAGAAGGAACAATGATGTCCCTTTGTTGATTCACATAATAGCGATCACCAAACATCTCGTTCGCCAGTTTTTGAGTTAGCGATGTTATTTTTTTTGAGGCGCCACTAAAGTCTTTTTCTAACAAAACCGGCAGACGGTTTAGGCTTTCTAATATCGGTTTCACACCATTGTCTTTGATGTCTCTTAGATTGTCTCTGTCGGCCTCGGTTAGCATGAAGTTAATCAGTACTCTCAAGTCAGAAAGGCTCAGGATAATTTGACGTATTTGCGAGTTTAGACGTTGATTTCCAAAGTTACTGTACTCTAATGCTAGCTTTGCTTTTTGGTCGCCGGTGCTGTTGTTGTAGCGATATAGAATAACGGCTTCACTAAGGTGTATTTTACCCTCCACATCATTAAGCAAATCGCGAATTACTTGTAATGTCGCTAGGGTATCTTCTTTGTAGTTGTCATTTGGGTAACTTTGTTTAAAGATGCTGCGTTGTTGGCTCCAGACTTGAATATCTACAGTGAGTTGCAGTATTTGATTAAGTCCTCTATTAAGCGCTGCAGACAAAAATCTAAAATCAATATCTTTTTCTCCCGCTTTTTCCAGTGACTTTATGGCAGCATCGATGCGGTCTATTTGTTCTGCTGGTGGATAAACTGCGGCATAGTCTTCTTTCAGTACTTGGCGTAGTCGATATTGATGCGAGGGTAAAAGTTCTCTTAGTTCGGACGATGCAAATAGCAGCTCGTCTTGGGATGTTCTTGCGTCGTTGTAAGTGACTTTTAAGTCGGTCAGCGCAGTTGAGAGCATGATGGAGAAAGCGATTGTCATGGTAAGTGCCACAAACGTAAGCAGCCAGACTAAGGACCGGATACTAGATTTTGGCATTTTCATGGACACTTTCATTACGTATGACACCTACTCTAAGAGATTCGCGTAATCGAGATACAATTTTGGCGCAGCGGAAAAAGGAATTGAAACCAGCTGCCCTACTTTCAACTGTGTTAACCATACGGAATGGCTTGCTTGATGCTCTTGGGGTGAGAGCATAAGCGGTACGCCAAGACCTATATCGAATTCCCCTAATGACTCAAGGGCATCAATGATTTTTTCGCGGCTTGTCGGTAATTCATTCGAAAATGGTTTGGTGAAGATTCGAGCCGCGATATAGCCTTCGAAGCTTAGTGGGTTTAGTTTAGCTTGTGGTGAATATTTAGCCATATCTTCACGGAAATCGATCGCTACAGGCAATGCTTTATCTCTAAATGAAGGCACCACCTGGGTGACTAGGATTCTGGCTGGTATGTCCTGTAACTGCTCCACAAATAAGCGACTGCCCATAAAGGAGATACCAACAAACAAGGGGTCTAGGCCATATTCTCGTGTTAATCGAATAAATTTGGCACTGGGGCCAGCGCTGCCAATCATGAAAATAACTTTGGGTGTGGGATTACGAATCAGTAAGTCTGCAACGGCGTGCTCTACCGCTAGAGTGTTGCGTGAGTATTCCATTTGAAATAGATGGTATTTTGGATCTATGTTGTGCTTTTCAATCAATGTATTAAGGTGCTTACGTCCCGTGCTGCCAAACATATCTTGTTGGTTAAAGAGTGCTATATCGTCTGGCGTCAAGTTTAGCTCGGCAGCGAGGGCATCAAAAACGGCAGCTAGTTCTTCTTCATAGCTAGCCCGATAGTTAATTAAGTAACGGTCGGGAGTAATAGGGCGAATAACAGAAGAGCCTGTGACAGGTGCAAATAAAAGCGTCTTATTTTCTAGGGCAATGGGCGCACTGACGGCGACAGTGGGGGTTCCTATATTGCCAAATAACACATCAACGAAACTTTCTTCAATCAGGGCTCTAACATTAGAGGCCACTTTTCTAGGCTCGTAAGCATCGTCCATGGCCATTAGCTGAACCGTGTGACCTGTTTCACTCTTGAAGCGAGAAAAAGCAGCGCGTGCGCCTGCGCTAAAGTCTTCTCCCATTGATGCGTTATCCCCTGAGAAAGCGCCACTCATTCCTACCTTCATAATCTGCGCAGATTGGCTCGTGCTTGCAGCGCTTAGGTTGGCAAGAAGAAGCAGAAAAGAAAAGATGACAAAGCGCGATAAAACCATTGGTTTTTAGTTCTCCGTTGAAGGAAATATAACGACAGAAAATAGACTTAGATTAAGTGTTTAACGACTCTCGCTTGAGTGTAGAGCGTTTTCTAGGAAAGGTGGGAAAGTATTTATATAGAAATTGTCTTGATTTGTTACTGATGTGCAACTTATTGCAATATAACGCTCATCAAAAGGGAGTTAGGGCTCATCTGCTTGATGAGCGTTATATCATTGAAAGGCTAGCGCCACTGTGCAAGGCGAGCCATTTGTAAATGACGCTCTTGCTCTGCCTGATCAACCGTAATCGGCGTAAACTGAATAATATCTCCTGGCTTTTGCTGTGCCAGAATGCTGCCACCAATACGTGTTACGCAGCCTATTTTTGGATAGCCACCTATGGTTTGCCTGTCTTGCAGCAAGACAATCGGTTGGCCATCTTTAGGCACTTGAATCGCACCATAAGCGATACCTTCAGAGATAATACCTTTCAGGGTACTGTGAATTTCTTGTCCTTCTAAACGGTAACCCATGCGGTCTGAGTTTGACGATACAGTGTAATCGCTAGAGAAAAAGTTTGCCCGTTCCAAAGAGGAAAAAGATTGGTATTGGTAACCTAAAATCACAGGGATTTCTCTGTTGCCATAATTCGGAATCGCCAAGCGTGGTACGGATCGTTTTTCATGATCAGAACAAGCTTGATAGACCAATATGTCCCCTTTTTTCAGCTTGTCGCCTTTGCCGGTTAATCCGCCAACCTTTTCGCGTACGACGGTCGCAACACTGCCTAATATGGGGTCGCAAAGGAAACCACCTTTTACGGCAAGATAAGCACGCAAGCCCCAGACTGGCTGGTGGAAGGCCAGAATATCGCCTTTTTTAATGGCGTAAGTTTGCCAAGGCGTGATGCTTCTATCGTTTAGTGTCGCTCCAAGATCCGCGCCAGTAATGGCGATGCTGGTGTCTGCTTGGGCTTCCAGAGTCAACATGCCAAAGGTGATTTCGACTTGAGGGCTGTTGTCTTTGTTATCTAGTAATGCGTTACCCCAGCGAAAGGCAACTTCGTCCATTGGCCCCCCCGTGGTTAACCCAATAGACTGATGACCATGACGACCCAAATCTTGAACCAGTGCCAATAAACCGGGTTTAATTACTTTAAAAGCCATCGAGCTGACCTCCTTGTACCAAGAACTCATCTCGAGAAATCGGCTCGAATCGAACCGAGTCCCCCATGGCGATAAGGGCGAGATTTTCACTTCCCCAATCAATTAAATTGACAGGCGTTCGTCCAATAATTTGCCAACCACCGGGCGTAACACTGGGATAAACGGCGGTTTGATTTTCTGCCAATGCCACACTACCAATAGGCACTTTTAGGCGTGGAGTAGTTTTTCTTGGAACATGAAGTTCATCGGGCGTATTCCCCAAAAAAGCGAACCCCGGCGTAAACCCAATGGCATAGGCGCGATAGGTTGTTTCACTATGACGCTGAATTATTTCGCTGATGCTCAAATGACAGTGCTTGGCAACGTCTTCGATATCAGGCCCGACTTCTTTACCGTAATAAACAGGAATCACCACTTCGCGCTGATCTTTGACTGAAAAGTCATTAGGATCAATGGCTTCTATGGTCTGGCGAATGGTTTTAAAAATAGCAAAGCGGTCATAATGGTCGTCATCAAACACCACCAATAGGGTGGTGTAGGATGGCACCAAATCAACAATGCCTTCTAGTTTTACTAAGTATTGTGTTACTTGAGCAATGTAGTTGGACGTAGCTTCGCTAATCACCCGACTAAAGGTTAATAAGCAGGCCTGATTACTGACCATTTCTATATTTGGAAGATTTTCACCGCTCATGATTTATTTCGCATTTGTCTGATTTTGTCGATCAACCAATGTACGGATGCGCGTTACGGCATCTACAGCATGAGCGCCATCGCCATGCACACAAATGGTATCTGCATGGATGGCCAGTTGCTTGCCTGAGCTGGTCGTTAATGTGCCTGTTTCGCATAATTGTTCGACTTGCTTTTCGATCAAATCAAAGCTGGCGTGAACGGCATTTGGTTCTTTACGGGGCGTGAGTCGACCTTCGTCTGTGTATAAGCGATCAGAGAAAGCTTCAAACCAAACGTTGAGACCGTATTTCTTGGCCATCTTCTTAATCTCAGGGGCTTCTGGCACGGCCATCACCATTAATGTCAATGTAGCGTCTAGTTCGCTTACTGCTTGCATCACTGTGTCTAACACAGCGAAATCTGCCATCATGGTGTTGTACAAAGCGCCATGAGGTTTGACGTAATCCACATGGGTGTTTTGGCTTTCGCAGATGCCTTTTAACGCGCCAATTTGATATTGAATCAACGCTTTTAATTCAGCGGGAGCAATATCCATGTTACGACGACCGAAGCCAACCAAATCCGGATAAGCTGGATGCGCGCCAATGGTGACATTGTGCTGTTTTGCTAAGGCAACGGTCTTTGCCATGGTCAATGGGTCGGAAGCGTGAAAGCCGCAAGCGATGTTTGCTTGATCAACAAATGGCATGATTTGATCGTCTAAGCCCATTTGCCAAGTGCCGAACGCTTCGCCCATATCACAATTTAATTTCATTTTTGATTCCTTAAGCCTGTACACTGTTAAGCGCTTAGTTTTGAGACATGGTTGTTGGTAAATAGGTCACAATTTCAGGAAAGATACTAATTAACAGAATGGCCACGCCAATAAGTAAAAAGAACGGTAAGGCAGCTTTTGCTACATACAAAATGTTCTTCCCTGTCAGGGCCTGAATCACAAAGAGGTTGAAGCCAACGGGTGGGGTGATTTGCGACATTTCCACCACTAATACAATGAAAATACCAAACCACAACAGGTCAATATTCGCTGCTTGTACCATAGGTAAGATGACCGCAACGGTCAGCACGACTACAGAAATACCATCTAAGAAACAGCCTAAAATCACGAATAACACGGTGAGGTATAGGATCAATTCCATAGGTGACAAAGACATGCCCGAAATCCACAAAGCCAAGGCTTTAGGTATGCCCAAGAAGCCCATTGCCAATGTTAGAAAGTGCGCGCCGATCAAGATGAAACCAATCATACAAGAACTTTTTACGGCACCTAATAAGCTGTCCATAAAGCTATGACGACTTAATGAGCCTGTGAGTGCAGCAAGCACCAAAGCGCCCGCTACGCCCAAAGCCGCGGCTTCTGTTGGCGTCGTAATACCGCCGTAAATAGAACCTAAAACAAAGCCAATTAAACCCATGACAGGCAATAGTTTGCGCAAGCCTTTAATGCGTGCAGACCAGCTAGTTTCATGGCCTGTTGTTTTAGGTAATTCGTCTTTATGTAGGTGTCCCCAGATCATGGTGAAGCCCATAAACAAAGATACAAGTAATAACCCCGGCAAAGCGCCAGCGATAAACAAGCGTGCGATAGACACTTCTGCCGCCACACCATAAACAATCAAAATAATCGATGGTGGAATTAACAGCCCCAATGTTCCAGAGCCTGCTAAGGTGCCGATGGCCATACGATCGCTGTAACCTTGTTTGCGAAGTTCAGGCAAGGTCATGCGCCCAATTGTCGCAGCGGTGGCTGCAGAAGAGCCGGATACCGCAGCAAAAATGCCACAACTAAGAATATTTACATGCAGCAATTTACCCGGAACGCCACCTAACCAAGGCGACAGACCTTTGAATAAATCCTCAGATAAGCGCGTACGAAACAGCACCTCCCCCATCCAAATGAACAATGGCAAAGCGGTCAGTGACCACGCAGTACTTGCCCCCCAGCTTGAGGTCGCAAAAAGCAAATCCACTTGATAGTTTTCAGAAAGAATTAAGCCCAAACCACCAATGGCGATTAGGGTAAAAGACACCCAAACACCCAGTGACAAAAGGGCAAGCATGGCAAATGCCAACAGGATAGAAATCCACATCATATCCATTAGATTTCCTCCAAAGACAGGGCGTCTTCTTGTTCACTGTAAGTAGGTTGTTTACCACCAAGTACTGAGATTAATGCATCCAAAATAGCTAGGTTGAGTGCGATGACACCAATGGCAACAGGCAGTTGAGGTATCCAAAGTGGCACAGGAATGTAGCCATATGACACTTCTTCATAAATATAGGACTCGTAAACCATGTAACAGCAGGCATAGGATAAATAGCTCAATAACGCTAAGGACAGTATTAGAATCGCGCCTTCTTGAATCTTGCGAGGTACCGGAGAAAATCGTTGAATCAGCAAGGTGACTCGAATATGGCCGCCTTCACGGAAGGTATAAGCCAATCCAAGAAAGGTCGATGCCGCAAGTGCATAGCCTGCGAAGTCTTCTGCAGAGGGGACAATAAAACCGAATAAACGACCGACGATTTGTGCTAATAAAAGCGAGGTAATAATAACGATACACAAACCGGACAGCAGGCCAGAGCAGAGGTAAAGTTTTTCTTTTAATTGGCTCATAGTGTTCACTTTTTGCTTGGAAGACACCGCCTAAACCTATCTTATGGTAATGGTTAGAAGTAGGCGGTGTTAGGAGGACACTTATATCTAATCGTTTTAATTAGATAGACTTAATCATTAGTTTTGGTAGCGAGTTAGGATTTCACCAATCTCTTTTGGTGCTTCTGCTTTCCACTCTTCTGTCATTGTTTTACCAATGGCTTTTAATTCTTCAACTAACTGAGAAGACGGGTCTGATACCATCATGCCGTTTTCAACCAAGGTAGCTTTGTCCTTCGCCGCGCGCGCTGCAATTTGAGTCCAACCAGCTGCCTCAGCGTGCTTGGCAGCGTCTAGTACGATTTGTTGAGTGGCTTTATCCAAACGACGGAATGAGCGCTTGTTGACCACCACAATGTTTTTTGGAATCCACGCTTTTACATCTGTGTAGTGATTCACATAATCCCAAGCTTGACTATCAACACCTGTTGACGGTGATGTAATCATGGCTTGAATGATACCAGTGCTAAAAGCTTGAGGAATGTCTGGGGTTTGGATCGTCATTGGCGTGGTGTTCATCAAATCAGCAAGACGAGATTGCGTTGGGCTATAAGCGCGCATTTTCTGGCCTTTTAGGTCTGACAAAGTGTTCACTGCATCTTTGCTGTAAAGGCTCTGCGCTGGCCATGCAACAGTGTAAAGCAACATCATGCCGTCTTTATCAAGTTCTTTAGCAATAGATGGCTTAGCTGCTTCCCACAATTTTTTAGCATCTTCAAAAGACGTGGCCAAGAACGGAATATTATCGTGCTTGTAGATCGGGTTTTCATTACCCAAAATCCCCAAGAACATTTCGCCCATTTGTACCTGCCCCGTTTTTACTGCACGTGGAATTTCAGGGTGTTTTACCAAAGAGCCACCAGAGTGAACAGTAATTTCAAGGTCGCTATTGTCTTGGACCTCTTTCGCAAAGGTATAAGCGATTTGCGTTTGCAGGTTGCCATCACCGTAAGGCGTTGGCATATGCCATTTTTCAGCAAAACTGGCTGTAGAGGTCAGACCGCCAAGAGCGATGCCGCTAACAATTAATGCATTGGATAACTTTGACATAGTAATCGTTCCTATTTTAAGTGTGGTTGTGTGTTTCTTATTATTAATAGCGCGATATTTTTATCTGCGCAGAGCTTCTCAGGTGTTCTTTGTAAGGCTAAAGAACAGCAAGATCGGTATCTAAAATATCTGTCACCAGCATTTTTCCTGGTGAATGGGTAATGCAAATCGGTGGTTTTGCGTTACGAATGGCCACCTGTGGTGTGACGCCACAAGCCCAAAATACGGGTACCTCTCCCTCTTTAACGCTGACTGCATCGCCGTAATCAGGCTTGCTTAAATCAGCGATACCAATCTCTTGTGGAGAACCAAAATGTAATGGCGCGCCATGAGCTTTTGGGAAACGTGTGGTGATTTGAATCGCTCGGATCGCATCTTTTGGTACATAAGGGCGCATTGTCATGACTGTGTTACCGAAAAAACGACCGGCTGGTACAGTAGCAATGTTGGTTTCATACATAGAAACATTAACGTCTTCTTCAATATTTCTTGGTGTAAGACCTGCCTGTGACAAAGCATGTTCAAAAGAAAAAGAACACCCTAGGACAAAAGCCACCATGTCGTCTTGCCATAGTTCTTCAATATCTGTACGGTTTTCGACTTTTTCGCCATTGCGGTAAACATAGTATTCTGGAATGTCGTGGCGCATATCGATGTCGTGGCCAAGCTCTGGCATTGTGAAATCGCCAACTTCAGAAACACCGATCAAAGGGCAGGATATTGGGTTCTTCTGGCAGTAAAGCAAAAAATCACTTGCCCAATCTGCAGGTAAAATAACCACGTTGCCTTGTATCGCCCCTTGTACCAAACCGCTCGTAGGGCCAGTGTGCGCTTTACTACGAATTGCTTGACGCAAATCATATGCTTTTTGCAGTAATGGTGACTGAGCTGGTTTCATGGAGGTTTTCCTTATTCTTGCCACAATCTATAGACCAAGAGTAGATCTTGCCTACCATAAAAGTCTAATCATGTTTTTTTGGGTTATTTGATAAAAAATATTTATTAGGTCGTTTGTAATGAGCATTATACCTTTGACGGAACAGACCAAGGAGGGTAGTTTTCCAGAGCAATGAATACCCAATAGTGAGCGAATCTATGACGCAATCCAAACTATCGAATTTTGCTTGGCAGGACCGAGATCTTATCGCCAAGTGGAAGAGTGCTTTAGAGGTTATTGATACAAAAGGCCAGTCAGTTTTTACTGAGCTGTTTGATTATATTGAGCCTCAGCCAGGGCCATTGAATGGAGCGATTATTTCGATTAAAGACCTGTTTCAAGTACAAGGATATAAGACACAAGCAGGTTCTGTATTTATTAACCAACAGCTTGCAAAGCAAGATGCCGTTGCCGTTGCTTTGTTAAGAGCCGCTGGTGCGAGTTTCTTGGGTCACACCAATATGACGGAGCTAGCGTATTCTGGGTTGGGCTTGAATCCCCATTATGGCACGCCGGACAATCCTATTAATGCCGGTCGCATTACCGGAGGATCGACCAGTGGTGGTGCCGCGTCTGTCGCTTTGGGTGTGGCGGATGCAACGCTTGGTACCGATACTGGCGGTTCATTGCGTATTCCAGCGGCGTTTTGTGGCTTGACTGGTTTTAAACCGTCACAGCAAACTGTCTCAAGGGAAGGTTGTTTGCCATTGTCTGATGAGCTTGATTCAGTCGGTACAATTGCTAAAACAGTAGAAGAGTGTGAATTGCTTTGGCATGTATTGTCTGGGGCACCGTCAGTGGATTCAGCAAAAAGCACGGATTCTTCTCAGTTGAAGCTAGTCGTACCAAGTAACTTTGGTATGAATGATTTGGATGCGCTGGTTGAGGATGGTTTTGAAGAGAAGCTAGCTTGTCTTGAGGCCGCTGGTGTTGTAGTTGAACGACGTTTCATTGAAGCTCTAGAAGCCTATAAAACCTTGCCAGTTTGGCAATTTTCGTCGTTCGAAAGTCAGGCGTTTTATAGTCAGAACTATGACTTAGAGACTGCGGATATTGACCCACGAGTGGCCTCTCGTATCGCCCGAGCGAAAACCATTAATGCTGAGGACTTTCAGAGAACTCAAGCGGCTCGACAGGCGTTTATTAAGCGAATGTCAGAAGAGGAACCTAATACGGTTTTCTTGTTACCAACGGTGGCTGTGGTCGCACCTAAGTTGTCTGATTTAGAACAAGATTCCGAATACGATCGTCTAAACTTATTGTGCTTGCGCAATACGTCGTTAGCCAATGTATTAAACGGTTGTAGTATTTCCTTACCATTCAACTTCCAACAAGAGTCAATGGGGCTAATGTTGACCGCTGGCAACGGTAAAGATCAGGCGATATTGGATCTTGCCAAAAGGTTGCAGTCTATTTTAAGAGACTAATTACTGAGCTTGCTTTTTACTGTATTCCTGAGCGGAGACCACAGCAATATTCGTTGCTACTTCAGCAATGGGGTTAAATGGCTCGTCCGAATAAGAGGCGGTGAATGTGAGGTCATTAGGCGTCCAGACTGCTCTAATCTTTCGTAGGGATCCCGCCTCTAGTTCTTTAGTAATCATGATGTTCGGTAGGGTGGAAATCCCTACGGCGTCAATGGCTAAGCTACGGCAAGCAGCCAAGGATGTCGATGCAAAAAAGTGTGCTGGAGGCCCATCGAGCTCGCGGAATTTTTGATTGATTTCCACATAAGGTTTGGTGGCTCGAGCGTAAGTGATAATGGGCCACTTGGCTAATTCTTCTAAATACAATAATCGATCAGGCAGGTCTAAATGTGGACTTGCTACCCAAGAAAGAGAAAACGTACAGAGTTCGCGGTTAACAATATTTGGTTCTGAAATCGGCCCCATCAAAAGCCCTAAATCCAATGACCTGTCTTTTATACCATTGGCCAAATTGCTGGTGATATCGACGGTCATTTCCACATCAAGATTGGGCATGTCTTTGTTGAGCCGTGAAAGGAAATCCGGTAACCAAGTGTTTACTATGGTTTCTGAAACCCCCAAACGCAGCACACCTGAATATGCAGTAGAAAGCCCCGCGCGCTTTTTAAGTTGCTCGGTCTGGTAAAGAATTTTTTCTACATAAGGGAGTAATTCTTTGCCTTTTGAGGTCAGCATAATCGGGCTGGAGCCGCCTTCTCGTTCGAATAGTTTGACGCCTAATTCTTCCTCTAATCCTGATATCCGAGCTGAAATCGCTGGTTGCGTGGTATGGAGGCGCTCGGCGGCTTTACGAAAGCTTCCTAAAGAGGCAACCCAAACAAAAGTTTCAAGACGTTTATAGTTCACGTTATTGCGACCTCTAGTGTAATAAGTAGACAAAAAAGCAAGGATTGTCCAAAAGAGTATAAGGCTGGCAATGTTTCGGCAATCTTTTCGTTAAGTCTTACTCGGAGTAATAGGAGTGGCATAAAGCTTGCGGTATGCTGTAAACAATTTTATAGGACCATTTAAGATATGAACAAATTAATTAAGTTATTGCTTAAAGGGTTAGTGGCGGTGTTACCGATTGGTATAACCGTGTCTCTAATCTATTGGCTGTTAGCGACGGGTGAAGCGATTGCTCAACCATTGCTATTACTATTGATTCCAGAATCACTTTATTTCCCGGGGTTAGGCTTGATCGCGAGCTTGTCCATGCTGGTTCTGACTGGCTTCTTGGTGAATTTATACGGCTTTCGCTATTTGGTTAAAATTAGCCAGAATATTTTCGAGCGCATCCCGTTAGTAAAGTCCATTTACGGTGCGATTAAAGACATGATGATGGTCTTCAATTTGGCGGAAAAGAAGGAAATGAAAAGCGTTGTGTCGATTGAATGGAACGGCGCGCAAGTGATTGGTTTTGTTACCGGTGAGCAAACTGGACAGCAGCTCTTTGGCGAGCAAGACTTAGTCGGCGTTTATGTACCGTTAAGTTATCAGATTGGTGGCATGACGCTTTATATATCCCGTGACCGTTTGACTGAGTTGGATATTGGCGTAGAAGAAGCCATGCGTCTGGCCTTGACCGCAGGTGTGCAGAGTAAACCTAAGGCTGAATGATTAATATTAGAGTGTTGGTTTTATCATCGATATCATTGACCGATTCGTGTGAATGTTATTGTGTAAGGGGATAAAATGAAGTTATTGGTTACTGGTGGTTCTGGTTTTATAGGTAGTGCGCTATTTACTTAATGAATCTGACCATTCTGTGGTGAACCTTGATAAGTTAACCTCTGCCTGGAATCCAGGATCATCTATACCAGCAAATTTACACAATGGTAACTACTTTTTTGAGCAAGTTAATATTTGCGATGCTGCTGAGTTAGACAGAGTATTTCAACAGCATCAACCGGATGCTGTAATGCATTTGGCAGCAGAGAGCCATGTTGATCGTTCGATTGATGGCCTAGGTGATTTTATCCAGACTAATATTGTCGAGACTTATACCTTATTGGAAGCGACTCGAAAATATTGGCTTAGTTTGGGGGCTGAGAAAAAAGCTGCTTTTCGCTTTCATCATATATCAACGGATGAAGTCTATGGAGACTTACCGCATCCTGATGAAGTGGAAGGCACTCTGCCGTTATTTACAGAAACAACACCGTATTCTCCCAGCTCTTCTTATTCCGCAAGTAAAGCGAGTTCAGACCATTTGGTTCTTGCGTGGCTCTACGTACCTATGGTTTACCTACTATCGTTACCAATTGTTCGAATAATTGCGGCCCTTATCACTTCCCAGAGAAACTGATTCCTCATGTGATTCTTAATGCTTTAGCTGGTAAGTCATTGCCTGTTTATGGCGATGGATCGCAAATTCGTGATTGGTTATTTGTCGAAGACCATGCTCGCGCTCTCGTTAAGGTTGTAACGCAAGGGAAGATAGGAGAGGCCTATAATATTGGTGGTCACAATGAAAAGCGCAACGTAGAAGTGGTTCAGACCATTTGTGATTTGCTTGAAGAGATGGTGCCTCATAAACCAGAAGGTGTGAGTGCTTATCAAGATTTAATTACTTATGTCAAAGATCGACCTGGACATGATGTGCGTTATGCAATAGATACTTCAAAAATCGCCAATGAGTTGAATTGGCAATCTGAAGAAACATTTGAAACGGGCATGCGTAAAACAGTGCAGTGGTATTTAGATAATGAATCTTGGTGGCAACGAGTATTAAGTGGCGACTACAAATTGCATCATATCGGTGATCAATCGTAAGGGGGGTTATTATGAAAAGCGTAAAGGAATTATTCTTGCTGGTGGAAGTGGTACTCGTTTACATCTGTTAACTCTAGGGGTATCTAAACAGCTGATGCTTGCGGGAATGCAGGAAATTTTGATTATTACAACGCCAGAGGGTCAATTTAATTTCCAAAACTTGTTGGGGGATGGTCATCAATTTGGCATTGAACTTACTTATGCTATTCAGCCGTCTCCCGATGGGCTAGCACAAGCCTTTATTATTGCTGAAAATTTCATAGGTGATGATAATGTTGCATTGGTATTGGGTGACAATATTTTCTTCGGCCAACATTTCTCTGATAAGTTATTACAAGCTTCTTCTTTGGCAAATGGTGCTACAGTATTTGGGTATCATGTGAATGATCCAGAACGTTTTGGCGTAGTGGAATTTGATGACGAGGGCAAAGCGGTCAGTATTGAAGAAATGCCAGCCAGCCCAAAATCGAATCATGCGGTAACAGGTTTATATTTTTACGACAATGATATCATTGTCGTAAAAATATTCAGCTTTCGGAACGTGGCGAGCTTGAGATTACCGATGTGAATTTAGCTTATTTACAATGTGGCGATTTACATGTGTCATTACTTGGTCGAGGTTTTGCTTGGTTGGATACAGGAACACATGATGCCCTTTTGGAAGCAGGGCAATTTGTACAGACCGTTGAGCATCGTCAAGGACTGAAAGTTGCTTGTTTAGAAGAAATTGCTTATCGCCAGAAATGGATTAGTAGAGATCAACTTATTGCTTCTTGTACGGCGTTGAAAAAAACAGGTTATGGTCAGTATCTTCTTAAAGTGGCTGACGGCTATCGATAATAGGTAAGTTAGATGAATATAATTAAAACGAACATTGACGGTGCTGTCATTATTGAACCAAAAATATTTGGTGATGAACGAGGTTTTTTATTGAGACCTTTCAAGCAATTCGATATCAGGAAATGGCAGGAATAGATTTACCTTTTGTTCAAGACAACCACTCTCGATCCAGTGAAAGTGTGCTTAGGGTCTTACATTTCCAAAAGACGAAACCACAGGGAAAATTAGTTCGTGTGGTACGTGGTGAGGTGTTTGATGCCATTGTTGATATTCGTAAAGGATCGTCAACGTATGGTCAATGGATAGGTGTGACACTTTCTGAAGAAAATAAAAGCCAGTTATGGGTGTCGCCTAGGTTGGCTCATGGTTTTGCTGTCTTATCCGATACGGCGGATTTTGAGTACAAATGTAAAGGTTATTATGACCCAAGCGATGAAGGGGGTTTGATATGGAATGATCCAGATGTCGGTGTAGAGTGGCCTACAGGTATTGAGCCTATTTAGTTAATGCCACAGGACCTTCTCTATTAGCGGAACAAGCCGCCAAATTGGAGATTCCGATCGACTGATTATGTATTTGACGGTGAAGCCGTGGAGCCATATAAATCAAGTGATGTGACCAATCCGAAAGGGGTTTACGGGGCGTCTAAATTAGCAGGCGAAGAGTTGGTAACGGTGACGTGTGATAAGTATATTATTTTGCGAACCGCTTGGGTTTTTAGTGAATACGGTAATAATTTTGTGAAAACCATGCTTCGTTTAGGGAAAGAACGAGACAGTTTAGGCGTATTTGCGGATCAATATGGTAGCCCAACTTACGCAGGAGATATTGTTTAAGCAATATTAACATTCTGCTTAAACTACCATAGTAATGGCGTACTTGCGTAGGGGATCTATCATTTTGCTGGAGATATGCCAACTAGCTGGCATGGTGTTGCCCGTGCTATTTTTTATAAAGCACAGCAGCATGGGGTATTATTAGAACAACTTAAACTGGCGGCGATTAGTTCTGAGCAGTATCCAACGCCAGCTAAGCGGCCAGCTTTTCGGTATTTGATACAGAAGAAATAAGGGATTTAGAAATATCTAGTTCGCCATGGTTAAGAGGCTTGGAAAAGTATTAAGTCGGTTATAAAGGATAAGGCTTGGATCCTGAATCTACTTTAATTATGCGTATCCAAGCCTAGTTGAGCCTTAAACATGCCTTTTGATTTTCTAGCCAACATGTCATTTTCATATTGGCTGCCAGAGTAATCTCTGGAAGAGCGAGTGTGGTAAAGGTGGAATTGATTCGCGGCGAACTTGCATGATTTCACCTGTAAACCTAATGCCTTTAGACGCCATTCTATGTCTGTATCATCTGGAAGAGAGGTCTCACCATAGCTTTCGTCAAAGCCATTAATGGCGATCAAATCACTTTTGAAACAAGAAAAGTTACAGCCAACAATCGAAGATGCTCTAGGAAAAATCCATTTTTGAAATACAGCGTTATGAGGTTTGAGAAAAATACCTGCCTCTATATGGCCTTCTGAACAATCTTTCCAAAGACTAGGTAACTTGAGTACATAACTACGTTCCAATTCTAGGGCACTTATTTTTCCTGTACGGATTTTGGTGCTGTATTCAGGCCCTAAATTTACCCTGCGTCCGGCAAGCGCTAGCCCTTGTTTTGCAAGTAAAGCATGGCTTTCAATAAAGGTGCTATAAGGTATGCAGTCACCATCAATGAAAATAATATATTCGCCCGTTGCGGCCAAAATGGCATTGTTTTGTGAGCGAGACTTTCGGATGCCGTTATCTTCTTGAGAAGTATGAATCACTTCTATATCTTTGATTTTACTGACGAATTCTCGAATTTTCTCGCCGTTATTATCTTCGGCGACAATAAGTTCAAAGTTCTTATAAGTTTGTGTTTTGAGCGATTCAACAATTAAGGATAATGCTTCTATGTCTTTGTAGACAGCAACGACTAAACTGACTTTCACTTAGTTTCCTTCAATTTAAATTTAGATACTGACTTTTTAAGTTTTGTAAGTAGAAATGATAACATCTATAAAAAATGAGTCACATCGAAATTTTGCTCACTCAAGCTACTCAATCAATAGTAAAACAAAGGGTTAATGGCTAAACCATTTGAGCCTTAAGCAAAATTCTTTATCATACACTTCTTTTTTAGTAACTCTTTGAAGTGATGTTGGTAAGTATGCAAGAAGCGGCGCGAACGCAGAAAACAGTTATTGTTGTTGGAGCAGGCCCTGCAGGCCTGATGGCAGCAGAAGGGATCTGTGCCGCTGGCTATCAGGTTCATGTATACGATGCGAAGCCCAGTGCGTGCCGTAAGTTTTTATTAGCCGGTGTGGGAGGCATGAACATTACCCATTCCGAAGCGTATCCAGACTTTATTCAACGCTATTATGATAAAGCCGAGTGGCTTAATACCTCAATTAGTCAATTCAATGCTGATGCCTTATGCGAATGGATTCATGACTTAGGTATAGAAACCTTTGTTGGCACATCTGGCCGAGTATTCCCCAAAGACATGAAAGCCGCCCCGTTATTGCGTAACTGGTTAAAGCGTTTACGTGATGCTGGTGTGCAGTTTCATATGCGCCACAAAATGACGAACTTGTCAGCCAATAAAGTGGTGTTTGATCATGCTGGTGAAAGTGTGACGGTAAAGGCCGATGCGATTGTGTTGGCAATGGGCGGGGCAAGCTGGCCAAAGTTAGGCTCTGACGGTGCTTGGTCTTCTGTATTGACGAATAATGGCGTTGATGTGGCTCCCCTACAAAGCGCTAATTGCGGTTTTTACAGTGAGTGGAGTGAGCATTTAAAAACAAAATTTGCCGGGAACCCTCTTAAAGACGTTGCATTTTCTTTTACCTTGGCAGATGGGCAAGTGGTGACGAAAAAGGGTGAGTGCATTGTTACCCAAGATGGCATGGAAGGCAGCCTGATATATGCGTTTTCTAAATACCTTCGAGATGGCATTAACGACTCAGGCCAATCGTCTTTGTTGATGGACTTCCTGCCACTGCAAAGTGAAGAGCAAGTCATCAAAAAACTGCGTAATACCAAGCCGAAAGAATCCTTTAGCAAATATTTGAAACGCACCTTGAGTATCACAGGTGTGAAGGCGGTGTTGCTGCATGAGTCTTTTCCTAAAGAAGCCTTCCAAACGCCAGAGACTTTAGCTCGATGCTTAAAAGCTGTGCCTGTTAGTTTTTATAAAACTAAGCCAATAGAGGAAGTTATTTCGAGTGCGGGTGGTGTGTGCGAAAACAGTGTGAATGAGTCGCTTATGCTACATGCTATGCCCGGTGTGTTTTGTGCCGGCGAAATGCTGGATTGGGAAGCACCAACAGGCGGCTACCTATTAACGGCGTGCTTTGCGACAGGTCATTTAGTCGCCAAAGGCGTGGATGAATTCCTGTCCTGAGTAGAAGATATAACCCCCTCAGTCTGAATACATAAAAAACGCCCAATGTTGCCATTGGGCGTTTTAATCTTAACGATTATTGAAGCTTTCTATTTTGGTAACACAATACATCCGTATATGAGAATGATTCGGTTATCTTAACGAAATATTAGTTAGACGCTTGTTGGTTTGGCATGCCGAAGCTGTACTGTACACCAACAGAAGTCACGTTATCTAAATGGTTGTCCTCAATGTCTTTCACTAGACGGAAGTCTGCACGAAGATCCACATCGCTGTTGATCGCGTATTTCACACCGCCACCCGCGTTAACTAGTAGGTTATTTGAGTCGCCATCAACATCTGTCATACCAACGCCTGCAGCAACATATGGCGTTAGATTGACGGTCGTAAATTCTGGAAGGCTATAGAGGCCATCGACGCGGTATTGATCTAGATCGTTGTTGCGTCCGCGTTTACTGGCATCTGAATGAAGGTAAACCGCTTCTAGAGCCAATGGGCTGTTTGTTTGATAGCCGACACCAATGGAGTAAGAGGTGTCATTTCCTGCTTGTCTATCGCTGTCCGTGTTGTAGTAACCGATGCTTGGCGTTACGGTAAAACCTGGTTTTGGTGTTTCTGCATATGCCATGGTAGCGAGTGATGAAGCTATTAGGACACCGCTAAAAAGAGTGCGTTTTTTAAAAGATGTAGACATATTATTTCTCCTAATGAACATAATGTTTTGTTGTTCACTATCTAGATTACGCTGATTTTCCCCCCTGAAAACCCCATCTCAATTGCGCAAAAAATAGGACATGAACACCTGCTACCCAATCATGACGCAAGCTTTACTTAAGTGGTGATATTCAAGCAATACGATGGTCAAAATGTGTTCGAAAGGGTGTAGGAAATGCGCTGCTTATTACAGTAAGTTTTCACTTAAAAAATGCCAAAAAGTAATTGTGGCCTGACTATGAAGAAGTCCGTTACAAAGCCATAAAATAAGCAAAAAAACGCCCAATACAGAGTATTGGGCGCAAGTTGATAGTTAGCAGATAGTAACAGCGAGATGATTAGGCTTCGCTGGTGGAGATAATCGCAACAATACGGCGGTTCGCTTCACGGTGCTCTTCCGTATCGTTTTCGACAAAAGGTCGTTCTTCGCCATAACCGATGGCATCGACACGAGATTCGTCAACCTGAAACGTGTTGATTAGTACATCGGCAACGGATTGAGCGCGTTTTTCTGAAACGGTTTGGTTGTAGTTTGCCGCACCTGTATCGTCAGTATGACCTTCAATAACCACTGTGCTGCCAGGGCTCTCTTGAAGGAATACCGCGATTTTTTCAATATCCGGATAAAACTTCTGCTCAACAGTGGTTTTGTTAAGACCAAATTGAATGTTTATTTTTTCCGGGGGGAGAGTTTCTACAACAGTTTGTTGAGCCGGCTCTTCCATCATAGGGGCTTCTGTCATCGATTCTTCTTGAACCATTTCTTCCGGTTGCTCTGATATTTCTTCAGTCATCGGCTCGGCTTCTATTGGCTCGGCTTGCTGAACTGGCTCAGGCTCCACTTGAGTATAGGTTTGTTCGACAGGCGTATAGCTATCATTGCTAGAAGATGATTGCTTAGATGGGCCGCCAAATGTCATTTGCACACCCAAAGAGGTCACATTATCAAGATGATGATCTTCCACATCATTTACCAAACGGAAGTCTGCTCGTAGTGAAACCGTATCATTGACTGCGTATTTCAAACCACCACCGGCATTGACTTGAATATTGTCATGGCCTGTATCGTTACTAAAATCTGTGGTGCCAACACCTGCAGCTAAATAAGGGGTGAGATCTACGCTGTTTAGGGTCGGTAAATGATAGAGGCCGTCTAGACGGTATTGATCTACATCGACATTATTCCCTGCCTGCTTACTGTCGGCGTTTAGGTAAACAAATTCTACAGCCCATGGATTGTTAAATTGATATCCCAAACCTAAGGAATAGGCTTTGTCATCCTTAATATCTCGGTCGCTATCCATGTTGTAGTAGCCAATACTTGGCGTAATTGTGAATCCTTCTTGTTGTTGTGCAAGCGCCAATGTGGACAGTGAAGACGCTGCAATAATACTGCTGAGAAGCGTGCGTTTTGCGATGTTATAAGACATTTTTTTATCTCCTGATAAATTGCTATGTTGGTTGTTCTTTTTCCAGAATAGCGCTTTTATCGGGGTTTCAAAATTGACATAAAAGTGACCTTAAGCCCTTATGTAATAAGGGCTCTCGCAATAATGACGAGGATTTTACGTTATAGGCATTTTCAACACGGATGAAGAGGTCCATGAGCGTTTAAAAGCGTAGAAAAGGAGATATTCATTACACGAGATTTTCAAATTGAAAAAGAAAAAATGAGGTATCAGGCGTGTGTTGATACCTCATGTAAAGACAAGAACAGGTTAATCGTGCATTAATGACTGATGAGCGCCACCACCGGCCATTACACCAGCAGCCGAGGCTAAGGTAGCATTGTGCATTGGGCTGGCGGCATCGCCAGCCGCAAAGACACCTTCTACTGACGTTTGTTTCATTGCATTGGTTTTGATCACAAGACCAAGAGGGCCTTCTTCAAACTCACAGCCTAACTGTTCTGCAAATGGGCTTGTCATATGAGTCTTGGGGGCAACAAAGAGTGCCGCAATACGAATTGCCCTACCGTCAGCAAGGTACACCGTGGATATTTCAGGTGTTCGTCCAAGTACTTCAACTATCGGTGTGTTTTCAATGGTAACGCCACGTTTTTTCAGGAAGGCGCTTTGCTCTTCGTCCGGCTCGTAGAGACCCTGAGTAAAATAAGTAGTTGGGCCCCAGTCAGGGATCATCCCTGCTTGATGAATGGATATAGGGCTGGTGGCAAGAACGCCAAGTGGCTGGTTACGAACTTCATAGCCATGACAATAAGGGCAGTGAATGACGGTTGCCCCCCAGCGTTCTTTTAGGCCAGGGATGTCTGGAATCTCATCTTTTAATCCAGTTGCCAAAATGAGCTTCTTACTGGTCAATATGCTTTTGTCTGCAAGCGTAACGCTGAATCCTTCAGTGTGCTTTTCGACGCTTGTCGCTTTGCCTTCCACAATACTGGCGGTTGGGTATTTTAGTAACTGTCGATAAGCCTCTTGCTGAATGGCAAATGGCGACACGCCATCCAAGCCGAAAAATCCATGAGATTCATCTGCGAAACGATTTCTGGGTTCGCCTGCGTCGATGACAGTAACGGTTCTTTGTCCTCTTACGAGCTGCATGGCAGCGGAAAGCCCAGCAAAGCTTCCACCAATTACGATAACGTCGAGTTGCATTGGTTGTTCCTCATTTTTATCAAGAATAAATATTTATGAAACATCATAAGTTACATGAAACATCAAAGTCAACTCACGATACTTTTAATGTTTCATGACAAACTGAGTTAGAATGCAAAGATCGTTATTCACCATGAGATTGCTGATGAGAAAAGACAGCCGTTTATCCCGTATGCTGCATGTACTGATTCACATGGATCAGTTAGATGCGCCTGCCACGTCTGAAAAAATTGCTAAGATGCTTAATACCAATCCCGTTGTGGTGCGCCGCACCATGGCAGGTTTGCGAGACAAAGGCTATGTCACCTCTGTTAAAGGTCACGGTGGTGGTTGGTCATTAGCAATGGCGTTATCAGACATCACCTTGTTAGACATTCATAATGCCATGGGCGACAGTTCAGTATTTACCATTGGATTGTCTGATGAACACACATCTTGTCCGATTGAAATCGCCGTTAACCAAGCGATTAGTGACGTATTGATTGAAGCAGAAGCGTTATTGTTAGAGCGTTTTCGGGATGTGACATTGGACAAGTTAGCGGTCGGTTTTGCGGATTATCCGCTGAACCAACAAACCTCTAGCGGAGAGTAAAAACGTGGTTCGTTCTCAACGTTTGCTTGCTCTCATTGCTTTACTGCGCAGTCATCGATATCCGGTATCTGGCCAGACCTTAGCTGACAAGCTGGAGGTGAGTGTACGAACCTTGTATCGAGACATTGCGACTCTGCAAGAACAGGGGGCAAATATCCAAGGTGAAGCGGGCGTGGGTTACGTACTTAAGCCTGGTTTTCTACTGCCGCCATTAATGTTCACCGAGGAAGAAATAGAAGCTTTGGTTCTTGGCGCTCGTTGGGTGTCGCAACGCACTGACAACCAATTAAGCGACGGCGCACAAAATGCCTTGAACAAAATTGCAGCGGTATTGCCTATAGAGTTAAAAGACATGCTCGACGATACGACTTTGCTGATCGGTCCGAGTAAAGAGATGACCACAGATACGGTGGATATGGGCGACGTTCGCCAAGCGATTCGAGATGAAAAGGTTCTCTCCATTGATTATCGAGATTTAAAAGGCAAGCAGTCTCAGCGTCGAATCTGGCCATTTGCCTTGGGGTATTTTGATGAGGTTCGGGTGTTAGTGGCTTGGTGTGAATTGCGCCAAGACATTCGTAATTTTCGGGCGGATAGAATTTTCTCTTGTGAGTTAATAAACACGCGTTACGCAACGCCTCGTCATGTATTGCTTAAACAATGGCGAGCAACTTTGCATGAGCTTAAGTCTTCCTAATAAATCGCTTTCACTTCAAATCACTACTGACAAGATCTGACACTCCGCTTATTTATTCTCACTTTATCGGGCCAAAGCCTGATGAGAAGTACTAAACTTTTAATGTGAAATATAAACAGCGAATAGGAATGTCAGTATGGATCTTTCAAATTTCACCATCTTATATGTCGACAATGTTCAACGCAGCGTGGATTTTTATCGTTCTTTATTTGAGCGCGAACCGGTAGAAGCCACCGAAAGCTTTGCTTTGTTTGTTTCGGAAACTGGCGCGAAGTTTGGTTTGTGGGTGCGAGAAGATGTTTTTCCAACAGCCAAGGATGTGCCCGCGGGCAGTATGGAAGTGGCGTTAACTCTTGATAACCTGATTACTTTGCAGATTAACTACATCAAATGGCGAGAGTTGGGAGTCGATATTATTCAAGAGCCAACCATCATGGATTTCGGGACTACTTTTACAGCGCTTGATCCAGATGGTCATCGTTTGCGTGTCTATACTCCTGAAAAAGCCAATAATAACTAAGAGTCGGTGATTAACCCGAAAAAGCACCGTCACTATTTATCTAATTGGCGGTGTTTTTTTGATTGAAAAGAAACGTAGTAGATCTTTTTTGGAGATTATTAATCAGAATGAAATGATGGGTTAACTGAAGGCATATTGATCCAGCCGATGAGCAAGCCTAGACTGATCTCATTCAATAAAGCCAATTCAGCGTTTTGCAAGTTGGCTACTTACTCCAGTTTTAGAGGTGAACAACTATGTTACCCACTTATTTTATTTCACACGGCGGCGGCCCTTGGCCTTATATTGCTGACATGCGCGCCATGTTTTCTAATCTTGAAGCGTCTTTGGTTCGAATGACACAAGAATTGCCTGAAAAGCCAAAAGCGATTTTGATGATATCAGGTCATTGGGAACGCAAAACCTTTGGTGTTCAGTCTAACCCTGCGCCTGGAATGGAATACGATTATTACGGTTTTCCTGCACATACTTATGAAGTGAAATACCAAGCCCCTGGCTCGCCAGAGGTGGCTAATCGCGTCGCAGATCTCATTAAAAGTGCAGGCTTTCCGGTGGATCTGGATGACAAAAAAGGTTTTGACCACGGTGCGTTCGCTCCAATGGCCGTGATGTACCCAGAAGCAGATATGCCACTGGTTCAATTGTCACTTAAATCGAACCTAAACCCAGAAGAACATATGGCGTTAGGTCGTGCCTTGGCACCCTTGCGTGAAGAGGGCGTATTGATCGTCGGAAGTGGTTTAAGCTTTCACAACCTTGGGTTAAGAGGCCCGCAAGCCATTAAACCTTCTACTGATTTTGATGCTTGGCTACATGAAACCTTATTAGAATCCGAGCCAGCCGAGCGCAGTGCTAACATCATTGAGTGGGACAAAGCCCCTTACGCTCGTCTTTGCCATCCACGAGAAGATCATTTGATTCCTCTTATGGTTGCCCTTGGTGCCGCAGAGGATGGCAAAGCCACCTGTGTTTATCATGACGAAGGATTGTTTGGTGGTTGGACGGCGTCTAGCTTCCGCTTTGATTAAGGAAGGTGCGAGCAAGTCCTCTTGCCTCAGCATGTGGATAAAAGCCTGTTGTTCGAGGCGAGTGCCGAATGTGAATAGTGGTTCTATTTGCGAGGTGTTCAACAAAGAATACAGGCTTTTAGGCCATGCCCTGCGGGTCTTTCAGAGAAAACGTCACATGTCGTTGCGACTCTTTGAAAGGTACCTACATTCCTTCAGAGTCGCGCCTTATTTGACGGTTTCTCTGAAAGACTGAGGCTTAGTAGACTTATTCGTACCTTCCTTAAGCGTTCTTAGGTTTTTTTGTCGTATATTTTTTGGTGGCTCTAGATCGAAAGCCAGATCTAGCGCCAACTTGTTTGATTCGACCTTTCATTTCCAGCATGGCAATTTTTATCTTCTTATTAGAAGTCGCCAGTTTCTTTAACTGCTCTATTTCTTTTAAAGCCTCGGCAAACTGTTTTTGCTTAAGTAAAATCTCCACAATTTCCTTCATGTGGCTGATGATATCCGCATGATCCGTGGTGAAGTTAGACAAACTGATCTCAAATGCCTTTCTCGCATTGTTTAATGTCTCACCTGAATGATCTGTCTGTTCGTCGTTGCGTGTCATTGTGGTCATGAAAGCCTTAGAGGGTAGGTTATATTTGGCGTCTAAAATCGAGTCGTAATACTTGTCGAGGAAGATTTGAAACATTGGCCGAAAAAGTGTGAAGACAGCGCGGATCGAACACAATGATGTCGCCAGCGGTGCCGGTCAATGTGACAACCTTCTGTTCGATGCCATGTAGCGAATTGCCTTCTTCAATGAATCGTTGGATTCGTTGATCAGGAGAACCTTCTTGAATAAGTTTTTGGAACCAAGGGTCTTCTTGAATAAGAGGGTCTAACACCTGATCCATAGGCAATAACGTTACGTCTTTAGGGCTCTCATACAGTCCGCTATTCACCGAAGAAAAAGCGTTTATTAACTCCTCGTTATTGGATGTTCCTAGAGTTTTGGCAAGACGCTCCGCTCGTCGATGAGATCCAGAAATGACGGTTGTCGCCCCCATATCTGCAGTGACATTATCAAGAAACACAAAGACAAATAAACTCCAAGGCTTGGCGTCACCTACCACAGCAGGTTCATCGCAGTGCCAAGATTTATGAGGTACATTCCAAACTGACTCTGAACCTGGAAAGCTTAACAAAGAATACCAAAGGTCTAGCGGGCGCCAAGTGTGATCGACAAATATTTGATCGATAACCGGTTGGATCGCACGCTCGATATCGTCTAATTTCCCTGCGGCTTTGAGCTCTCGCATAATCGACCCCATGCCGTTTAGTCGTTTTGCGCGAGCGTCCCCGATAGGGTTGTTAACATTGGAAAACCAAGTGCTAGGTTTGTCGAGATGAATGTCAAACTTGCGATGCACTTCCTGCCAAAGATGGGTTTGTACATCGGCAAGCATTTCAACATCGATGACATTGGAAAGTTTCAGGACTCCTTTGTTTTGGAAATCTTCTTGTTTAGATAATGTCATCGAATTAGTTTCCCGTTCAGCGTTAGCGTCTCAGTGAGTTCTGTCTAAGACCAATAATACCATTGAGCTCTATTTAAAGAAGGGTTGTAGTCTGAAAAAACACTTATGCAGACAGTTATGATTACTTCACACCTAAAGGCTTAACAAAGCCCCCCCCGTGCTATGTTTGTTGCCGATATGAGCCAGTGCTTTTTGATAAAAAGTCATTAATTAGGTCGATTGACGATTGCTCTGAAAGGATAAAGTCAGCGACCTTTGGATAGTGAAAATTACAGTCATGACTTTGTAAGGCTGAGAGTTGAATGAAAAGTACTTTGCTATGCTCGCCCATTCGAAGAATGAGGAGATAATTATGAGAGCCACTTTACTTATTATTGCAGTCAGTTTGGTGTCGTTAACGGGTTGCGAGATAAATCGAGTGGGCGGGAAATTTGCTGGCATTGATATCGAAGCAAAGAGCGATGAAGGTCACAAAGATAATGGCTCATCTGGTAAGTTTTGTCCTCCTGGGCAAGCTAAAAAAGGTGGCTGCTAGCACCACATTTAACAATATTACCCATCGTTCAGAGTAAACTGAGATGAATTGAAGTGGTTTCATGTCAGTTTAATGGCGAAGTTTTCTGTTTTTAACATAAATTTTCAAATATTAGACAGAGTAATTTCCTAAAGTTGTCTATGGTTAAGAAACTACCATGCAATCTACGGAGAGAACTCGCATGAACAGAAAAGATGACCGCATAGAACATTTAGTCAGTTTACTCGAAAACTTAGAGAAGGTTTCGCTTCAGGATATTGCCCAAATTCCGCCTTCTCAGCAGCATATACTGGCCGAAAAAATTGAGAGCTTACAGGATGAGCTCAAAGCATTAATGACGGAAGATGAAAAAATCACTCATTGATTTGATGACTTTTGGTCTATGTTTACTTGCCAGATAACCTCTATATTTCAGCATATTCCCGCCAAAAAAAGACCGGCCTAAGCCGGTCAAACGTTCAGAGTACTGGGACAAACAATATAACGAACATTATTCCCAAGAACGAAGTAGGTCATCATAAGAAACCGTAACGCCTTGAGGTTTCTCATTGGACAATTTCGCTTTTGGAGAGCCTGGTTGTGCCAACCAGTAAGCTTCGTCACGCGGTTTGTTCATTTTTGGTCCACAGATAGGTTGTACATTAGCGCGTTCTAGACGCTCCATAACCTTATCTTGCGCTGCGGCTAGGCCATTAAGTGCTTCTTGTGGTGTTGCTTCTCCGCTTGCTGCTTGAGAAATGTACTGCCACCAAAGTTGAGCGAGCTTAGGATAATCTGGTACGTTGATACCTGTTGGCGACCATTCTTTACGCGCAGGCCCTTTGTAGAATTCCACTAAACCACCCAATTTAGGAGCAGCCGCTGCCATTTCTGGAGAGTTGATATCGGATTCACGAATAGGTGTTAGACCTACGAGTGTTTTCTTCAAAGAAACCGTTTTTGCTGTGGTGAACTGAGCGTACAACCAAGCCGCTAAGCGACGATCTTCTGGTGTTGAGTTCATGAAAGTCCAAGCACCAACGTCTTGATAACCTTTCTTCATGCCTTCTTCCCAGTATGGCCCAACCGGAGAAGGAGCCATGCGCCATTTTGGCGTGCCGTCTGGGTTTACTACTGCTAAGCCTTCTTTGATCATATCCGCTGTAAAAGTGGTGTACCAAAAAATTTGCTGAGCAATAGCGCCTTGAGCTGGTACAGGACCAGACTCAGAGAAGGTCATGCCTTGTGCTTCAGGTGGCGCGTACTTACGTAACCATTCGACGTATTTAGTTGTTGCATAAACCGCAGCAGGGCCGTTTGTTGCACCACCACGAGAGACACTTGAGCCAACAGGTGAACACGCATCTTTGATACGAATACCCCATTCATCCACAGGTAAGCCATTTGGTGTACCCTTGTCGCCAGCACCCGCCATAGAGAACCAAGCATCGGTGAAACGCCAGCCTAGTGATGGGTCTTTTTTACCGTAATCCATGTGGCCATATATACGTTCGCCGTCGATGGTTTTCACTTTATCGGTGAAGAACTCAGCGATATCTTCATAAGCAGACCAGTTAACTGGTACACCTAGCTCATAGCCATAGATAGATTTGAATTTGGCTTTTAGATCAGGACGAGCAAACCAGTCAGCGCGGAACCAATAAAGGTTGGCAAACTGCTGTGTTGGCAACTGGTAAAGTTTGCCATCTGGGCCTGTGGTGAAATCTAAGCCGATGAAATCAGCCAGATCCAAGGTTGGTGAAGTATAGGCTTTACCGTCGCCCTGCATCATGTCAGAGATTGGTACCACTTTACCGTAGCGAAAATGGGTACCGATCAAGTCGGAATCGTTGACGTAAGCATCGTAGATGTTACGGCCAGACTGCATTTGCGTTTGCAGTTTTTCGACTACATCACCTTCTTGGATCAGATCATGGTTGACCTTGATACCAGTGATCTCTTGGAAAGCCTTAGCCAAAACTTGAGACTCGTATTTATGAGTCGTTAAGGTTTCAGATGCTACGTTGATTTCCATACCGCGGAATTTTTTCGCGGCTTCGGTGAACCAGTGCATTTCGTCAAGCTGTTGTTGCTTGTTTAGTGTAGAAACGGTGAATTCGGTATCTACCCATTTTTCTGCAGCGTCTGAGTATGCGTCAGCCCATAAGGTGGCTGAATGCATCATGACAGCAAAGGGTAAGGCGGCGAGTGCAATTTTTTTCTTATTGTAGTGCATATTTTACCTCAACTAAGTTTGGTTTTTCTTTTAGGTTTTTAGGTTTGGCTTCCGTGCCTGTCGTACTAGAGAGTCCATCAGTTCGTACTGAGAGAGACGCTGACTAGCCCCAACGCATCAGGATGATCATCCAAAATGCGCATAGGACGGTTGCCACCGCGATGTTCACATCCGTTAACGCAACGAATACCAGGTGGATAAAAGCACTGCTAAGCAGGCCAATGAATAAGCGATCACCGCGCGTGGTTGCCAGTGGCAAAAAGCCACGGCGTTCTACACAAGGTGAGATCAGTTGCCATGTGGTCATACCGACCAAGATCACAGCAATGCCGATAAAAAACAGGGCAGTAGGTAATGTCCAAGACATCCAAGCCATAATAATTCTCCTTACACTCGACCAAGGGCAAAGCCCTTCGCCACATGGTTACGAACGAAGTAAATGACCAGCATTCCAGGAATAATTGTTAGTACGCCAGCGGCCGCGAGCAGTCCCCAATCCATCCCTGAAGCCGAGACGGTTCGCGTCATAATAGCCGCGATAGGTTTTGCATCGACGGACGTTAAGGTTCGTGCCAATAGCAACTCTACCCAAGAGAACATGAAGCAGAAGAATGCCGTTACACCGATACCTGAGCGAATCAAGGGAATGAAGATGCGCACGAAAAATTTTGGAAACGAGTAGCCATCGATATATGCCGTCTCGTCTATTTCACGCGGCACGCCACTCATAAAACCTTCTAGAATCCATACCGCTAATGGCACAGTGAAAATACAGTGTGCTAGCGCCACGGCAATATGGGTATCGAACAAACCCACTGACGAATACAGCTGGAAGAACGGTAGTAAGAACACGGCTGGTGGCGCCATACGGTTAGAGAGCAACCAGAAGAACATGTGCTTATCACCAATGAACTTATAGCGGCTAAAGGCATACGCAGCAGGTAAGGCAACCAGTAGACTGATGACCATATTCATGGACACGTAAAAAATTGAGTTTACGTAACCCATGTACCACGTTGGGTCGCCAAATATCTTAGCGTAGTTCGCCAAAGTGAAATCTTCAGGGAAGAAAGATAAGCCGCTGAGAATTTCGGTATTGGTTTTAAATGACATGTTGATTAGCCAATAGATTGGCAGCAGTAACAGCACCAAATACAGCACCAAACCAAAGCGTCCACGAAGATGGGCATTACGCGTCTTACGCTCAGCTTTGCTGTAAACCGGGGCTTGTTCTTTGGTACCTGTATTGTGGCGCGTCATTGATGTTTTTAATTGCGTCATGATTCGCTCCTACTTGTCTTTTTGCATGTTCATGATGGTGGTGTAGAACACCCAACACACGAGCAAGATGATTAAGAAATACACCAGCGAGAAGGCTGCCGCAGGACCAAGGTCAAACTGGCCGATGGCTTGCTGTACTAAGGCTTGGCTCAAGAAGGTTGTGGAACTACCTGGACCGCCACCGGTAAGTACAAAAGGCTCGGTGTAAATCATGAAAGAATCCATAAAGCGCAATAACACACCAATAATCAGTACGTTAGTAAGCTTAGGCAGCTGGATGTAACGGAATACCGCCCAGCGAGACGCTTGGTCAATACGTGCAGCTTGATAATACACTTCAGGAATCGCTCGCAGGCCCGAGTAGCACAACAAGGCAACCAATGGCGTCCAGTGCCAAACGTCCATCAAGACAACGGTTAACCAAGCGTCGGTAGGATTAGAGGCATAGTTATAATCGACACCGATACCACTCATAAAAGCACCGAACAAGCCGATGTCAGCACGGCCGAAGATTTGCCAAATCGTACCGACCACGTTCCATGGAATCAGCAGGGGAATCGCAACCAAAATCAAAGCCAAAGAGGCACCACGACCTTTGGTTGGCATCATCAAGGCAACACAAATTCCCAATGGTACTTCAATGATAAGAATGGTGAATGAGTAGATAAACTGACGCAGCAGAGCTTCGTGTAAGCGGCTGTCTAGCATCACTTGTTTGAACCACTCTGTGCCGACGAAGTAGCGGGTATAAGGATCAAAAATATCCTGCACCGAATAGTTCACTACCGTCATCAATGGAATGATGGCAGAGAAAGCAACGATGAGGAAAACGGGCATAACAAGGAACCATGCCTTGTTGTTCTCGACTTTAGTTTGCATGGTCGGTCTCCTTATTCTGATCTGCTGTGTCTGCTTGACCGTCTACATCAACCAGATATTCGTTCACATAGACCTTGGTCCACTGTTCCGGAAAGCTCACATAGATTTGTCCGGATGGGACTTTTTGATCTTCGCTTAAACGGGCTTTCATCATTTTTCCATGAAACATGAAAGACAAAATCTTGTAGGTACCAAGGTCTTCTACGTAATCTACGTCGACAGAAAAGGCGTCGTCGTTTTTACCATCCCACACATGGACAAATTCAGGACGAATGCCCAAAGTGACCTTGTTGGCTCCCATGGCTTTTAAACGCGTTAACATGGCCTCGCTGACGGAGATTTTATGATCGCCAAACATTAGCGCTGCTTTTTCGTCTTGGCTTTTGAGTTCTGCCTCAAAAAAGTTCATACCTGGGCTGCCAATAAAGTAGCCAACAAAAGTATGTGCAGGTTTTTCGAATAACTCTCGTGGCGTGCCGAACTGGACGATTTGCCCGTTGTACATGACGGCAATTTTGTCAGCGAAGGTGGAGGCTTCTAGCTGATCGTGCGTCACATACACCATGGTGATATTGAACTGCTCATGGATCTGCTTGAGTTTGCGGCGCAATTTCCATTTCAGCTGAGGATCGATAACGGTAAGAGGCTCATCAAACAAAATTGCTGATACATCGTCACGTACTAAGCCACGCCCCATGGAGACTTTTTGTTTTTGATCCGCTGACAAACCTTTGGCTTTACGCTTTAGCTGGTCAGACAGTTCAAGAATTTCGGCAACTTCGTAGACTTTCGACTTCACCTTGTATTCTGGTACGCCAATATTGCGCAGTGGAAAGGCCAAGTTATCAAACACCGTCATGGTGTCGTACACCACTGGGAATTGGAAAACCTGCGCGATATTGCGCTCTTCGGGTTTTAATTCGTTTACGCGTTTGCCGTCAAATAATACCTCCCCGTTAGAAGGTTTTAGCAGGCCCGAAATAATATTCAGTAGTGTGGATTTACCGCAGCCAGATGGGCCAAGTAGGGCAAAGGCTCCGCCTTGTTCCCAAACGTGAGACATTTCGCGGATGGCGTAGTCTTCTGGCTTGGTTGGATTATCGGTATAAGTATGCGCTAAGGCATTTAAGGTAATAGAAGCCATGATTATTGATCCCTCATTCGTGCTGGGGAATGCACCATCTTGCCTTGAGCGTCAAAGGCGTACAGCTTGTGCGTCGGGAAATAGACTTTAATTTCTTGATCCACTTGGTAAGCGTGAACCCCAGATAAATGCAGTACTAAATCAAAATGGGGGTTGTGAACATGCAAGAAGGTTTCTGATCCACTGATCTCCGCCAAATCAACTCGGACAGGCAACTCTAAATCATCGTCAGAGTGTGGCACCAAACCTATGTGCGAAGCGCGCACACCAAATTGATATTCACCAGGAGTCAGGCGGCGCAAATCGCTGTTCAAACGGAAATGGACAGTGTCGTCGAAAGTGACTTCTTCTTCGCTGACGCGACCAGGAACCACGTTGATTGGTGGTTCAGAGAACATCTCTGCAGTGATAATGTCTTTTGGCTGGTGATAAACCTCAGCAGTTGGCCCCATTTGCAGCAAACGACCTTCGTTTAAAACAGCGGTGTTGCCACCCAGAGCCAAGGCTTCGTTCGGTTCGGTTGTGGCGTAAATAGCGATACAGTTACGGGCTTTGAACAAGGCGCGTAATTCTTGGCGTAGCTCTTCGCGTAATTTGTAATCGAGGTTAACCAGAGGTTCATCGAATAAGATAATTTGCGAGTCTTTCACCAAGGCTCTCGCCATAGCGGTACGCTGTTGCTGGCCACCGGAAAGTTGCAGTGGCAAACGATCAAGGAAAGGATCGATGCGAAGCATTTCTGCGGTTTCACGTACACGGCGGTCGACTTCTTTTTCATCCATCTTTGCCAAGCGAAGTGGCGACGCGATGTTTTCGTAAACCGTAAGATTGGGGTAATTGATGAACTGTTGGTACACCATGGAAATGTTGCGTTCGCGAACAGGCACACCTGTTACGTCCACTCCATTCATGAGGATTTTTCCTTTGGTAGGTCGATCAAGACCCGCCATGAGGCGCATTAGCGTCGTTTTACCGGACAGAGTGCGTCCAAGTAGAACGTTGAAAGAGCCGGGTTCGAGAGATAAATTTACATCATCGATCCACGTCTCGCCTTCAACAACGCGCGATACATTCTGCAGCGTCAGAGACATTGTAAGTACCTTTTTTGTTGTTATTGTTTTCTTGTGTGAACATCTTGTGTCTTTCGCAAGGCTCAAAAATGAACGCAAAGTAATTTTGTCTGTATGTTGTAAATACTTACAAAAGCCGTGCCAAAAATATTTCTATACTTCTGGTAAGATATAACTCATTGAAAAATATTGGTTTTATTGTGATTTTTAGTTGGGTTTGGTGGTTTTCACTTTCGAAAAAGGACTGTTCACGAGTGTTCAAAGTGTTTACAGTCTGCCAACTACAGTGAACATTTCATGCACACTCCGAGGGATCTCCTTGAGGTGTTGGAGTAGGAAATGCAAGACGAAGAAGAACAAAAACAACAACAAAGTGCTGCCGTATCTGCCGTCATAGACTCTGGATCGGAAACGAATTTGACGCAAACTCACAAAGAGCGAATTCAAGCGTCTTGGTATCGTTGCGAGCAATTTGGCTTGGATCACAGCAGTCGACCCGATTTCGCGACCTTGCCAAAAGGTTCGTTAACAGATCTGATAGATCAGCATCGTAGCTTGCTCGAAACCACAGAAAACGAAGTGTTGCCGTATTACGAAAATATTCTGAGCAATTCGGCGTGTATGATCGTTTTGGCGGACCGCCAAGGTCATGTACTGAATACTTGGGGGCAACCGCGTTTTGGCAGTGCTGCACAGCATGGTTTGGTAGGCGGGAACCAATGGACCGAAATGGGGGTTGGCACCAATGCGATTGGTACCGCTCTGATTACTGGCGAAGCTATTCAAGTGGGTCGAGATGAACACTTCTTACGTGCTAATCGTTTTATGGTTGGCTCGGCATCGCCTATCTACAACACCAAAAACGATTTGGTTGGTGTGTTGGACATCTCATCAGACGCGTATCTGCCTCAAGATCATACTTTTGGCATGGTCAAACTCATGTCGTTGAGTGTGGAGAACCGCCTGATATTTTCCGCCTTTCAACAAGAGCATTTCATTCTTAGTTTTAATACCAATGTGGTCAGTTTAGACAGTCATTGGTCTGGTATTTTGGTGCTGGATGAAAACGGTACGATTGTCTCTGCTAACCGTCGTGCAGAAGTGGTTCTCGCTCAGGACTTGGCGTTGCTCAACATTAATCAAATATTTGATATCGAAATGCGTGAGATCAAACATCATCCTTTTAGTTTGCCGATGAAGTTGATTGCCATGGGGCGCTATCAGTTTTACGTTAAAGTGATTCCTCCCGTACAGCAAATCATGCGCATACCAGACTTTCGTCAGCGAGCAGATTATGTTGCACCATCACAGCCAGAAGCCATTGTTATGAATGAAAAAAATCCACCAGTTGAAAAGGTGAAGAAGCCGGAAGAACTGTCGTTTAAAGCGATTCCAGATAACGTCATTCCACTGGCTGAATTACAACATGGCGACGATCGAGTCGAGCGTTTAGTGCGCCAAGCTCATAAGATTATGGAAAAAGATATTCCTATCTTGATTCATGGTGAAACGGGCGCTGGTAAAGAGATATTTGTACGCAGTTTGCACTATCACAGCTCTCGTGCCAAAGAGATGTTAGTGGCGGTAAATTGTGCTGCCATTCCTGCTGAATTGGTAGAGTCTGAACTTTTTGGTTATGAAAAAGGCGCTTTTACTGGTGCGCAAAATCGAGGCTCAATAGGTCTGATTCGTCGCGCGCATCACGGCACATTATTTCTCGATGAAATTGGTGAAATGCCCATGGCTGTGCAGTCGCGTTTGTTGCGGGTTTTGCAAGAAAGAGTGGTCACGCCATTGGGTTCTACTGAAGCCTTTCCGGTGGACATTAAACTGATTTCCGCCACCAATCGAATCTTAAAAGAAGAAGTGAAAGAAGGGCGTTTTCGCCAAGATTTATACTATCGAATTTCAGGTTTGAACATCGAACTACCCGCTTTGCGTGAGCGCACTGACAAAGCGGCATTGATCAAATACCTTCATGAGCGTTTACGCAAAGAAGAACCAGGCCCAGCTTTGTCGCAAGCTATGTTGGACTTACTGGTGACGCATCCATGGCCGGGTAACATGCGCCAACTTGCTCATGTATTAAAAGTCGGCATGGCAATGGCCGATGAGGAAGAGCTAGAAGAATGGCATTTACCTGATGATTTCTTTGATGACCTCGATGCCATGGGACAAGTTGATGATTCAACATCATCAAAGGCGGCCAGTGAACAAGATGAACCGTTAGAAGACTTGATACCTAGGCTGTTAAATGAATTCAAAGGCAATGTCTCGCAAACCGCCAAAACCGCTGGTGTGAGCCGCAATACGGTTTATAAATATGCGAAGCCTAAAGAAAGTGATGCCTAAGCTGACAATGTCATCCCTGTTTTAACCTCTGTGGTTAAAACAGGGATCGGTATACTATCTAGCCACTTTTGCGACAGCTTCAATTTCAATTAAAATCTCTGGGGAAGCTAAAGAGGCAACGCCAATCCCCGTTAATGCAGGGCGTGAGGTACCTAGTGTGCTGGCGATAATAGGGACGATGTCTTCCATATGGTCTGCAACCTCACCACGCACATAGACTCGTAGCTGCAGGATATTTTCGACTGAGGAATTTGCCTCTTCTAGCACCGTGATTAAGTGTTTTGCTGCATTGGCAGTTTGCGTTTTCATGTCGTGATTATGAGTTTGAAAATCGGTGTCCCAGTCGACTTGCCCTGAAATAAAAACCAATCCCGTATCGTTATCTACCGTGGCTTGTGACATACCCGTTGCTGCACCATCATACAAGGATAGTGGATTAATGCGTTTAATGGACATAAAGACCTCTACATAGTGTTTAAAGTGACGCTAGGGTAGAGGTGAGTGGGGCGTTTGGCGATAAAGCTAAGCTTGTTGCTCATACAAGCGAAGATCATTTTTAATGAGCAAACTTCTTCTGGATGCTATCCAGTAACCAGCTAATTAATGGGTCATGTTTTGCGTTTGGGTGATAGGCAGCTACGACTTGATAACCTGGTGGGTATTTTTCTAATGGAAGCTCAACTAGTCCTTCGTAAGGTAATAGTCTCGAAGGAATGAATCCCACCATGTTTGACTGTTTTAAGGTTTCTTTCGCCATATGAAAGGAAGGGGCAGATACGGCAACATGACGTGGAAAACCTTGTTGTTCAAACCAAGTATCAGCAGAGCCTATAAAGCTGCCAACGCCAGGTGAAACAATGACAAAGTCGTATGTGGTTAATTGTTCTAGTGATAGGCCATGAGTGCGTTCAATGGATTTCTTCGCTGTTACGCATAGGTATTTTTCGGTAAATAACGGCGTTGAAATCAATCCTTCGGGAGCATAGGCGCTGGTCGTAAAAACAATATCTATTGAGCCTTGATGGATTTTTTTGGTTAGGTTGGCGTGTTCGATATTGGTAACGATCACTTTAACTTTAGGAGCGTACTGTCTAAGCTCTCTAATTAGCTCGGTGACGATCACTTCTTGGGTGTAGTCTGTTGCACAGATAACCAGTGTTCTTTCTACTTCCTGTGGTGCAAACGCTTTTGCCAGAGGGATGCTATTTATGTGGGTTAATATTTTTTCGATGTGTTGCTCTATCTCTTTGGCGTAGGGTGTTGGAATCACTCCATGGCCTGTTCTAACAAAGAGTTGATCACCAAGAATGCTTCTTATTTTTTTAAGTTGAAGACTGACTGCCTGTTGAGAAACACTGAGATGTTCTGCCGCTGCTGAAATATTGCCGAACTGATAAAGAGCGCTTAATGTTCTAAGATGATTTATTTCAAGTTTATCTATCATGCGCGTTTCGTTGGCTTAAATGAGGCATAGCTGTTAATAATAGTCGTTAAATGACCGTTTTCAATGCTCTTTCTATTTGAATTACTCTGGGGTGAATGGCATGTTGCGTCAATGTTTCTTAGGGATTATCTGTGTTTTTTTATTAGCTTCTTGCAGTTCTCATTCTATTCAAGATGAACAAAGTCGGCAGGCTAGTGTTAGTCTGCCTTTGTTGCACGGCTGGCACGAAGGCAAAGAGGTGCTCTACATAACAACCGATGTGTCAGATCCAGCGGTGGCCAAAGCCAAAAATGCCAATTATGCGCCTCGGTTACGTGATGCTGTGCCGAATTACCCGAAACTACCTCAAGTGAAAACTGTGCTAGAGCGTGTGTATGCGTTTCCGAATCAAGAGCAAGCTTGGAGCGTATTTGCGTCGGTTCCAGAGCCATTAGGCTATGAAAGCCAAGACACTCATTACTCGCCACTTTGGTTGATGTACGTCGTGGTATGGAAAGATCCAAGCAAGGCAACAGAATTGACATCTGAAGAAGCGATTTTTGCGGCAGAAGATCACGGTTTGGTTACCATCGAACGAACCGATATCGTGCTTAATTGTCCGGTCATTCCGTTTTCTCTTGTTGAATAGCACCCGAGAATATAACGCCCTACTTGGGGCGTTCTTGTCTTTGAATATCCTATCCTAGTCGTTACTTACCACTCCCAATCCTGAGTCTCATCTATCTTATTAAATGAATTAAATTCAATTAATATAAATTTAATTCATTTTTATTCATGATTATGATTGCGTATAAATGTACTCATAGAGTCATTAGACAGATCGCCAATAATCAAAAACTGGCAAGTGAGAACAAGGAAGAGATCCTTATTTCACTTCAGAAAATAGGATACGAGGTCACCATGAGCAACGATTTTATCTTTACTATTAAGCGTATTTGCTTCGATGAAAACTACCGCCCTGCAGACAATACACGCATCACAACGAACTTTGCGAACTTGGCTAGAGGAGAGAGACGACAAGAAAATCTTCGTGACGCATTGAGGATGATTAACAACCGTTTTAATGCGCTGGCGCATTGGGATAATACAGAGGGAAATCGTTACTCTGTTGAACTTGAAATCATTTCGGTTGATGTTGATATTGAAGGAAAGGGCCAGTCCTTTCCAACCATTGAAATCTTAAAGACGAATATTTTTGATCATCACACTGAGCAGCGTATCGAAGGCATTGTAGGAAACAATTTCTCTTCTTATGTGCGTGATTATGACTTCAGCGTCTTGCTGCCAAACCACAACAAAGACCAAGCTGAATTTAGTATTCCTGATAACTTCGGTGAGTTACATGGAAAGCTCTTTAAAAGTTTTGTGACGTCGGACAGCTTCAAGGAAAGTTTTACTAAGCCACCTGTTATTTGTCTGAGTGTTTCAGACAATAAAACGTACCAGCGTACAGGAAATCAGCACCCAGTTCTGGGGGTAGAATATCAACCAAATGGCACCTCTTTGACCGAGCAATACTTTCAGAAAATGGGCTTACAGGTTCGATACTTTATGCCTGCCAACAGCGCTGCGCCATTGGCTTTTTATTTTGTGGGTGACTTGCTTAACGACTACACCAACCTTGAGCTTATTGGCACCATCAGCACGATGGAGACCTTCCAGAAAATCTACCGGCCAGAAATTTACAACGCCAACGCGGTTGCTGGAAAGAGCTATCAACCTAACTTAAAAAACCTCGATCATTCTTTAACGCAAATTGTTTATGACCGTGAAGAACGCAGTCAGTTGGCGAGTGAACAAGGCAAATTTGCTGAGCAGAATTTTATAAAGCCATATCAAAAGGTACTTGAGCAGTGGTCTGCTAATTGCGCATAAACGCGACCCTTAATGGTTATTTTTCAAACATTACATTTAATAAACGGCATTCTTTATTATGAAAACAGATATTGAAAAAACAGTTGCTAACAACACACTGCTACCGACTTCAACAGCAGGCAGCTTACCGAAGCCCACATGGCTTGCAGAGCCAGAAACCCTTTGGTCCCCTTGGAAATTGGAGGGTGATCAATTAGTTGACGGCAAACAGGATGCACTGCGTATCTCGCTTCAAGAGCAACAGCAAGCGGGCATTGATATTGTCAGTGACGGTGAACAAACGCGCCAACACTTTGTTACCACTTTTATTGAGCATCTTAGCGGCGTTGATTTTGAGAACCGTCAGACAGTAAGAATTCGTGATCGCTATGACGCGAGCGTACCTACTGTCGTTGGTCCTGTTAGTCGTATCAAGCCAGTGTTTGTTGAAGATGCTAAATTTTTGCGTCAGCAAACTAAGCAGCCGATTAAATGGGCGCTGCCAGGCCCAATGACCATGATTGATACGCTTTACGATGATCATTATAAAAGCCGAGAAAAGCTCGCATGGGAATTTGCCAAAATCCTTAATCAAGAAGCCAAAGAGTTAGAAGCGGCTGGTGTGGATATCATCCAATTTGATGAGCCCGCGTTTAATGTGTTTTTTGATGATGTGAACGATTGGGGCATCGCAACGTTAGAAAGAGCTATTGAAGGCCTCAAATGCGAAACCGCAGTACATATTTGTTATGGCTACGGCATTAAAGCCAATACGGATTGGAAAAAGACGCTTGGGTCTGAATGGCGACAATATGAAGAAGCCTTCCCTAAGCTGCAACAATCCAGCATCGATATTATTTCGCTTGAATGCCATAACTCGCATGTGCCCATGGAGTTGCTTGAGCTGATTCGCGGTAAGAAAGTCATGGTTGGCGCAATCGACGTAGCAAATCATGCCATTGAGACACCAGAAGAAGTGGCCAATACTTTGCGCAAAGCATTGCAGTTTGTCGATGCAGACAAGCTCTACCCTTGTACTAACTGTGGCATGGCTCCGCTGCCTCATGCTGTGGCAAGAAGCAAACTACATGCCTTGAATGCTGGCGCAGACATTATTCGAAAAGAGCTGGCTTTGTTGTCGAATTAATTGGCCTCAATCGTAAAAATCCCGTTTGAATTGACATATCGAAACGGGATTTTCTTGGCTTTCTAAATCTGCTTTTTTAAATAAGTGTAACTAAAGCTCGTTTTACTCTGACACAAACTCGATGTTACTGGCTCTAACTGCAAGGTTATTTTCAAGCAAAAATTTCGACGGAGGTTGACCAGTATGTTTGCTAAAAGCAGAGCTAAACGCACTGGCAGATTGGTAACCTATCCTTTCGGCAATAGTGGCCATAGTATACTTTTGGCGCCTTAAAAGATCTTTCGCAATCGCCATACGCCATGCAATGACATATTCCATTGGTGTACAACCCACAGCTTTGCTAAAGCGTTGAAAAAAAGCGGAGCGGGACAATGAGGCCTCCTTTGCTAATTCATCGATCGTCCATGATTGACTCACATCTTGATGAATTTTTCGGATCGCAATGGCAAGCCGTTCATCGGCTAAACCGACTAACAAACCAGGAACCTCTGGCGTGTCCATCTTCGTTCTAAAAGCTTCAATCAGCAGAATTTCTAATAATCGAGCCAATACAGAATCACGGCCGGGGCGTTGCGCCAAGGATTCCTCAATAACAAGCTCTACCAGCGTGGTGAGTCTTTTTGCTTCGCGCAGGTGAACAAGTTTCGGAAGAAGCGATACCAGTATTTTTGAATCTGGCGCCTCAAATTGACAATGGCCAATAAGTAAATGCGCATTCAACTCTTGCTCTGCTTCACCTACAAAATAGGTACTAGCAGCCGTTTTAATGGGCACAGTATCGGCTTCTGTCAGTGCTAGAGGATGACTGCTGGCTACCGTAAAAGCATGTGCTTCAGGAACAAGGACAAAATCGCCAGCGGTTAGATAAATCGATTCTTCGCCTTTTAATGTGAACTCGCAATTTCCCTCTAGCACAACACAATAGAACGGATTACCGATTTCTTCGCGTCTAATACGCCACTTGCCTGCGGCATGGACTACCTTGGAAAAAGCGGCTTTTGGTTGCAATAGGGTCACAATACTCGAAAGAGGATCTATCATTTAAATACTATTGGTAATGTTATGTGGATTTTTCATTATATATTGTACATGCACCTTTAGATAGAGTTAACACCTCAATCGCTTAAGGAGCTTTTATGAATAATCTCGTTACCGAATCTAAGAATATCCCAGAGTCTAATCGTCAACTTACTCTGTCGATTAGCCCGATTGCCCTAACCATTGAAGGTCGTGAAACACCGCTTGAGCTCAGAATTACCCTGCCAGTAAGTGGCGAGGATATTCCAATTATCTTACTTTCTCATGGTCATGGTCCATCGTCGTACCTGCCTTCTAAAGATGGTTACGCCCCACTGGTAAACTATTACGCTGAGCAAGGTTTTGCCGTTATTCAACCTACTCATGCAAGTTCAAGAGTGGGTGGTCTCGACAATACTCACCCAGATGCGCCACTTTTTCTCAATGAAAGAGTGCTTGAAATGAAAACTATTTTAGACAGTTTGGCGCAAATTGAGCGTGATATAGTTAGTCTTTCTGGCCGATTAGATAAAGAGCGTATCGCGATCGTAGGGCACTCTGCAGGGGCGATGACAGCGGCCATGTTAATGGGCATGACGTTACCACATATAAGCAGCGTATTAGATCAGCGTATCAAAGTGGGAGTTCTATTAGCGGCTGTGGGCAAAGGAGGAGATGATTTAATTGAATCAGCAAGAGAAAGGTTCCCTGAAATTAATCCAAATTATTCATCAATGACCACAAAAAACTTAGTAGTGTATGGTGATCAAGACCTTAGTCCGCACTTCACAACTCGTAACGCAGACTGGCATGCCGATCCATATCACATTGCTCCGGGCAGCGATTTTTTGCTGACGTTAATGGGCGGCAAACATGGCCTAGGTGGTATTGCCGGTTATGACGCAAAAGAAACCGATGACGAAGATCCTGATCGTCTCGCCATTACTCAAAAAATGACAGCAGCGTATTTAAAATCAGCTTTATATGAGGATGACAATGCATGGGAGCAAGCTTGTGAAGCTCTGCAAGCTTTTGCCAGTAAACAGGCTTACGTGGAAAGTAAACACTGAACGCTATGAAGCTTAAGACTCCAATAACCTAGAGATTCATTTTTGGGTAGATAAAAAAAACCGTTTCGAATTTAAAAGTCGAAACGGGGTTTTTATGTATTGCTAGTCAAAATTAATAAAGGCTAAATATTTGATACAACTTTTAGCATATCCAGAAACGCATCCACGGATTCCACTGCTGCCGACTCATGCATTGTGTGGTAACCAATAGTTGGGATTTGAATCGTTGTGCCATCTACCAAGCCATTTGATGCGGCGATAATACGGCCAAGTTCGGTACTTCCAAGGGAGCTTGGTTGCAGGCCTTGCTCAGCTCGTTTGGCGTTTTCATTTTCTACGTAACGGTTTTTATATAAGTAACTGATGTTGTTTTTCTCGCACAGCTCTTCAAGAAGTTTTGTACTGTCTTTGTTGAATGTGGCGTTGGCGTCTTTTTCCCTAAGTACCAGAAGCTGCTCGTTAGCCGCATCAAGATTCGGGAACGGGCTAGTATCAACCACAAATAAACGGTTGGTTGAACCGCCAAAACGACGGAACCATTCTAGTAAATAGCGCCAGCTTTTTCCTGCTTCTTCCTGTGCTGTAAAAAAGGCGGTGCCTTTGAAACCATGATCAAAAAGATGCACCAAAGCTGCGGCTGAAATCACATTGTCGAGCTGACCTTCTAAGCGATTGTCGACTATGTGTAATTGGTCTTTAAAAGCGATTGGCGTACCTGCAACCACACCTTCTAACCCTTCGGTTTCGAAAATCAAGTTGTTACGGAATTCACAAACATAAGAGCTTTTAATGGTTCCTTTGCCACGATAAACCCCAGACCAAGGTTCGTAAGCGTAAATTTCTTCATGGTTGAAGCGCTCTGTGACCTTGGTCATGAGTTCTTCAGACACAGAGTTATTCAATAGATCTGTGCGGTTTGCCGAAACAAACGCCGCGTATTGGAATTCATTTGGTCCAGTACACACCAAACCGTGACGGTCTATATGCGCCGAAAACATAGTGCTAAACGGGTCGCTACCTTGGGCAACCAGCAAGCCTTCGTACCAAGTGACCTTTGCCCCTCGTTCTTCCAGTTCGCGTTGTAACACTCGGAAAAATGAATGCTCTGCACCAACCACACTGGGGGCGCGAATAAGCAGTTTGAGTAGGTCGATAAAGTCATCACTAGGCATGTAAACAAGGTCCAATAAAAGAGAGAGAAGAGTATCGGTTATAAACTGAATTGACAGATTTACATAATGTTTTTTTGTACGTCTATTGTATAAAATTTCGTTCTCTGCTTTATTGATTAAATTATGACAGGCCACCATTAAGGTTAGCTGAACTGAACTTAGGAAAGGAAATACATGTTTTTTTCTAATAGTAAACTTAAAGAAAAAATTGTTGGGTTAGAGAAAGAGCTATCCTCTTTCCATGAGACGGTAACGGATCTTAAAGAGGAAATGATATTTTTCTCTCTTGATTCCAGCGGCACTATCCTCGAGGTCAATCAGCTTTTTTTGACTGCTTGTGGGTATGAAAAAAGTGATATCGTCGGACGTAATATTAAAGAAATTATCCTTAAAAAATCATTAGCAAAAGAGCATTGTCAAAAGATGCTGTCCAGTATTAGTGAGAAGGATCACTGGCATGGTGCATTACAGCTGGTGACAAAAAGTGGCGAAGAGGCATGGTTTCGTTCAATTGTTCAGCCTAACAAACATTCTGAAAGTGGCTCAGTGACTTTGTCAGTCTATTCTACTGAGTTAACAAGCACTATTTCTCAAGCCAAAGAAACACAAGATATGTTGGCCGCTTTGAATCGTTCTTCAGCAGTAATCGAATTTAGTTTGGATGGTATTATTTTAGCTGCGAATGACAATTTCTTAAAAGGTATGGGCTACTCTAAAAAGCAAATTGTTGGCCAGCACCACAGAATGTTTTGTGAAACGCAAGAAGCAGAATCGCAAGAATATAAAAAGTTCTGGCAGCGCTTACGTTCAGGTGAGTTTGTTTCCGACCGCTTTAAGCGAATAGATAGTCACGGAAACACGGTATGGTTAGAAGCATCCTACAACCCAATACATGACGAAAGTGGCGATCTGTATAAAGTAGTTAAATTTGCGACGGTTATTACTGAGCAGATGAACCGTGAATTTGCGATCTCCGAAACTTCAGAAATTGCTTATGGCGTGTCTAAAAAAAATGTCTCAGATGCATTAACGGGTAAACAGGTAATTGAATCGACCATTAAGACAATGAACGAATTGTCTGGTCAGATGAGTACCGCAGGGCAAGGGATTTTTGAGCTAAATACACAGTCTACCAAGGTGTCAGAATTGGTTGAAAGTATTCGAGGCATCGCTGATCAGACTAACCTTCTTGCGCTGAATGCTGCAATTGAAGCTGCACGAGCGGGCGAACAAGGTCGTGGCTTTGCGGTTGTAGCCGATGAAGTGAGACAACTTGCTTCAAGAACCAGTTCGGCTACGGAAGAAATCATCAAGGTAGTTGGTGATAACAAAAAACTAACTGAGCAAGCCGTTTCTCTTATCGAAGGCAGTATGGAGAAAGCGCAAGTAGCGCTTAAATTGTCTAATGATGCGGGAGACGTAATGAACGATATAGAAATGGGGGCAAACCAAGTAGTGGATGCCGTCAGCCAGTTTAATAATAAGCTTTAGGCTTTATTTTAAATAACGAATGTTCTCTATAATCCTCTAAGATTTTGTTTCTTAGAGGATTTTTTGTATATAGGACAAGCGCTCTAAAATAACGCCATCTGATCACCTTCCTTTGGAGGAACGGCAAAATGACGGCAATCGAGATAACTGAGTCGGTTGTCGTCCAGCCCATATTTGCGTCGTGCGACATGAAAGCGTTGATTGATTAAATCCGCGAAGATACCTTCCCCCGTCATGCGTTTGCCAAATTGGCTGTTGTAGAGCTTGCCGCCGCGCATGTCCATAATACGCAGCAAAACATGCTCAGCACGGTCTGGGTAATGCTGGTGGAGCCAATCCGAAAACAAAGGCGCAACCTCGTGAGGCAAACGCAACATAATGTAATTGATGGATTGCGCGCCAACCTCTGCGCAAGCAGCGACGATTTCTTCTAACTCATTATCGTTGATAAAAGGAATCACTGGTGCGACAAGAACCGAAACCGGAATTCCAGCTTCACGTAAGGTTTTAATCACCTGTAAAAGTGTTTTTCCAGACGCTGTTCTGGGTTCTAAAATACGCTTTAAATCGTTATTGAGTGTTGTCACACTGACCGCCACATGAATCAGATTTTTCTCTGCCATCATCGTGAGTAAGTCAATGTCTCTTAGTATCAGTGTGCTCTTGGTGATCAGCGAAATGGGTTGATTGTGTGCCAAGGCGATTTCTAATAACCGACGAGTGATTTTCAGCTGTTTTTCTATCGGCTGATAAGCGTCGGTATTAATACCCAAAGCAATGGGTTCACAACGATAGTTTGGGTGAGCCAGTTCTTCTTCAAACAGAAATGCTGCATTAGTTTTGGCAATCAGTTTAGTTTCAAAATCCAACCCTGGCGACAAATCTAAATACGCATGAGTCGGGCGAGCAAAACAATATACGCAGCCATGTTCACAGCCTTTATAAGGGTTGACCGACATGCGAAAAGGAATATCAGGGGAGGAATTGCGACTAATGATGCTTTTGGCGCGTTCATGACGAACCTCCGTTTTGGGCGACGACTTTTCCAACAAGGCGATGGCTTCGTCGTTTTCATCTACTTCCACCAGCGTAATCGCAAAACGACCCGCCATATTATTGGCTGTGCCACGCCCCTTGATAGGGTTATTGAAAGGCGACGTATCGCCTTTTTGATTACTGTTATTAGAGAAGGAAGCAGACATAACAACACTCAATATACTGTGCATATATAAGGGCTATCCATTTAGAGCAACCAATGTCAATATATAGTGATGAACAAAAAATCTTCTTCACTCAAAGCGGGTATTGATTACCCTAAAAATTG
>NZ_QPJQ01000037.1 GCF_003337275.1 Marinomonas foliarum | reverse complement strand
AACAGCATCTTTGTGCTCAGGTCGCGCACGAGCTCACCGATTTCCCGATGCGATAAGTGCTAGCTAAACACCCATCAAGAAGAGATACAAGGTCGCGCCTTTAGGCCGACAATCAGCTGATTATGACTGTATATACAGTCTATTTTTGAAATAAAAGCATCTTTGCGCGTTTAGCCATTTTAAATAAATCAATAGTGCGCGCTTTGTACTAGCAGGAATAAAGAAAGTCTCCTAATATCAATGAATAAGGATTCACAGAGCAGAAATAACGCGCTGTGGATAAATGGAATAACGCGCATGCTCGTTTTTCCTCTTTTGATTTTTGTGGATACCAATTAAAAAGTATTATTCTTCAGAAAGTTAAAAGGATTTTTGAGTGAAATTAAAAAGGTGTAAACGCGCATGCGCACTATTAAAATGTTAACATTCAGGAGATATCATGGAACTGGTCGAAGAAATATTGAAGTGGCCTGTAATTATTCAGGGGGCTCTAGGCTCTTTTCTATTCTGGTTTATATTGTGGGCTGGGCAAAAGAGTGTCAATTTCGCATCAACTAAAGTAAGCGAAGAGAAAGAAACTGCAATTTATTTTGCAAAAACATTTGCCGAGTCCGAGATTGGTAGCGATATTCAAGATAGGAGCTTTCAAAATAGTATGTATGGCGCGCTACACTATTTTGTGAAATCAATTTTGGTAATAGTTATGTCGATGTTGTTAGGTTACTTATTGCCAGTTTTTAAACTGGTTGGTTTTTTGATTGCTGCATATTTCCTATTTCGCTCGCTTTCTTATGTTCCGCATTTTGATAGCTTTGAAAAATAGCAGTGCTTTCGCACAAACAGAATGTTAACAAGGCGCTCAAGCGAGGACCCAGCAAGCTGCGCCGCTTAGCTTGGCGTTAAGCAGAGTTTGGAGTCAGATGAAAAATAGCAAAAAAAGAGTATCTCATGAACATTCAAGATGAATTTAAATTTCTTGTTTCAGAGTTGTTGGCTGTTCCAGATGAGGTAAGAGAAACGGAAATTTTGGAAAGACTTGATTATCTATCTCCTGACCCAGAATACACCGACTACATATATCATTCAGATGAATTTGTTAATGAGGATGGTAACTTTGATTTGGAGCGATATACCATCAAAGTTTTCAGTTACAAACCAACAGAATTTGGGGGCAGATGAAAATGGCACTTAATCTTTATTGATCCCAAAAAACTACGCCAACCCAACCACCGCCCAACAAGCCTGCCAAGACGACCTCATCAAAAGCCAACGCCAAGGCTCCAGCGTCACACTCGACTTACCAGGCAACCCCAAACTCGTCGCAGAAGGCATCCTCACCCTAAACGACACCTTCCCACCGGAAATGAAAGGCAACTGGAGCATAGACAAAGTCACCGTACGAGGCGACAACAAAGTAGAGTATCGGTGTATGGCTGTTGCAACTGAAGTGGTTTGAGATTAATTTAACTCTGACCCTAATTATTTTTTAAACTGATTTTAAACAGTTGGCTGTTTTCACTTCGTTCAACATTATAGCCAACAATTTAAAACCGCTTAATGCGGCGTTAGCACTCGGATAGAGCATGGAATATATGTCTACTTTATTTATATCTATTTTAAGCGGTCTTATAGGCGCATCAATAGCTGCTTACTTTAATTATCGGATCAGGTTGTCGCTAATAGAAAAGGATAAGAAAGATCAGGAGCAGAAGCTGGCCTACGTTTATGTGGTTCAACTTAGCCAGTACCCTGCAATTCAAATATGGATACGTAGCTTTTTAGAAAAAGCTCTGGAACAACTAGATGAGCCGCTGCCAGAGGGTGAATTTGAAATCGAGCATGCTGCATCAGTATATTTAGAGGATGCACTCAAAAATATTGACGAAGAGTTTTTTGAGCATGTCGAATCTATTGAAAAACTAATTGATCAAATGATGGATGGTTTTTCAAACACGTATCTGTCTAATGAAGATCAGGCAAAATTACCCAAAAATACTGTAATGCACTATCAGCGCTACGAGCATTATCTTAAATCAACAGTCGCCTCCTTTAAGATGTTCAAGGTTGCGCTGGCTAATAAAAAGCTTTTCAAACTTATTGATGCCAAGCAAATTAACTCTTTAATTGAAAACGTTAAGTCTCTATTTGATTCTGCTGGCTTACTAAGAGCGGCCATGGCAGAGTACGGAGGTGTTGGTAGTAATATGTCCCAATATCTTCTTGAGCAACAATATGAGTTTTTTAGGGTAAGTGTTGGTAAAAGTTTTGAGCATGACCAAAAACTGGCAAAGGCACGAGCTCACCTTGAAGAACATGGGGAGTTAAGTGCTAACAAATCAAGCAAGAAGGACACCGTTACCGGTGCCTCTTCTTGAGGCGTTAGCTTACAAAACGAGTTTGGATGAACAATATGATTGAAGCATTAGTTAATACTGGTCAATGGGGGGAGAATGATGTGATCCTCGGAATTAGAGCCGGATTTAAATGTGAGTATTGCGATAAAGATTTATTGGCTTCTGTGGATAATTACAAGGAGTGGCAAAGAGATCATATTATTCCTTTGTCTAAGGGTGGTGAGGATATTAATGAGAATATTGCCATATCTTGTAAAACTTGTAATGTGAACATCAAAGGGCGCTGGAATCCTGTTAGTGAATCAACTTCTGAGAACCCTACAAGACAAGAGTTAATTAGTATAGTTCGAGAATATGGTATTAAACGCAGAACCAAAATGTTAAGTGATATATGTTTATTCAGACAAATTGTGTTCGCAAAGTAAGCTAACAAAACACTCAATTAGGACAAATAGAAGCTGGCTGTTGCTCCTGCGTCGCTATTTTAGCCAACTTTTATTTGCCTCTTAGTGAGACGTTCAAACTCTAAGGGTTATCGTGCGTAATTTAAAATATTTATGGCTAATCGCAATTATTAGCTATTCCGGCCTGAGTCACAGTCAGACTAATCTTCAGTTTTTATCTCAAAAGGAAGCCAAGGAAATTCTGACAGCTGAAGATGATTTTATATCTAGACTTAGCATTTTTGATATGTCTTCAAGAATGAAAACGGATCAAGATGTAAGTAAGGAAGAATTCCTAAAATTTGTCTCAGATAGCGCGCTTAATTGGCGCGACAATGAAACCCTAAGAGTTACACAAGCATTCAGAGGTATCACTAATCAACTTGAAAGGCTGAATGTTGAATTGCCCGCTGTAATTCAAGTAATACTTACCTCTGGAAAGGAAGAAGGAAATGCTGCTTATACTCGAGGAAACGCAATAATATTACAGCGTGAAAAGCTGTGGTCAGAAATAGAGCTGACAAGGCTCATGGCACATGAGATATTTCACATATATACTCGTAATAATCCCTCTCAAAAAGATGCTCTTTATAGGGTGATTGGATTTTATTCAATACCAGAGGTTGAATTTCCTCTTGGCTTAAAAGATCGTAAGATTACGAATCCTGATGCTCCATTAAATAACTACGCAATAAAGGTTACCATCCACAATTCTCAAATGTGGGTTGCTCCAATTTTATTCTCTTCAACACCTCGATACATGACAGATAAGGGAGGTGAATTCTTTAACTACCTCGTATTGAAATTGCTAGTTTTGAAAGATGATAAAGGCATCGATGTCTACTCCCCTAACAACCCAAGGATTGTAGGCCTTTTAGAGGTCAAAGGGTATTTCGAGCAAGTCGGGAAGAACACAAATTACATTATCCATCCCGAGGAAATACTGGCAGACAATTTTGCATTAATGGTTTTAGATACACCAGATATTCCATCACCTGAAATAATCAATCAAATCCGCAAAGTTTTGGAGCGATCGAATTTGAACAAGTCAATGCAATCGACCGCTAAAGCGGCGCTTGATTGAAGCGTTGACCCTCTCATTGAGTGCTGATGTTAAGAACAATAGTTCAATTATTATCGTTAGCGGCTCATGGAAATGAATATCTATTGGATCGCCTTGATTAGAGCTATTACCCAGATAGCTCAACCTTTAAGTATAGCCTCAGTTCTGGCTACTCAACTTAGCATTAGGCGTTTTTAATGTTGAATCTTACTAAAGGAAGTAAAGCTGTCGTTGTATTAGCAGTACTTTCTATAGTGTTGTTTTTATACATGCTTTATTTTCGTGCTTTTATATACGCAGACATGTATATCGCGCCAGGCGAACCGTACGGGATATCAGACATCATTGAGCTTTTGCTTGGCGCTGTGTTTATTCTGCTATCACTTGTTTCGGTGGTTGTCTCTTTGGTGTTATTTATTCGTGGCGCAACACAATCCAAAGTTTGGGCAGTCGGTCTAGTTGTCACTCATGCAATTATGTATTTATCGTTTGTTTCAATGCATGCTCTGGCAGCAAGTTATGGTTCAGCGTAAGAAGATTAGCCAGCCTTACCTCAACAAAAAATGAGCGTCTCGCTTCGTTCTGTGTCGGCCTAAAGGCGCGACTTACAAAATGAAAGCTTCGCTTTCAGCGTCAGATCACGCCTCGTTCCTCGTCTCATCAGACCTAGGTTTTTTTGGTTCCAAAAGCGGAAGGAACTTAATGTAATAACCCTTTAATACCTTTTTTCTTTCTCTAGCTGTTACAACATAGGACGTTTTAAACAAAACAGGAGAAGGTGTCATGTCGAATAAAAAAATCTTAATGATCACGGGTGATTTCACGGAAGATTACGAAACTATGGTGCCGTTTCAGGCGTTGATGAGTGTCGGTCATACGGTGCATGCTGTGTGTCCAGATAAGAAGTCTGGCGACACGGTGGCGACGGCGATTCATGATTTTGAAGGTGATCAAACGTACACGGAAAAACCGGGGCACCGATTTGCGTTGAATGCGACTTTTGCCGATATCAAGGTAGAAGATTACGATGCTTTGGTGATTCCTGGTGGCCGAGCGCCTGAGTATCTTCGTTTGAATAAAGCTGTGGTTGCTATGGTTAAGCATTTCTTTGATAGCAATAAGCCGGTGGCGGCGGTGTGTCATGGTGCGCAGTTGTTGGCTGCGGCGGGTGTGTTGGAAGGCAGGAAGTGTTCTGCTTATCCTGCGTGTCAGCCTGAGGTGGAGCTTGCGAAAGGGGAGTTTATGGATATCCCCGTGGATCAAGCGATGACCGATGGTAATTTGGTAACAGCACCAGCGTGGCCTGCCCATCCTGCTTGGCTTGCTCAGTTTTATGTTTTGCTAGATAAATAACAAGCTGAGAGTTGATGAGTACATTGGGACGGATTTTATTTTGTCATGAGGCAGTAAAAGTTAAATTCGTCCGACTATTTTTCCTTTTCATCAGCTAGACTGTTTGCATTGAGTTATTTCATTCCAATAATAAAAAACGTCATTCAATAGGAAAAATACAATGTGTAAGCTCTTCGTGAATTCAGATCCTAGTCTATGGGAAAATGTCACTCGTTCTTTGCGTATTGATGGCATGGTCACCAGTATTCGATTGGAAAGTTTCTTTTGGTTTACGCTGGAAGAGATTGCCCAGCGCGATAAGTTGTCTTTGTCGCAGATGATCGCCAAGCTGAATCATGAAGCCTTGGATGCAGGCCATAATTTGGATAATTTCACGTCTTTTCTCCGAGTGTGTGCGATGCGTTATCTGCATTTGCAGACCATCGGTATGTTGCCTCATTCCCATGAAGTGAGCATCGCGTCTCTTAATACAGATCGTATTCTTGAGCAGGAAAAGTATTATTTAGAAACGCATCATTAGTCCTCGCTGTTGCGTGACTTTGGTTTTCTCCTGGAGTTTCAGCGCTGTGACAAATTCCGTTTCTAGTAAACGCCCAAAATTCATTCATTCCTTATAATATAAGGCGTTTGTATGCAGCACTAAAATGCCTGTCGTATTTCCTATATAATGTGCGCCATCTCGTTGTTGACGATTCATTCAGTTTAGGCTTTTCATTGTTAGGAAGGCTTTTTATTAGGTAATACGGCACTTTATGTTTAATGCTTCTTCTACTCGTTTAAATAAATACATCAGCGAAAGTGGTATCTGCTCTCGAAGGGACGCTGACCGCTTTATTGAACAAGGTAATGTGTTCATCAATGGCAAGCGTGCTTCGGTGGGCGATCAAGTGGTTGCTGGCGATACGGTGCGAGTGAATGGGCAAATTATCGAGCCGCAAGATGCGGATGATTTTGTTTTTATTGTGCTGAATAAGCCTGTCGGCATTGTGAGCACCACGGAAAGCGCCGAGAAAAATAACATTGTCGATTTTGTTAGCCATGGGGTGCGTATTTTCCCTATCGGTCGTTTGGATAAAGATTCTCAGGGGTTGATCTTTTTGACCAATAATGGCGATCTGGTCAACAAGGTATTGCGTGCCGGGAATAACCACGAGAAAGAATATCTAGTGACGGTGAATAAGCCGATTACAGATGACTTTATTGCGGGGTTGGCAGGTGGTGTGCCGATATTAGGGACGATGACGAAGAAGTGTCCGGTAAAAAAGGTCACGGCGAATGTGTTTAACATCACTCTAGTACAAGGCTTGAACCGTCAAATTCGTCGTATGTGTGAGTATTTTGGCTATGAAGTCATGAAGCTTGAACGCACGCGAATTATGAATGTCAGTCTAAAAGGTGTTCCAGTTGGTGAGTGGCGAGATTTAACACAGAAAGAATTGTCTGTGTTGCTTAAGTCTATTGAAGATTCTTCTTCCGAAGCCAGTGCCCCAGCGAAGAAGTCTCGCAATGCGCCGCGTAAAAATACGCGTTCTAATGGTGCGTCAAAACCGAAAGCTTCAACAAAACCAGGCGCGGCGACGAAAGGTAATACTAAGCACCCTAAAGATGATTCTAGAAAGCCGGCGGGTTCGAAAGGAAAAGATCGTCGTCCTTTTGGTGATGGTAAGAAGCCCGCGGGTAATGGTGCTGGTGGAGGTAAACGTCCGACAGGTAAACCAACTGGGGCACCAAAAGGTAACGGTAAACCTGCACCTAAAGGTAAGCGTCCTGCAAACGGTCGTGGCCCTCAGAAATCGTCGCGTCCATAGATAACAATAAAAAGCCCTAATGATGAGTTAGGGCTTAGATGGCTCGAATGTGGTACCACCATGAGATTTAGTGGCTAGCAGGCGAGGTTATTTTCCTAATATAGTGTTGGTTGTCGACTTTTTAGACACCTTCGCTGCTTTCTTTTCTTTGGCTGTTAAAAGCGGTTTCTTTTTTGAATCTTTCTTACTGTTTTGACCCTTACTCATGATATTCACCATTAGTCATAACTGTATAACCTTCGTAGGCTCTTGCCTAGGTTAGGGCTGTTGCCACGCACGGTTGGTATAGACGCCGTGAAAGAGATTACGTAGCTTGCTGAGTATGTTCCTATTGTTGGGCAAGTAAAGCGCTATTTTCATTAGGTCAGTAAGATTATGCTTTTAGGTAAACTTTGTGGAAGGCGTTGTCTAAAGCTGCTTAATCGATGCAAAGTAGTGTGCTGGGCTTGAATCTTGATTCATAATGGTGCCTTTATATGGGATTAGGTTGTTTAAAAGCCAACCAGTCGTGATGGCCTGATTTCAATGTCATAGTGAATACGAATTAAGGATAGTAATGTACACAGACGAAGATTTAAATTTAGCCGTGAAGAAGGGCGTCTTTTCAGCACATTCAGTAGAGGAGTTCCGTCAGCTTGTATCGTCTTCACATGGCTCATCGTCGGTAGATGAAGAGAACTTCCACTTGGTAGGTGGATTTAACGATATTTTTATCGTGATTGCTTGTGCTTTGCTGTTGTTTTCATCGCTTTGGGTGTTGATGTCCATTAATGAAAGCTTGGCGTATTTTGTGTTTGCTGCCTTGTCTTGGGGGCTAGCTGAAGTCTTTGTGAAGCGTCGAAAAATGGCGCTACCTGCGATTGTGTTGCTACTGACTTTTGTTGGTGGAGCGTTTAATTTTGCAGGGCCTTTATTAGGTGATCAGTCTAGCTATGCGGTGATTTTTTCGACCGCAGTGTCTACGTTGGCAGCTTATCTTCATTGGCGTCGTTTTAAGGTGCCTATTACAGTCGCTGTTGGTACAGGAACGGCCTTGGCGTTATTGGGTTCCAGTGTGATGAGCTTTTTCCCTCAAAGCGCAGGGTTTCTGCTGGCAACTTTGTTTTTGTGTGGGTGTGTGGCGTTTGCTTTAGCTATGTATTGGGATGCTGGAGATACCAGCCGAACTACACGTAAGTCGGATGTGGCTTTTTGGTTGCATTTACTAGCGGCCCCATTAATTATTCATCCTATTTTTTCAAATTTGGGCATCTTAGATGGCAATGAAAGTTTGAGCAATATGCTGCTGATTGTTCTTTTGTACTTGTTGATGACGGTGGTGTCTATCTCGATTGACCGTCGCGCTTTTATGGTATCGTCGCTGGTCTATGTGATTTACGCTTTGGTTAGCTTGTTTGATCATTATGGTGGTGTGGGTTATAGCTTTGCAGTGACAGGAGTTGTGGTAGGAGCATCTTTACTGCTGTTGTCTTTTTATTGGCATACTGTTCGATCTGTTTTTGTGCAAAGACTGCCTGAACGTATACAAGTCTACCTTCCAGTGATTAAGAAGGCATAGATATGTTTTTTCGTTTTATAGGTATTGCGCTGATTGTATTGTTGTCTGGCTGTAGCGCCTTAAAGGATACGATGGATGTTCGTAAACCAACAGCATCGGTAACGGGTGTTTCGGTGAAAAGTGTGTCGACAAAATCCATGACATTGCTGGTGGAGGTTAAAGTAAATAACCCTAATTCTTTTGACCTTAAAACGGCGGATGTCGATTTGGATTTATTGCTAAATGAACACAAAGTCGTGAAGATAAATCAGCCTGATGTGAATTTATCTTTGCCTGCCGAAGGCAGCAATAGTATGCGCCTTCCTGTGACATTGATGTTTGATCAAATTCTCGAAAGTGTTGGGGGATTGCCTGATAAAAATGGCCTGAAATATGTTGTGAAAGGGGCTGTGGTGATCAATTTGCCTGTGCTGGGGGACTTTGATGTACCTGTTGATTATTCCGGTGCTCTATCGATGCCTAAAAAGCTAGATATGTTTTTTTAGCTTTGTTTCTAATAAGGAATGTTGCGAACTCGCACTTTGCTTTATAACGAACGTTAACTTATGAAGTTAAGCCGATCATATTCACAATATGCAGTAATGGTAAGTGTAGCGGTTTACTATTTGCTAAAAATATCTTAGATAGCTTGATTATTGTCATAGACCTCGTGTTAGATAGGTCTGTGGCTTTCAGTTAAAGAGGTGTTTAGATCGTGGTTTTATTATGAGTAATTTGCTATTTGATGAAACTATCACGATTTGTGATGAATGCGATTTTGTTAATCGTATCCCGCCACTACAAGCTGGTGAACGCTACCGCTGTCAGCATTGTAACCATGTTTTAGTCAGTGCCCATAAACTTGTACCAGCAAGAATTATGGGGGCTGGTTTATCTTCTTTATTGATGCTTGCGTTAGCTATGAGCTTTCCCTTTTTAGGTTTCTCTACTAATGGCATCGAACGAAGTGTTTCTTTATTTACTACTCTCCATTTGTTGCTGAGTCAGGGTTACTTAGTGCTAGGTGCAATTATCAGTCTCACCTTGTTTGTATTTCCAATTATTTATTTGTTGTCAGTATTATTTTTAGTTTGGTCTTTTCGTCACCCGCAGGAGCATAAATTGCGAGTTATTCAACGTCATAGCCTACGTTGGGTGACGGTGATTCAGCCTTGGTTGATGGTCGATGTCTTTCTTGTTGGTGTGTTAGTGGCGTTGGTGAAAATGAGCAGCTTGGCCGATATTTCTTTTGAACTGTCGTTTTGGGCTTTTTGTGGCTACGTAGTATTGTTGCTTAAAACAGTCGTTTTAGTCGATAAGCGTTGGCTTTGGAATCAAATTTCTAGCAAGTCAGCCAATTTTACTGTGCTTGAGGTAACGGCTAAGCGGCAGGGATTGCTTGGTTGTCATTTTTGTGGCGCAACCCAAGCTATTCATACCAAGCACTGTGATCGTTGTGGCCATTCTGTTTATAGCCGACGACCAAGAAGTATAAGCACTACGGCCGCGTTACTCGTTGCTTCTTTGGTTATGTATATTCCTGCTAATGTGTTTCCTATCATGCAAACTACATTTTTGGGTACTACGGACCCTTCCACCATTATGGGAGGTGTATTATTGCTTTGGTCGTTAGGTTCCTATCCTGTCGCGCTGATTATCTTGATCGCGAGTGTGGTGATACCGCTTGCAAAAGTATTGGCTTTGACTTGGTTATGCTGGCAGGCTTATTTTCCGAGCAATCAACAGACAGGACAAAAAATTAAACTATATCGTATTACTGAGTTTGTTGGACGTTGGTCGATGATTGATGTGTTTGTTGTGGCTATTTTGACCAGTTTAGTACAAATGGGAAATTTTATGTCAATTTTACCTGGGCCTGCAGTCTTGTCATTTACCGCTGTTATTGTATTGACCATGCTGGCAGCCATGACCTTTGATCCAAGGTTGTTATGGGACAAAGAGGGTGGATCTAGTGTTTCTGCTTTGGAAAGGGGTAAAGAGTGAGTGATCCGAACAAGCAAGTCGAAAATATGCGACAAGTCCGATTCAATTCAATATGGCTAGTACCTTTGATCGCCTTAATAGTAGCTGGCTGGATGTTGTATGAAAATTGGGCTAGCCAAGGCCCTGTTATTACTTTGATAGCTTCTAATGCAGACGGACTTGAGGTGGGTAAAACCAAACTTAAATCGCGTAATGTAGATGTGGGAAGGGTTATTGGTATTCGTCTTAGTGATGATTTTGAAAAAGCAATTATTAAGGTACGAATGCAGCATGGTACAGAGCAGATGCTTCGCGACGATGCTAGGTTTTGGGTGGTTAAACCTAGAATTGGTAAAGAAGGAGTGAGTGGCTTAGGAACGTTATTATCAGGTGCCTATATTGACATGACACCAGGCGCTAAGGGCCGATTACAGACAGATTTTACACTGCTAAGTCAGCCACCTCTTTCAACTGAAAATGAAGGGGTTCGTCTTGTTTTGTCCAGTATGGATGGTGCCAAACTTGATGTTGGTGCCTCTGTGCATTTTCGAGGCTACGAAGTTGGCTATGTTGAGAAAGTTGGCTTCGATACCGACAAAGGCGCTATTACTTATCATGTGGTGATCCGCTCACCTTATGATGCTTTGGTGAATAGTGAATCGCAGTTTTGGTTGACTCCTGGCCTGTCATTTAAAAGTTCTGCGAGCGGTTTTGAAGTGCGTCTTGATTCTCTAGAAACGTTTTTTGCTGGTGGTATTTCGTTTGGTCTCCCTACAGGGCGTACGGCAGGTCTGCCTGTATCGGATATGACTTCTTTTCGCTTGTACTCGTCGAGAGATAGTGCCACAAACAACATGTACAGCGAATTTATAAATTACGTGTTTATGTTTGATAGCAACGTGAGTGGGCTCACGCCAGGCGCTGCTGTGGAATTTCGAGGAGTAAGAATTGGTACTGTTTTAGAGGTGCCGTTTAGTGGTATTCCAATGCAAACTCTAACAGGACTAGATACGCCTTTGATTCCTGTTCGGGCTCGTATTGAACCACAACGTTTAAATTCTTTGAATCCTGAAGATGGCATGTCCTTAGCTGAATGGCATGCTTATATAGAAGAAAGGATTGATAATGGTTTGAGAGCATCGCTGAAAATTGGCAACTATTTAAACGCTGCCAAAGTGATTAATATCGATTATGTTGGTAGCCCTCCTCCTGTGAAGTGGAAAGAGTTTGCTGGGTTTAAAGTCTTTCCAACAGCTCCTGATGCCTTTGCTAATATAGAAAGCAAGGTGGGTAGTATTTTAGATAACTTGTCTCAAGTGCCTTTAAATAGTACGTTGGAGCAGGTTTCTGAAACAATGAATGAGGCAAGTGAAACCTTACGTCAGTTGCAACTTGTTAGTAAAAGCGTAACGCAGTTGCTCAATTCGCCAGATACTCAGCAGCTACCCGCCGAGTTGGCAGCGACGATAAATGAGTTGAATTTGACATTAGAAACGTATCAAGCGAATGGCCAAATAGGACGTCCGTTAAGAGAAAATATGGTGTCTTTGGGGCGTGCATTAAATGAATTACAGCCTTTACTTCGTCAACTGAGGGAAAAACCAAGTACCCTAATTTTTGACAGTAAGCCACGTAGTGATGTGCAGCCTAAAGCCGCGAAATAGTACAAGGAAAGAACAATGGTAAAGGTAGGTTTTCGGGTAATCTTGTTGTTGATAGTGAGTTGGGCTGCTGTTGGTTGCTCAACAACGGCAGTGCAAAGCAGTGAATATTTATTAATGGACACAGGGTTGAAAGATGTACAGGCCCTTTCGACAAACAGTACTTCGGTACAGTTAATGCCGGTGGTTGTGGCGAATTATTTAGCAAGTAACGAAATAGTACTAGTGACGAATAATGGGGCTGTACATCGTTCTCAAAGCAATTTATGGGCAGAGACGTTATCACCACAGCTCACTCGTTTAACACAGCAGCGTTTAGAAAAGACGTTGCCAGATATTACTTGGTTTGGTGGTCAGAGATTACCTTCTTATGCTATTGCATTGCTGAATATCGAAGTGGATGATTTTTACGCGGATTTAGATGGTATTGTGCATATTTCTGGGCGTTGGCAGATTATCTCGGCGACAGGTGAGCTCTCTGCATCTAATACTTTTTATGTAAAAAGAGAGTTAAAAGCAGATGGCTACTCGACCATGGTGCGAACCTTATCCGCTAGTTGGTTTAATCAAGTGATTGATCCTATGGCAAAAGAGATTGCTCAGTCGTTTGCTATAAAAGATTGAATGTTATTAAAAACATGCATAGGGTGAGTCATATGAAGGCAATGGCCATTTGCTTCGATTATTTTTAGCTCTGAACTTTGTAATTTTTGTTGTGTGTATTTTCCCACAGAGACGTCAACTAATGAATCATTTGAACTTTGTAATAATAAACAGGGATGGGTTATTTGAGGCAATAACTCTCGGTAGTCAGAGAGAAATGTCGCTTGGGCAAATGGCTTAGAGTAGATGACATCAGTCGAGCAGAAACTAGTCAGTAGCTCATTTATTAAACTGTCGTTTTCATCTGCGTTTGCTTCAATCTGCGATAAATCATTTCCGACTACCATGGGGGCTAAATAATTTCCCCAACCAATATAATCTTTGTCCATTAGCTGAATTAAACCGTCAAGATCACTTCGCTCAAAGCCACCTTGATATTCTTGATCACAATTTATAAAGCAGGGCGAAGGGCAGACGGAGATCATATGGGAGAATAGTTCGGGGCGCTGATCTGCGACAATCCAGCCAATAGTGCTGCTGATTGAGTGACCAACAAAGACGATATCTTGCATATTTAAGTCATCACAAATTTCGATAATGTCTAAGGCATAGCCTTCTAAATGTTGATAGCGACTTTCTTGATAGGCTGAAAAGTCGGAGTTTCCGCAGCCGACATAGTCAAACATAACAACCTGAAAATGCTTTTCAAGCTGTGGCATCATAAAGCGCCACATATTTTGGTTACAGCCGAAACCGTGAGCAAGCAGAATGGTTTGAGTGCCTTTGCCTGATATATTTACATTATTGCGCTTGGTGATATCTGTTGATTGATTAGGTTTGCTTTGCAGCGTTTGTGTCACGGTTGCGCTCTCTCGTGCTAAGTGAATTCTGGGCGTCTGTTCCTATAAAAGTATTTTATGATGTTAGCGTTATTATTTTACTGATCTATGGCAAGTTTTGTGAAGTGAGTGAAAAATGAAGCTGATTAATCTTGTCACAAAAAAGGCCAACTTGCTGTTGGCCCTTTTTATGATTTAAATCTAGCGTTGAATTTATTTCGATTTTTCTTTCGCAGCTTGGATGCTTTTCTGAATCAACGGGGATATGGTCAAACCTTGTATGATAATGGAAAAAATAACCACTACATAGGTGATAATAACCATGATGTCGTGTAGGTCTAAACCTTCAATCATCATTTGATTTTTAGGAATGGCTGCCGCCATAGCCAACGCCAACCCACCGCGTAAGCCACCCCATGTAAGGATTTTTACCGAGTGCTTGTCGTACTCACGGAATCTTTTGAATAATAAGTAAGGGCTGCCAACACTAATAAAACGCGCCAACAACACAATAGGTACCATAACTAAGCCAAGACCGATGATCTGCCATGTTAGAGGGATGGTAACAATCAGCATGCCGATAATTAGGAAGAGTAAGGCGTTTAAGAAGCTGTCTGTCGCATGCCAAAAATCTTTTACATAACGTGTTCCATCAGGCCCGCGTCTTTTTGATGCCGTTGCTCGCGTAATGTTACCTAGAAGTATACCGCTGGTAACCATCGCGAGCGCACCTGAGATTTCCCAGATATTTGCTAGTGCAAAACCAGCGGAAGGGATGGTCAACGTCACTAGTAAGCGAGTATTGATGTCTTTACAGTTGATGATGACAAAGTGACCAACTAGAGCAATAACAAGACCAAATACGATTCCACCAATAGCGTCGACTAAAAAGAGCTCTGCTACTTCGGCAAAATTCGCTTCTGTACCATAAAATGCGACAGCAAAAATGGTCGTAAAAATAACCAAGCCTACACCATCATTAAACAAGGATTCACCTTCGACTTGGATCGAAATACCTTGTGGTGCGCTCATTTGCTTTATGATTGCTAGTACTGCAATCGGGTCAGTAGGACTGATTAAGGCGCCAAATAATAAGCAATAAATGAAAGGGATAGGGAAGCTGAATAGTGAAAATGCAAAGTAGCTTAAGTAACCAACGATAAAGGTAGAAACTAAGGTAGAAAAAAGCACCAGTATGGTGATTTCCCAGCGTTGCCTTTTTAATGCATTTAGGTCAATTTCTAATGCGCCAGCAAATAATAAAAAACCTAACATGCCTTTTAACAAAAGCTGATTAAAGTCTATACCGGAAACAACTTGTGTAATGAAAAGTGCGGTTTCGTCGCCAAGCATTTTAACAGCAAGAATCAGAAGTAATGAAATTACGACAGATCCAGTTGTGATGGCGATCGTAGTTTGCATTTTTAGTATGTATTGATTGGTAAAAGCGATGAAAACCGCTAATGCCGAAAGAAAACAGATGAGATACCAAGCGTTCATTCGAGAACCTTAACATTTATCAGTAAGAGTGAGAGTTATAAAAGGGTGCATGGGGGATGCTGGGACAGTATGTTATCCCTAGAATTTGCCTCTGTCACTGCTTCACTGTACAAAAAACAGCCCTTAAGTGCAGTTTTTTTTAAAAAACAAGAAAGTTTCTTTCATAAGAGGGTCTTTTTTCGCTCTTTTGGTTTTTTATGTAGGAAAATTACAACCATTTAGCGTATTGCTGTGCATTTTTCGAATAGGCTGAGCGAAAAAATTATTCACCTTTTTTGTTTATCTCTTTTATTCTGTTGTGATGGATAACAGTTATAAATAAAAACAAAATAAGGAAGTCGATAATGCGCCAATTTTTATACAAACCTAGTTTACTTGCCTTCACCATTGGTAGTTGTGTTGCTTATAGTGGTCTAGCGAATGCTGCTACTGCAGTGTCAATTCCACAATTGAGTGAGGCAAAACCTTCTGCCTTAGCCAAGAGTTGTGAGGGATTTACATCTCTATTAACGGCAAACAATACCGTGATTGACTCAGTTGAAACCGTGGCTAAAGGAATGCTTAAACTGGGTGTTAATGAGGTTGAAGAGCATTGTTTAGTAAGGTATGAGCGAATTGACGTCGAACCTATGATGGCAAAGGTGATGTAGAAAGTGCGAAGAGCTTTGCTTGTGAGGTTCCTCAAAGCATGTAATGTTTTGATTGCTATAGAGAGGCTTGCCTATGAAAGTGAGTAAGCCTTTTTACTGCCTCCAATTTTTAATAGCTAATGTGCCGTTTGAAATTGACCTGAACAATATCCCCGATTTTTTCATAGTTTGTAAATCCCTTTTATTTCGCTAAGACTCAAGCTTTTTTGAGTGTCATTTACTTACAAAACTTAACCAGTTGGTTTGAATTAGATGAAGCAAAGGCGTAAGCGGAGTATAATCCGCGGCATTTACACTATATGAAATTTAGTGACGTCTTTTAGGAGTATATTCATGGCAACACCTTCCCAGCACGATTTGCGTAATGATTTTCGAGCATTATTAGCAAGCGGTAAATGTTATTACACTGCTTCTACATTCGATCCTATGTCGGCTCGTATTGCTGCAGATCTTGGTTTTGAAGTCGGGATTTTAGGTGGCTCTGTTGCGTCTTTGCAGGTATTGGCAGCTCCAGATTTTGCTTTGATTACGTTAAGTGAATTTACTGAGCAAGCGACTCGAATTGGTCGTGTAGCGCGTTTGCCTATAATTGCCGATGCCGACCACGGTTACGGTAATGCATTGAATGTGATGCGTACCATTGTTGAGCTTGAACGAGCTGGTGTTGCAGCGTTAACGATAGAAGATACTTTATTGCCAGCAAAGTACGGTCATAAATCTACTGATTTGATTCCAGTAGAAGAGGCTGTAGGTAAATTAAAAGCGGCTTTAGAAGCACGTATCGACCCTATTATGAGTATTATTGCTCGTACCAATGCGGGTCAATTATCGACCGAAGAAACCATTTCCCGAGTTAAGGCTTACCAAGCTGTTGGGGTTGATGGTATTTGCATGGTTGGTATTCGTGACTTTGCTCATCTAGAAGAGATAAGTCAGCATATTACTATTCCAATCATGCTTGTGGCTTACGATAATCCAGAATTGCGTGATCGTGAACGCCTTGCTGCGAATGGTGTGCGTATTGTTGTTAATGGGCACGCAGCCTACTTTGCTGCGATCAAAGCGACATACGATTGTTTGCGTGAGCAACGAGGTATTGCTGAAGGCACTTTGAACGCTTCTGAGTTATCTACGCGTTATTCCACTTTGGAAGAAAACCGCGTTTGGGCAAACAAGTATATGGATGTTCAGGAATAATTCAGAAATCTGTTCAATGTACAGAATGCTAAGGCGAAGGAGTTGTTAGTGCTGCGTAAGATGCTAATTTCCGATTATGATCAAGTGACGGCTTTGTGGGGAAATACTGAGTCCATGAGCTTGCGTGGTGCCGATTCTGAAGAAAACATCACTCTTTATTTAAAGAAAAATCCAGGACTAAGCTTTGTAGTAGAAAAGCAAGGTTTGCTGGTCGGAGCGGTATTGGCGGGCACTGATGGACGTCGAGGTTATTTGCAACATTTGGCTGTTAATGCATCTTCTCGTGGAGAAGGGCTAGGGAAACAATTGGTCAACGCAGTAATTGATGGACTTGCGAAGCAAGGTATCGCCAAAACACATTTGTTTGTTCATGCAGACAATAAGGCAGCCCAAACTTTTTATGAGTCAATGGGGTGGTTTGCAAGAGACGAAGTGCGAATGTTTTCGTTCAACTCTTCCTCTGAGTTAAATGTATAAATCGTAAAGTGCCTGTTCTTCTATCGCATTATTAAAACGTAAAGGGCCAATATCATATTGGCCCTTTTTAATTTTTGCATTTGAACGAACTCTTATCCCAGCTGAGCAAGTTGTGCGTAAGTGTTGCGTAGCCAGACTTTCATGCGTTGGCGCTCAGCAATGTTCATAATGCCCTTATCATTCGCCACAGCCCAAAAACTACTGTTGTTGAAGTCAATTTTTTGTGTCAGTTTGCTTTGTAGTTTAGGTAACTCGATAATTAGAGCATCTCGCTCAAGTGCTTTTTTCATGGTGTCCGATTTTTTGAATCGAGTAAAGTCGCTACCACGACCTAAATTTTGAACAATAACGAAGTCGACTGAAGGTTGCTGATAGCGTTCTAGTAGCGCATCCAATAATGAGACTGAATCAGCGCCATCATCCATCACATGCCAAAGACAAACTTGGTAACCCATTTCATCTAAAAGGCCAAAGACGTCGGTTTCTTCAATCCATTTTCCTAGCGGCTGAGCGGCTTGAGCGGCAAGGTCGATAATTAAATCTCGATCTGGGTATTCTTCAATAGCGGCGAGCATGCCATCTAGACTGTCTTCTTCACCTATTAAAACAGGCGATGAAAACTCGCTGTAAAAACGTGAAAAAGTACTGTGTGAGGCATCACAATCAAACCCTAAAAATGGCTGATTGTTATCTATGTAATATTGAGCTAAAACACGTGCCGTCATAGATTTTCCGACGCCACCTTTTTCTCCACCGACAAAATGAACTTTACCCATTTAGATTTCCTTATAAGGCCTAACTTAGCCTTGTTGAGGGGGTTGTTAGAAAATACATTTTTGCAAAACAGAACGGATCAATATTTATTAAAAAAGCTTGGCACTTTCATGACAAAGTAACAGAAAAAGAATAAATGGGTTAGTAATAACGGGGATTTGGTGACTTTTATAGGCGCTTTAAAGAATAGGTGCTAGTCTACCAAGCTACACACTAAACATCATAAGGATCGTTTGTATGGAACTATTAGCTTTTTTGTTTATCGGGGCATTAGCCGGTTGGTTGGCTGGTCAGCTAGTGAAAGGTGGTGGCTTTGGTTTAGTTGGTAATATCGTTATTGGTGTTGTGGGTTCTTTTGTCGGTGGTTTTACATTCCAACTCCTTGGTCTATATTCAGGAAGTTTTTTAGGGTCACTGGTTACTGCAACAGTGGGTGCTATTATTCTGCTTTATGTTGTGCGGCTTGCCAAATCTTAGTTTTATGAAGGTTTCTCATAAATCAGCCCGCTTTTAGATGCGGGCTTTTTTATGAGCAATAGTATGATGATCAAGCTTAGATAAGTTCCAGTTCTTCCATGATGCGGCGAATGGTGGCTTTGGTGCTGTCTTGCAGTGGCACCATAGGCAAACGACATTCTTCAGTGCATAGACCAAGTAAGGACATTGCGTATTTTGGGCCAGCTGGGTTTGGTTCGATAAACAAGGCACTATGTAGGGCAAATAACTTGTCCTGTAATTGTGCTGCTTCAACATAATTCCCTTCACGACATAAGCGCTGTAACTCGACAACGTGTTTTGGTGCAACGTTTGATGTAACAGAAATACAGCCATTACCACCGCCAACGTTATATGCAACTGTTGTTACGTCGTCACCGCTCAGAAAACTAAATGGTTTGTTTATTAGCGCTCGTTCCCGCACAGGTCGAGTTAGGTCTCCAGTTGCGTCTTTTACGCCAATGATTCTTGGTAATTCAGCAAGACGGGATAAGGTGGCCACTTCTAGACCAACAACGGCGCGTGGTGGAATGTTGTAAAGAATGATAGGGAGTTTGCTGTTGTCGTGTACATATTTGAAGTGTTCATACAAACCTGTTTGATTTGGACGATTGTAATAACCTGCTACATGTAAGGTCGCATCAGCACCAGCTTGATAAGCGAATTCAGAATAGTTTACTGCTTCAACGGGGTTGTTTGAACCTGCACCTGCAAGTACAGGGACGGCTTTATTGGCTTCTTGTACGGTAATCTCAATAACACGCTTATGTTCATGTTCGCTTAAGGTTGGCGACTCTCCTGTTGTTCCGACAGGAACCAAGCCATTAACACCTTGATCTATTTGCCAGCGAACGATTTTACGTAGAGCGTCTTCATCTAATTGGCCATTACGAAAAGGAGTGATTAGTGCTGTGATTGCGCCGTAGAACATACTTTTGCCTCTGTTAGGCCGGTATACATTCTGCTGAGAAGAGTATTAAACCGTCAGCGAGAATGCTGCCGGTGAGTTGTTATAAATCTTACTTCCACACGTCAGCGCCGCAAAGCTTCTTAGCCTTACGTTTATCGCCGTTGTGTTTATTTAAGATCTGGTTATTCATAAAGTTATAGAACTCTTTGTTCTGTTACATAATTTGTAGTTGTATGCTGGCCTTTTTTTTAAAAAAGGTCAATACAGGCAAGCATTTTTTATTTTCTCAGCTTTTTAGTGTCGCCCTCCAGGTATTCATTTTCACAAAGAAAGAGTGCATGGATTGGAGCGCTAGGCTGTCTGGATTTAAATACAATCCCCTAACATAGTGAAAATGTTAGGGGATGTTTTTAGCTATTTCTGAAAGATAAAGCTTTCTTTTTCAAGCAGTTTCTTGGTCCATAGCTCATATGCTTTTTCATTTAGATGAAGCCTATCACCTTCAAAAAAGGTGTCTTTTATTTCTCCGTCTTTATCTAACAGGGTAGAGAATAAATCTATGTATTGTGTATTGGGCCGAGTTTTAGCCAAGCGCGCTAACTGTTGGTTGGCTTTTTCGATGGTGTTACGCATCTTCAAGCGCGCAGGGCTACACTTAATGCTAACTAAGGTCACCGGAATACCTGGTAAGTGTCGGTCAATTTTTTGCAATAGTTCGATATATAGCTCAACTACTTTGTTGCTGTCGCAATGGTTGCCTATGTCATTGTCGCCAGCATAGATCACCATGGAGCGCGGGTTATGAGGGAGAATAATGCGTTCAAAGTAATAAACGCAAGCCTCTAGGGTTGCGCCGCCAAACCCTAGGTTAATCCCATCTTTATCACGGAAATTATGCGCAAAATCACTCCATAAGCGCATAGTTGAAGAGCCGTAAAAAGCAACAGGTCGATCTTTGTAAACCTGATAAGCCAAGTGAAATTCAAGTTCTCGGACATCCGACTCAAATTCGACGTCAATCTGGTTTAGGCTCATGACATTGGAGCGATAGCCGTTTTTTCCACTAAAAATGGGGTATTGTCGAATTTCTCTTGATAGTTCTACGGCTTCATCCACGTAACCTTTGTATTCTTCTTGGTACGATAACAAAAATTTGTTTAATGCTTTTTTGTCTTTGTAATCGACTTTACTCGAGAGTTTAAATGCTGGTTTAATGATAACGGTATATAGATTGTGGTCAGCACGTTTGTCAAAGTTTGCCACTACGATAGGTACAATCCATGGCTCATCACTGTCCATCGATCCAGCGAGTTCAAAAGCATGGGGCAATAGGGTGCCAGGTGATTGATGAGTGCTGAAACTTTGCCCTTCTGGCGAAATCATTAATGGGAAATTTTGGCGTAACGTTTCTTGGGATTGTTTAATAAAAGCATCGTATTCTGGCGTGTCTTTAGACAGATCTTCCCAACTATGAATAAACACATTACCAAATCGACCGTAAAAATCATCACGCCAGAATTCACTTTCTTTACTACGGCGAACCACTCGCTGCCCAGATATACCATACTCATTATCAATAACCATGGCACTAATAAACTGCGCGTCCATAGAGAATCGAAAGCCATTAGGTAGGCGGTTGGTTGGGGAGCCTAACAAGTGATTATAAATAAACAATGAACCGGCTTTTTTAGGCAGATTTTCCAAGCCTTTGATGACATAGGGGACTTGCTGAAAGGCTTGTTTGAATAGTTCTGTGCCTAGGCGTCTTGCGTCAAGCGCAGGCGTGTCTTTGGGTAAGCTATTAATGGTGTCATAAACATTTTGTAGATGGCGATAAAACGCATTTTCTCGCTGTAGATCTTTTAAAATATCTAAGCACATGCCAGAAATAGTGCGCTCTAATACGCAGCCAAAATGCAGGCATTTATAAAGTACACCAAATGCTTCATCTGTTGTGACGGCGCTTTTGAGAAGCTCACTGACTTTATAGAGTGGAGAGCTGACAGGCAGTAAGGCGGCATTTTGCTCAATAACGTTGCTAACCGCGAGCACTTCGTCGTTTGCTATTTGAGATAAGTAGCGCATTCGAGCCGCTAACAAATGAGCTCCAATTAACCATATTAAACGGTATAAATATTTCACCGAAAATTTAGGATTGGCTTCGAATATTTCTAGTAAATCGTCCCTCGCGATAAACAGAACGCTACTGTCTCTGGATGAGATGATGGATGCTCGGTTTTTCATTTCAGCATCTTGTGTTGACCACGCAAGTACGGTACCCGGACGAGAAATGGTACGGGTCGTAATAATGTCTCCCGACTCAGTTTGATAACTCACAACGACTTTGCCTTTTATTAGAAGGTATAAGCCATCTGCAGGTTGGTCTTGTTGGCTTAATATGTCACCTTGATGAGCTAATAAAATAGAGGATTTTTTAGCGAGTGCGTGTATCTCTACTTGAGTGAAGGTTTCACAAAATGGCGCATAATTGAGCAGACTAATAGCATCTTTTAACGCATGAACTTGTGTTTCAGAGTCGAGCAGCGGACGTGTTTCTTCAAACGCTAATGTTTCATTGGAAAAGAATGGTCGTGTTTGGTTTTGGACATTGGTCAGAACAGGTAAAGATTCTTGGTAGACAAATTGCAAAAAACGCGATGCAAATACTAAGTTTGAATCGAGTATTTTCTGCAGTTCTACAAGGGGCCACACAATTAATTTAGTGGATTTTGTGGCGGTAAAGGTTGTCGCGTAACGTGACGGGTGGCGGAAGGCCGACCAACCGATGGGAGAAAGAAAATTATTGATTACTCCCACATTGTAAGACTTTCCGGTATCTTGCAATGGAACCGAAATGGATACTTCGCCTTCTAGTAAAAAATAGATGTGCTGACCTATTTCAAATTGTTTTGCTAAAACTTCACCCGCCTTTAGTGATTTTAAACTGGCCAAATCTGTGAGGGATGACATTAAGTCGCTCTCAACATCTGCCATAAAAGGGAAAGTTTTTATGTGTTTTTTTACGTCCATATTTGTTTACCTCAAATCTGTGATGCCCTAATTAGGACGTTTCATCGTCACTGTCTTGCCTACAAGGGCATAATCATCGCCACCTAATCGAGCGAGAGGGTTGAGCTTTTGGTTATCTACAATAATCCGAGAAGACTCTTGAGTGACAAGGTCCTCATCAATATAAATATCTAGTACTTCTAGAAAAACGGCAGAAAATGATGCGTTTTCTAATGAATGTACATCGTATAACTTACAGTGCATGGCGACTTTTGCCTCAGAAATCCGAGGTAGAGTTGCAGTGAATTCGGCTAACGTTACACCTGAGGCGGGGATTTCAGATTCACCATAAGCAAAACTTCCAGAGCTTTCGTTAACCGCATTCATGATCTCCTCGCTAGGAATATGCAAGACACATTCCTTTTCGCGTAGCAGATTGTATTTTGTATCTTTGGCGACACTCGCTGATTTGTTACCTATGGAAACCATCAAAATAGCAGGGTCAGAGGAGACGGGGGCAAAATAGGAAAATGGTGCAAGGTTATAACTTGCACTCTCATTTTTGGTCAAGATCCACGCAATAGGGCGTGGAGTAATAGTTTGAGTGATCAGGTGGTAGCGCTGGTTAGCGCTGAGTTGATCAAACTGGACACGCATAGACTTCCCCGTACTAATAAAACATGTCTTGTTAAATTACTACAAATACCGATCTATTGTGAATGTTTGAGTGGAAACTTATTAAATTTCTTTTTAATACGCTTCAATAATGCAGTTGAAAGCGATGACTACTCGGTCTTTATCGCCAAAGTAAGGTAAAGCAGAATGTTTTAAATAAGATGGAAAGATAATAACTTGCCCATCTGTTGGGGTGAAATCCCACACTCCGTGGCCGCCTAAATAAGCTGTTCCTGGATCTGCGTAATGTTCTGCATTGACCCTAGGATCATAAAATCGATTTAGGCCACCGTTGCCCTCAATATTGGCATCACCTGGTTCTAAATAGTAAATGCCACACCAAGAGCAATTTGGGTGTGAGTGTGCATCATGGTAGCCACCCTTTTGGGTCACATGGTACCAAGACTCAATGATGTGAGCATCGGCTTCCATGTCTTCTGGCCAGAATGCTTGGTTCACAGAGCCTGCAATCTCTAAGACTAATTCTTCTATTGTGCGTTTTGCTTCCATCACATTGGCATCTGCCAGATCTAAAAAATCCAAATTACTTTCATGTAAAGCGTGTTTTGCTTTAGGGGCTATTTGGCTTTCAATGGCTGTTGTTTGGGAGGCTTTCTGTTGATAAACAGCCGCTAACAATGCTTCTTTTAAGAAGTCATGATCTGGCATTTGAGTAACAAATAACGGCGTGGTCCAAGTATTAATTTCTTCGATGATTGACGAGTCCGTCATATTCTATACCTACATAAAAGGTGAGCTGGAATGTTTTTGTTATCTCTATGCTGGAATGTCTAATTCAGTAGTGACGGGCTTGTAGCCGCAAAACATCATGACTAGGTTACGAAATCCAGTAGCGTTATCTGGCCCTTCGAGGCCTTTAATGCTTTTGTCCATTAATGCCAAATAGTTCTGCATGTAAGGCAAAGTCACTTTATTGTGGCGTGACATAGCGCTTTCGTAAAAAGGAACTCGCTTATCCCATATTTTTTCGCTTTGGCAGGCTTGTCTAAAGCTTGAAGATTGCATGGACTGCAGTAAATTCGTCAATGTTTGGATTTCACGATTAAACAGCCAAAGAATAATGCTGGGTTCAACACCTTCGCCAAGCAATTGATTGAGGCAATGCATGGCTTCTTTGGCTTTGCCCATTAGAATTCGATCGCTAAGGTCATAAATAGAGTAGCGGCTGCTGTCTGCAACCGACTCTATAATTTTCTCAGCATCAATTTGAGCGCCTTGTCCATGGAGCAATGCTAGCTTCTCCAGTTCTTGGGACAGAGCCAAAAGGTTTCCCTCACCGCGCTCACAAATGATGCTAGCCGCGTCACGGCTGAGAGACAGATCTAACGATTGTGCTCTTTGTTGAACCCATGCGGGCAACCTGTTTGCGTCAATGGGCCAGATTTGGACAAACACGCCTTGGGATTCCAATTGAGTGAACCACTTGGCTTTTTGAGTTCGCGCATCGATTTTAGGAAGCGTGAGTAAGATGGTGTTGTCTTCACTTAGTGATTGGCTTAATTGAGCGAGGGCTTTGCTGTGTTTTTCGCCCATCTTGTCTATTTGAATATCAAACAGTCGACGCGTTGAGAAGAGTGACAAACTCTGATTTTCATTAATAACATCTTGCCAATCAAACTGTGCATCGGCGACATATCGTAAGCGCTCATCAATTTGGTGTTTTTGGGCTGCTTTACGAATGCTGTCCGCCGCTTCTTGGCAGAGCAAAACATCGTCCCCAGAAATAATATAAAGGGGAGCGAAGTTTTTTTTCAGCTGCTGTTCTAGTTGATCCGCACGGACTTTCATTCTATTTCCTAAAGAGGAGCGTAATTTAAGTCGTAAACGAGTTGATCGGCTAGATCTTCACTCATGCTTTGCATTTGGCTTTGGTTATAGGAAAGCTTCGCGCTTTCTTCTGCGTCTTGATTGGTTAATGTTCTGGTTGTACTGATGGTTCTTGGTCCATAGACAGCTTTACCATTGGCCTGACGAATAAAGTAGTGGCTGGTCAAACGGCGCTGAACTTGTGATACATCGTTTGAAGCATTGCGCGCCAACTCAGTATTTGATGAGCTGATTGCGCTTACTTTTAAGTTGTATGTTGCTTCAGTCGCATCAGCTTCATTAATGATGGTGACTCCGGCTCTTGCTAAAGCAATGCGTAGTGATCGGTCAAAGTCTTCAGAACCACTCTCGGATGTTAACGTTAAAACTGTTAATTTAGCTGGAATATCAACTTGTCCGCGTAAATGGAAGCCACAGGCGACAAGACTCATAGTAAGTAGTGCCAATATAAGTAGGCGAGTTGTTTGTGTAAATGCGGCTATCATATCCGTGATTCCTGTCTTTTGGTTAAGGAAAAGGGATGGCTTAGCCACCCCTTAGAACGCCTCAATTAGTTAGCGACGATGTTTACCAAGCGGCCTGGAACGACAATAACTTTACGGACTGTTTTGCCTTCAAGGAACTTCGCAACACTTGGGTGTGCTAACGCTTCTGCTTCAATTGTTTTAGCATCTGCACTAGCAGAAACGGTCAATTCAGCACGCTTTTTACCCAATACTTGAACAACAATCGTTAGCTCGTCTTTTACCAAAGCGTCTTCGTCCAAAGTTGGCCAAGGTGTGTTAACGATGTTGTCATTATGGCCAAGTTCAGCCCATAGTTGATGAGCTATGTGAGGCACGATAGGAGACAGCAATAGCGTTGCCGCTTCTAGTGCTTCCTGAACGACGGCAAGACCTAATTCAGATGTGTCTTCGAATTTGCTTATCTCGTTGCAAAGCTCCATTACGGCCGCAATGGCGGTGTTGAACGTTTGACGGCGTTCGATGTCATCCGATACTTTCTGAATGGTTTCATGAGCTTTACGGCGTAAGGCTTTTTGAGCGCCATTCAATTCAGCAATCTTAAGTTCGCCCACTTTTCCAGCGTTGGTATGACGGTAGGACAACGCCCATAAACGACGTAAGAAGCGAGATGCACCATCGACACCAGCATCGTTCCATTCTAGAGATTGCTCTGGTGGCGCACTGAACATCATAAACAAACGAACTGTGTCGGCACCGTATTTCTCAATCATTTCTTGAGGGTCGACGGTATTGCCTTTGGACTTAGACATTTTAGTGCCATCTTTGTTTACCATTCCTTGCGTCAAAAGACGTTTGAATGGTTCATCAGAGTTCACAAGACCGGCATCGCGAAGCAACTTATGGAAGAAGCGTGAGTACAATAGGTGAAGGATAGCGTGTTCTACGCCGCCTACGTATTGGTCAACAGGAAGCCAGTAGTTCGCTTCTTCTGTCAGCATGGCATCAGTAGAATCTGGGCAGCAGTAGCGTGCAAAGTACCAAGACGATTCCATGAAGGTATCGAAGGTATCTGTTTCGCGTTCCGCTTCTTCACCATTAAACATAATGGAAGAAAAATCAGGATTGTTTTTGATTGGTGAATTGACACCATCCATGATCACGTCTGTTGGCAATTCAACAGGAAGTTGATCCGCTGGAACTGGAGCAACAGAACCGTCTTTTAGGTTAATAGTTGGGATCGGTGTGCCCCAGTAGCGTTGACGGCTAACGCCCCAATCACGTAGACGGTAGTTAACTTTTACTTCGCCTAATTCGTGTTTTACCATCCACGCAGCAATCGCATCGAATGCTTCTTTGAATGCCAATCCGTCGAATTCGTCAGAGTTACAAAGTACGCCTTTTTCAGTGAAAGCGGCTTTTTCTAAATTAACGACTTCATCGCCAGCAGGCTGAACAACTTGTTTGATGGCTAGGTCATATTTTTTCGCGAATTCAAAATCGCGTTGATCGTGAGCAGGCACTGACATTACCGCACCTGAGCCGTATTCCATTAAGACAAAGTTCGCCGCGAAGACGGGAACAATATCGCCTGTGATTGGGTGAACAGCCTTGAAACCAGTGTCCATGCCTTTTTTCTCAACTGTTGCCATATCGGCTTCAGTTGTCGACATTAGTTTACTTTCAGCAATAAAGTTAGCTAGATCAGCATTTTTCTCTGCGGCTTCCAAAGAAAGCGGGTGCTGAGTCGCCACAGCAACGTAAGTTACACCCATGATAGTGTCTGGACGCGTTGTGTAAACCGATAGGCGTTCGTCTTTGCCTTCTACAGCAAAGCTGAACTCTAGACCTTCTGAACGACCGATCCAGTTACGTTGCATGGCTTTTACTTTCTCTGGCCAGCCATCCAATTGATCAAGATCGTTTAATAACTCTTCTGCATAATCTGTGATGCGGATAAACCATTGTGAGATTTCTTTTTTCTCTACGGTTGTACCACAGCGCCAGCAGCAGCCTTCTTCAACTTGCTCATTGGCTAATACAGTTTGGTCTTCTGGGCACCAGTTAACCGCAGCGGTTTTTTTGTAGGCCAAGCCTTTTTCAACCAATTGAGTGAAGAACCATTGTTCCCACTTGTAGTACTCTGGCGTACAAGTAGCGATTTCACGATCCCAGTCGTAACCGAAACCAAGTTCTTTAAGTTGGCCTTTCATGTAGGCAATGTTTTCAGTTGTCCATTTTGCCGGAGCGGTTTTGTGTTTGATTGCTGCGTTTTCGGCAGGCAGACCAAAAGCATCCCAACCCATTGGCTGTAGTACGTTTTTGCCTTGCATGCGCTGGTAGCGAGAAATAACATCGCCGATTGTGTAGTTACGAACGTGGCCCATGTGCAGTCGGCCACTTGGGTAAGGAAACATCGAAAGACAGTAGAACTTCTCTTTGTTGGAATCAGCGACGGCTTTGAAGACTTTGTTTTCGTCCCAAAAAGATTGAGCAGCTTGTTCAATTTGCTGCGGATTGTATTGTTCTTGCATGATGTATTCTTATCCCGTGATCGACGAAAGGTTGGTAGACCTGTATTCTCTTTAATGAAAAGAGGCCATTATAGCGGCATAGCTCAAGATAATGATGCAATAGCCAACAGAGTCTGAAAATATCCGCTATTTTATAGAGATGGAGCCCTAATTAGAAGGTGCATAGAGGAGGAGTTATGAATTCTATGAAAAAAGATTCACCAAAAGAGGCTGACGATTCCAATTTGGTCGAAGAAGCTCGTAAAACATTGATTGGAGCAAAGGATTGGTTTCTCGAAGATGTGGCCTTAATGACAGCTTATTGGCATGACAAAATGGGCTATACCGAAGCATGGGTCGATGCAAATTGGCATTATGTTCTTGATGAAGGCCATGAGTTAGTTGATGAGCTTGATGAAAAAGAAGATGTCGCATTGTTATGGTTGATTAATCATGCCAACAATAACCCTGTGCCGCTTGAAGAGTGTCATGTGGTTGGTGCTGAGGTCGAACCGGGGAGTTACCGCTGCATGTCATGCGGTCATGATAATGTGATCGAAACCAAGCAAGCGTTGGCGCCCTGTGAAATTTGTCATTATGGTTTGATGTCAACTCATGATGAGCAGATTAACAAGACTGAGTGATTGGTCATTCGCTTTTGATTGATAGATGCTTGGTCAATATGCATTGGTTTATATCAAAATGCGGCGTAACAATGTATTTGTTGAGCCGCATTTTTGTTAGAAAGGTAGTCTATTGGTTAAGTGTTTTTACGATTGAGCACTAAACCATTCAAGTAAGAAAAGACTATACAAATTCCCAGCAGCAGAAAGGTTGGCCAATAGCCCCATTGAACGTAAGGTGTGATGCCGCTGAACGCTTTTGCTTCAGCGGTTAGCGTGGTCTTTTCAAACTGAGGGGCCTGAGCAACAACTTTACCTTTCTCATTGATGAATGCTGTAACGCCTGTGTTGGTGGCGCGAATCACGTAACGACCTGCTTCTTTTGCTCTAAACTGCGCTATTTGTAAGTGCTGCCAAGGGCCAATAGAAGTGCCAAACCAGCCGTCGTTGCTAATGGTGATAAGGAAGTCGCTGTCTCTCACCATGCGTCTTACTTGTTCTGCGTAAACAATCTCGTAGCAAATGAATGGAGCGACACCCCATTCGCCCACTTGCAGAACAGGTTGGTTATCATCGCCAGATTTAAAGTTAGACATGGGCATGCCAAATACATCTAGGATTGGGCCTATATATTCAGCAAACGGAATGTATTCCCCAAAAGGAACCAGTCTCTGTTTGTAATAGAGACCAAAGCCGTTGCCAGTTGCCCAAATGGCATTGAAGTAATCGCGATTGTTTTCACTGACATCCGGGATGCCTGTTATTAGGGTCGTATTATTGTCCGCTAGTTCTTTTGCAAAAGACTCAAAATAAGGTTTGATTCTTGGGTAAGTGTAGGTGATGGCTGTTTCAGGCCAAACAACGAGATCACTGTCTAAGTGTTTAATCGTCTCTTGCTGGTAATATGCTAAGGATTTTACGGCTGTGTCGCCTAGCCATTTTACATCCTGCTTAACATTTCCTTGTACTAGTGTTGTTTTCAAGGTGCCTGTTTGCTGGACCCATGAGACAGGGGAGTAGTTTAAATAAGCAGCACCTAACCAAACAGCTAATAAGCCAAAAATAGGCCCAAGTTGATTGGTCTCTTGTAGTAGGAGACAAGCTATAACGCTAGCGGTAAGTACGACACAGGCACTTGTTAACCAAATGCCACCAATGGGTAATAGCTCGAATAGCCATGTGTTTTCGATGGCGTAACCGGGAAGTAGCCAAGGAAATCCAGTGAATAGAGTGCTGCGTAAGAACTCTCCCAATAAGACGCTCAAGGTAATCCAAAGACTGGCGGGGATTTGTGTAAAGCGTTGGATCAATCGCCATGCTAGCCATGCGGAGAATGACCAAAAAGCGCAGAGAACAGAGATAAATAGCAAGGTGATCAGTGCGGCGATAATAACGCCAACTTGTCCGTACTCTGCGATGCTGACATATACCCAAGATACACCAGCGCCAAAAAAGCCTAATCCAACGGATGAGCCTCTCCAGCATGCAGATTTTGCCGTAGTACTGGTAATGACCAGAATGCTAAAGACGATAAGAGTAATGAAATAGCTAGGCCAAAAATAAAATGGCGAGAAGCTGGTTGCACCAATGGCGCCAGCCACAATTCCGATAAGAGTAAGTAAAATAGGATGAAGTTTGGAAATGTTTGACACTAAACGAGGAACCCACCCCGCTTGTGTTGTTGTCAAGTCAGGGTGGGGTCTAGTCATATTAGTCTAATGTATTAGCCGCTGGTTTGGACACTTGGATCGTTTTTATTCTACGTCCATCGGATTTTACGATTTTAAAGTGGAAATCACTAAAAAATAGCTCTTCGTCGCGTAAAGGAACGTGACCGAATTGTTGCACCAGAATCCCGCCAATAGTATCGAATTCTTCTTCGTTAAGTTCTACTTTAAAGAACTCGTTGAAGTCTTCTACCGTACATAAGGCTGGAACAAGGTAAACGCCAGGCTCTGTTGTAACCTGAATGCCTTCATCGTCAAGCTTGTCGGTTTCATCTTCGATTTCACCAACAATTTGCTCAAGAACGTCTTCAATCGTAACTAAGCCTGACACGCTGCCATATTCATCGAGAACCAGTGCCATGTGGTAGCGTTTGGTACGAAAGTCATTCAGTAATACGTTGAGGCGTTTACTTTCAGGGATGAAATTCGCGGGACGTAAGCGGGCTAAAATATCTTCTATTGTTATGTCACCATCTTTGAACAGTAAAGGAAGTAGGTCTTTGGCTAAAAGTACGCCAAGGATTTCATCCGAATCTTCGCCTACAACAGGGAAGCGAGAATGGGAAGAATCGATGACTTTACGGAGTGATGTTTTTGGGTCGTCTTCAGACTTAATAACCACCATTTGTGAGGGTGGAATCATAATATCTCGTGCTTGTACCTCAGACACTTCTAGAGCACCTTCAACGATAGTGAAAGCATCGCGATCAATAATGTCGGATTTCACTGCGGCTTCTAGAAGTTTAACAATATCACCACGGCTTCGTGGCTCATCGTTGAAGGCTTGCGTTAAACGCTCAAACCAGGATTTTTGTTGATCGTTGGATAAACTCGATCGGTCGTCACTCATTAGGGTGTTAACTCACTCTTTAATCAAATAAGGGTCGGAAATAGATAGGGAGGCAAGAAGCTCTGTTTCTATCGATTCCATTTCATCTGCTTCGTCATCATTTATATGATCATAACCGCATAAATGCAAGATGCCATGAATAGTCATATGAGCCCAATGATGAAACAATTCTTTATTTTGCTCTTGGGCTTCTTTCGTCACGACTTGAGCGCAAATAACTAAATCGCCTAATAAAGGGAGTTCCAAACCAGGTGGAGACTCGAATGGGAACGATAGTACATTTGTTGGCTTGTCTTTGCCACGATACTCATGATTGAGGGCGTGGCTTTCTTCTTCATCAACAATGCGAATAGTGACTTCGAATTCTTCGTCTGACTTTTCAAGGGCTTTTTCAACCCAAACTCGAAAGTCAGCTTCGCTTGGAAGATTGGTTGTTTCTTCGGTTGCAATTTGTAAGTCAAGCTCTAATATTGCCATCATTTGGTGCTCGCAGATTGTTCGGATTGCGCAGCTAGACGAGCTTCAGTACGAGCTTTCTTTTCTTCTTCGACTTCAATGTCAAACTTGTCATAGGCTTCAACAATGCGCTGCACTAGCGGATGGCGAACAACGTCAGCTGAGCTGAAGTGTGTCATACTGATACCATTGACATCATTTAATACATGCATCGCTTGAGCTAAGCCAGAGCTAGTGCCACGAGGAAGATCGACCTGAGTGGTGTCGCCTGTGATTACGGCCGTTGAACCAAAGCCGATGCGAGTTAAAAACATCTTCATCTGTTCTTTTGTCGTATTTTGGCTTTCGTCAAGAATGATAAAGGCGTTATTCAAAGTACGACCACGCATAAACGCAAGCGGCGCTATTTCAATAACATTTTTCTCAATCAATTTATCGACCAGCTCGAATCCAAGCATTTCGTACAGCGCATCATAAAGAGGGCGTAGGTATGGGTCGATTTTCTGCGATAGGTCACCCGGCAAAAATCCTAGCTTTTCACCAGCTTCAACCGCAGGGCGAACCAGCATGATGCGCTCAACACGGTCAGCTTCAAGTGCTTCAACCGCACACGCGACGGCTAAGTAGGTTTTACCTGTACCAGCAGGCCCGATACCAAAGTTGATATCGTGTTTGCGAATTTGCTTTACGTAGCCTTGTTGGTTCTTACCTTTTGGCTTAATAAATGCCTTACGCGTTTTAATCACCAGCTGATCATTTTTTTCTCTTTTGCTGCTGGTGAGCGATTCAATCGCAGACTCTTGCAGGTAAAGGTGGATCGTTTCTGGGGTGATGTTTGTATTTGCCAAAGCTTCGCGATAAAGGTTCTCTAGTAGCGTTTTAGTGGCTGCTACATGTTCAGAATCTTCACCGGAAATGTCGAATAGTTCTCCGCGGTATTTAATAGACACATCAAGTCTTTTTTCAATTAGCTTGATGTTCTCGTCGAGTTGACCGCATAGCCTAGCCAAAGCGTCGGCTTCGGCAGGTGCTAAACGGATTTGTTGAGTAGTCTGTGTGGTTTCCAAGAGTTACCTTTGATTATTGAAGTACAAAGTCAGTGTCGAGCTCAGAACCTACCAATTCACCCAGTAGGGAATTTGGATAAGCATCTGTAATTACAACATCTGCGAATTTACCAATTAGTTGTGGGTCGAATGCACGGAAATTTACAATCCGGTTGTTTTCTGTTCGACCTTGAAGTTGACCAGGATCGCGTGGCGAATAGCCACTGACCAAGATACGCTTAACCTCACCCACCATGGATAAACTAATGTCGTAGGCTTGTTGGCTTATACGACGTTGTAGAATCGCAAGGCGCTCTTTTTTAACGTCTTCTGGCGTATCATCTTCTAAATTAGAAGCGGGCGTGCCAGGTCTTTGACTGTATACAAAACTGAAAGAGTGATCAAAGCCGATTTCTTGAATAAGATTCATAGTGTCGACAAAATCATCATCGGTTTCACCTGGGAAGCCGATGATAAAGTCAGAAGATAAGCTAATGCCCGGGCGCGCTTCTTTAATTCTATTGATTTTATCAATGTAATATTGACGGTCGTGGCCGCGCTTCATCGCACTTAGAATATTATCTGCGCCGCTTTGTACTGGCAGGTGCAAATGACTGACAAGCTTAGGCTCATGGCGGAAGGCTTCGATTAAGCTATCGGTAAATTCAACTGGGTGCGATGTTGTGAAGCGAATACGTTCAACACCATCTATTTGCGCGACTGCATGGATGATGTCAGCAAGATCGGCTTCATCACCTTCAGCTGTATCGCCACGATATGCGTTTACGTTTTGTCCTAATAAATGGATTTCACGAACTCCTTGCTCAGCCAGTTGTACAACTTCTTTCAAAATGCTGTCAAACGGGCGGCTAACTTCTTCGCCACGAGTGTAAGGCACAACACAGAATGTACAGTATTTACTACAGCCTTCCATAATGGAAACAAAGGCTTCTGCACCTTCAACGCGAGGTGCTGGTAAATGATCGAATTTCTCGATCTCTGGGAAGGTGACGTCCGTGATTGGAATGTGTTTTCCTGCCGCGTTCACCATATCAGGTAATTTATGTAGCGTCTGAGGCCCGAAAATCATATCGACATGTTTGGCGCGTTTGCGTATTGCATCGCCTTCTTGGCTTGCCACGCAACCGCCTACACCAATAACAAGGTTGGGGTTCTTTTGCTTAAGCTTTTTCCAACGGCCTAATTGATGATAGACCTTGTCTTGAGCTTTTTCGCGTATAGAACAAGTATTTAGAAGCAAAACATCTGCTTCGTCTGCGTTGTCTGTGAGTTCCATTTCATGACTTTCGCCAAGTAAATCTGCCATACGAGAGGAATCGTATTCGTTCATTTGACAGCCATGAGTTTGGATAAAAAGTTTTTTTGCCATGTAACGTATAAACCTAAAATGTGTTCGTCTAATCGACTTTGGGGCTATTATATTGGGCTTTGCTTCCGAATCCCAGAGGTGTTCTGAATTCCCTTCATTTTATGTGAAAATAGTCACATTTTTTGCTACTGGAGCTTTTGTAAAAGACCAGTCACAATAGCGCTACAATTTATACTTTTTGCGCGGACATGTTTTGACTATTTTTTCTCGGATTTTTATCTTGTCAGTCGTTGTGAGCAGCAGTGTTGCCTATGCCGAAGATAAACGACCTAATTTTGCTTTCGGCTTAGGGTATGGGCTTTTAAGTGAGAAGTCTCTCATGAATATTGATTTCAAAATAAATATGCCTATTAACGATTACCTCTCTGCCCAAGTGTTATTAAATAGTAATTATTTAATAACAGGGTCATCAAAAGACAGTTTCGCTCAGTCTGAATTCTCGTCTAATTGGTTTATCCGAAATGATTATGGTCGCTTAGGGCTTGGTCTTGGCGTTTCTGAATTACAGCCAATGGATGAAGAGCTAAAGAGTGAACGTGACATTATTGGGCAGTTTATTGGTGAGTTATTTTTGGGAGACTTTTCATTAACCACTAATTATATCTCTACGGATACAACCTTGAGTAATGTGACAAGTTCGCGTTTCGGTGTTAGTTATTATTTTAACGAAGATCTAAGAACTTCCTTATTTAGGGAGAACTATAATGTAGATGAAGTGGGCTGGCGCCTAGAAACCTACTTTCAGCCTAAAAAATATCGACAGGTGGGCAGTGTGGGGATTATCGCTAGGACGAGTGATAATTATGACTATGTTGGCGCTGTCGTGCAGTATTACTTTGATTACGCAGTTCCATTAAAGCAACGCGAATTTGAATTCCATTAGGCTGTTCTGCCTAGCGAATTTATTCTTTATCTAATTGATCGACACTCCATATCGTCCATTTCGGTATCACAACTTCTTGTGAAGCTTTAAACCTTTGAACTATGGTGGTGTCGACACGCCGATTCATTATTCTTCCCTCCTGTGTTTGGTTAGACGCGATAGGGAAGTCTTGTCCATAACCTATAGTTTTAATTCTGTCAGCATCGATAGGATAGAATGACCTAATGACGTTAGCCACCATATTGGCTCTTTCCAATGATAGCCTTTGATTGTATGCCTTGCTTCCTGTGCTGTCGGTGTAACCTTCGACAATGACAAGCGTATCGGGGTGATCTTGCAGTATCTTGTTGATAGCCTCCAGTTCTGATCGATACGAGGCTTTTATGCTGTATTTATTTCTGCCGAACGAAAGGGTTAATTTATGCGGCACTTGTAGTTTCTGACTGGCGTTTTGGTTTAAGCCATCAGGAGTGCGAAAAGGAACGACAATGTCCCCGCTTACTCTTCTGTTAAGTCGTTTTCCTTGTTCTGTGTCATTCGACGCAACAGGGCGTTCCTGTCCATAACCAAATGTTTTGATGCGATTTTTATTAATACCAAAATTTGATGTTAAAGCGCTAGAAACCGCAATTGCACGTTGTTTGGAAAGTAATAGATTGATCCTAGGTGTGCCTGTGTTGTCGGTATGTCCTTCAATTAGCAGGTTGGTTATCGGCTTTTGTTGTAAAAATAAAGCTAGATCATCCAGCTCTGCGTAGGCGCCTTCTTTTAGTTTATAGCTGGCTATGTCAAATTGAACGTCAAAGTTAAAGCGATAATATTCCAGTTTTGTGAGAGGGCAGCCAGTATTATCAACATCGACGCCTACAGGTGTATTGGCGCATAAGTCCCTAGCGTCAATAACACCGTCTTGGTCGGAATCTTTTAATGAATCCATAAGGCTAGTAGGGTACAAGGTCTGACTGATAGACATTGTGCTATATAAGGCAGACAGTATAATAGCCATCCGGGCTACTTCGATACTCATTATTAAATACTCAGTCTACTGATTTCGACTTCAAGAATGCTCTAGAAAGTGTATTTTGAAGTTTTCTTATTATCAAAATTACAATGATTAGTGATATTTATTTCCTTGCTATTAGGTTGATGTACTGCCATTCACCCATTGTAATAGGCATTACAGATAAGCGATTTCCTTTCTTGGTTAATAACATATCGGCCAGTTCTGGGTGTAGCTTTAATTCTGCTAATGTTAAAATCGAAGGCCACTTCTCAGTAAACTCTACATCGACCATGAACCATCTAGGTTTATCTGGTGATGATTTCGGGTCAAAATAAGCGCTGTTTGGGTCCCAGCTGGTATGGTCTGGATAGGCTTCTTTACTGACAGTCGCAATGCCAACAATACCCGCTGGGGAGCAGCTTGAATGATAGAAAAAGACAAGATCTCCTTCTTTCATCGTTTGCATAAAGTTTCTGGCTTGATAGTTTCTGACTCCGTCCCATGGCGAACGTTGCATTTTTTTTAGATCATCAATGGAAAACGCATCTGGTTCTGACTTCATGAGCCAATAATTTGGCATATGCACCTCAGTTTCATAATGAAACATACTATATGTTCACGCTTACAAATATTCTATCTACAATTAGAAGGGTAATCAGTGAGACTACCGAATGACTTGATAGGCCTCAATGCTTTTTTGAGTTATAGCTCCTTGTAATGGAAGAACAGAATGAGTCACTTTGCGTGTAAAGCGTTTTCAGCATTGGATAAAGAGCTCAAGGACGATTTGCTAGAGTGTTATGTTGAAGCTCAGCAAGAAATAGAAGAGATTATTAACAGTATTGAAACTGACGGTTTTTCATTTGATAAGCTGGATAAACTCTTTCGTTCGCTCCACAGCATGAAGGGGAACTGCTCTGTCTGCTTTTTAGATCCTTTGGTTGGTGTTCTGCATAAGCTAGAAGAGATAGTGGATGGTATGCGTGGAGGATACATTCAATACCATCATTACTTGGGTGAACTGATCATTGTCGTGATCGAAAAAGTGTATGACTTGATAAAGCAGATTTATCAGTCCCATGTGGCAGAAAGTGCTGTTCGTGATCAGCTACAGTATGGCCTTGATGCTATTTATGCAGAAGAAATAGATACAAAACGTCCTGAAATGGCGGCTGATTTATTGCGGCAATGTAATCAGATTATTGAGGAAAAAGATGCTCCACCACCTACCTCCGTTATTATCAAAGTGGAGTTCACTGCAGAGCAGCAGGCGGATATCGATTTATTTATTGGTTTTAGTCAGAAATTAAATCGCCTTTTGGGCTATTCGTCAGAACGTAGTGAGCGCATCTTAAAACTGTGTCAGTTGATTAATGCCGAATGTTCTAGTTCGGTTGATCCCGCCCAGCTCAGTGCAGCAGCCTATATGCACAATATGGGTATGGCTCCTATTCTAAGTTGTAAGGATGATGAAGGGCGAAAACAGCAGGCCGAGAAGAATCACACACTCGTAGGCGCTAAATTGCTGGCAAAACATGAAGGCTGGGAAGAAGCGGTTGCTATGGTTCAAGCGCATAAAGAACGCTTTGATGGTACTGGTATGCCGGAAGGCTTAATTGGTTCTCTTATACCGCAAGGTGCCTTTATTCTTGCGATGGCTGTCATGTTTATTGATGCTGTTTGGGGGAAGTCAGGCAGCGAATATAGAAAAAGTGCTATTAGAGCTGTGCAAATGGTGAACTTTGAAAGCGGTAAAGGCTTTCCCCCGCAATTGATTGAGTCTTTCAATACAGCTATTCGTAAAGTTTTGGTCGCAAAAAGCCAGTAGAGCTTGTTAGCATAGTGTTCATCTTATTCACTTGTATTTAGCTATCCATGGATGTCACTTTGCTCCCCCTTGTTTTTCACTCCCATTACAGTATTCCGTTTCCAGCAGGGCACCGCTTTCCAATGCGTAAGTTTGGTTTATTAGCAGAAACCTTGAGGGAGTTGGGTATTCTGACCGATGATAACCAATACACGCCATCGCCTTTGTCTCTTAAAGTATTGATGTCTGCTCATGATAAAGACTATGTGCAGCGTTTTATTCGAGGAGAGCTTAGTAAACGGGAAGAAAAGGAAATTGGTCTGCCTTGGTCGGAATGGCTGGTAGAGCGTACGTTGCGGGCCGTTTCTGGTACCATCCTTACTAGTGAATTAGCGCTTCAACACGGTTTGGCATGCCATCTGGCTGGTGGTACGCATCATGCGCATCCTTCCCATGGATCTGGCTTTTGTATATTTAATGATTTGGCTGTTGCGGCGTTGGCGATTATTGAGTCAGGCAAAGCCAAGAAGGTTCTCATTCTAGACTGTGACGTGCATCAAGGTGATGGCACTATTGCCTTCTTTAAAGATAGAAGTGACATCCTGCCAGTGTCCTGGCACTGTGAAGAAAACTACCCACAGGTAAAGCAGACATCTGGCGTTAATATTGCCATCCCAAAGGGCGCAAATGACCAAGAATACTTATCAATTTTAAAAGAAACTTTGCCGTCATTATTGGCAGAGCATCAGCCAGACTTTGTGTTTTATGATGCGGGTGTGGATGTCCATAAAGACGACAGGCTTGGTTATGTTAACTTAACTGACCACGGTATTTTTGAGCGAGATAAATACATTATTAGTGCCTGCGTATCACTTAATCTGCCAGTCGCTTGTGTCATTGGAGGAGGGTATGACAGAAATGAAGAAAAAGTTGCCAAACGCCATAGTCTACTTCACCAGGCCGCTAATCAGATCTGGAGTGACTCGTTTCTTTAATAGCGCCTGTTGTAAGCTTGTTTTGCTCCGCTACACGTGTGTTTTTTAACCTATCTAAAATCGACATTTACGCTCTGTCGTAAATTGTCATCCGCTAGACGCTTCCAAGCATTAGATCGTAAATCTTTCTCTCTATTATCACTATGAATACTTGGTTTATAGCGCCTTGGCTTGCTGAAGCGTTACTTCCCTTTTAACCACACCACGATAATCGTTGAAGCGATTATTTATGTAAGGAGCTGATCTGATGCAGCATTATTCAGGCTTTGGGTTGTTAAAGCACAGTTTTAGCCATCACGAAAATTGGCAGCGGGTGTGGCGTAATCCAACCCCTAAAAAGAAATACGATGTGATCATCGTAGGTGGCGGCGGACACGGTTTAGCAACGGCTTACTATTTAGCAAAGCAGTTTGGTGTTACGAATGTAGCAGTCATTGAGAAAGGCTTTCTAGGTGGCGGTAATACGGCACGTAATACTACGATCGTTCGTTCAAACTACTTATGGGATGAGTCTGCGCACTTGTATGAGCATGCGATGAAATTATGGGAAGGTCTATCTCAAGATCTTAACTACAATGTCATGTTCTCTCAACGCGGCTGTTTAAACCTAGGTCATACATTGCAAGACATGCGTGATATCGAGCGTCGTGTAAATGCTAACCGTTTAAACGGTATTGATGGCGAAGTTCTGGATGCGAAGCAAGTGAACGAAATCGTTCCAATTCTAGATTGCTCTGGTAATGCTCGTTACCCTGTAATGGGGGCTTCTTGGCAGCCACGTGCAGGTGTTGCTCGTCACGATGCGGTAGCTTGGGGTTTTGCTCGTGGTGCGGATATGCACGGTGTTGATCTAATTCAACAAACTGAAGTTGTTGATTTTATCATTGAAGACGGCACAGTAACTGGCGTAAAAACGGATCGTTACGGCGATATTATGGCAGATAAAGTAGGTTGTGTTGTTGCAGGACATTCAGGCTATATGGCTGCAAAAGCAGGTTTTGAATTACCGCTTGAGTCGCATCCTCTACAGGCATTGGTATCTGAACCGATCAAGCCAATCTTAGATACAGTAGTAATGTCTAACCATGTACATGGTTATGCATCTCAGTCTGATAAAGGTGATTTGGTAATCGGTGCAGGTATCGACAGCTATGTAGGTTATGGGCAGCGTGGTTCTTACCCAACTATTGAACATACTATACAGGCGATTGTGGAAATGTTCCCGATCTTCAGCCGTGTACGTATGAACCGTCAATGGGGCGGTATCGTTGATACATGCCCTGATGCATGTCCTATTATCTCTAAAACACCAGTGAAGAATTTGTTTTTCAACTGTGGTTGGGGTACGGGTGGCTTTAAAGCAACACCGGGTTCTGGTCACGTATTTGCTGCTTCTTTGGCAAAAGGTGAGATGCATGAGATGGCTGAGCCATTCTCAATGTTCCGATTCCACAATGGCGCGCTTATCGACGAGCACGGCGCAGCTGGTGTAGCACACTAACGGGAGATTCAGTTCATGTTTTATATTTATTGCCCTTACTGTGGTGAACACCGCGAAGAAGAAGAGTTCCATAACCAAGGCCAGGCTCATATTGAGCGCCCAGCAGATCCTGATTCTTGCTCGGATGAAGAGTGGGGGAACTACATGTTCTTCCGTAAGAACCCTCGTGGCTTACATCATGAAATTTGGGTTCACGCGGCAGGCTGTCGTAAGTTCTTCAACGTTACTCGACACACAGTAACGTATGAAATTAAAGAAGTTTACAAAATGGGTGAGCAACCTAAAGTAGTTGCAGAGTAAGGGAGCGGATCATGTCTCAGAAAAATCGTCTACAAAACGGTGGCCGTATTGACCGTTCTCAGCCACTTACTTTTACATATAATGGTAAGAAATTCGAAGGTTTCGCCGGTGATACTCTGGCGTCAGCTTTGTTAGCTAACGGTGTTGATATTATTGGCCGTAGTTTTAAATACAGCCGTCCTCGCGGTATCGTTGCAGCAGGCGCAGAAGAGCCAAATGCCATCATGCAGCTTGGTGCAACTGAAGCGACACAAGTTCCAAACGTAAGAGCGACACAGCAAGAGTTGTTCTCTGGTCTTGTATCAGGATCAACAAATGGCTGGCCAAGTGTTGATAACGATGTGATGGGCTTAGTTGGTAAATTTGGCGGCAAAATGATGCCTCCAGGTTTTTACTACAAAACCTTTATGTACCCTCAATCAATGTGGGAAACATACGAAAAAGTTATCCGTAAAGCCGCGGGTCTAGGTCGTTCACCTAATGAATACGATCCAGATATTTATGATAAAGTGAATCAACACGCTGATGTGGTTGTCGTTGGTGCCGGACCTTCAGGTCTGATCGCTGCATTGACTGCTGCGCGTGGTGGTGCTCGTGTCATTATCGCTGATGAGCAAAACGAATTTGGTGGAAGTCTTTTAAGTAGCAAAGAAAGTATTGACGGCAAAGCTGCTCATGCTTGGATTGCGGATGTTGTTAAAGAGCTTGAAGCGAACGACAATGTCATGGTGCTTCCTCGCTCTACTGTTAATGGTTACCACGACCATAACTTCCTAACGATTCATGAACGTTTGACGGATCATATTGCTGATCGTGCACCAAATGGCCAAGTACGTCAGCGCTACCATCGTGTACGTACTAAATGGGTTATTCTGGCAACAGGAGCGCATGAACGTCCTCTAGTATTTGGTAACAATGATGTTCCTGGTTGTATGGTAGCGAATGCTATCTCTACCTACATTAATCGCTACGGTGTTGTGCCAGGTAAAGAACTTGTTCTAATGACAACCAATGACAACGCTTATCATACTGCTATCGATTGGCATGATGCTGGACGTAAAGTTCAAGCCATTGTTGATACTCGTCAAAACCCAGAAGGTGAGCTAGTTAAAGCAGCGCGTGATCGCGGCATTACAGTGATCGCTGGCTCTGCGGTTATTGATGTTCATGGCGGCAAGCGCGTTAACGGTGTTTCTGTTGCATCCATCAACGAAGACGGTTCTAAAATCACAGGTTCTGTTAAGAAACTGAGTGCGGATACTGTTGCTTCTTCTGGTGGTTGGAGTCCAGTTATTCACCTATCGTGTCATACTGGTTCTAAACCTGTCTGGAACGAAGATGTGCTTGGCTTCCTACCTGGTAAAACGGTACAGAAGCAACTTACTGCAGGTGCGATCAACGGTACTTTTAATACTGCTGGTGCTTTTGAAGAAGGTAAGAAGGCAGGTCTTGAGGCATTGTCTAATCTAGATCTTAACGCGGTTGAAGTGGCTATTCCGGCTACAATTGACGTGAAAGAATCTAAAGCAATGGCGTTGTTCCATGTGCCTCATACAAAACCAACGTCTCAAGCGCCTAAGCAATTCGTTGACTATCAAAACGACGTAACGGCTGCGGGTATTGAGCTTGCTTGTCGTGAAGGTTTTGAGTCGATTGAGCACGTTAAGCGTTATACCGCAATGGGCTTTGGTACTGACCAAGGTAAATTGGGTAACATCAACGGTATGGCCGTCGCGGCGAAAATTCTGAACAAGTCTATTCCAGAAACGGGTACGACTATTTTCCGTCCAAACTATACACCAATAACTTTTGGTGCCATTGCTGGTCGTGATTGTGGTGCGTTGTTCGACCCAGAACGCTACAGTGCAATGCATAAATGGCATCTAGAGCACGGTGCGAAGTTTGAGGATGTGGGCCAATGGAAACGTCCTTGGTACTTCCCTAAAGCGGGCGAGTCAATGCAGCAGTCACTTGACCGTGAGTGTTTAGCAACTCGTGAGTCTATTGGTATTCTTGATGCATCTACACTAGGTAAAATCGACATCCAGGGTAAAGACGCCCGTGAATTCCTAGGTCGTATTTACTCTAATGCTTGGGCAAAATTGCCTGTCGGCAAGTGTCGTTATGGCTTGATGCTGAAAGAAGACGGCATGGTATTTGACGACGGTGTAACATCTTGTCTAGCTGAAAATCACTTCTTGATGACAACAACATCTGGCGGTGCGGCGACAGTACTTAACTGGCTTGAGTTATACCATCAAACAGAATGGCCAGAATTAGAAGTTTACTTCACTTCTGTTACTGACCATTGGGCAACTATGACTATCTCTGGTCCTAACAGCCGTAAGCTGCTTGAAGAATTGATCGACAGCGATGTTGATGTATCTAAAGATAGCTTCAAGTTCATGGATTGGAAACCAATGACGGTTGCTGGTGTTCCAGCACGTGTGTTCCGTATCTCGTTCACTGGTGAGTTGTCTTTCGAGATCAACGTACAAGCCAACTACGGTATGCATGTATGGAAGAAACTATTTGAACATGGTGAAAAGTACAATCTAACACCATACGGCACTGAAACAATGCACATTCTACGTGCTGAAAAAGGCTTTATTATCGCGGGTCAGGATACAGATGGTTCTGTACATCCATACGATCTAGGTATGGGCTGGGCTGTTTCTATGAATAAACCGTTTAGCTTTATCGGAAAGCGCGGTATGCAGCGTGAAGACTGTGTACGTGCAGAACGTAAGCAAATGGTTGGCATTAAAACAATCGATCCAAACGTAGTATTACCAGAAGGTGCTCAGGGTGTTTTTGACCCAACTGCGCCAATCCCAATGCCAATGGTTGGTCACGTATCATCCAGCTACTGGAGTGCGTGCTTAGGTCGATCTGTTGCTCTAGGCTTTGTGAAAGGTGGTTTAGATAAGATGGGTGAGAAAGTGTACTACCCACTTGTTGATGGTCGTATAGTTGAAGCTGAAATTTGCAGCCCAATTTTCCTAGATCCAAAAGGGGAACGTCAAAATGTCTGAAGTAAATAACGAAGCGGTAACGGTATCAGTAATGAATCAGTTACCTGATGCTTCAATTCAAGGCGAGTCACCACTATTTCACGCCGACTTAGCAAGTGTTGCTAAAAAGGGGCCAAAAACGGGTGGTGTTACGTTCAAAGAAGAAGCCTTGATGGGGCAGATTACGCTACGCTTAAATGCTGAAAATGCGGATCAATTAAGCGCAGCAGAAAAGGCCTTGGGTGTGGCGTTGCCAACTCAACCGCTAACGTCTGTCGTTGAAGGTGATGTGTCTGTTCGTTGGATTTCACCTGATGAGTGGTTGGTTGTTGTACCGGGTCTAAAGGCGTTTGAAGTAGAAACCGCGCTGCATGCAGAACTCAGCGGCCACTACCAAGTTGTCAATATCAGTGGCGGTTGGACAATCTATAAGCTATCTGGTGCGAATGTTGTCGATGTGTTGAAAAAATCGACTATTGTAGACGTGCATCCTAGCAAGTTCCCAGTTGGGAAAGTTGTGACAACAACGTTTGCTAAGAGTGGCGCTATTATTCGCCGTAGTGGTGAAAGTGAATTCGAATTAGTGGTTCGTCGTAGTTTTGCTGATTACTTATGGTTATGGATTCAAGATGCGAGTCGAGAATACGGCCTAGTCGTTCAAGCGTAACTTTTCTCATCCACTTGTTTTATTTCAATAGCTCGGTTGGCCACTCTTTGTGGCCAACCTTATTTTGAAGTAAAAGCTTAAGATAATAAGAGACTATTTTATGAAATCAAAAACCGCTCCTTGGATTTTTACCGCAAATTGCCCAAGTATCATCGGAACCGTTGATGTTGTTACTCGATACATGGCGGAAGCTGGTAACTATGTAGATGAAATTCATTCCTTTGATGATAGAGAATCGGGTCGATTTTTCATTCGCATCGAGTTTTTGCCACAAGATACTGATTTCAATGAAGACGTGTTTAAAGCTGAGTTTGCTGAGCGCGCTGCTGAGTTTTCGATGGATTGGTCGCTAACCGCGCCAAACCATAAGCCCAAAGTGGCGATCATGGTGTCTAAATACGATCATTGCTTGAATGATTTGTTATATCGTTTTCGCACAGGTCAGTTGAACATTGACGTGACGGTTATTATTTCAAATCACCCAGATTTGGAAGAGCTTGCGAAATGGCACGGTATTCCATATTACCACTTACCAATTACCGCTGAGACGAAACTAGAACAAGAAGCGCAAGTTCGTGACTTAATCGAAAAATACGACACCGAATTAGTGGTTTTAGCTCGTTATATGCAAGTGCTTTCTCCGAGCATGTGCGAATACCTCGATGGCCGAGCAATTAATATTCATCACTCTTTATTGCCAGGCTTTAAAGGCGCTCGCCCTTATCACCAAGCGTGGGAGAAAGGCGTGAAAATGGTCGGCGCGACGGCGCATTATGTGAACAATGACCTCGATGAAGGTCCGATTATCTCTCAAGGTATTCAAGTTGTTAACCATGCACACTATGCAGAAGACCTGATCGCGAAAGGGCAAGACATCGAACGTGTTACCTTGTTTAACGCTGTGAAATGTCATGTTGAAAAGCGTGTTTTCTTAAATGGTAAACGCACCGTTGTGTTTGGCGGCTAGTTAAGCTGGTATATACATAAGAAAACTGACAATGGGGAGATCATAAATGGTCTCCCCATTTTTGCTTTTAAAGAACGGTCCATCAAAAACTGGTCTATTTTTCTCTCTGCTGCGTATCACTATAATTGAGTTCATTTTAAGAGAAGCAAGAGGTCAATTTTGAGGATAGCAAAAGTGTGTGTGGCGCTGAGTTCTTTATTGCTCGTTGCCTGTACTAAGGTTGGGTTAGGCGTTGCCAATTTACCTAATGCATTCAGTGATACTGAAACGACAAAAGATATCGCTTATGGTACTGAGCCTTGGCAGAAGTTAGATGTTTATGTCCCGCCTCATTCTTCGGGTCAATCTCTTCCTGTTGTTGTCTTCTTCTATGGTGGCAGCTGGAAGGATGGGTCAAAAGATATGTATCCCTTTGTTGGCGAAGCCTTTGCAAAACAGGGCTATATCACAGTCATTGCCGATTACAGCAAATACCCGCAGGTAAAGTTTCCTACCTTTGTTGAAGACGGTGCCAAAGCTGTCGCTTGGGCGTATCGACATATTGCTGAATACCAAGGCGACCCTAAACGTCTATTCATCGCAGGCCATTCTGCTGGCGCGCATATTGGCGCCATGGTGACAGCGGATAAGCAATATTTGCAAGCAGAAGGCTTAACGCCGTCCATTATTAATGCCTTTGCAGGCTTATCTGGACCGTATGATTTTGTGCCTTACGAAGACGACTATAAGGATATGTTTGGCCCGCCAGAAAACTATTCAAACATGCAAGTAACCACTTTTATTGATGGAAAAGAGCCGCCAATGTTACTGCTTTGGGGCGCTGACGATACGATCGTAGGCAAAAGCAATATGGATAAGTTAATCGCAAAAATTCATGCTGAGCAGGGCACCGTGGAAAGTAAAATCTATGAAGGTGTTGGCCATGCCGATATGGTTTCTAGTCTTGTGTGGTTTTTGAAAAGCAAAGCTCCAATTTTAGATGACGTGACGGATTTCTTTCAGCGCTACGGTGCGAATGCGGAAAAAATGGAAGATTAAAGAGTACTGACATTTTGCTTGGTCAGGATAGCGTTGAAATCTTTCAACGGTCTTAGTGTAAACTCTTGTGGCAAAATGTCTGCTTTCTTGATGCGATCATAGCGAAAAATACGTACGTCGTTACGAAGGTGGTCCCATGCCAACAGATACCATACGGGAAACCCAAGGTACAAATAATGGGCTTCAATCTCGCGCTGCGTTTCTTGGTCATGAAAGTCTTGATAAACAATAGACAGGCGTTGATTAAATAGAAAGGCTGTATGCAGGGTTTCAATGGTCGCGTTTGTTTCATGCTTTTTCATACTGAAAGACTGTAAAACGTCTGGTGATGCTTGTTCGCCAATGTGAATTCTCTGGCGTAGCTGGTGGATTTTTTCTTTTTGCTTAGGCGAAAAAGAAGCCATCAGCTTATGACGAACGATATTAATATTCCCCATAAACAAGGTCGGTCCCATGCTTTCTGCAATGGCAAGGCTGATTAGTAAATCGATCATTTCTTGGTTTTCTAGCGATAGTCGCCCAACGCCCCAATTACGGTGAAGCTTGATACCACCGCCACGACCCTTGTCCGCTTCAATTGGCAATCCTCGTTCCCGTAAAACTCCAATGTCACGAAATAAGGTACGCTCGCTAATATTCAGTTCCGCCGCGACAATTTTGGTCGTGAGGGCGTCTTCTGATTTAAGAATGGCGGTTAATTGCTCTAATCTATCTAGGCGATCTTTGGCGTTGGCTCTATTCATGATTTTAATGTGACATAAAGTGTCATATATGTCGATATAGTGAATCTATTCTAAACGAGTCGATTTTATGGAGATTAAAATGAAGCAAATAACATTGGATGAAAAACATATAGCGGGTTTAAGCGTGCGAACGAATAATATTAGTGAAATGCAACCAGAAACCGCAAAGATAGGCGCCTTACATCAAACCTTTGCACAGCAAGCCAAAGTGAATTATGAAAAGGGCGCTTGTTTATATGGCGTATATTATCAGTATGAGTCTGACTACACAGGTGACTTCAACGTCTTAGTCGGCGCTGAACCGGATCATGTTTCATCAATGGCAGAGTTAGAACATGTTGACCTTCCTGCCGGCGAGTATCTGGTTTTTTCTGGCGAAGGGGAAATGCCGCAAGTGGTGATCGATGTATGGGGAGAGATTTGGCGTTATTTTAGTAATGCTGATTGTGTACATTACCGCGCTTACACGGCAGATTTTGAATGTTATACCAGTGAAAAAAGCGTCGACGTGTATATTGCTGTTAAGGAACATACGAACAAGTAAGACAATTTTTAGCTGACTTTCAGCTTGTGACAGTATTTCCTCAGAAGCGACATTTAATCACCACTTAACCCACTTG
>NZ_QPJQ01000036.1 GCF_003337275.1 Marinomonas foliarum | reverse complement strand
TCATCTAGAATCAGTTAAAAACCAATCCGGACAATCTTCTGAAGCCTCTAGCGAGCGCCCACACAAATTATCTGATTATCTATTTTAAAGAGCGTTTGACGTGTCGTTGAACTTGCTTACCAAGGTAAGTTGCAAACCGTTGCTTGCGTTGTTCTCCGTGTCAGTGGGGGCGTATAATACATTCTGAATTTTTTAGCGCAAGCTCTTTTTGCTCTTTTCTGAAAGTTTTTTTGTTTTTAGCTATAAAGTCCCAAATAAACAAAAGGCACCTAAGTGCCTTTTGTTTGAACAGAGCTAAACACTAACCACCAACGTAACTCAACATTACACCTGCCGCTACGGCAGAACCAATAACACCAGCTACATTCGGTCCCATCGCATGCATTAAGAGGAAGTTTTGTTTATTCGCCTCAAGCCCCACTTTATTAGCTACACGTGCCGCCATAGGAACAGCAGACACACCAGCAGCCCCGATCAATGGGTTTATTGCCTCTTTCGAGAATCGATTCATTGTTTTCGCCATTAATACGCCTGCTGCCGTGCCAATAGAAAACGCAACCAAGCCTAAGCCCAATATCCCAAGCGTCTCTAAATTCAAAAAAGCCTCGGAGCTCAACTTGGAACCCACACCCAAACCTAAGAAAATAGTGACAATGTTGATCAATGCATTTTGAGCCGTGTCACTCAAGCGATTAACAACACCACACTCTCGCATCAAGTTACCAAAACAAAACATACCAAGCAGAGGGGCCGCAGATGGCAAAAACATAGCAACAAGAATAGTCACAACAATAGGAAAGACAATTTTCTCTTTCTTAGTGACAGGTCTGAGTTGCTCCATTTTAATTGAGCGCTCTTCTTTTGTTGTCAAAGCCCGCATAATTGGCGGCTGAATAAGTGGCACCAATGCCATGTATGAATAAGCAGCCACTGCAATGGCACCTAACAGATCAGGAGCCAATCGGCTAGCAACAAAGATAGCAGTCGGACCATCAGCACCGCCAATGATGCCGATCGCAGCAGCATCAGCTAACGAGAAGTCCATGATACCTGAAGCACCAAGAAACACAGCACCAATCACTGTAGCAAAAATACCAAATTGTGCAGCTGCACCAAGAAGCAATGTTTTCGGGTTCGCAAGCATAGGACCGAAATCCGTCATTGCACCAACCCCCATGAAAATAAGCAACGGAAACAACCCCGTCTCAATACCTCCATGGTAGATATAATATTGTAGCCCACCAGGCGACACCATGTGTCCGGTCGCATCGTAAACCGGAGCTGCCATAAATCCAGCCCCAGGAATATTAACGAGCACAGCACCAATACCTATCGGTAGAAGTAACAGCGGCTCAAACCCCTTCTTTATAGCTAGAAAGACCAACAACAAACCAACACAGATCATCACAAACTGGCCAAGCTCTAATTGATAAATTCCTGTATCGTAATAAAGGTTTAATAATTTGTTTTCCATTTTTAACTGGTTCCTTTAATTACAAAGTAAAAAGCGACTGACCGACCTGTACGGAGTCACCTTCTTTTACATTAATGGAACCCACGACACCTGACTTAGGCGCAGAGATTTCAGTCTCCATCTTCATTGCCTCTAAGATCATCACCGTATCACCTTCTTCAACTTGCTGCCCCGGAGACACTAGCACTTTAAATATATTTCCAGCCAATGGAGAAGGCACACCCTCACCTGAAGCTTTAGCTGGAGCTGATGCCTGAACCTGGGAAGCTTGAGTATTTGCAACAGGCTGAATATTACTTACATCACCACCTTCCGACACCTGAACAACAAAACTCTGCCCTGAAACCGAAACAGTATAAACACTTGCCTCACCCGAAGACGCACTTGCAACCGTAGGTTTACTATCAACAACATCATCAATTGTCGGCACAGGCTCAAAAGCACTGGAGTCACCACGATTTTGCAGAAATTTAAGACCTATTTGTGGGAACAAGGCATAAGTTAAAACGTCATCAATCTGATCACCTGATAGCGAAATATTCTTTTCCTTTGAAAGACCAACCAACTCCTCAGTCAACTTATCCATTTCCGGGGCTAGCAAGTCCGCAGGACGACAAGTAATGGCATCAGCACCATCCAGAACTCTCAACTGTAGCTCACTATTAAACTCAGCAGGCGCAGCCCCATACTCCCCCTTCAAAATTCCCGCCGTTTCTTTAGAAATAGATTTATAGCGCTCACCAGTAAGCACATTCAAAACAGCCTGAGTACCAACGATTTGAGAGGTAGGCGTTACAAGCGGAATCAAACCTAGATCTTCACGAACTTTTGGTATCTCCTTTAACACTTCGTCGAATTTATCTGCAGCGCCCTGCTCTTTTAACTGACTCTCCATATTAGTTAACATGCCGCCAGGAACTTGTGCTATCAAAATACGAGAATCCGTACCACGAAGAGACCCTTCAAACTTCGCATATTTCTTTCTCACTTCTCGGAAATATGAAGCAATATCTTCTAATAACTCTAGATCCAAACCAGTATCTCTATCTGTACCCTGTAAAGCTGCAACTACAGATTCTGTTGCACTATGACCATAAGTCATCGACATAGAAGAAATTGCTGTATCAACACGATCGATTCCAGCCTCAACTGCTTTTAAAATCGTCATATCCGACAAGCCAGAAGTTGCGTGTGCATGCAACTGAACTTCCAATTGAGTCTGAGCTTTAAGCAAGCTCACTAATTCAAAAGCATCATATGGCGTCAAAATTCCCGACATATCCTTGATCGCAATAGAATCAGCCCCCATATCCTCAAGGGTTTTAGCATAATCAACCCAGTTCTGAGTCGTATGCACTCGGCTTTTAGTATAAGAAATCGTACCTTGCGCATGCTTATCTTGCTTCTTAACCGCCTTGATAGCTGTTTCTAAGTTACGAGGGTCATTCATTGCATCAAAAATTCGGAAAACATCTACGCCATTAAAAGCGGCACGTTCAACAAATTTATTAACAACATCATCCGCGTAGTGGCGATATCCAAGCAGGTTCTGTCCACGCAACAACATCTGCTGAGGCGTATTAGGCATGGCCTTTTTAAGCTCACGGATACGCTCCCATGGATCCTCACCGATAAAGCGGATACAAGCATCAAACGTCGCCCCACCCCAAGATTCAAGCGACCAAAAACCAACTTGATCCAGCTTTTCAGCAATAGGGAGCATATCGTCAATACGCATCCGCGTAGCGAACAAGGATTGGTGAGCATCACGCAAAACGACATCAGTAATGCCAAGAGGTTGCTTTGTTGTTGTCATGTTTCAGCCTCGTAAAGAGTAAAGTTATTAATATGAAATTAGGATTTTTTGCTTTTTTGGTGCTGATGAACAGCTGCGGTAATAACTGCTGTTAGCTGCGCATCAACACCAGATGAATTCAAACCCTTAGACGAATTTGGCGCAACGACAGGCTGTTCAGGAAATAAATAATTAAGCAGGCGCGACATATATTTAGTCGCAAATATCAAAATAATCAAAAACAGGAAAACAAATCCCATTCCCAAGACCATTAGCCCAAAACCATCTTCTAGCAGCCCATTCATAGCATTAACACCTTATCTATCTTGCCTTGTTTGTACAGACCTTATGTGGTCAGATGCACACCCAGCAGCACTGTTTATTTGTAATAGATAGTTTTTATCACAAACCAGAACAGTTTCATATTTTTTTTGCATAACAGTTAGACTTATTTCGTGAACAATTCCCTAGAAAAAGCATCACTCCCAATAAATACGACACACAGCAACAATATTGTATTAGCCGTCGCGCCCATGGAGGGCGTCATGGATCACACAATGCGGGCATTACTTTCCAAAATTGGCGGAATGGACTACTTAGTTTCAGAATTTATCAGAGTTACCCAATACCCAATCCCTTCAAGTACGTTTAAGCGCCTCGTACCGGAAAACCAGCATAACGCCAAAACCCAATACAACCATCCGGTACACACACAACTACTAGGTAGCAACGCTGAACTAATGGCACATAGCGCATCCAATGCAGTTGAGGCTGGAGCAACACATATCGACGTGAATTTTGGCTGCCCAGCAAAACGTGTAAACGGGCATGGTGGTGGCTCAGTTTTACTGCAAACCCCTGATTCACTACACAAAATAATGGGCGCGATTCGCAAAAATCTACCGAGCAAAATCCCTGTCTCTGCAAAAATCCGCCTAGGTTTCGAAGATGAAGCGCTCTTATTTGAAAATGTTGCAGCTATTGAAACCGCGGGAGTAGACACACTCACTATTCATGGGCGAACTAAAAAAGATGGTTACAAGCCTCCCGCTCGATGGGAAAAAATTGGCGAAATTCAAGACAAAACAAAAATGATTATTGTTGCAAATGGAGACATTATAGATACAGAGTCTTTACTACGCTGCAAATCTATCACTGGTTGCCAACACTTTATGATTGGAAGAGGATCACTTAACAATCCATTTATTTTTCAACAACTAAGGACAGAGCTAAACGGGAACAAAAGCAACATTGATAAAGCAATATTTATAAATCTGTTCAACAGCTACACCAATGAACTACAACAGCACTATGATGAAGTTGCAACACTTGGCAGATTAAAACAATGGTGCGGGCATTTACGATTCAATTTTATAGAAATCAAAGAAAACCTGCAGGTATTACGTCGCAGCAAAAGCACAAACGAAATAGCAGCGTCTTTTAAAGACATTATGAAATAACAAAGGGGACATAAAAAGAATAGCAAAGGAGAAAAAAAGAAGAGAAAATGGTGCACCCGAGAGGATTCGAACCTCTGACCGCTCGGTTCGTAGCCGAGTACTCTATCCAGCTGAGCTACGGGTGCATAGCAATTTTTAACTACATCTTGTATGTGGATAAATAAAAAATGTATTAAGGAAGGAATGGTGCACCCGAGAGGATTCGAACCTCTGACCGCTCGGTTCGTAGCCGAGTACTCTATCCAGCTGAGCTACGGGTGCATAGCAATTTATTCCCACATTTTATTCTGGATAAAACAAAATGTATTTTTTGAAATGGTGCACCCGAGAGGATTCGAACCTCTGACCGCTCGGTTCGTAGCCGAGTACTCTATCCAGCTGAGCTACGGGTGCACTACAATTTCTTTCTCTCTTTTTATTTAGAAAGGATAGCTTCTAAATAAGACTTGAAATGGCGGAGAGTGAGGGATTCGAACCCTCGATGAGTGTTAACCCATACACCCTTAGCAGGGGCGCGCCTTCGGCCACTCGGCCAACTCTCCGTAACAAGTGGGGCGCATTATATACGACACATTTGTCTTGTAAAGGCTTTTTTAAAAATTAATCTTCTAAATCTTGGTCGTCTTGTTCTTTTTGAATGCGAAGATAAATCTCTTCACGATGAACAGAAACATCTTTCGGTGCATTAATACCGATACGAACCTGATTACCTTTTACGCCCAACACAGTGACAGAAACTTCATCACCAACCATTAAAGTTTCACCAACACGACGAGTAAGAATAAGCATTTGAGTAATCTCCCTGTAATAGCTTTTAGTATTTTAGCAGAATTGCCTGACACACAGTGTAGGGCAATTCCTACAAGACCCTATTGTAGCGCCTCTCTAAAAATTAAACCATCCATCCATACAGGGTTTTATGTATCCAATTGTTACTCTTCACTCACCCCTGGTGACACTTCGTTTAATTTGAATGCGGAATGTAACGCTCGAACAGCCAATTCCATGTATTTTTCATCAATAATGACTGAAACTTTAATTTCAGATGTCGAAATCAACTGAATATTTATCGACTCAGCCGCCAAGGCTTTGAACATAGTGCTCGCCACGCCAGCATGAGAGCGCATCCCTACCCCCACAATAGAAACTTTAGCAATCTTGGCATCAGACAAGACAGCGTTCGCACCAAGCTCTTTAGCGATCGCATTCAATGTCAAAAGTGCCTGATCATATTCATTGCGGTGAACGGTAAAGGTGAAGTCTGTCGTACCATCTACAGATACGTTTTGAACAATCATATCTACTTCAATATTCGCATCACTGATAGGCCCAAGAATACGAGAAGCGATACCGGGTATATCTGGCACACCTTTCAAGGTTAATTTTGCTTCATCTCTATTGAACGCAATCCCAGAAACCGCTGGCTGCTCCATACCCTTAACCCCCTCAGTTGTAATCAATGTACCTTCACCTTCTACAAAACTAGACAGAACCCTTAGTGGTACTTGGTATTTACCTGCGAATTCGACAGAACGAATCTGCAATACCTTAGAACCAAGGCTGGCCATTTCCAGCATCTCTTCAAAGGTGATCTTTTCCAAACGTCGAGCACTATCTACTACTCTTGGGTCAGTCGTGTAAACTCCATCAACATCCGTGTAGATCTGGCATTCATCAGCCTTTAAAGCAGCAGCCAAAGCCACCCCCGTCGTATCAGAGCCACCTCGACCCAAAGTCGTAATGTTACCGAACTCATCAGCCCCTTGAAAACCTGCTGCAACAATCACACGCCCAGCGTCTAAATCTGCACGCATCGCGTCGGTATCAATTTTTTGAATTCGGGCTTTACCATGCGCGTTGTCAGTTGTAATACGAATCTGAGACCCAGTATAAGAACGCGCATCAAGACCACGCTTCATCAGCGCCATCGATAAAAGCGCAATGGTAACCTGCTCTCCTGTCGACAAAAGAACATCCATCTCTCGCGCATTAGGGGCAGCATTGATACTTTTAGCAAGATCAATCAGCCGATTGGTTTCACCACTCATAGCCGAAACCACAACCACTATGTCATCGCCTTGCTGCTTATGCTTTAACACCCGGTCTGCAACTGCTTCGATACGCTCTATAGTACCTACCGAAGTGCCGCCGTATTTTTGAACTAACAACGCCATAATCTTTCTATCACCCAAATCAAAGCTCAAACAGAGCGTATCAAGTTATACTCGTTCAGCAACCCAATCAGGCACCAACGCAAGCGCAGCAGGCAAACCATCTGGATTATTACCACCAGCCTGAGCCATATCAGGACGACCACCACCTTTACCATCAACCAAAGGCGCAATCATCTTAATCAGATCACCCGCCTTCACATTTTTGGTCAATTCTTTTGTCACGCCAGCAATCAGACTTACTTTGCCATCATTAACTGCCGCTAAAAGAATAACTGCAGATTCAAGTTTGCTCTTCAATTCATCAAGCAAATCGCGCAATGCTTTTGGATCTTCCACTTCCACTTGAGTAACAAGCAACTTGCCACCGTTAATATCTACGGCCTGCGAAGCCAAATCAGCGCCCGCTAAAGCGGCCATTTTAGCTTTCACCGTATCCAACTCTTTTTGCAAGCTTCGCGCATGATCATTCAAGGCAACAACCTTATCAAAAACACTGTCTTGATTACCCTTAACAAGGCTAGCAATACCATCAAGAACTGATTCTGTCTGACGAGTTATATCAATCGCAACTTTACCGGTCACCGCTTCTATACGACGAACACCAGCAGCAATACCGCTTTCTGTTACAATCTTAAAGAAACCAATATCACCCGTTCGGCTAACATGAGTACCGCCACACAATTCAATCGAGTAGTCAGCCCCCATAGTCAATACACGTACTTCACTGTCGTATTTCTCACCAAACAACGCCATAGCGCCTTTCGCTTTAGCAGACTCAACATCCATGATGTCGGTTTCTACTGGACGGTTTAAGCGAATCTGTTCGTTAACCATGTCTTCGATTTGCTCGATCTCTGTCGCCGTAACACCTTCAAAATGCGAGAAATCGAAGCGCAAACGCTCAGCATTCACCAAAGAACCTTTCTGCAGAACATGGTCTCCTAAGATACGACGCAGTGCCTCATGCATTAAGTGAGTCGCAGAGTGATTCAATGTGGTCGCCATACGTAAAGTACGATCCACCTCACCTGTCACTTGCTCACCAACTGTCAAACTCCCCTCTTTCAGCTCACCATAATGCAAGTGCGCTTTGGCTTGCTTTGTTGTGTTAGAAACCTTGAAAGCACCTGAGCCACTCAACCAACCTTGATCACCAACTTGGCCTCCAGATTCTGCATAAAAAGGCGTAGATTTCAAAATCACGGCAGCAATTTGACCAGCTTCAATCGTTTTAACAGATTCACCATCAACAAGGATCATCTCAATTTCACAAGCCCCCGCCAGATTGTCGTAGCCAGTGAACTCAGTAACCGAGTCCAACTCAATACTGCCAGACATATCCATAGAGAAGTTACTTGCAGAACGAGCACGAGCACGCTGTGCGTCCATTGCCACTTCAAATCCAGCTTCATCTATTTCCAACTCATTTTCACGAGCAACATCATTGGTTAAATCAGCAGGAAAACCATAAGTGTCATAAAGCTTAAACACCGTCTCGCCAGGAATAGTTTTTTTATCACCTAGCTCAGAAATCGCTTCCTCAAGGATTTTCATCCCTTGATCAAGCGTCTTAGCAAACTGCTCTTCTTCTTTTAATAGAATAGAAGCAACACGCTCTTTTAACTTTGTTAACTCCGGGTAGGCTTCACCCATCTCAATATCAAGCGCTTCTACCAATTTATGGAAAAAGATACCTGTTTGACCTAGCTTGTTACCGTGACGTATAGCGCGACGAATAATACGACGTAAGACATAACCACGGCCTTCATTAGACGGGATCACACCATCAACAATCATGAAAGAACAAGAGCGAATATGGTCAGCAATAACACGCAGAGACTGTGCACTCAAATCCTGAGTACCAACCACTTTCGCAGCAGCTTTAATCAGATTTTGGAACAAATCAATTTCATAGTTACTATGAACACCTTGCAGAATCGCAGCAATGCGCTCCAAGCCCATGCCAGTATCAACAGAAGGCTTAGGCAAAGGCGCCATATTGCCATCAGTAGAACGATTAAACTGCATGAAAACTACGTTCCAAATTTCAATAAAACGGTCACCATCTTCTTCAGGAGAGCCTGGAGGCCCACCCCAAATGTGTTCACCATGGTCAAAAAAGACCTCAGTACAAGGACCACACGGGCCAGTATCGCCCATCGCCCAGAAATTATCGGACTGATAACGACCACCTTTGTTATCACCAATACGAATAATCTTCTCTTCTGGCAGACCAATGTCTTTATTCCAAATGTCAAAGGCTTCATCGTCGTCTGCGTAAACGGTTACCAACAATTTTTCAGTTGGCAACTTCAGCACAACCGTTAGAAACTCCCACGCATAATGAATAGCGTCTTTTTTGAAGTAATCGCCAAAACTGAAGTTACCCAACATTTCAAAGAAAGTGTGGTGACGTGCGGTATAACCGACATTCTCTAAGTCATTGTGTTTACCACCTGCTCGAACACAACGCTGAGATGTCGTTGCTCGTGAGTATGGACGAAGGTCCTCACCCAAAAACACATCTTTAAACTGGACCATACCAGCATTGGTGAACAGCAACGTTGGATCATTTCCAGGAACCAAAGAGCTGGACTCCACGATTTGATGCTGCTTACTTTCAAAGTACGATAAAAATGACTGGCGTAACTCAGAACTCTTCATAATGGGATGAGACTCTATCTATATTGTCTGGACGAATTGGATTGCGTGAACGGCAGATTAACACATGCCTAATCGATGCAATGAAAAGCACAAAATAGTACACGCAAAGGATAGGTGTTTTCAAAAGAAACTGTCGTATTTTCACGCTTATTTTGTGCATAACTTAAGCAAGAGTAGGATTTACGGATGTAAACCTACTTTTACAGTATGCTTTTAGAAAGGGATTACTAAGAACCTTCACCGCGAATATAACGATAATGAGGTCGCGCGGTCATCCTAGTCACCAACTCATAACCGATGGTACCTGCATAATCTGCGACCTGTTCGACCGGCACATCGCCACCCCAAAGCACTACTTCCTGCCCCATGGCAGGCTCAGCAGCGAAATCTTGCATACGCACCGTAATCATATCCATAGATACACGGCCTGCGAGGCAAGCGGGTTTTCCATCAATTTGCAACGGTGTGCCATTTTCTGCGTGACGAGGATAACCGTCACCATAACCCACAGCGACCGTTGCCAATACATGATCTTCAACAGCCACATAACCAAGACCATAACCAACTCTATCGCCTTGCTTAAGTTTGCGGGTCGAAATCACTTTTGAAGACAAAGTCATCGCTGGACGCAAGCCCACTGCTCGACCACTCACTTCAGCAAAAGGAGAAATCCCATACAGCATGATACCCGGGCGAATCCAACCACCTTCAGGCACACTCCATTTCATAATCGCCGCTGAGTTCGCTACACTGGCCTCGATATCACCAATCGATTGACGAGCTTGCTCAAAATAAGCTAACTGCTGCATAGTCGTTAGATCTGACAAATCATCCGCACAAGAAAAATGTGTCATTAAAACCACCTCTCCCACTTGCCCACTGTCTTTCAACGCAGACACAAACATTGGCGCCGTTTCTTTGTCAACGCCAAGACGATGCATACCTGAATCTAACTTCAAGAAAATCTTTTCAATTTTTGCATGACTAGCTTGCAACTCATCAAGCTGCTGAGCATTCTCTAGAGCAGACCAAAAACCATGCTTCTCGCACAGCGCCCACTCTTCACCTTCAAATACACCTTCCAACAACAAAATAGGCGAAACAATACCCGCCTCACGCAAAGCGATTGCTTCTTCAATGGCTGCCACTGCAAAAGCATCCACCTCCTCATCCAAGTAACGAGAGACCTCAACCGCACCATGTCCATAGGCATTGCTTTTAACAACAGCAAACGCCTTACAAGTTGGCTGTAATTTTTTCGCATAACGATAATTTTGTAAGATCGCCTCCAAATCTACCGTTGCCGTGAGTGGCCTTGCCATTTTTGCCCCTTAAATTTTAAAAGCGTTTTTATTACTTATAACGTCTTACAGAAAGATCCTGTGAATCGATGTCAGTCTTATCGCCTGAGATAATATCCGCAATCACAGCGGCAGAGCCGCAACACATGGTCCAACCTAATGTTCCGTGCCCTGTATTCAAATACAAACCATCAATATGGGTACGCCCAACAACTGGCGTACCATCTGGTGTCATTGGACGAAGTCCTGTCCAATAATCTGCTTCCGATAAATCACAGCCTTGGTCAAATAAATCATGAACAACATGAGTAATAGTTTCGGTACGAACTTTTGGCAAATCAAGATTATACCCGTTTAGCTCTGCGGTTCCTGCGGCACGAATACGCCCGCCAAGTCGAGTCACAGCAACTTTGTAGGTTTCATCCATTACAGTTGAAACGGGAGCAAATTGTGAGTCTGTAATAGGCACAGTTAAGGAATACCCTTTCACCGGATAAACAGGAACAGAAATATCGATATCTGAAAGCAATTCTTTTGAGTAGCTGCCCATTGAAACCAAAATATTATCAAACTCAAAGTCACCCTGATCGGTTTTAACGGCGCGTACTTTACCACCTTCTACGACCAAGCGCTCAATCGCCACACCAAATTTAAATGTCACACCTAATTCATCACAGTGTTTTTTCAATTCTTGGCAAAAAACAAAGCAGTCACCTGTCTCATCGCCAACCAAACGAAGTCCGCCTTTAAACTTATCAATAACCGGAGCGAGGCCTGGTTCAACCTCTAAAATTTGTGCTGGTGTTAATACTTGATGCGGAACATTCAAAGCTTTTAGCACCTTAATATCTTTTTCAGACGCTTCGACTTGCTCATCCTTACGAAATAGTTGAGTCAAGCCACCCTGTCCGTCATCGTACTTAATACCAATATCTTTGCGCATAGTAATAAATTGATCTCGGCTGTATTCAGCTAACGCCACCATACGAGATTTATTAACGTCATACGCCTTTTCAGTGCAATTGATTAACATCTTGCCCATCCATGCTATTTTTTTAAGCTCTGGATCAGCACTGACTTTTAACGGCGCGTGTTTTTGCATCAACCACTTAATAGCCTTAAGAGGAATACCTGGTGCCGCCCAAGGTGCTGAATAACCAGGAGAAATCTGACCCGCATTAGCAAAGCTTGTCTCAAGAGCAACACCCTCTTGACGATCAATCACGGTCACATCAAAGCCTTTTTTCACCAAATAATACGCTGACGTCAAACCAACAACACCTGCACCCAACACGCAAACACGCATAAAAAACCCCAAAAGAAGATAAAGTTATATCATCTATATTTGCACAAGATATCCAGTTTTATCATCTTATTTTATTTGAATATAAAGAATAAAAAACTATAAAAACAAAAAAATAAAGCTGATCACAAATTAAATGTAAAAGACTTATTTGACTGATAAAATATCGACTTAATCAGAATATGCAGCGAGAAAGACATGAAAGAGCACCAAACATCCATTTTCGACCAAGCCATGTCACTGCTAAGTCACAGAGAACACAGCAAAAAGGAATTAACCACAAAATTAAAATTAAGAGGTCACGAGGAAGAAGAGATTGAAACGACCATTGAGCGTCTTGAAGAAATGAACTATCTCAACGACACTCGCTTTGCAGAAATTTTTGTCAGAAGTCGACTAAATAAACCTCTTGGCGCAAGCAGAATACAGCAAGAGCTAATACAAAAAGGCATTCACAGTGAACTAGCAAAAAAAGCCATTTCGAACTCAAATGCAGATTGGTTTGAGCTAGCAAAACAACTTAAAGAAAGAAGGTTCGGAGAAGAGTATTGCACCGACTACAAGGAAAGGGCCAAGCAATCACGCTACCTACAATATCGAGGCTTTGACTTCGAGCAAATAAAATATGCAACCTCATCGAAAGAAAGTTATTAGACGCAGAAACATTAGTACAGAGAAACTACAACTTCTGTTCTTTAGCCATCATGGCTGCTAAATAGCGCTCTTCCATTTCGACATATTTTTTCTGAACTGCCTCAATCTTTATATCTAATTCAGTGATTTTTTTCTGCAATCTCACAGCGTCATCTGACAACGCCTGACCATCCGATATTTCGGCTTCTAGACGCTTTTTTTCTTCTTCCAGCTCGTCATTGATTTCTTGTAGGTTCTCAATTTCTTCTAAATCCTGGCTATTCAAAAGAGCCTCATCACCGACGGCGGACTCTGTATAGTCATCAGGGTGGAGCCTTTTATTCTCGAGCACTTCATGCAACACCCTTGCGTCTTCTAAATCTCGCTCGAGCATTTCAACATACAATTCAGACTCATCCACCATTTGGCGCAAAGAACTCAACTTTCCAGCTTGTTCATGAATATAGGTATCAGATTGCTCTGTGAACGAGCCCTGATATAGTAAATCTTCTATATTTTTCATGGTGCTACGCTCTTCCTCCATAACACCATATATATCCATCACTTGGGAGTTTGGTTGCTCCCTTTGACTCAATAATGCTGTCGCTTTCTTTAAAGCCTCATCACGCTTAGCCGCATCTATGTTTAGGTTGTATTGAATCGTTTGCAAACTTACCAACTTAGCTTCTAAACTTTTAACGACTCGCCCACTTTCCAATAGCGATTTTTCCAACCTTACAATTGATATGTCATACGCGCTTAAATCCTTCCCTTCCCCTGCGTTATCTATTTTTACTTTATGAACCCCTTCTTTTAGCGCTTCAATAATATTTTTTTGATAAGCCGCTAACGCCTTAAGGTCTGCAACTTTGTCATCTAACTCAGTCTTCACTGGATCTAAAAAAACCGACTCGCTAACGTCATGTATAAAGTTTTCTAACGCATTAACATAGGCAGCATGTTCTTCATCCCCCTTCAACTCCTCTAAATGCATCGCCAATCGCTCAGCAAATTCATGCATACAGGCCATTTCTGCACGCAGTGCAGCAAGATCATTATCCAAATCAGGCTCTACAGACAACTCAGCTTGTAATTTATCCAGCTGATTATTCAAATCAGATGTTACACCAACTTGAGAAAACACCTTATCCCCTGCTTTCTGGATAACTTTATTTAACTCATACAACAAAGATTGATTCACCTTAAGGGATTGAAGAAGCGCATCGATTTCTTGAGCTTGATCTACACGATCTAGCAGTCCTTTAAAAACACCCAATAACATAACTATTTTTTCATTAGGCACAGAACGCTCAATAATATGCATTTCGACATCTAGAAAAATAGCCCAGCAAGACAAAGCAGATCGTCCTTGCGAGTCAGCTTTTGATGACTTATCCAGTAAGTCAGTACAGATATTCCGTTGCTGTTTTAATAATGCTAACCATTGTATTTTTTTAGCCTCGGAGACAGTGTCATTATCCGAAGGATAAGCAGTACTATTCAATGCTTCATCAGACCCCATCAGCACTTTCTTCAAAGCAAAATAACGGTAGACAACAAATAGCAGGATGATAAATAGCATCACACTAGATATTACCAACCCCCAGTGCCAGATTTGCATAACAGCAGCCTCTTTAATTACAAAGAAAAATATCTTAAAAGGTTAGCCTCAAAGAAACCATAAAACCTACATTTTTTAAAGCATGCCCCACAAAAACAAAAAAAGCAGGCCGAAGCCTGCTTTCTAAATATAAAAAACCAAAAAAATTAGAAGTCTAGTTGCTCAACTTCTTCATCGGCTTCTTTCGCAGCAACATTTGCCTTAGCATCTGCTTTTTTAGGCAATAAATCTTCACGAATCTTCGCTTCAATCTCTTGAGCAATTTCTGGGTTATCCGCTAAATATTGCGCAGCATTGGCTTTACCTTGTCCAATTTTATTACCGCCATAAGCGTACCAAGCACCCGCTTTATCAACAAAGCCTTGCTTAACACCCAAATCAATTACTTCACCCATACGGTAAATACCAGCACCATACATAATCTGGAATTCAGTTTGTTTAAAAGGTGGCGCGATCTTGTTCTTCACAACCTTAACGCGGGTTTCATTACCGATCACTTCATCGCCCTGCTTCACCGAGCCGATACGACGAATATCCAAACGAACAGAAGAGTAAAACTTAAGTGCGTTACCACCGGTTGTGGTTTCAGGAGAACCAAACATTACGCCAATCTTCATACGGATTTGGTTGATGAAGATAACAAGGCAGTTTGCATTCTTGATAGATCCAGTCAATTTACGCATCGCTTGAGAAAGCAAACGAGCTTGAACACCAACAGAAGAACTACCCATTTCGCCTTCAATTTCAGACTTAGGAACCAAGGCAGCCACAGAATCGACGATAACAACATCGACACTATTAGAGCGCACCAACATATCTACGATCTCAAGAGCCTGTTCACCCGTATCTGGTTGAGAGATCAAAAGATCCGCAATATTAACGCCCAGCTTTTCAGCATAAGAAGGGTCAAGCGCGTGCTCAGCATCAATAAAGGCACAAGTCTTACCTTGTTTTTGCGCTTCTGCAATGACACTCAATGTTAATGTCGTTTTACCTGAAGACTCTGGTCCGTAGATTTCACAAATACGACCATAAGGAAGACCACCAGCACCTAGCGCAATATCCAGACCTAACGATCCAGTAGAAACGGTATCAATATCAAGCTTGGCACCTTCGCCCATCTTCATGATGGCACCTTTACCAAATTGACGCTCGATTTGAGACAGCGCTGCATCCAGCGCCTTTTTCTTGTTGTCTGCAATAGATGACATGATGAATTCCTTGTGGATACTTTTCGTTGTGACTAATTGTCGTTGTCGGTAACTCTATCGTTTTTTTTGGGTAATCTCAAGAAATACTGTATATAAAAACAGTATTATTTTTAAACTCTTTCAAGCATCTCTTTTACACCGCGAAGAGCCTCTAAAACCGTCCCCTCTCTTACCGCCTGACGATCCCCAGAAAACAAAAATCGCTCTACTCTGGCTTCTTCACCAATCCGTTGCCAGCCAATATAAACACAGCCCACAGGCTTTTCTGGTGAACCGCCCCCAGGACCTGCCACACCACTTACAGCAATAGAAATGTCGCCGCCCAATTGTAAAGCACCAGCACACATCTCTTTTACAGTTTGTTCAGACACGGCGCCAAAAGACGACAGGGTTTCTTCTTTCACTGACAAACCACGCATTTTAGCTTCATTGGCGTAACTAATCACACCACCGAAAAACCATGCCGAGCTACCAGCTATTTCCGTGCATACCGCGCCAATCAAGCCACCAGTGCAAGACTCTGCCGTGACGAGTAACAGCCCTCTTTTTTGTAAGAGCTCTCCAGCTTGTTGTGCCGCGTGTGTCATTTTTTGCATTGGATTCATTATCATTATCCCTTAAATCCTTGGAAAATATCCCGTAGAATACCCCTCTATTTTTTGGATCACAATCGAGCTTTCCCAGATGAGCAAAACACCAGCAGATAACCATACACCAATGATGCGCCAGTACTTCGGCCTTAAATCACAGCATCCGAACCAACTGCTATTTTATCGCATGGGAGATTTTTACGAGCTTTTCTACGACGACGCTAAACGCGCGTCTCAGCTGCTTGATATTACACTTACCGCTCGCGGTCATTCTGGAGGCATGCCTATTCCCATGGCTGGCATTCCCTTCCATGCAGCAGAAAACTACATTGCACGCTTGGTTCGCATGGGCGAGTCCGTTGTGGTTGCTGAGCAAACTGGCGATCCAGCCACCAGCAAAGGCCCAGTTGAACGCCAAATCGCTCGCATCGTCACACCAGGCACCATCAGTGACGAAGCCTTTCTTGAAGAAAAGCGCGAGAACCTTTTACTATCACTTGCTCACCAATCCCGTAAAGGACTCGATGTTTTTGGTTTTTCATATTTAGACATGGCCAGCGGCCGTTTTTGTCTGTTTGAAGTGGACGGTCACGAAGCGCTTTCTAGCGAATTGCAACGCTTATCTCCGAGAGAGATTTTGATCTCCGAAGATTTCCCTGCACGGGACACACTAAAACTAGAAAAAGGTATTGCAGAACTTGGCCCTTGGCATTTTGATTATGAATCCAGCTATCGCCAACTTATTCAGCAATTCAACACCAAAGATTTATCTGGCTTTGGTTGTGAAGCGTTAACCGCAGCTATAGCTTCTGCCGGTGCCTTACTGCAATACGCCAAAGACACACAACGATCTGCTTTGCCGCACATTCAATCCATCATGGTTGAGCACAAAGACGATTCTGTACTGATAGATGGCGCAACACGACGCAACTTAGAAATTGATGTCAACCTAACTGGTGGCACAAGCAACACGGTTGTGGAGGTATTGGACAAGTGCTCAACACCAATGGGCAGCCGTTTGTTAAAACGCTGGTTGCACACGCCCATTCGTGATTTGAACGAAATTCAGGCTCGTCAACAGGTTGTCGCTGAGTTAAAGAACAATCAAACTTACGATACTTTTGAAACACCACTGAAAAAAGTCGGTGACTTGGAACGTATTTTATCTCGTGTTGCTTTACGCTCTGCTCGTCCTAGGGATTTATTACGCTTACGGTTTGCCCTTGAAGCCGCACCAGAAATTAACCAGCTGCTAGCAAGTGTCCAATCACAACGCCTTGCAGAACTGAATCAACGTATTATCGCCCAGCCAGTCATTACAGAGACACTGGCAAGTGCCCTCGTTGAAAACCCACCATCCGTGGTTCGTGATGGCGGCATTTTTGCTAAAGGCTATGATGAAGAATTAGATGAGCTATTGGCGTTATCTACTAATGCCACCGACTTTCTTGCCGAAATGGAGCGCAGTGAAAAAGCTCGCACTGGAATCAGCTCATTGAAAGTCGGCTTTAATCGAGTTCATGGTTATTACATTGAGATCAGTCGCCTGCATTCCGACCAAGCTCCAGTGGAGTACATTCGTCGCCAAACACTAAAAAATGCTGAACGCTTTATTACGCCAGAATTAAAAGCCTTTGAAGACAAAGCCCTCAGTGCAAAATCCAAATCACTTGCCCGTGAAAAAGAGCTTTATGAAGCTCTTCTCGATCAATTAAATGAAGTTCTAGGCGAACTACAAACCACCAGCCAAGCTCTGTCACAGTTAGATGTACTAAACAATTTCGCCGAGCGCGCTAACATACTTAATTTCAGCTGTCCGGAATTACACAATCGCGGTGGCATTCAGATTATTGGCGGACGCCACCCGGTTGTCGAATCGGTTATTTCAGAACCCTTCGTGCCAAATGATCTCGACCTAAATGACAAACGCTCACTACTGATGATTACCGGTCCGAACATGGGTGGTAAATCCACTTATATGCGCCAAATCGCTCTCATCACTTTGTTAGCGCATACAGGTTGTTTTGTGCCTGCTGAATCTGCTTCCATTTCAGTAGTAGATCGAATCTTTACGCGTATGGGCTCATCAGATGACCTTGCTGGCGGTCGCTCAACCTTCATGGTAGAAATGACAGAAACAGCAAACATCCTAAACAACGCCAGTAAAAACAGCTTGGTTCTTATGGATGAAGTTGGACGTGGCACCAGTACTTTTGATGGCCTATCTTTGGCTTGGGCTGCTGTGGACTATTTAGCTAACAAGCTAAAATGCCACGTATTGTTTGCAACGCATTACTTTGAACTCACTACGCTAGCAGACCAGCTAGAAAATGCTGCCAACGTTCACTTAACAGCGACCGAGTACGAAGATGAAATCGTCTTCTTGCACAAGGTTCATGAAGGTCCTGCGAGCCAATCATACGGTCTACAAGTTGCACAACTGGCAGGTGTTCCTCGTGATGTTATTGGGCACGCCAAACAAAAACTTAAAGAACTAGAAGTCGTAACAGGAATAACCCCTGATAGTCACTCTTTGGAGACTTCAGCTATTTCAGCAACTTCAACCAAAGTAAAAAACAAAGAACGTGCTATACAGGAGAGCAACAATGGCTACCAACCTCAGCAAGCCGATATGTTTGCTCAGGCAGAGCAAAACGTCTTGAAAAATGCGCTTGAAGAACTAGATTTAGACAATATGACGCCGTTAGAGGCTATTAGTGCACTGTACAAGCTAAAATCTCAGCTTTGATATTAGTGATGTAGATATAAGCTAATAGCAGATAAATTTAGCCTAATGACGATTGTTGCTTGCCGCGAAATGGCCTATACCTCTAAAATAGTGCGCAATCATTTTTATAGCTTGTAAGGAGAAGTCGAATGGCTTTCATCGTTACCGATAACTGCATTCGCTGCAAATACACTGACTGTGTTGAAGTTTGTCCTGTGGACTGCTTCTACGAAGGCCCTAACTTTTTGGCAATCAATCCTGACGAGTGTATCGACTGTGCATTGTGTGAGCCTGAATGTCCAGCCAATGCCATCTTCTCTGAAGACGAATTGCCTGAAGACCAAGAAGTCTTCGTAGAGTTGAACCGTGATCTGTCTTTGATCTGGCCAAATATTGCCGAGAAAAAAGACGCACTTCCTGATGCTGCACAATGGGATGGTGTTGAAGATAAATTAGAGCATTTAGAACGTTAATTTAACGCAGTACTAAGTATAAAAAAAGCGACTTTAAGTCGCTTTTTTTATACTTAACATTAATACTAATGGACAAATGATAAATTTTAGGCAAAAAAAAGGGCGCCTATTGGCAGCCCTGCTTTTTGCTAACATCCTGTAAGCAACTCTTCCGATAAGTAAAACATCACTGTTTGCGTCGTCCTGAAGCTTCCAAACTGTCCTTATTTCATGGCGTATCCATCAAACCACGTTTATTCCCTTGAACAATCCATTGCTCTTGAACATCCGAATTCAATCCTCAACACCATTAATGGCACTCCATGTGCTTTTCATCCATGAATTCAGTCTGGATAAGATTCAATTTACCAGTTTTTAAAAGTTAATCAAATTCTATAAATACGACTGAAATTTTGTTTTTCTCTTTTATATCAACTAGATAAAAAATAACTACAGCGAAACATTAACTTTAGCCACACGACAAACGGGGAACACTTACAGACATGTAGGAAAAGGACTACAACCCCTCCCCCCTAGCTTTCGCACTGAATAGCACAGCATCAGATGGCAACAAGAAACTCATCAGCCCACTTGACCGCATCGAAGTACGTGGATTTTAGATCCTCAAAATCTTGAGCATCTTTAACTGTATGCCCGTTACTGTAGCTTTCTACCAAGTCCAGGGCATTCCCGACTCTTCCAGAACGATGAACGATGGCATTAATAAACTCATTTGGCAAAGGCAGTTCACCAAGCACTTCATCCAGTTTCATACCGGTGCACACATCAATCATCGACAACATCCCAGCTAGAAAATACTTATCTTGATTATTATAGCCTCGGCTATGGGCGAATAATTCTGCATGTTTCGCTCGAATCAGTATCTGCTCTAACAGCACATGACGTTCACCAACCATTTCTGACATTAATAAAAGGTTTGTCAGTGATTTCAGTTTTTCGGCGCCAATCAACATAATTGCCAATCGTACAGAATCAACAGAAGCGACCAGACCTGTGGAAGGGGAATTTAAGTATCGCAATAACTTATGAACTAACCCAGCATCTTGACTGACAATTCTGTCTAGGTCATCAATGCTGAGCGTTGACGTATTCAACAGCGAAGACATTAACTGAAGTAGCGTCATACTGTTTACTTTTGATGCTTTGCTGGATATCAACTCAGGCTTTTCAAAGAAATAGCCTTGGAAATATTCCACACCCAGTAAACGACAAAACTGATAGTCTTCCCACGTTTCGACTTTTTCGGCAATAATGTGAGCATTAAACCCTTTCAACAACTCAACCTGCTGATGAAAGCCATCATGTCCCAGCGTCAAAATATCTAGTTTGATGTAATCAGCTAGTTCGACAAAAGGTGTTAATTTGCTATCAAAAACAAAATCATCCAGCGCAATTGTACAACCAGAGTTCGCCCAGCGTCGTAAAGAAGCTAGCAAGATGGCATCAAAGCCCGAGTCTTCTAATACTTCAATAACAATATTTTCTTTATCTATTGGCATTCCGCTAGGGCTTAACAAATATGCTCTTGGGAAATTAATAAAGGCCTTACTTGAGCCAACGAGATTTTCCATACCAAACTCGAATAAGCCCGCAGAAATAACCTGTGCAGTCGCCCCGACCTCATCCATGATATCTGCTTGTACCGCCATCATATTCTTGCGGTAAAAAAGCTCGTAACCCATTACAGCAAGACGGCTATCCACAATTGGCTGTCTTGCCAATGCAATATTTGAATGAGCTGACAGTGAATTTTCAACCATATTGTTTCCATTTCAATAAAAGTATCGGGGGTGATTCATACAGTGTCTCAATATTGCCTAAAAATTGCCATTGGGCATAGGCAATAATCTTGGTAACATGGACGCATTAAATGTAGACAACTATATAAAATAAAATAAAGCAAAAAATCTGTGGGGAAAACAATGCCAGTATATCGCTCCAAAACAACTACATCGGGCCGTAACATGGCCGGAGCTCGTGCGCTGTGGCGTGCAACCGGAATGACAGACGATGATTTTCAAAAGCCAATCATTGCGGTGGTCAACTCTTTCACTCAATTTGTACCGGGTCATGTACACCTTAAAGACATGGGTCAACTGGTTGCTCGTGAAATTGAAGCCGCTGGCGGTGTAGCGAAGGAGTTTAATACTATCGCTGTCGATGACGGCATCGCCATGGGCCATGACGGCATGCTTTACAGCCTTCCATCTCGTGATCTGATTGCAGATTCTGTTGAATACATGGTTAATGCCCATTGTGCCGATGCTATGGTCTGTATTTCAAACTGTGACAAAATCACACCTGGAATGCTAATGGCCGCTATGCGTATTAACATTCCTGTGATTTTTGTGTCTGGCGGCCCAATGGAAGCAGGCAAAACCAAACTGTCTGAGAACAAACTTGATCTAGTCGATGCTATGGTTATCGCAGCTGACCCAACAGCAACAGATGAAAAAGTCGCTGAATACGAGCGCTCTGCATGCCCTACATGTGGTTCTTGTTCTGGTATGTTTACAGCCAACTCCATGAACTGCCTAACCGAAGCACTTGGTCTAAGTTTACCGGGCAATGGCACGACACTAGCAACTCACTCAGATCGTCGCCGTTTGTTTCTAGATGCGGGCCGTCGCATCGTAGACATCACTAAACGTTTCTACGAAAACGATGAAGCAAACTGGGCACCACGCTCAATTGCAAGCTTCGAAGCCTTTGAAAATGCCATGACGTTAGACATCGCTATGGGCGGATCAACCAACACAATCTTGCATTTACTAGCGATTGCCCGTGAAGCCGGTGTTGAGTTCACTATGGAAGACATCGACCGCTTGTCTCGTAAAGTGCCTCAGCTTTGTAAAGTAGCGCCGAACTCACCGAAGTACCACGTTGAAGATGTACACCGTGCAGGTGGTATCTTTGCTTTGCTAGGTGAGCTTGATCGCGCAGGCATTTTACACAACCAATGTCACACAGTGCACTCGAAAACCATGCTCGAAGCATTAGAGACATGGGATATTATGCGCTCACCGACTCCTGAGATTGTCGAGTTTTACAAAGCAGGACCTGCTGGCATCCCAACGCAAACCGCCTTCAGCCAATCTACCCGCTGGCCTTCTCTAGATGGTGACCGTGCAGAAGGTTGCATCCGTTCTATCGAAAACGCTTTTTCCCTCGAAGGCGGCCTAGCCGTACTTTATGGCAACATCGCGGCTGATGGTTGTGTTGTAAAAAGTGCCGGTGTAGACGAATCGATTCTTGTGTTTGAAGGACGTGCTCACGTAACGGAATCTCAAGACGAAGCAGTTAAGAACATTCTTGATGATAAAGTAGAAGCCGGTGACATTGTCATCGTTCGCTACGAAGGTCCTAAAGGCGGCCCGGGTATGCAAGAAATGCTTTACCCAACGTCTTACATCAAATCAAAAGGCCTTGGTAAAGACTGTGCTCTACTAACAGATGGTCGTTTCTCTGGTGGTACATCTGGCCTGTCTATCGGCCACGTTTCTCCTGAAGCGGCTGCCGGCGGCGCAATTGGTCTTGTTGAAAATGGCGACCGTATTTTGATCGACATTCCAAACCGTTCGATCAACGTATTGCTATCTGACGAAGAATTGGCCCACCGTCGTGCAGCGATGGAAGCAAAAGGCGCTGCAGCATGGAAACCTGTTGAAGAACGTCCTCGTAAAGTGTCTCCTGCACTCAAAGTGTATGCACACTTTGCAACCAGCGCAGACAAAGGAGCAGTACGCGATATTAGTCAAATCGACTAATATCTGAAAAGTAATAAGCAAAAGGCCGCTTTGCCAAATATAGGCGTTGCGGCCTTTTTCATTATCGATAACACAACTCATTACAGGAAAGACCATGCTCAGCTATCGCCATATTTATCATGCAGGCAACCACGCTGATATTTTAAAACATTTGACGGTCAGTCAAATATGTCGCCATTTCATAAAAAAAGACGCGCCCTTTTTCTATTTGGATACACACGCTGGCATTGGTCAATATTCCCTAAACTCTGAACAAGCGCAAAAGAACAAAGAATTTCACTCAGGTATCGCACGATTGTTAACTGAAGATAACCTTCCAGAGCCATTGGAAGATTTATTAGACATCGTCCGTGATATGAACCCAACGGATAAGTTGGAGTACTACCCTGGCAGCCCGAAAATTGTCGATTACTACGTTCGCCAAAAAGACAAACTACACTTATGTGAGCTACACCCAAATGATTACCCTCTTTTAGCGGCGCTTTTTCCAAATAAGCGTAAAGCCAATGTGGTTAAAGACAATGGCTTCGCTGCAGTTAAAGCCATGTTACCACCACCGCAAAAGCGTGGATTCGTTCTAATGGATCCACCTTATGAGGTAAAGAAAGACTACCAATACGTGGTTCAAGCATTGGAAGACGGTTACAAACGCTTTCCTCAAGGCACTTATGCAATCTGGTATCCTGTACTAAACCGCCAACAGGCAAACGAGCTAATAAAATCAGTCAAAGCCACTAATATTCGAAATGTGCTGTTACTTGAACTTTGTATTCGTAATACAGAGCAAGAGCGTGGTATGGCCGGCAGCGGCATGATCATAGTGAATCCACCTTGGACATTAGAAAAAGAAGCTAAGGAATTTTTACCGGTTTTGAGTGAATTGCTCGCCGAAGATAATGAGGCTGACTTCCAAGTCACTTGGATCACCCCAGAATAACCAAGCTTTATAGGAGCGCGTCATGAACACCCCTTTCGAACTCGCGTTTAAATATATGCCAACGCCTGCTTTTATAATAGAAAGTAGTTCCGGCAAACTATTATCGAGCAATCGCAACTTTGAAATTTTATTTGAAAACTTCAATGCAACACCATCCGACACATGGGAATCCCTTTGTGAAGATGCTGTCTGTGCAGAAGATTGGCAAACACTCCAAAATAAAATTAAAACAGGCAATATTGAACGTTGCGAGAGCGTTATTCGTGTTGGTGACAAGCTCGTCAATATGCAACTTGAAATGCGCCACCTTGGAGAAACAGTGCTTGCTTGTGTTTACAACACCGACCACATGGATCTTTCTGCGGCCGAAAACACACTGCTAAAATTCGCCTTAACCGAATCCTCTGCTGGGTTGTGGATCTGGGAAACAGGGTCAGATTTGGTCTCTTGTTCAAAATCCATTGCTACCTTATTGGGCTATCCTCTGGATCAAACACCACGTTCTACAACTGAATGGCACGCCCTTGTTCACCCAGATGATGTGAAACGATTAGCGACCGTCGTCAATGAGCATGTGGCTCTAAACCAAGATTATTACGAGGTAGAATATCGTATTCTGACTAGTGATCAACGTTACCTATGGGTAAAAGAACGTGGTAGAAGCTACACCAAAGGTCCAGATGGCAGCATCAAGAAAATCATTGGATTCATGGTCGATATCAGCCCCCAGAAAGCATTAGAAGAACATCTGCGCAACCAAGCAACCTTCGATGAACTAACAGGCTTATTAACCCGCGGCGCAGCGCTGACACACTTCAAAAAACAATTGGGGCTGGCAAAGCGTCAATATACGCCGTTAACCATGGCGAAAATCAACCTTGATGCTAATGAACGCCTAAGCAAGCTCCCAATGGAAGCACGTAATATAGCCATTCAAACTTCCGCTCGCTATATCTATAAAAAGATACGCGAGGCCGATGTATTGGCACGGGTAGAGCCTGATAAACTGCTATTGTTGCTACCTAACACCAGTGTAAAAGATGCCAAGACGCTATTAAAACATATCATCACCCCAACAGAAGATGAGCTGTCTGTATTATTGGGAGGCAACTCAGATCCACTGGACTTCTGCGTTGGTATAGCCGCCTTTCCAGAAGATGGTGAAACGATAGAAGAGTTAGCTCTCAGCGCAAATCAAGCGGTTGAAAATGGACAAGCCTCTTGTAAACAAATTGTCGTTAACTAGATAGAGCTATCTAAAATAAAAACGCCGCATTTTTCAATGCGGCGTTTTTATTTTCTCCAAATATGATTACGTCGTATTATTCACCTTGTAGCGTTAATACAATCCGCCTCGCACCGCCATGATCTCGATGCTCACCTAAATAAATGCCTTGCCAAATCCCTAAGCATAACTGCCTATCCCGAATCGGAATCGTCAAAGACGACCCCAACCTGCTTATATACAGTCCCTAGATATGTCGTCGCTGCCTTCATAAATATGCTCATAATAGGGCTGATCTTCTGGCACCATATGAGAAAAATGTTTTTCCATATCTCGGCGAACCGAAGGATCAGCATTTTCGTTTGAAATTTATATGCAACAACCCTATCGAGACCGGCGACATTTTTGACAACGCGGCTTCCACCTGACCGGTGATCAAATGAAAACCTCGGTGCATCGCAGGCAATTGAACTTCAACTTGCTGCCACATAACGAATTACTCTGCGCTGGTTCTTTGGTAAACAGAAAAGCGGTAGTCGTATGGATTCGGTCCTTCAGCAGCAAACGCTTCTTCACCTATCAGAGTAAACGATGGCCAATCTACTTCAGGGAAAAAGGCATCGCCTTTTACTTCTGCATCAACGTGAGTAACATACAAACGATCTGCGCGCTCAAGCGCAAGTTGATAAATTTGCGCACCACCTATTACCATGACTTCTTCTTGGCCATTGACCAAGCAAATATCTTCGCCAAGGGAAATGGCGTCTTCCAATGTCGTCACCACGTCGATTCCTTCTGCTTGATAAGCCGGATCACGACTAATGACAATATTGCGACGACCTGGCAATGGCTTGCCAATCGATTCAAAAGTTTTACGTCCCATGACAATGGGCTTTCCCATGGTCGCTTGTTTGAAATATTTAAGATCATTCGGCAAATGCCAAGGCAAAGAGTTATTAATACCGATGGTTCGGTTCGTAGACATAGCAACAATAAGTGACAACATAAAACAACCTGCGTAAAAATCTTGGCTCTTCTTTGCTCTGACAATCCAAGAGCAAAGGCTTCTGATATAATCAATGGCATTTATTATACCCATGACGAACCAGATTGCATTTCTTAACCTGAACTAGCAAACGTCATCAGGAAAAACAGACAAGGCATTTTTTATGAAACAGTATTTGGATCTTTGCAACCGCATTGTCAACGAAGGTGAATGGGTCAAGAACGAGCGAACAGGCAAACGTTGTCTAACCGTTATAAATGCCGACCTAACCTATGATGTCAGCAAAGGCGAATTCCCTCTGGTTACCACACGCAAAAGTTACTGGAAGTCTGCTATTGCCGAAATCATCGGTTATTTAAGAGGCTACGACAACGCAGCGGACTTTCGGGCGCTGGGCACCAAAACATGGGATGCCAATGCCAACGAAAACGACGTTTGGCTAAATAACCCTTACCGCAAAGGCGAAGATGACATGGGGCTTTGCTACGGCGCCATTGGTCGTAACTTCCCAAAACCAGACGGTGGTCATATCGACCTATTAAAGCAAATTGTTGATGATCTAAGCCGTGGCGTGGATAACCGTGGGGAAATCCTCACATTTTATCACCCAGGCGCGTTTCACATGGCGTGCCTTCGCCCTTGCATGTACAGCCATCACTTTTCATTGCTTGGTGATACACTTTATCTGAACAGCACTCAGCGTAGCTGTGATGTGCCGCTTGGCTTAAACTTCAACATGGTTCAAGTATATGTATTACTTGCCATCGTTGCGCAAATCACTGGCAAAAAACCAGGTAAAGCTTTTCATAAGATAGTGAACGCTCACATCTATGAAGATCAGCTAGAATTAATGCGTGACGTACAACTGAAACGTGAGCCTTACCCTCTGCCAACTCTAAAAATTAACCCAGAAATCAAATCTTTAAAAGACATAGAAACTTGGGTCACTATGGACGACTTCGAAATCGAAGGCTACCAATTCCACGAACCTATCGCTTACCCTTTCTCTGTTTAAGCAGCAAACAAAAAAACCAGCCCTATGGCTGGTTTTAATCTAACACTAAGTCTTTTAGCTATTTTGAAACATTCGTTTTTGGAAATGTATTTAGCTTGAAGCCAGCAATGATTAGGCCCGCACCAATGATAACCATTGGCAAAGAAAGGAGCTGTCCTTGCGTCACCCAGCCAAAAGCAAGGTAGCCAATTTGGATGTCTGGCTCACGGACAAATTCGACTAAAATTCGGAAAATGCCGTAGAAGAGTAGGAACATACCAGAGACACAGTAACGCGGCTTGGTTCTTTGCGAGAAAAACCAGAGAATAGTAAAGAGCGCGACACCTTCCAGTGCAAATTGATACAACTGCGAGGGATGTCGAGCAAGTTGCAACGGATCATTAGGGAAAATCATTGCCCAAGAGACATCTGTTGGCTTACCCCATAGTTCACCGCCAATAAAGTTACCTAATCGTCCAGCACCTAAACCGATAGGAACGAACGGTGCTAGAAAATCGGTTACATCAACAAGGTGCTTGTTGTAGCGGCGCGCAAAGAAGTACATAGCAGCAATAACCCCTAATAATCCACCATGGAAGGACATACCTCCTTCCCAAATGCGCACCAGAATAACTGGATTATCAACAAAAGCAGGAAACTGATAAAACAAAATATAACCAATCCGCCCTCCTAAAATAACGCCAAGTGCACCATAAAATATTGCGTCACTAACCATTTCAGACGTCCAAAGACCGTTAGAACGTTTTGCACGATACATGCCGAAAAAATAGGCTCCGGCAAAGCCAACTAGATACATAATGCCGTACCAATGTACGGAAATTGGCCCTATGGATACAGCAACAGGGTCAATATCTGGGTATGAAATCATAATAGTGAAGCGAACCTCTGGTAGGAGTTAATCTACATTGTTGGTTTTGGAAGGTCGAATCAAACGCTCAATATTGGCTTCGCGCATGAGTCGAGTCATGGTTTGTGTGACTGCTTCGGCATGAGATAGTTTCATCACCTCTTCAAGCATTGCCTGGGCCTGCCCCATAGAAATATTACGGATCACTGCTTTCACTTTAGGAAGGCTAGTTGAACTCATAGATAATACATCGTATCCCATGGCCATTAACAAAATAGCCCCCATAGGATCACCTGCCATTTCACCACACACACTTAAACCTACGCCTTCGTCTCTCACTTGATCAACAATGCTATACAAAGCACGTAACACAGATGGATGAAATGAATTATATAGATCGGCCACACGAGGGTTATTTCGGTCTACTGCCAATAAGTACTGGGTTAAATCATTGCTTCCCACCGACAAAAAATCAACCAATTCAGCTAATTCATTAACCTGATAAACGGCGGCAGGAATTTCTATCATCACGCCAACCTGAGGCATTTTAACGTCGTATCCTTCTTCTTTTACTTCAGCATACGCACGACGGATAAGAGCAAGTGCCTCTTCAACCTCTGCCACATTTGAGATCATTGGCAGCATGATTTTTAGATTATGTAGACCTGCACTGGCTTTAATCATGGCACGAATTTGCGCCATGAATATTTCCAGGTGATCCAAGGTTACCCGAATACCACGCCAACCCAAGAAAGGGTTGGCTTCATTAATTGGAAAATAAGGTAGTGCTTTATCGCCACCAATATCTAAAGTACGAACCGTAACCGGAGCAGGCGCAAATCCTTCTAATTGCTGACGATAAATAACTACCTGTTCAGCCTCAGTTGGAAAACGATCTCGCACCATGAAAGGCACTTCAGTACGGTAAAGGCCGATCCCTTCCGCCCCTCGGTCTAGAGAACGGGCAATATCAGCAGACAAACCAGTATTCACAAACAAAGATAAACGTCGGCCATCTAGGGTTTCACAAGGTAAGTCTTTTAGGGTTTCATATTCTTCTTCGAGCTGACGCTCTTCATCAACAATTTGCTGGTAATTATCAATCAGAGCTTCGGATGGGTAGGTATAAACTTTACCCAAATATCCATCTACGATCAGATCTACTTTATCAAGCTGGGCATAAGGTAAATCCAGCGCCCCCATGACAGTCGGAATACCCATCGCACGAGCCAAAATAGCAACATGCGAGTTACCCGATCCCATCACAGAAACTAAACCTTTAATCTTATCAATGGGGATTTCACCCAACATAGACGCTGTGAGTTCTTCACCAATAATGATAGATGGTTCGTTGAAGCGCTCTGCTAAATTCGGCGCTTTCTCTTGAAGATGCGATAATATCCGACGCCCAAGGTCACGAAGATCCGAAGCTCGCTCTCGTAAATATGGATCATCCATGCGATTAAACTGGTTAATGTGCGCTTGGATAACATGTCGTAGGGCACCTTGCGCCCAGTTACCCTCTTGAATTTTTCGAACCACTTCACCAGCGATTGAGTTGTCATCGAGGATCTTTAAATACACATCGAATAGTGCTTTTTCGTCTGCTGAAAGGTGCTGACTAATACGATTGCTGGCACGTCGGATATCTTGTCGAACCGCATCAAGTGCTTGATAGAAGTCTTGAATATCCTCTTCTGGATCAGTGACTATACGGTCAGGGATAACATCTAAATCAGCGGGGGGAAATACCACCACACCTCGGCCAATGGCTACACCAGAACTACCCGGGATGCCCTTATAGCGAAAGTCAGATCCGCTCGGAATAGCATTAGGACTAAGATTCGTAATCGCGCCAGTCGCTTCTGCATGAGCGATAACTCCAGCGAGTTGAGCGGATAGCGTAATTAGAAAAGCTTCTTCACCTTCATCAAAACGGCGCTTATCTTCATGCTGAACCACCAGCACGCCTAATACTTGGCGGTGATGTATGATAGGAACCCCTAAAAAAGAACGATAACGCTCTTCTCCAGTGCCTTTTAAATAATGGAATGATGGGTGAATATGGGCATCTTCAAGGTTAACAGGCTCTGCTCTTCGACCCACTAGACTTACCAAGCCCTCATCCGCTTTCAAGCTAATATTACCAGCCATATCGGCATTCAAACCACGTGTTGCCATTAAGACATATTCTTTGGAGTTTGAGTCGACTAAATAAATCGAACACACTTCAGCACGCATAGCTCTGCGAACACGTCGAACAATAATGTCGAGTGCAGCAGACAAGGACTGTGCGGCAGTCACCTCTTGGGTAATACGTCTTAATAAACTTAACATAGCTCTCCCATCAATCTATATAACCTCCATCATTAAGACATAGAGTTATTTTTTATCTAAGCTGCGGTGCGCACTTGGAATAAGTTCTTTCAGCGCCCGGCGATATACATCTTTTTTGAATGCCACCACTTGACCAAGCGGGTACCAATAACTCACCCAGCGCCAGCCATCAAATTCTGGTGTTTCTGTTCCGTCCACGCACACTGATGAATCGGTGCAACGAATAGAAAGTAAAAACCATTTCTGTTTTTGCCCGATGCATAAAGGTTTACTATTGTGTCTTAGCATGCGCTTAGGAAGACGATAACGTAACCATCCACGAGTCTTTCCTATTATTTCTACCTGATGGGGATCTAAGCCTACTTCTTCTTTGAGCTCTCGAAATAATGCGTCTTCAGGTGTCTCGTCGGATTTGATGCCTCCTTGAGGAAATTGCCAAGCATTTTGCCCAACACGTCTCGCCCAAAGAAGCTGGCCACGCTCGTTCATCAATATGATGCCCACATTCGGTCTGTATCCGTCTGCATCAATCACGAGCCATCACCTTCTAATATAAGAATAAATTAGATTCATTGTTCCATAATTCCCCCATCTGCACAATTAAGACTACTGTTATTTATTGTCTTGGAGGCTATAATTCACGCACTTTTGAAGAATTGAGGGCAGCTTGTGACACTCGCAATATTTGACTTAGATGGCACATTACTAAATGGTGACAGTGATTATACATGGGGGCAATTTCTCGTTGAAAAAGGCTTGGTCGATACTCAGGCCTACAAAGAGGCTAATGATAAGTTCTTTGTTCAGTATCAATCTGGCACTCTAGATATTCATGAATACCTTGCGTTTAGCCTAGCCCCCCTAACAAAGTTTTCTAAAGAAGAGCTAACTAAATTACACAACACCTTCATGCAGGAAAAAGTTCAGCCGATGATGCAAGAAAAAGCCAACGCTTTGCTAAAACATCACAAAGAGCAAGGCCATTTCTTACTGATGATTACTGCGACCAATCAGTTTGTTACTGGGCCAATTGGCGATGCCTTGGGCATGGATCATATCATTGCGCCAGTGCCAGAGATTATTGATGATCACTACACAGGAAAAATTGTTGGCGTGCCAAGCTTTCAAGCTGGCAAAGTCACTCGCCTAAACGATTGGCTGGCTGAAACTGGTCACACGATGGAAGGTAGCTATTTTTACAGTGATTCTCGTAATGATTTGCCATTACTAGAATTAGTCAGCCACCCTATTGCTGTTGATGCTGATGAGACTCTAACAAAAATTGCGCAAGATCGTGGCTGGCAGCATATTTCGTTAAGAGATTAATTAACAAAATAATAAGAATGCCAAACGAAAAAGTGCTGCCAGATCCAATCCGACAGCGCTTTTTTGCTATTACAGTCTAATAAGCAAACGGAGCTTATAAGCCCATATTGTTATGAATACGATAAAACATTGCTTTAAGGTATTCTGTTTCTTCAATCGCAGGATGCACAGGATGGTCAGGCGCTTGAGTACCACGATAAATCAATTGTGAGAAACGCTCTAATTGACGGCTGTTACTACGGATAATATCGTGTAATCGAGCTGTCTCTAAATGCATTGAACAAGAACCAGAAACTAAGATACCGCCCTTTGCAACCAAACGCATCGCTAGCTGGTTAGCGCGATGATAAGCACCCTCGCCTGCTTTAATGTCTTTACGACGAGCAATAAAAGCCGGTGGATCCATAACCACGACATCGAAACGCTCTTTATCTTCAATCAATGACTGCATCGCTTCAAATGCATCGCCATGCATCAAGGTTGAGCCGCCTTCATATTGATTCAATCTAAGGTTTTCATCCACATGGCTTAAAGCACTTTCAGAGGCGTCGATAAAAGTCACGTCCGTCGCACCTGCAGAAGCGGCTTGAACTCCCCAACCACCAATGTAAGAGAAAACGTCTAGTACACGTTTGCCATCGCAAAAACCTTGCATAGTTTTGCGGTTTTCACGATGGTCATAAAACCAACCTGTTTTTTGTCCGTCCCACACAGGGGCTTGGAACAACACATCATTTTCTTGTAGGAAAACCAATTCTGGCACTGAGCCGAAAGCTTCTTCCACATAAGTTTCCAAGCCTTCTATTTGACGCATCTTGCCATCATTCTTCATCAAAATAGCCGATGGTTTTACCACATCTTGTAAGGCTTCAACGACTTCACCTTTTACTCGTTCCATTCCCGCTGTGGAAATTTGTACAACTAAAATATCGCCAAAGCGGTCAACCACTAGGCCAGATAAACCATCAGAATCGCCGAACACTAGACGGTAATACGGCGCAGCATAGGTCATTTCTCGCAGAGATAGCGCAATTTTAAGGCGGTGAACTAATGTCGACTTATTCAGAAAAGTGTCCGTACTACGACTAATTAAGCGACCACAAATTAATGTATTTGGGTTAATCGTTGCAATACCAAGAGGTTTACCTTGTGCGGTTTCGACAACGACTTGATCACCAGGAGTAAATTGCTTTAATGGCGTATCTGAAGTATTTACTTCATTGCTGTAAATCCATTGATGCCCAGCTCGTAAACGGCGATCAGCTTGACCCTTTAGTCGAATAACACTCAAAATTTTCACCCAGTATAATTAAAAAAACGTTATTATAGTTACTCTAGTTTCAATTGCCACGAATTACGTAATTGTCCCCATACTTGCTACAAAAAAGTGCACCTAAGTCATGTCACAAACATTAAATGAAAATCAGCTAAGACGTATATTACAAGGCATTAGTATTCCACCGCAGCCACAAATCATGGTGGACTTACACATGGAACAAGCCATGCCTGATCCAGACATGGCACGCATATCTGACATTATTTCACAAGATGTCAGTCTATCTGCTGCGGTATTAAAACTGGTTAACTCAGCAGCATTTAGCCTACCTAGAAAAATCGCCTCGGTCCAACAAGCCGTCATGCTTCTGGGAACAAACAGCGTAACCAATATCGTAAATGGCTTAGCAGTAAAAAGTGAATTGTCCGATGACACCATACAATCTCTGCACAGCTTTTGGGATACAGCAACAGATGTAGCCGCGATCTGTTCGAGCTTAGCCAGCCAGTTAAACGTCAAATACCAAGATGAATGTTACGCGCTTGGTCTTTTTCACAATGCAGGCATTCCTCTGATGCTAAAGCGTTTTAAAGGCTACAAAGAAATATTGATAAAAGGCTATCAAGACCCAAATTTCCAATTAACGAACTTTGAAAATCTAGCCTTTAAAACCAATCATTCAGTCGTTGGCTATTACCTTGCAAAATCTTGGGGATTACCCAAAAGCTGCTGTGCAGTTATCGCCAAACATCACAGAATTGACTTTTTATTCTCTCATCGAGTTGCTGGCGACTCTATCAATTTAACCTTTGCATCTATTTTGAAAATGGCTGAGCACATTGCCGCTGCCCACAAACACATAGGCAATGTAGATAAGGATTATGAATGGGAAAAAATCGGCCATTACGTACTCGATCATTTAGAGCTGACCGAATACGATTTTGAAGGACTGATCGAAACCTGCCACGAACAAGGACTGGGGTTAAATTAAGGTCCGTTCGCCTAGCGTGAAAACATGACCAAATGATCTAGGTGTACACTCAAGCCTATTTCTTGACCCACCGAGTGATTGTGATGAGAAGAAGCAAAGCAATAAACGACTTTGCCGGAAGATAATTTAACTCGGTATAGAAAGTGCGAGCCACGAAACCACTTACTCACAATCACACCAACAAACTCACTATCATCATCATGCAAAATATCATCAGGCCGAACTAATAAATCCACCTGCTCATTATCAGCAAAGCCATGATCAAGCTCTCCACGTATATTCCCCAAATCGGAATGCACGCAATTCGAACCACACACAGTCGCCGTTAGAAAATCACCATGGCCTATGAAGCTCGCGACAAAACGTGTTTCAGGGCGATGGTAGATTTGATACGGTGAACCCGTTTGATGCACTTCTCCAGAATCCATAACCGATACTTGATCCGCCATCGCAAATGCTTCCATCTGATCGTGAGTCACCAATAAAGCACTCATTTTCTCATGCTGGAGAATACGGCGAATATCAGGCACCAACTCTTCCCTCAATTTGGCATCTAACCCCGAAAAGGGTTCATCCATAAGTAATAACTTCGGCTTTGGTGCAATCGCTCGAGCCAAGGCAACACGCTGCTGCTGCCCACCAGACAAAGAATGTGGATATCGTGATTGAAAGCCTGCCAATCCAACTAAATCCAGTAGATAAGCAACCCGCTCTTCTATTAAATTTTTCTGCCAAGCAGACAAACCAAAGGCAATATTTTGAGCAATCGTAAGATGTGGAAACAAGGCAATATCTTGGAAAACCATACCAATATAGCGATGCTCTGGATTCACACTGTGTGATGGATTTGAAATTATCTCACCATCAATTCGTATTTCCCCTGTCATCAAAGATTCAAAACCGGCAATAGCTCGTAATAGTGTCGATTTACCGCAACCACTAGGGCCGAGTAAACAGCCTATTTGCCCTTCTGATAGCTGAAACGATACGTCTTTGACGACAGCCTCTTTGTCATATCCGACAGAAACACCACTGAGTGTTAATTCTTTCAACGATGTATAAAGCGGTGATGATGTCATATGAAACCTTATTTTTAATACCCAGTACGCGATGAAATAGAACGGCTTAATAAAATCACTGGTACCAGCCCCACCAGCACAATCATTAACGAAGCAGGTGCAGCATCAACGAGCCGCTCATCAGAAGCCAGTTCAAATGCTCTTACTGCCAACGTATTAAAATTGAACGGCCGAAGCACTAAAGTAGCCGGTAACTCTTTAAGTACATCGACAAAAACGATCAGCATGGCCGTCAACACAGATCCTTTTAACAAGGGCACATGAACCCGAACTAACACCTTAAAAGGAGACATCCCCAAAGAGCGCCCAGCCATGTCCATACTGGGTTTAATCTTGCCAAGACCATTCTGTACAGCTCCCAAAGAAACCGCCATAAAACGAACTGAATAAGCAAACAACAGAGCTACCAATGTACCTGAAAAAAGCAGCCCCACTCTTTCGCCATTGTAATGCTTTACTAAATCAATAATCCTATGGTCTAGCCACGCCAAAGGCACAATAGTACCAATCGCGATAATCGTTCCAGGCAGAGCATAACCAAGTCCAGCTACGCCCACTGACGCTTTAACCGTCTTACCGTTATTTAAGCGAATGGCATAGCTCAAAACTAGGGCTAAACTCACGACAATAAGAGAAGCAATAGCGGCTAAGTAAAAAGAATTCCATGCTAGCTGGATAAAGTTTGAGCCAGGCATCTCAGCTTTAAACATTGCCCAATATGCCAACACGATGACAGGGATAAAAAAACCAACCAAAATAGGCAATGAGCAAAAGAGAGTAGCAAGCAAGCCACGCCCCCCCTTCAAAACCATACGACGGTTACTGGCCTTTTTTAAGCCAGATGCATGATAACGTATACGGTGCCTAGAGCGTCGCTCAAGCAAGATCAACACAGCAACAAACAGCAACAAAACGCCTGCTAATTGGGAAGCCGCCGCAATATCACCAAATCCATAAAAGGTACGCAAAATCCCCGTCGTAAAGGTGTTTACACTGAAATATTGTACCGTCCCGTAATCCGCCAATGTTTCCATTAGCGCCAAGGTCAGACCCGTGACAATCGCTGGGCGAGCTAAGGGAAGAGCCAATTTAAAAAAGACTGCACGACCAGAATAACCAAGTGTTCGACTGACCTCTAAAGTGTTCTCAGACTGCTCTAAAAAAGCCGCTCGGCTCATTAAATAAACATAAGGATAAAGTACCAAGGTCAACATCACCATGGCGCCCCCTAAAGAGCGTATTTCAAAGAACCAATATTCACCATAGCGCCAACCCGTAAACTCACGGATAAACGTTTGCACAGGTCCAGCAAAATCCAGCACACCCGTGTAGGTATAAGCAATAATGTAAGCAGGCATTGCCATTGGCAACAACAATGCCCAGGAGAAGAAAGTACGACCAGGAAAGTTACACATACTCGTCAACCAAGCAAAGGGCACACCGATCAACAGCACACCGATCCCAACGCCTAGCATTAACAATATTGAGTTTGAAATGTATTCAGCTAATACCGTCTGATAAAGATGTTGCCACACTTCACCATCACCGATTAATACATTCACTAAAACGACTAAAATGGGTAACGCCAAAATAGCGGCAATCATCATTGCCACTATTTTCAACCAATTCCATTTAAATTTACTTGCTACACTCAGGGGAGCTAAATCAGCCATTAAATGTCAAAAAACCTTAATAAAACGCTCTTTATTTAGAGCCTACGCCAGAAAAAATCACTTCCAACCAGCTGTATCCATAATTTCAACAGCTTCACGGTTATTTTCACCTAATTGGCTTAATGAAATCGTGTCTGCACGGAAGGTGCCAAATGGTGCCAACATTTCAGGAGCACCAACGCCTTTTACTACGGGATATTCATTGTTCACATGAGCGTACCATTCTTGCGAAGCTCGATTCGTCAGGAACTCCAGCAACAATGTTGCATTCTCAATGTTCGTTGCCGCTGCAGTGATACCTGCACCACTCACGTTTACATGAGCACCGCGTTCGCCTTGCGCTTGGTTAGGCCAAAACAATTTTACGTCGTTATAAACCGCTCTTTCATCTGCGCTATCACTTTGACCAAGACGACCATAGTAATAAGTATTCGCCAACGTTAGATCACATACACCCGCAGAAACGGCTTTTAATAGATCCACGTCACCACCAAAAGGCGGACGAGCTAGGTTAGAAACAAGCCCTTTGATCCATGCTTGCGTTTTCTCATGACCATCGGCTTCCAACATGGAAGCAACCAGAGATTGGTTATAAATATTGGCAGAGGAACGCACACAAATACGCCCTTTCCACTTCGAGCTCGCCAGGTCTTCGTAGGTAGACAGCTCACTTGGAGCAACTGTCTTAGGATTATAAAAAATAACACGTGCACGTTGGGATAAACCAAACCAATAGCCATCACTATCTCGTAAGTGGCTTGGTATGTTTGTACTTAGCACGTCGTTCTGAATAGGCTGCAATACTCCGGCCGCTTTCGCTCTGTATAAACGACCAGCATCAACGGTAATAAACATATCCGCAGGACTGGCATCGCCTTCCGCTTTTAAGCGACTTAACAGTGCATCAGCAGAACCCGTTATCAGGTTTACAACAACATCATTCTCTTCAGAAAAAGTGTTTAATACAGGCTTGATAAGAGACTCTTTTCGAGCTGAATAAATATTAATCTCTCCTTTTGCCTGAGCCCCTAAAGGGAGAAGAAGCGACGCAACCAATGTGACAAAACCAACAGAGCTCAATATAGATTTTCGACCTTTTTTATCAAGCAAGCTAGGTAACATCATTCGACCACTCTCCTTCTAACTATTCTCAGCCACTTACTGGATAAAAAAGCAAAAAACACGCTCTAAAGCCCATAAGGAACATCATAAAAATGAGACAAGAAATTAGCATAACAGAACGCTAAACACTAGCGATTATCATTTGCTTGATCACTTTAACAAGAGCAAGCAACTATAGAATAGTAAGACGCCATTAGAGATTAACTTATGCCAAGAAGTTCACTTCATAAATAGGCGATAAAGGGAATATTAAATGAGTTGATTTAGCCCATCGCCAATCATCAACGCATCGTCTAATTCATACACAACACCTTCATTTAAACCCGCTGCTTTCGCTACTGCCATAGGAAAACCTTCACGTACTAGGTCATATTCTCGCTCGGCACGGATACAAGCATTCAAGTAACATGCTAGATTCAATACGCATGCCAATGGATTAGGCTCTTCATTTGCAAACGGGCGTTTGTGTAACTGTACCGCCAGACCAAGGCCTGCTGGAAATTTCCACAAATCCATTAAGGCTTTTCCAGCATCTTGAGAGGTGAAGCCAAGTAAGTCTTGCTCTGCTTTTACTCGACCAGCTTTACGGTTAGCGACTAACTCTTGAATTTCTTGGGCAATTGTAGGTTCTGTAAGGTGCAATAACAAACGACCTATATTATGGACAATACCAACAGTAAAGGCTTCATCGGCTTGAACAAGCGGAGTACGTTTAGCTAACCATTGCGCCAACTCGGCAACTCGAAAAGAATCAGCCCAGAACTCTGGTAATTTTAAGCCTTCTACCTTGGAAACAGAGCTTGCAAAACCGGAAGCAATAACCAAGGTCTTCAACTTATCGGTACCCAGCAAGACAGTCGCCTCATCGATTGATGAGATTTTCCTCGATAAACCAAAGTAAGCCGAGTTAACCACACGCAGTACTTTCAGTGAAATTGTTTGGTCATGAGAGACTTTTTCCGTGAGTTCAGAGTAATTAACATCTGGATCACTTAGCAACTGAATGAGTTCACGAACGACATCTGGGACATTAGGGAGTTTATCGGTTTGCCTTAAAAGATCTTGTGCCTGCATACCATTCCACCTTACTCTGGTTGGTTATATTACTGTTTAAGCAGAATAAAACAGCGCCTACTTTTTGCAACCAGAAATAAGTAGTGTTTTGCAAGCAAACCAGAACTTCCATCTAGGCAGGAAACAAAAAATGACAAATACGTTATGAGAACGAAGACAAACCGGCCGCCCTAGCAACCAATTTCTTTTTCAAAGAAATGTTTTGATTAAACCCCTTCATGCCTATATTTCTCAACTGAACAATGAGTGGCTGTTGAGTAGAAAATAAACGTTTAAACGATTCCATGCCTGCAGCCATGGCAATATTATCCAGCATACGAGCACGCTGATAACGACGCAGCACCTTACTCGCACCAAGATATTCACCACGTCGATGAGCCTTTTCTAGAACGTCCACTAACGCCTTAACATCACCAAATCCCAAGTTTGCCCCTTGCCCTGCAAGAGGATGAATCGTATGCGCTGCATCACCTATTAACGCTAGCCCTGCTTTTACATATTGTTTGGCATGACGCTGTCGCAATGGAATAACCTGACGTGTTTGCATGATACCCAAGACATCAAAACGCTTGTTCATCGCGTAATGTAAACGGCGGCAAAATGCTTCTTCGTCGAGAGCCATTAGAGATTCAGCTTCTTTCGGTGGCACAGACCAAACAATGGAAACAAAATGTTTTTGCTCAACAGAAGGAAGCGGAAGAAACGCTAAAATACCTTCTTCGCCAAAGCTCTGCCAAGCGGTATTTCCATGGGGCTGGGCAATTTCAATAGTGGTCACAATAGCATGGTGACCATAATCCCACTCAACAGTATCAAAAGCATTTTCGCTACGAAGTTTGGACATCGCACCGTCTGCTGCAATGATCACCTGAGCATCAAGAGTATGACCAGAAGCTAACTCAACTCTCACACCAGACTCACTCAGCTCATGAGAATCTAGTGTATCGCCTAAATACAAGTCGATATTTTTTGAGCTTCTAGCTTGTTTCATTAGTTGCTGATTCAATACCGCATTTTCAACGAGATGCCCAAGCTCGGGCAGCACAACTTCTCCGGCATTAAAGTCAACATGCCCTTCACCAAGACCATCCCAAACCACCATATTGTCATAAGAAGCAATACGATCACGGGCAATTCCCTGCCAAACATTTGCGGTTTCAAGTAAGGCTTTTGATTGGCTAGAAATAGCACTCACACGTGCATCATAAGCGGGCGGAGTCGATAGACGATATTCGCCATCATGTTTATCGACAAGCGCAATACGTAAAGAAGATTTGGCTAATAATATCGCTGACAAAGCACCTACCATGCCGGCACCCACTATTATCAAATCATACGATTTAGCCATCATATGTACTCCGTCTCGTCTTTATAGTAATTATCGTTTTTCAGCCATGAAAGCTTCAATATCAGCGATTTCTTTTGGCAACCCGTGAGTTAAAACATAAGGCCCATCAGCACGAATAAGCACATCGTCTTCAATACGAATACCGATGCCACGCCACTTTGCATCTACTGATTCGTTGTCTGCCGAAACATAAAGGCCAGGTTCAATGGTTAACACCATGCCTTTTTCTAACAAGCGAGATTCACCAGCGATTTTATAAGCGCCACAATCATGAACATCCAAGCCTAGCCAATGTCCTGTATTGTGCATATAAAAGTCTCGATATGCTTTGCTCTCGATCAGGAAATCCACATCGCCAGTTAACAATCCGTGAGTCACTAAGCCTTGTGTTAATGTCCGAACCGCTGCGTTATGACAAGCTTCATACGGCGTTCCTACTTCAAGCTCTTTCATTCCCGCATGGTAAGCATCTAATACCACTTGATATAAAGCAGCTTGCGGCTCACTAAACTTACCTGTTGCAGGAAAAGTACGAGTAATGTCCGCGGCGTAGCAACCCAACTCTGCCCCTGCATCAATTAAGATCAGGTCACCCTCTTCGATTTCTTCGTCATTTTTGATGTAATGCAAAACGCAAGCATTGCTGCCTGAGGCGACAATATTGTTATACGCAGGCTGGCGCGCACCGGATTTCATAAACACGTAATTCAACTCAGCTTCTAACTGGTATTCGTACATCCCCGGGCGAACAGAGCGCATTGCCTGTTTATGGGCTTCAACACTAATTTGCGCAGCCGCTTCCATAATGGCAATTTCTTCTGCGTCTTTGTGCAAACGCATTTCAGCAACCTGAGGGAAAAGATCGATAAAACTTGCTGGTGCCACAGCGCCGATTCTGACCCGTGCAGCAATGGCATCACGCCAGCCGGCAATTTTTTCACGAAGAACATCGTCATTAAATAAATACACAACATGCTCGGCACCATCTAAAGCGGCAAACGCAACCTTATCTAACTCTTCCAGCGGAGCCGCATCACTTGCGCCAAAATTTGCTATCGCCCCTTCGCTACCAAAACGAAAACCATCCCATTGCTCACGCTCAGGATCTTTTGGTAGAGTGACGAGCGTCATCTCGCCACTGCCATAAATAATGGCGTAGGCGCTTGGCTCAGGATATCCCGTTAAATAGAAAAAACTACTATGAGGACGAAACTCATACTCGCAATCATTATTGCGTGTCGCCAGCTCACCAGTTCGCAACACCACTACACTGTTCTCAGGTAAGGATTGCATCAAGCGTTCGCGGCGAGCTTGATAAGTTTGAGTATCAATTTTCATAGAAGGTCTCACTTATTAATTGTCATTCCATCAAATACCATTGGTTACACTTTGCTTAGACGCTTTTTAGTGCGAAGGACTTAATGCAAAGAATTCTGTTTAGTATGATCAACATCTGGGTTGATATCATGATGCTCTGTGTACAACATCATCGCTGATAATCTGACGTATTCCACCAGCTCTGTTAAATCAGCTTCATTATCATTGTTATCTTCTAATGCGCGCATTTCTGCCTGCATGCCAGAGATATTGGCAAAATCACGTAAAATTTGCTTGGTTTCATCAGAGAGTTCATTCTTCTGACCAGATAAACCATAACCCGCTAAAAAGCCATGCGCCCATTGAGATAAAGTAACGCCTCTTTCACACAATTCAGCATCTTCATCTGAAATACTGGGCACAAGTGCAAACTCGCCATTTTGAAATAAAGTTAACGTTGCAGTATAAAGTTCAACAATAACAGCTCGACTTGCTTCTTCTTTCCAGCCCTCAATGTCACAAAACTCTACCACCATATTCAGCCAATCTTCTAATGGCAGAGCCACACCAGAAGCCAAATAGCCACAAAGCTGACCATGCAACTCGGATGGTGACGCCGTAATAGATTCTGTAACAAAAACATCGGCGATCAAATCAAAGTCCAATGCGTCTTTTAACATTTCTGTGGACATATCATGCCAACCTTTTGCTGTTCAGTTTATAAAAAAGAAGCCGCACCTAATGGCGCGGCTTTTTGTCCCATTTTGCGATCTTCTCTCAACAATATGGGGCTATTATACAGACCTTTCAAGTCTGCTTAGCCTAGTTGTTTCAGGCCAGATTCCAGCGTTTGCAGAATCAAAGTATTGATTGTCATGGGGCCAACACCACCAGGAACGGGTGTGTAAGCGGCAACACGGTCCTTCAATGGACCCAGTTCGATATCACCAATACCACCTGGGTGGTAACCAGCATCAACAACGACAGCACCGTCTTTAATCCAATCAGCTTTGATCAACTCAGGTTTACCTACTGCGCCAACAACCACATCGGCCTGCTTAACAAATTCAGATAAATTCTGAGTGCGAGAGTGACACATTGTTACCGTAGCATTGGCGTTCAGCATCATCATTGCCATCGGCTTGCCAAGAATCGGGCTACGACCAACCACAACAACATGCTTCCCTTCTAATGGGATGTCGTAAGCGGCAAGCAAACGCATAATACCCGCTGGAGTCGCTGCACCGTATGCCGGCTCTTTCATTGCCATACGGCCAAAGCCAAGGCAAGTCACACCATCAACATCTTTATGAGCTGCAATGGCGTCGAAGCACAGACGCTCATCAACTTGTGCAGGAACAGGATGTTGTAGCAAAATCCCATGCACATCTGGGTTATTATTTAGCTCATTAATTTTGTTTAAAAGCTGCTCTGTCGTAGTGCTTTCAGGCAGTTCAATGGCCATAGAGTCCATGCCAACACGACGACAAGCATTGCCTTTCATTTTCACATAAGTGGCTGATGCTGGATCAGCACCCACTAATATTGTTGCTAAAATAGGGGTGCAACCGGTACGCGCCTTAAGCTCAGTAACTTGAGCCTCTAGGCGGTTTTCAGTTTCTTTGGCGCAAAGTTTGCCGTCAAGAACCAGTGCAGTCATGAATGAGCTCCAGTAAAATTAGAGTGATGTATGAGGGAGCGGCATTATACCTCAACTTTTGTTTCGATACGCAATGCCTAAAACAATTTGTTCCTCAAAATGGAAAATCTTCCCCTTTTCGTTCTTTAACACCTAATTATGCAGGCTCTAAATAGTCCACTAATAGCTGCAAATTACGCTGACCTCGAAACTCATTCACATCCAGCTTATAAACTAAGCGTGCTTGAGTCGCTTTATCATTGGGCCATTGGTCTAAATCGACAAAAAAGCTAATCCCATCCAGCAATAGTCCACTGCTCGGCTCGCGCACCATAAGCTTCAAATGCTTTTCACCCACGATGCGCTGCTGCAGAATATCAAACACGCCATCAAAACATGGCTCTGGGAACATTTGCCCCCACGGACCAGATAAACGAACTTGCTCAGCAAAACTCAGACTAAAATCTTCTGGCGCCAGCTGGCCATCAGTCAACAAGGTTGCTTCTAGCTGTTCCGGCGTCACCCATTCAGTAATAATGGCATCGAATGCCAATTGAAAAGCCTCATAATGCGATTCTTTAATCGACATGCCCGCCGCCATAGCATGACCACCAAATTTGCTAAGCAACTGTGGATAACGCTTGGCCAATAAGTCCAATGCATCACGAATATGTACACCTGGAATCGAGCGCGCTGAACCTTTTAACTCATCTTCACCAACACGAGCAAAAGCAATCACCGGACGATGACATTTATCTTTCATCCGCGAGGCCAAAATACCAATCACACCTTGGTGCCAGTCCGCATCATAAAAGCACATGCCATTTGGCATTTCCTGCTCTTCATCCAATAAAGACTCAAGCACTAATTCTGCCTGCTCTTTCATATCCGACTCAATGGCTTTGCGCTCGCGATTAAACTGATCTAATTGCTGTGCATAATTACGTGCTTGATGTGGGTGTACAGCCAACAGACATTCAATACCAACCGACATATCATCAAGCCGCCCCGCCGCATTTAATCTAGGGCCGACAACAAAACCCAAGTCTGATGCCTTCAATTGAGTATAATCACGACGCCCTACTTCTAATAAAGCAAGGATACCTGGACGCGCCAAACCGGCCTGAATTCGCTTGATGCCTTGCTGAACCAAAATACGATTATTGGCATCCAAAGGCACCACATCAGCTACCGTACCAAGCGCAACCAAATCCAAATAGTCCGCCATTTTCGGTTCTGGAATATGCTGGTCAGCAAACCAGTTACGACTATTTAATTCGGCTCTTAATGCCGACATCACATAGAAAATCACTCCGACACCAGCTAAGTTTTTACTTGGGAAACCACAACTAGGATGATTTGGGTTCACAATAGCATCCGCATTTGGCAGCGTATCACCGGGCAAATGGTGGTCAGTAACCACGACTTTCATGCCATAAGCTTTGGCAGCTTGAACACCATCAATACTGGCAATACCATTATCAACTGTCACCAATACATTGGGAGAACTTTTTTGTGCGACCTCAACTATTTCAGGCGTCAGACCATAACCAAACTCAAAGCGATTTGGCACCAAGTATTCTGGAGCAATCGCTCCCATTGCCTCTAAAGCAAGAATCCCAAGACTGGTACTAGTCGCACCATCCGCGTCAAAATCGCCAACAATCAGAATCTTCTGACCTGCAACAATTGCATCAGCCAAAATCTTTGCCGCGATTGTTAGATCAAATAAAGAGCTAGGCCTTAGTAAATTAGGTAGACGGTAATCAAGCTCTAGGCTGGTGCCCACCCCCCTCGCCATAAAAATACGACGTAAACTCAAAGGCATGTCTTCTGGCAAGTCTTCAGCAATGGCTGGAATGGATCGACGCTCTATTCGCATAACTATAAACACTCAAAAACTAAAATGGTTACAAAACAATAGAGAAGGGTAACACAAATAGGATATTCCATTTTATGGCAAAGTGATTAAATACCTATAACATCGCAAGATCCGTTTGCTTAACTATAAATGTAAGTCTATAAATAATTATAGGCGTTGTACTAACAAACAACTTTTAGGATGAAAGATGACCTTATCAATAAAAACTCGTTTGATTATGATGGGTACCTTACTCGCCGTAGCCCCAACAGTGATTGTTGGATTAATTGTCAGCCAAAGTGCGCTAAATGAGGGAACGAAAGCTCTCCAAGAAAGCACTCAAAAACAGCTAATTACCTCTCGAGATTTAACCGCGCAATCAATAGAGACCTACTTTTCTTTTATAGATAAGCAGATAATTAGTTTATCTCAAAACAATAGTACCGTTTCTGCAGCTAAATCCTTTTCTAATGCCTTTAATGATTACCCAAACAACACAACGTCTGACACAGATAAAAAATTAGCTGACTATTACCAAAATCAGTTTGATAAAAATTACCAAAGCCTAAATTTGGGACAATCCAGTAATCCTTCTTCACTATTGGCATCATTAAGCCCAACAGCAAAAGCTATTCAATCAACGTACATCGCAAAAAACCCAGCGCCACTAGGTGAAAAAGACACGCTAGACACATCTGGGGATGGCACGACATATGACAAAATACATCAAGAATTCCACCCTATGTTTCATCAGTTTCAAAAGGAATTTGGGTTTTATGATGTTTTCATTGCCGATGCAACAACAAGTAATGTTATCTATAGCGTCTATAAAGAGTTGGACTTCGGCACCTCCTTAACGACTGGCCCTTACAAGAACTCAGGGTTAGCTGAGGCTTTCAAAAAAGCGGTGGATGGCAATGAAAAAGCAACCTACTTAACGGATTTTGCGCCTTACGGCCCATCTTATAATGCACAAGCCTCTTTTATTTCATCCCCTATATCTAGTGATGGGAAAATCATCGCTGTGTTAATTTTCCAGATGCCAATTGATCGTATTGATGCCGTGATGACATACAATCAAACATGGGAGAAAAATGGTTTAGGAAATACAGGGCAAACCTATTTGGTTGGTCATAATAAATTGATGCACAGCAACGACCGCTTACTATTAGAGAACAAAGAAAGATTTATACAAAAGGCAAAAGCAATAAGCTTACCCAATAAAACAATTGATGAAATTGCGAGCCGCGGTACAACCATTGGGCTTTTAGAAATAAATAACACAGCCGTAAATGAAGCAATCGCTGGAAAAGAAGGTTTAGTCATTGATAAAAACTACTTTAATGAACCCTCTTTAAGTGCATTCAAACCTCTAAAAATCCACGGCATGGATTGGATAATTATCAGTGAGCAAAGTCAATCGGAAGCATTCAGCCCCATAGAAAGTCTAAAAAACAACGTCTATACAACACTAACAATAGTCTCTGTTATAGCGTTAATTATTGGCGCTTTTCTAGGCCTACTACTTTCTAGAGTAATTATCCGTCCCATTAATAACATGGTCAAAATGATGCATGACATTGCTGAAGGAGAAGGAAACTTAACTCAGAGATTACCGGCCAAAAGTAATGATGAACTTGCTGAATTAGCCAAAGGCATTAACTTATTTATCGGTCATATTGATAAAACATTTTCAGCAGTTCTATCTTCTGTCGCGCGACTAAAACCTATTTCAGAAGAAATGGCTGACGTTAACGGCCAACTTTCATCAGCAGCAGACCAGCAAAAACATCAAGCCGAAAAAGTAAACGATTGCTTATCGGAAACCAATGAATCTACCAAAAAAGTAGAGCAGGAGCTTGAAGAGATTAATCAAGCATCAATACAAGGCAATACGACCGTTCTTTCTAGCAGTGAAATTGTCAATAAAGTCGCTGGAAGCATGACAGAACTTTCAGGTGATATTACAGAAGCTGTTGATGCACTTTCCAAGCTGAAAGGCGATACAGACCGTATAGCAGGTATTATTGATGTTATTAATAGCATCGCAGAGCAAACTAACTTATTAGCACTAAATGCAGCGATAGAAGCAGCTCGCGCTGGTGAAGCAGGTCGAGGATTTGCCGTTGTAGCCGATGAAGTGCGCTCTTTAGCCTCTAAAACTCGCCAATCTACCGATGAAGTAGCAAACATGGTGGGAGCTATTCAGAATGGCACTCAAGAAGTTGTTAAACGTATGGAGAACAGCAAATCTAATGCGAACCACTCCTTAGAAAAGGTACAACAAGCGACACAATCTTTATCTCAAGTTAAAAGCGCAATGGAAACGATCTCGGATAGAGTCGCGCAAATCGCTATGGCGATCACAGGTCAGCAAAATAATTTTTTGGAAGTCACCTCTCATTACAATGATATGAAAGCCAGCTTTGTACAAATTAATAAACAGACAGAACATTCAACAATGGTCGGAAAAAATGTTGTTCAGTTGTCTGAAGGCATCATGGTACAAATTAACCGCTTCCAAGTAACAGACAACAGTTGGTCTACTGATCGTAGAGACCTTGTCCGTCCCACTATTGATACAGACGACAAGTAAGTTAAAGTAGCGCCTCAGTATGTTTGCCTGCGTACCGAGGCGCAGCCTATACAAATAGTATCTGGCATCGCTGGCCTACAGCTATTCAGCCCGCATAAAACCCAAAAAAGAATTTGAAAATCAAACACCTAAAATCGATAGGCTTTGTTACATTATAAGCGCATAGGTGAGACTTTCTTACAATAGACAGCCAATAAAGGAATTTTATAGAACAATTGTTCCTTCAAACCCAACCCACCACTAAAAACAAATTTTCGATGCTATGATGCCGCACTTTTTTGATTTGGATTGACATCCTAAAGATAAAAACTGAGCAACTCTCGTTTTAACTCATCGGAAAAAATATGAATAATCAAACTTCCGTGGCAGACAAGCCACAATCAAACCAGCGTTTTGCCTTGATAGCTCTTACATCATTGTTTTTCATGTGGGGCTTTATCACATCACTGAATGACATTTTAATCCCGCACTTAAAAGGTGTATTCGACCTTAATTACACCCAAGCAATGATGATTCAAATGTGTTTCTTTGGCGCCTACTTTATTGTCTCCGTTCCAGCAGGAAACCTAGTCAAAAAAGTAGGTTTTCAACGTGGCATTGGTATCGGTCTAATGATTGCCGCAGCTGGCTGCCTATTGTTTGTTGCCGCAGCTAAAGCCCAACAATACAGTATATTTTTAACTGCCCTGTTCGTCCTTGCTGCTGGCATCACGATTCTACAGGTTGCAGCGAATCCACTTGTCACTGTTATGGGTCCGACTGAAACGGCATCAAGCCGTTTAACCTTGTCTCAAGCGTTTAATGCTTTAGGAACGACAGTGGCTCCTCTGGTTGGCGGCGCTCTACTATTCACTGTTGCAGGACAATACGCGACTAAAGCACAAGAAGCTGAAAGCGTTATTATTCCCTATATTGGTTTGGCAATTTTGCTGATTGTTCTAGCTGCTATTTTTACTCGTATTAGCCTTCCGACACCCTCTAGTATAGAAAGCACAGAGGCAAACGTACCAAGTGAAAGTATTCTAAAGCATCGTCACTTGGTACTAGGTACTGTGGCTATCTTCATGTACGTTGGCGCGGAAGTGGCCATTGGTAGCTTATTAGTAAACTTTTTCGGATTAGAAAACATCGCAGGTCTTGCTGAAGCAGAAGCAGCGCACTACGTTGCTTATTACTGGGGCGGCGCAATGGTGGGACGCTTTATCGGTGCAGCACTAATGCAGCGTATTTCAGCAGGAACGTTATTGACGATAAATGCACTTGCTGTAATTGCATTAATAGCCAGTGCCATCATCAACGATGGTCATCTAGCAATGTGGTCAATATTAATCGTTGGCTTGTTTAACTCTATTATGTTCCCAACCATTTTCAGTCTTGCCCTGAAAGACCTTGGACCACAAACAAGTCGTGGTTCCGGTTTGTTGTGCTTAGCTATTGTCGGTGGTGCAATCCTACCTATGCTTCAAGGCCTAATCGCTGACTCTATTGGCCTTCAGATCTCATTTATCATGCCTATTTTTTGTTACCTATACATCGCTTATTTTGGTGTATTTGGTTCAAAGCCAAAGCAGCAATAATCCGATAACATACAATCTGAAATAGTAAACCCGCCCTAGGAAAGCCTAGGGCGGGTTTACTATAAAATCATATATTAGAGCTACGCTCGACAGGTTTGATTCCTGCCAGATCGCTTCGCTTGATACAAACGATTATCTGCTAACGTAATGGCTTCTCGCAATGATGTACTGCTATTCATCCCAGCTAAACCAAAGCTTAAAGTCATATGGAAACGCTGGTCTAAATGAGAAAATTCGTAAGACTCTACTCGATGGCGCAAAATTTCAGCAAACTCAAATACCTCGTATTCGTCCATGCCACAAACAGCGATCAAAAACTCCTCGCCTCCCCACCTTGAAACTAAATCGTCTTTCTTCGGCAGAGATTCTTGGAATATTTTAGCTAACTGAGTTAACGCATAGTCACCAACATCATGACCATATTCATCATTAATTCGTTTAAAGAAGTCTACATCGGCCAACAAAAGGTGAAAGCTTTGTTGAGTACTTATTTCTAAGCGCTGTAATATCCCTCTTCGATTTAACAACTTTGTTAACGGATCGGTATAGGCATATAACCCTAAATTCAGATAATAAGTGCGACACTGCAAATCAGGTGTAGAAGAAGCCAACTGCTGAAGTTGATACACTTCTTCTTACCACAGATAAAGCAG
>NZ_QPJQ01000035.1 GCF_003337275.1 Marinomonas foliarum | reverse complement strand
CACTTGAATGTCTTTGGTAATCCACTGGTTTTCACTTACCGTCCCCTGTCTATTTATAATAACAAATGAGGCGACAACTATCCTGACACAGGGGGATAGTCTAAAGGCTATTGATGTATGCATGTCTCTCGATAACGCATATGGTTTAAAGTCTGGCGAGAGCCTATTTCAACTTAAGCGCTTGCTTGCGCATAGATACTTTCATTTTGATATTTCTATTCCATTCCTCAATCTTAGATTTTCAGACCTGTTTGCAGAGAACATTGTAAAATTGCAGGAGCGTTTAAATGTTTCAGGTTAATGAGGTGTTGAGATTAGAAACGGATTTATACCGAGTTCTGCTGACAAAGGGTAACCAAGTCATTTGGATAGCAATTGACGACCCGAAAGCTTTTCCTGATGTTATTGCTTTGTCACAGCTAGAATTTCTTCTCTTAGAAGAAAAACTGACAAGATCTGATGACCCATATTTAGGAGTAATAAATCAAATTCCAAAGGAAGGGTCTAAGGAAGCGGTCATTCGTGATACTAACTATGAAATTATTGTACCTCTTGTAAATGACCCAGATTTCTATGTTAAGGCAGTTCGAGCTAATCATATTAGGGCTATTCTTAAGTCAGGTTTAGTCTCTCGCCCATACTTATATAAACTTCTTCGACGATATTGGCAAAGAGGGCAAGTTCCCAATGCTCTTTTGCCTGATTATAAAAACTCAGGAGGCAAGGGACAGAAGCGAGAAGTGAAAGATAAAAAGCTTGGCCGACCAAGAAAAATCATGGAAGGTGTTGGTGCATCAGTAAATGAAGAAACAGCGAGACTGTTTCGAATTATCATTGATAAGTATGTTCTGAAGAAGAAATTTTCGATTGCTCGAGCCCATCGAAAGTTAAAGACGTTATATGGTGACTACTTTCCTGACATATTGGAATCAGAGAAGCCTACTTTACGCCAAATGAGCTATTTCTATCATCGGGACTACACCCACATAGAAAAGTTAAAGGCTAGTGTTTCTAAAGTGGACTTTGTTAAAAACCATAGCCCTCTCAATAGCACTGCTACCTTAGATGCATTAGGGCCGGGATCTAGATATGAAATTGATGCCACAATTGCTGATATAATTTTGGTGTCAGATAGTAATCGAAACCAACCAGTGGGCAGGCCTACGGTATACGTTGTAATTGATGTTTTTTCGCGGTTTATTGTCGGATGGTATATTGGTTTCGAAAACCCTTCATATGTTGCCGCTATTCAGGCTCTCCATGTTGCATTCACCGATAAAACCCACTTTTTCAAACAGCTGGGGATAGATACAGATGATTTTTCTTGGCCTGAACCGGGTCTACCAGAGTCAATATTGGCTGATCGGGGAGAACTTTTTGGTCACCAAATAGAAGGGCTTGAATCCGGTTATAAAATTAGAATTGAGAATACTCCTCCGTTTAGGGGAGATTCGAAGGGTATTGTTGAACAACGTTTTCGTACACTTCAAGCAGAGTTTAAAAAATTTACTCCAGGAGAAGTTACTGGTCTAACAGTAAAGAAACGTGGAGGTAAAAACTACTGGTTAGATGGGAAACTAACTATTTCAGAATTTACTGAAATTATTGTTTCGTCAATTGTAATGAGAAACTTTGTTGATCCTATGAAAAGATATGATCGGGCTAAGGATATGCCGGCAGACTTGCCTTCTGTCCCAATTCATCTTTGGAATTGGGGGCTAAAAAACCGGACCGGACGGCTTCGAAAAGCTGATCCAAAGGCCATTCGTATAGCTCTACTACCGAGAAGTAAGGCATCAACATCTGATTATGGAATATGCTTATTTGGTGTTTATTACTCATCCCCTGAAATTATTGAACAGGGCTGGATGCATCGATCAAAAATCAATATAAGGCCAAAAACTGTGTTAGTAGGCTACGACCCAAATTTTGCTGATGAAATTTACCTATTTCACACACAAGGAAGCAGTGATTATTGGGTCTGCAGAATTACGGACTTTTCTCGTGAATTTAGAGAACTAACATTTTGGGAAGTGTGGCGCAGACAATCAGAAATTAAAGTACAGCATGTGAAAGGTCAGTTAATTGCAGATAAAGTTCGTCAACGTCATGAGGATCGAGTCGAGCAAATCATTTCATCTGCCATCAAAGTAACTCCAAAAACGAATGCGACTAATGCTGAGCGGCTTCGTGGTGTTGCAAGTGCTAGATCCGATCAATTAATAAAGGAACGAGACCAAAGGCGGCCACAAAAAAATATAAACTCAAAATCAGCAGATCTAATTCACCTAGCTTCATACGAAGATTGTGATGATTATCCAGACTTTGAAGATGAACTGTTCAGTGATGGAGAAGATTAGTGACGATTCCAAGCCATTATGTAATTGCCGACTATCAGGCAACAGGAATTCCTAAATATGACGGTAACCCATTTATTGAAGCATTACCGCCCATTCTATTAGATGTTTCTGATACAAGAGACAGTATAAAGGGGAAAATCGAGTATCACCCTTCTCAACGTCTATTACCTCCAAAAGCTAGAATGCACATGGTGGCATCTCTTCTGGATGATTATTTTCAGCCGTTATCTCAACATATTCAGTTACAAGAAAAAATAGATATGATGTTGCGGATGGGTTACGTCGGTAGAAATATCAGTGATGGGTCTCTGAGTAAAAAACTTCAGGAAGGCTATGAGCTTATAAAGTCTGGCGGAAAATATATTGCGAATTTTGCGGTAGAAAAAACAACGGCACGAAGCATGTCGATAGTTGGGATTTCTGGAAGCGGTAAGACTAGTTCATTGCGCAGAGTGCTAGAAACTTATCCGCAAGTGATTTTTCATGAGCAGCAGAATGTCTTTCAAGTCACATATTTAAAGATTGAATGCCCTAGTAATGGAGATCTTGAAAGTCTTTGTCTTAATTTCTTTAGTGCGTTGGACTCTATTCTTGGCACCGATTACGAGCGTAGGTATGCGAAGCAACGTCTTTCAGTACCTAAAATGCTGGCACTGATGAGACAAACTGCAAATAACCGTGCTATAGGTATTTTGGTAATAGATGAAATTCAGCGTTTAAGTCAGGTTAGGGTCGGTGGTAAGGAACAAATGTTGGAGTTCTTTGTTGAACTCGTAAACACCGTTGGCATTCCTATTGTGTTAGTAGGTACGCCGAAAGCTCGACCAATTTTTGAACTGGAATTACAGTCTGGTAGGCGAAGTGCTGGACTTGGTTCGGTCTACTGGGAAACTATTCCTCAATACTTGAATAAAGGGCAACAAAACACCAAAAACCCGAACTGGTTAGGTCTCTCAGATAATCTTTGGAAATACCAGTGGTTGAAGCATGGTGACGACCCCCTATCTGATGAAATCAGAGAGTGCTGGTATGACCTCTCTCAAGGTGTTTTAGATATAGTTGTGAAGTTATTTGTGCTAGCTCAGCTACGAGCAATTGCCAACAAAAAAGAGCGTATCACAACTGGTATCTTACGATCAGTCTACAAACAGGAGTTAAAGCCTGTTCACCCAATGCTTGATGCGTTGCGATCAGGAGATGCCGACAGAATCGTTAAGTATTCTGATTTAAGGGTGGTAGACCTTGACCGTAGACTTATAGAGTTGGGGAAAGAGATTTATTCGTTTGTGCAAAAGCAAGAAGAGCAGAGGTTTGGAGGCAATCAAGATGCGTTGCGACTCTATAATCTGATTTTACAGATAGAGGAATCATTTGATGAGGAACTTGTTGCAGAACTGGTGACAAAACTTTTTTCAGAATACAGTGAACTTAGCATACCAGAGATGATTCCCTTATTAGTAAACCTTTATAATTCAGATTCGTTTAAAAAAGACTCTCCAAAACTAGTAAACATCGTTAAACAAAAAGACTGGCTAGACTTAGAAGTTGAGGATCTTAGATATCAGTATGCTTACTGTAAAAACGAAGAGCTATCTCTTACGGATCGCTTGCAAAATAATGAGAGAATGTTTGATCTCGAAGGTTGGGCGGCGGGCTACTAAGTGCTTGGATTTCCTAAGCCGTATCCTGAAGAATTAATATACAGTACTGTTGCTAGGGCTGGTGTACACGATGGAGATACATCACCTAAACAGCTACTAGAAAAAGTATTTAACAATAGAAAGGTGATTGCCACTGTTGACCTCCCGTCACATTTAGAATTAATTGCCAATCTATACCCAAAGTCTCTGACATTAGATGCTTATCGATTGATACATCAGCATACTTTGTTGCCTATATACGCTCCATTTCAGCCCGAAGAACAAAACGATAAACTATTAAATTGGATGAGTGGTTGCTCTCAAGGAGCTGCACACTTAGCTTGTGGTGCAGTAGCATCAAGAGTTAAAGCAAAAACTGCGTTATACGTTTGCCCTGAATGCTTAGAAGATCAGAAGCGAGTGTTTGGCGAGTATTATTTGCGTCGTATATGGCAAACCCCACTTGTAAAAGTCTGCCTAGTTCATGGTCCATTATATGAAACTACAATGGAACTTAATGGTGAGCACAGGCATGCCTTTTTGCCTCTGGAATCTATAGAAATAAAGTCAGCTTTGGTTATCTGCCGAGAAGATATTATTCTAGCTCAGCAAGCAGAAAAACTATTGAAAATGGATTCAAGTGGGGTTAATTTTCCACAATGGAGCGAGTTCTATAAGCAATTGGCAGTAAATTTAGATTTAATGAATGGTCAACGCATCGATCATTCTCTTATCCATAGCCTGATTGTAAAATACTGGACGAAACCTTGGCTTGATGACTCTGGCATCTTACCATCTAGTACAGAAACTTCTTGGTTAAGAACGTTATTCAGAAAGCATAGAAAGAGCTTTAGTTATGCAGAGCACTCGGTCGCTATTCTAGCGTTAACTGATGGGAAACTTAATATCGATGAAGCAATCAAAGCAGCATCAAAGATAGTTCCACGCGCAGAGATAAATGTACAAGACTGTCAGGCGGATTGTTTTAGTTGTAATAATGAATTCAGTGATGATCAACTTAAATGGAAATCAATTGTAGAAAAATTCACGCTAAAGATAGCTCGAAAACAAGATGCTGCTCTATATGCTCGCTTGTATCGTGCTGATAGAGCTTGGCTGCTAAGAATAAACGCTGAGCATCAGGCAGAACGAGTCGTGTCTAACCTAAGAGTTGATTGGTCAAGAAGAGATCGTGACATCGCTCGTGAAATCCATAGTTTATTTATTTTTCTGGCTGAAGATTTAGATTCACCTCAATTAACGCGAACATTTATAATTAATCAATTAGATCAGCGAGCAACCGTAGAGAAAAACCTATGCCGGTTACCAAGGTGCTCGACATTACTTAGATATTACGCTGAAAGTACTACCGAATATCAAGCAAGACGGCTAATCAGGGCTTTTGTTGCTATGCAAAATAATAAGCAAAAAATTAAGAGATGGTCGTTGCTAAGGGAGGCTAGATTGAGTGATATCAGAATGACATATTCTGTGGCTGAACTACTTAAGGGAATATTGAATGACTGAACATAAAGCTCGCATCAAAAAGTTAGCCGATGACTCTAAAATACTTAGTATTGGCTCTCTATTTAGAGGAGTTGGAAATAAAACGTGGTCAATAGATATTGGATTTAATGGAGGAGTGTCTGATAGCTTACAGTTTAGCAATATTCCTATATTAGCTCGTAAACGAATGCTTAATGCTACCGAGCAATATAAAAAAGCAGGATCAGCGCTCTTGCTTAGTATCTCCGATACTAAAGAGTGGGTCGTCAAAAAAGCATCAGAATGCCCTGCATACAAATCTCATAAGCATGGAAAAGATGGCGATCAAAACTGTTTTGTTGCCAAGGTTGGTGAGAAACAGATCTTTATTCCTCAGCTTGAATTGGCACGAATACTATTTTATCACGACCCGTTTATGGCTCGACTGAGTCTTCTTCATAATTCTCTGTATGAAGACTTCATGCTAAGTACAAATGAAGACGGACAGCCATTAGTAGTTGTTCGTGAGGGAGCAGACTATCCAATATCCTACTTTAATCGAGACGACAATAGGCGATTTCTAAGTTGGGTGTTGTTGGATGGTGACGCAAGATCTTCATTTGAAAGTATTTATCAACACTTATTACGTTCGCATAAGCTTAGTGATAGGTATGAACGTTGGGCCTTTCAGTTTACTCCACCGGCTTTAACTGGAGCGAGTCTTACTGTAAGAGGGTGGAATGATTCTGACTCAAGTAGCTTCTTTGTTTGGGAAATCACACACCTTACTAATTTACCATCTCAGATTGATGGGGAAGTAGATTTTTTCCACCCAAAATACGCTAGGAGAACGGGAGGTAAACCGACAACAGGTGGCGGTAAGCAAGGTAGAGTGCCTGACCAGTACGAAATAGATGATGAAGAGCTATCAGATGCAGATAAAGCAACCTTATATCTTATTTCTGAGAAAACGAGTATCTCTTTTAAATCTCCGTTCATCACGAATCGAGTTGCTAAGAAAACTAAAGCAGTCAGCCACATTATTGGAGATAGCGATGATGAAGTGTTGAGTAAAGAGCTTAGCGTTAACGAAAGGGAGCAAGGTGGAAATTTTCCTAGCGGAAGTTGGGATAATTTAAAAGATGAAACCGATGATGCTCACTTGTACCTTGGGAAGTTTAAATCCTTTCTTGATATGGTGAATGTACTGGTGAGTAGTTACAACTTCAAACTGGTTGAAAAAAGAATATCGAAACTGCCTGAGCTCGGCAGAAGTAACAAGCACTTACTTTTTGACACCCAAAATCCCCGCTGTATTGTCTATGTCACTCTTGAATATCGCGAAAAACAATACACGCTTCTGGAAATTGATACATCAGATGACATTGTTAGTCTATCCACTATGCTTATATCAAGTAAATCTGGCTGGATAAAAGCTAATTTTGAAAACGTGCAATACTTGATTATGAAAGCAAGTTTGGGATGGCCGCATAAATTCTTTACGAAATATATCGAAAAGCCTAATTTTATAGGAATTCCACACCCGCAATCCAAACACCCTGGTATGCTAGCGCCAGAAGCGATTAATCCATGGGCGGCAAGGGTCGAGGGTTGGATACAGAGCAGATAGGATATACAGCAGTATTAATCCATCTATTCAATTTCAACCTATGCGCTATAGAAATGCTATCACTGTATGTTTGTCAAAATTAGAATGGCTATGTACATCTAATATAGATCTACGTTCGCCTTTTAAACTTGACAAAACTTGATGTGAGAATATACTTTCCACATGCAAAAAACACTCAATACTAAAAAAGCCAATTTGGCAATGGAACGAGCTGGACTGACACAAACCGCAGTGGCAGACAGTCTTTCTGTCTCAAAAGAAGCCGTCTCACAATGGCTAAGCTCTAAATCTTTTCCACGTCCAAATAAACTGCTGCAGCTGGGCAAGTTGCTGGGCCTCTCTTTTGATGAGCTTGTTATCAAAGAAGATCCATTTGCTCCTAAAGTTGCTTTTCGTAAGAAAGCTGGAACAAAGACAAAAGATCACCATATAGAAAAAGCTCAGGAAATGGGTCGTTTCTTGCGCCATTTAGTGGCTTACCTGCCTTTTGATACTTTGGAAATGCCACCAGTACTTAAGTCACCAAGTTGTGAATATGATTATCTTTGTAAAGTTACTTCAAAAGTTAGGGAAGACATTAATGTAGGAACTGCTGAGTGTATTGACTTTTCACACCTTATTCGTCGTTTCTCTGAGTTACAAGCGGTTGTAGTCCCTGTAATGTGGGGGGCAAAACAACGTCATGAAAATGCTGTACACATACACTTACCAGATTCACAAAGTACTTGGGTTTATCTAAATCTTGATACTAATATCCATGATTTTAAATTTTGGATGGCGCATGAGCTCGGGCATTGCTTATCTCCCAGCTTAGAAGGCGATAAGGCTGAAGATTTTGCTGATGCTTTTGCAGCAACTTTATTGTATCCACATGAGTTGGCAGCGAAAGCGTATATCTCTATCAATGCACAGCCATCTCCATCTGCAAAAATTGCACACGTTGTAGACTTAGCTGATCAATTTACCATTTCACCTTATACAGTGCTTGGCCAAGCAAATAAGTATGCACTTTCAACTGGGCGGAATGAAATTAAACTAAGTAACTCATTTCATGGTGCAGTAACTAATTTTAATAAGCGCTATAAAAACTTAAGTGATGCTCTGTTTGGTAGTACTGAGCTTGATGATCACGGAAAACCAAGCGCTAAAGAGTATATTGATCAAACTGAAATAGCATTTGATACGCCATTTTTTGAGCTACTCAGAAAGTACCTCAAAGAATATAATAAAGGTTCTGGTTTTGTTCAAACTGTATTGGATATGCCACTTCTTGATGCGCGAAGTGTCCATGCAGAGCTAACCTAATGCCTCAATCGAAAATACTGGTCGATACTAATACTTACTTAAGGTTGGCAAAAACAATAAAGCCATTATTGTTTATGCCTTTTGGCGTTAATGAATATTGCTTGTATATTTTACCTGAATTGAATAAAGAGCTTGGTAATCGAACACTACAAAGCAAATTTCCTTGGGTAGAGGAAGAAGAGTTTTCAGAAAACCGCAAACACTTTCCTAGTATTAGCAAAAAGCAAAAAACAGCTATCCAACAAACATTTGAATACTTATGGGATTATGTTCAGGATAATCCGGGTCCATCGAGAGTAGACACCCTGTATGTTGCTTATGCTTTGGATCTTGGAGTCCCACTGATTACAGATGATCAAGATATGGCTGAATTAGCTAAAGTTTTTGACGTGCAAGTTATGCCAACACTTGAGCTCCTTAAAATCATGTTAGATTGCGGCCATACCGATATGAAAACGATTGATGGTTTATGTGATTACTGGCGTTACATTTCAGATATGCCAGCTCGATTTCATTCTGATTACAAACGTTTATTTGGTGCCAAGTAGCTCAAAATATTACATTCTTTCTTGTACTCCTTATCTTGTTAGGAAAAGTTGTTGAACTGGTTAGATTAGCTTATTGTTTGAAATCTTCCAATACTCGAAAACGCACAGTGCTCTCTCTCATTTTTTCTGGGTAAAAGAGCGCCCTCCACGAATTTAAAAATCACTCTCAAACTATGGCGAGAAGGAATTAAGAAGTTCTCTGAACAACTGTTTAAGGGAGACGGTTTTATGGCTTAAATTCGTGGGGATACCGCAGGCTCTGGGCCAATTGCTTTTCAGGTTGTCAGGGAAAGAATGTGCGTAACTTAAACAAGCAACTTTAAATTCATTGTAGTTGCTATCATCACTAACGGTGACAGGTTTGTTTTTTTTCTGTATATTTAACCAGTATATATTAGTGAATATAGATCTACACATGGTGATGTGAGAATTTTTTTGATGTGGTTAAAAGGCGTGTAGGAAATTCAGTAATGATATTTAATCCCGACAAAATGGCTTTTGGTCGTCATGAAACGTTCGCTCTCCGGTATGGTTGGCTATCAAAGGGCTTCCAAGCGATGGAAGAGAAGAAAGGTATATTTGAATCTGATGATGCGACAGTCAGGTTGGGTGTTGGTAAGAATATGGTTATAGCTATCAAATACTGGCTGCGAGCTTGCCAAATGATTGACCCCGTTGAGAATATTCCTACTGATTTAGGAGGGGAGTTGCTTTCTATCGATGGATTTGATCCGTATCTTGAAGATGAGGCAACTATCTGGTTACTTCATTGGTTACTTGCCACTAATGCTGAGTTAGCAACTTCCTGGTTTTGGTTTTTCAATCGCTTCCATAAGCCAGAGTTTACTGGTCAGGAGCTTGGCACAGCTCTGACGGACTTTGTTAATGACAAGGTCGTTAACAAGAAAAAACCAGCTGCAGCAACTTTATCGAACGATGCTAGTCTTATTCCGAGAATGTACACGCAATCCACAGGGAATGGACGAACTCCAATAGAGGATGCTTTAGACTCGCCATTTTCTTTGTTGAAATTGGTGACGCAAAGTGCAGGAGGAAGAAGTTATCAGTCACGCCCAATGGCTCGCCCAGATTTACCAATAGGCATATTGGGTTATGCCGTTTGCGGAATGTTTGATATGAGGAAAACAAGATCCATTCCCATAGAAGATTTTATGTATAGCAAAGATAATTATCCTGCTATTGGTTCAGTATTCCGGCTTACCGAAAGTGACTTAGTGACAAAACTTGAAAAGTTGGTGGATTACATACCAGGGATATTTGATATTCGTGATACTGCTGGTCAACACCAGCTTTTTCTATCTGAATCAACCGATGCAATGACGTTTATTGTTGAGCATTACAATAATCGCAGCAAGGATATTGCTGCATGAGTATAAAAAATAAAATCCATATCAATACTCATTACACACGTTCGATTAATCTTGAGCGTGATGCAAATTCTCTTGAAGTGGTGAATTCTTATATTCCCACTTCGCGAGCAATGAAACTTTTCGGTCGCATGGCAGATGGATTTAATAGTAACCTTGCGCCTCGCGCTTGGTCACTTATTGGCCCTTACGGATCGGGAAAGTCTTCCGCTTCCGTATTTTTATCTCACCTGCTGTCCTCTCCAGATTTGTCAACAACGCAAGCAGCGTTAAAAAACTTGAAAGAAACTGCACCAGACGTGGCTACGCAATTTCGAAAAGAAACATCAAAAAGCAACGGTTTCTTGAATGTTTTGATTACGGGTTCACCAGAGCCTATGGGAAATAAAATAATTCAGGGGCTTGCCTCATCCGCTCAACAATATTTTTCAAATTTTAATGATCGGAATCCAAAGGTTGTTTCCGATCTAGAAAATCTATCTAAAGCTAAGTCTGTTTCTACTTCCGAAATAATATCGTTGATAAAGGATTTGCAAAGTGCCTTAACCACTAAGGGATGCAAAGGCATTTATATAGTGATAGATGAGCTGGGAAAATTTTTAGAGTTTGAAGCCCGCCACTATGGCGCGAATGATATCTACATGCTACAGGCTTTGGCTGAACATGCCTGTAAGGGAGATGAGTGCAACTTATTCCTCTTCGTATTATTACACCAATCCTTCGAACAATACGCAAAAGGCTTAGGTGAAAGCCTCAAAAATGAATGGGCGAAAGTTCAGGGAAGGTTTGAAGATGTACCTTTCCTTGAATCAGCAGAGCAGGTTCTCCGAGTTGTCAGTGCAGCCTTCAGCTATGATTTTACGCAGAAAGAAGAGAGGCAGCTTAATGCAACGATAAAAGGCATCGTAGATATTCTTCAAGAAAATGATGCGTTTTCTGGCGTAGCTGACAAAAAAACTATGGCAGATTTGATGAGCAATTGCTATCCGCTTCATCCAGTTAGCGCAATCCTTTTACCAGCACTTTGCCAGAGAGTTGCACAGAATGAGCGGACATTATTCAGCTATCTAGGTAGTCATGAAGAATTCGGTTTGCAGGATATGGTGAATCGCTTTGATACAACGGATGAATTTATTTATCCGCATCATGTTTATGATTACTTCATCACCAACCAACCTGCTGCACTTGGAGATTACCGTACACATAGGCGATGGGCTGAAGTTGTTACAGCCATTGAACGATTAGGTGACGCTCCAGACGAATCACTAAATCTTCTAAAAACCATTGGCTTGCTGAATATCATAGGAGTCAAGGGCGGTTTCAAACCCTCCAAAGCATTGCTTGGAACTTGCAGTGAGAGCGCTAATGCTCTAAATAGATCGTTAAAGTCATTATCTGACAGGTCGATTATTACCTACCGTAGATTTAGCGGAGAATATCGCGTCTGGCAAGGAAGCGATTTTGATTTAGAAGAAGCTGTCGAAGAAGAGCTTAATAATCTTGGCGAATTTTCACTTGCAAATGAACTGAATAACGCCAATGCACTTATGCCAATCGTTGCTCGTAGATATACGATTCATAGTGGCGCTCTTCGATATTTCACGCCAGAATTTGTAGATGCACAAACCTATAAAAAATCGGATCAAAAAACACATGAACCACGGATTATTTTCTTTTTGGCTTCAGCCAAAGACGATGAAGCGTTGTTTATTAAATCAGTAATACAACACTATTCTGATTTAGATCTAGTGGCTCTTTGCCTGAATGGGACTCAACTACGTGAAGCGACTGCTGAAGTATTGGCACTAAGACAAGTGCAAAATAAAAGACAAGAGCTTCACAGCGACCCTGTAGCTAAAAGAGAATTTGAAGATAGGCTTACCGCAGCAGAATTGGCTGAACGCAGTCTTCTTCAGCGCCTGCAAGAACGCCCCCAAGAATGCGAATGGTATTTTCAAGCTGAAAAATATGAGGTGGACGCCAAGCGGGATTTCCAAGAACTTCTCTCATGGGTTCTGGAGAGCGTCTATTCAAAATCCCCGATACTGCATAACGAACTCATAAATCGTGATCGCCCCTCTGCACAGGCAAATGCAGCAAGAAATAAGCTACTGGAAGCGATGATGGATAATCCTTTAGACAAGGAGGATCTTGGAATTGAAAAATTTCCTCCTGAAAAAGCCATCTATCGTTCAGTTATCGCTGCAACAGGACTGCACAACAAAGAGACGAAAGAATTTCAGGAGCCTCATAAAGAGTCTCCCTTCTATCACGTTTGGAAGGAAATTAATTTATTTCTCGATTCAACAGAACAATCACCAAGATCACTAGCTGAACTAAATAAGGTGTTAATGGCTCCCCCTTATGGAGTGAAGGCCGGTGTATTACCAATTCTTTATATCGCTGCTTATATCATTTACCAGCATGAGCTTGCTCTGTACGAGAATCGTCAGTACAAACCTGTAATGACACAGGAAATGGTAGACCGTTTTGTTAAGCGTCCTGACGAGTTTACATTTCAGCGCTTTAGAATTACTGGTTTGCGGTCGTCGATTTACAAGGAATACTGTAAGGTCATTGATACTGGATCCAATCAAACTGTAGTGCAGCTTGTAAAGCCGTTAGCGCAATTTATTGGTAATCTTCCTGACTATACGCAAAAAACGAAGTCATCTGACCTTTCCCTGAAGGCCAAGAGAGTGCGGGATGCTTTCAACCTTGCCAAATCTCCAGAACATCTAATTTTTGAAGATATACCTAAGGCGCTTGGTTATGAAAAAGAGTTATCAAAAGAGGAACCGAACCTAGAAGGGCTATCACAATCATTGCAGGGCTGCTTGAAAGAGTTAAACGATAATTATCCGAACATGATAAAAAGACAGCTTAGAATGCTATCGGAAGCATTTAATATTGATAGAGATAGTGGCCTTGTGGATCTCCGCATGATTGTGTCTGGTCGATATAAGGGGCTGGAACAGCATACTGTTGACGTAGATGGATTAAAGGCTTTTATTAAAAGGCTTACTAAGCGACAAGGTGATGATGAGACTTGGTTGGAAAATGTATTGATGTTCCTTGGTCAAAAACCAACAAGAAAATGGACGGATACAAATTGTTCTGAAGTTGACGTAAAACTGAGTGACTATGCTAAACGCATATTAGATCTTGAAACGCTTCGAGTTCATTATGACAAAGAAAAAAGTAAAATAGACGGTGAATTCGATGTGATTTTGCTTAAATCTCTCAAAAAAGGTAACGAGCCTGTCAACGAAGTAGTAACAATTGATCGCCGTCGTAAAGAAGCGATTCAGGATTGTAAAGAGGAAATTTATAGTGCTATTAAAAAACATTCAGACAGAGAACTACAGTTGGCAGCATTAGCCGAAGTCGTCGATGAGTTTCTAAATGAACGTAGAAAACCAAGTTCAAACGAGAATCATAGCGATGCACGTATCAAAGAGGTAAAAGATGGCTAAAAATAAAATACCGATGAAGAATATAGGATTGCTTGAAGGCGCGCGTCATGTGCTTGGTTTGTCTGGCGGAAAAGATAGCGCTGCCTTAGCTGTTTATATCAAGGATAAGTATCCCGAAATTCATGAAAAAGTAGAATATTTTTTTACTGACACAGGCGCAGAACTTAAAGAGGTTTACGATTTTCTCGATAAACTCGAAGCCTACTTAGGAAAAGAAATTGTCCGTTTGAGTAGCGGAAAAGACTTTGACCATTGGTTAAAAGTTCATAACGAATATTTACCATCGGCGCAGCAACGCTGGTGTACTCGAATGATGAAGATTAAACCATTTGAAGATTTTGTCGGTGATGACTTGGTTGTTAGCTATATTGGTATTCGTTCTGATGAAAACCGCGAAGGCTATATCAGTCAAAAAGATACAATTAAAGCTGTATTTCCTTTCATCGAGGATGGGCTGATAAGAGAAGACATATTTCAAATTCTTGGCGATTCCGTTGGCATCCCAGAATATTATCAATGGCGTTCTCGTTCTGGCTGCTACTTCTGCTTCTTCCAGCGACAGGATGAATGGCTTGGCTTAAAACGAAACCATCCAGAGCTTTTTGAGCGAGCCAGAGAGTACGAACAACGCTCACGCACAAAATATGATTGGAAAGATGGAGAAATCCCGATCAAGGGGCATGGTTACACATGGTCTTCACAAGGCAGCATTGACGAATTAGTAGCGCGTGCGGAAAAACGCGAAAAAGAGCTAGGTATTATTGCTACAAACAAGAAATCATCTGAAAAATGGCAAGATACACTGAAAAACATGATGGATGATGACCCTTACGACCAAGCATGCTTGGTTTGCAGTTTATAGAATAAAACAACAATGCAGGAACGATTATGACGTGGAAAAATAATCATTGGGTGAAGTTCCTTGAAGGGTATTGTAAGGGAAAGAATCAAATACAAGATGAATATGTGAGAAAGGTCGCTAAAAGGCTCGGTATTGATGAGCCTTTAGATATTAAATTTCCTTGGCAACAAGAAATTCTCGCCAAATTCCAGTCCAAAGAAAATCACAACCTTATTATATTGACTGGAACCGCTGGAGATGGAAAAACAAAACTTTGCAGGGATATTGTTCAAGCACTTGACGGTGAAGCATTTGATGAAAATATATGGAATGAAAATAGTTACTTCAGCACGGATGAACGCACGGTAGTAAAGGATTTTTCTGAACTCAAAGAAGACAAGAATCGTCTTATTCGAGAACTTATCACCATCTTAGATACTAGAGTTGTCCCCAAACCCATTTTGGTGGCGGTAAATGACGGAATTCTAGTTGAAGAGTTAGAAAATTTTATAAACAACTCTTCTACCGAAGAAGAGAAATCAACAGCTAAAATTTTAAAGGAAATTATTGAAGATAAAATTAACTTAGGCTTCAGTGAGTGTGACGGGCAAGAGATTGTCAACCTCATTAACCTTTCCAAGCTAAACGCAAAAGAAAATATGGCCTTAATTTTTGATACCATACTTAATCATTCAGGCTGGAGTGATTGTAATGGATGCGCAGGAAAAGAGGAAAAAAACTGCGTGATATATAATAAGTATCATTTGCTCAAAACTGAACCGCATATAAAAGAAAACTTGAGCAACATCATCCTTCTTCTTCAGCTCAATAACGAGCATTTTACTATTCGGGAGTTATTGAACCTCGCGACCAATACTCTACTCGCTTCGGTGCCAAAGCCTAAAGCACTACGTATCGCTGATATGGATGCAGGAATAGGCACATTAAACTGCATTGCCATGTCCCAAGTAGATCATCCAGGCATATTCGATTCAGAATCAAGTATAGAAGTAGGCTTTTGGGGAATGAATCTCGGCGCACATAAAATGCGTTACAACAGACCATTCTCGGAAATTAATAAATTGGTTTTTGGGGAATTATCCACAAATTACTGGGATAGATTGCTTAGACATAAAGCCGAACGCACCTTCTCCATACCTCTTGATATGAACAACAATCTATTTGAAGCCAGACGCATTGAAGGTGTAGATGCTAACAATGAGCTTTGGGGTGCGCTCATGCGGCGATCTCGAATGCAGCTCTACTGCTATCAGAAGAATGATAACAATGCGTACCACCTCCAACGATATGCCCATTTTGGTGTTTATCGAGAAAATATTTATGATGTCCTGTGCGATTCCGACCGTGCAACAGACGTGAACACTATCGCAATGATTATACTCTCGCTCAATCGAGTGTTTCATGGCAGATATATATCTGAAGGATCAGGAAGAGACAGATTATTTATCCCAGAAAAAGGACAGGGATCAATAACACCGATCTCTATTTTTCATGGAGAAGATATACGTGAACGAGACATTGTTATCAAGACCATTAAAAATGACATGTCTCTATCAGGGGCGCGAATCGAACCTGTACTGATATTGGAGATAGACCGCGAACACGAAGTTAAACTATCGCTAACAGTTGAACTATTTGACTATCTCGCACATGTATCACGAGGCGCTCCGCCGAATACTACAGACCCAAGACTATACAAAAAACTTTTGATTCTTCGATCGAAAATATCAACCCTTATCAAAAGAAACAGAAGAACTGAAACTTATTCAATACAAAATGGCGAATTCAAGCCGGTCATATTGGAGGTTCAAAATGGATGAAGAAAATTCCAATATGATTAATGTACAGAAAATATACGGCTTGAAAAATATCCCATATGTTGAACATATTTGGGGGCATCGTTTTAGACCTGAACAAACACCAATGCTACTACTTTTTGAGCTATTTTGCGTTATTGAAAATCAGTATCAAGCTAAGCGGCAAGGGTTCATCAAAAATATATTTTCACCAGAGAACGATACGTTATATTTCAGACATAAACGTAACTTTAAGCTGCGTATTCTGCTCTATCAGAACGAGATACTAGAAACCATATACCGTTCAAAAGCTACTGATTCCGAAAAGTGGGAGCGGCAATCTGATTTTTTGAAAAACCTAGATGGCAATAATTTTTGTTTCAAAGATGATGATATAGAGCATATTCGTAAAAACTATAAGTCATTTGACAATTTTTATAATGCTTTGAAAATATTAGGTTCACTGACCTTTGATCCATTATCGAATAAACGATGGACTTCAAAATTTATCTTCCCCATAAGCCATGAATATATCTGGTGTGATTTCAATAGTGTTGAAGGCTCAGAAGGCGAAGACAGGCGCTTTTTTTCAAGGGGCGGTGAAATTGTATATCTCATGCTTTGCAGAAGCTCCGAGGACAGTAGATTACGTCTTGAAGAATTATTTAGCGAATGGCTAGAAAGTGATGGAGATTCTTATTCAAACCTCGCTAAATCACTAGCTATTCAAGAAGAACGCTACCCGTTGGAATCCAATAAGCGAAGAAATCTTGGATATTTACCCTACGAAGGCATGCAGTGTTTTGAAACACTAGCAGAGGATGTAATTAAGACACTTAATCTTGATCTTGAGCGCTTGGACAAAATAAAAATACTTTCCGATATGATCGGATTCCACATTGGAAACTATATTTATAGCATTGGCGAACAAAATACTGGAGTTGAAAATGGCGTGGAGGACAGGTCGCCTACCTATATTGCGGAAGTGCTGACGAAGACCACTAATAGCATTCGTAAGGCATCTATTCAAAGTGTCTCAACTCAGAGAAACCGCCTAAAGAGAACCCTAACAAACAGTATACCGTCTTTATTTGAATGGTACGACGACACAGACGATCCCATCGATAGAGATAATATCCTGAAAGAGTCGTCCGAAGATGCGTTGGATTATTTGAATAAAAATATCGTCGGATATCCACATATATGCTTCAGACATATTGGCTTTGTTTCGCGTAAAAATACGCGGAGTTTCAGATATGTCATCACTGAGGACTTTTTACATTCTTTGGTGATTACGCTATTAGGATCAGAAAAACGCTTGGAGTTTAGAAAATTCATGAAGGCTTTGACGGAACGATATAACATCTTTATAGATCAGCCGCCAAACCAAGACTCAGAAATTCTTCAGAGCGACTTAAACAGAAACGCTAAAAACCTTTCTGTCCTGCTGTATCAAATGGGGATGTTGAGGCATCTTTCAGACGCGTGCAGCTACGTCGTCAATCCGTATTTGGAGGATACTCTGTGAGATCATTAGCCCAGTATTACTTTAAACTTATTGAGTCTGACTATAACGACTGGCTCAATAATAATAGTGGCGACGGGGTGCCAGGACGACTTGTGCTTAGAGAGTTTGACCCGCTTGTGGTAGAGGCGTTACTGGAGACCATTCAATCGTCACATCTACCAATAGCGCTAACAGGAAGTGAGTCAGGCTTTATCATTGCTGTTGAAGATCATGAACACTATCAAAACCTGAAAATAGAGAAATATTCATTTGCGGATCTTACTCATGAAAGAAATAGAGTTGGTAATTTTTTCTGCTTGATGTTTATCGCTGAAACCAAGCCAACACATGACCAAGTCACCAGAATAGATCAAAGCGTCGTTTTTGATATTGCAGAAACATTGCAATGGGTAAACATTGCCAAGCATCTCCAATCTAACTCTATCGGATTTACGCAAGAGCAAGTTAAAGAGCTTGCGTCTTTTGTTAGCGAATTGACGAACAACAAGTGGAACAACCGCCCGTTTATTAAGATAGACAAGATCAATGAGTTTATTGACCATGTAATATCGGACACGATACGTGATGGTTTGCTTTGGGATGCTATCGGTCGTAACTGCGTTTATTTAGGTGGTATCAATCGTCTAGATGAATTTAGAGTTCTGAAGGGTGCAGGAAAGGATTTTCGAAAAGCATTCCGAAAGCAAATATCAAATACACTTCTTATGGATATTGATTTTTGGGGAGCAATTGTTCGTTTTAGAGAAATCGATAAATCTGAGATTGACGAAAATCTACAAAAAATCCGAGAGGGTGAGCCAGAATATTCAGCGTTTTGTGATCACATGGATGAATATTTTAATGTTTACTTTCAAAATCCCGAAGCGGCAAAGGAGTTACAATGTCGCATCCAGCAAAACTATGATTCTCAAGCGCCTTTTAGCTCGGTACTACAACCCAAAAAGGCATCAATTAAATTCAAACTTGGCGAAGAAACACTTCAATTTCTCGCTGACAATGACATTCGTATCTCTGACTCTCATTTAGAGATAGTCCAGCTAGTGGACGACAAAGCAGAAAAGCCAGAGAAGAATGATTTACGATCATTTTACTTCACCCACTCGAAAGACCTTTCAGAGAATTCCAAACTCGAAAAAGCATGGCTGAAAGAAATCAGTAGCAGCAAGATTACGGAGTGTGATGATTTTGTAGAGGGGTTATTTACCGTACTCTCGAAATCAGTATTCATGGCGGATATTGGTCCAGACAAAATTCAGCTTTCTCTCGCTAAAGATCGCTCCAAGCGGATGCTACAAAAGAAAAATAGAGATGCAATAGAATTTTTCTTTAACGAATATCGCGGATTATCGGATTTCTGGCTACTCTTTGGAGAAAATTTTGAGATCGATTACCCTAAGCCTTTTTCAGAAGATGATCTGTTAGACCCGAGTAACAAGGAACTTAAAAAAGGACGTAACGGAAAATCTGCCAATGAGCTTTATTTTAGAGTTATTAGGTACAGTGAAGACCCTAACTCACCGTCCGAATCTTGGGATCTGAAATGGTATTTTAATCCTTTAGGCTTTGAATCCGCTAAGTTTACGGACTTCCAAAAGGTTCTTGATAGAAAAGGTTATTGTCACAAACACAAAATTTCGATTGATCCACTTTTTGTAAAACGCTCGGAATGCAGCCCGACAATTAGCAACAGCCAAATGTTTTTGTCTGTTAGCACGCGAATGAAACGCGGAGAACTGATCAGGAAAGCAGATAAAGAAGAAAGCGGCATTAGTGATCTCTTATCCCAGCTTTTGCAGCATCGCCACCTTACACAAAAAGATCATGATACGTTTATAGGTATCTATGATAAGTTTGTCATTGAGTGGAAAAATGCTGTTGATTCCACGCTAAAAAAACCTCTGCTCGTTGAGCTGTCGTCTTTCGAGGATTCCTTCAATGAGTTATTAGAGTTTCTCGTATCCCGAACAGAGATTGGGGAGAGTTTTAGAGAGCTTCTTTATGAATTTATCACGGCTCACACCCTGTTTGTAGGTGATAATGCCGACTATGCAGTCTATCTGCCTTGGTCGCCTTATAGTCTGCTAATGACAGCGCAAAAAAATAAAATCTTTAGGGATGTTGCCGCTTCTTACAAAGAAAAGCGCCTTCGTATTGGCAATAAAGATGATGGTGTTTTATCAAAATTAATCGCAGAACTAAACGACTCTTACGGTAAAAGTCTGTTTCTACGAAAAAACGATAGACTCGAATGGTTGGACCTCGTATGCACCCAATCCCGCTTTGGATATTTTGAGTATACCTCACTAGCAAACTCAAAGAACGCTCTGCGTGAAAAGGAAATCCGCTCTGTTATCAAGGCAACCACTGAGAAATTTCTAGAGACCTTCCCAAATGAACGTCATCACTTACAAGTTATGTGTAGTGGACTGCTATCCTACGAGCATGTTCTCACTGTTTACGATGAGCTATTGAAACTATCGGAAGATCAAGAAGATCAAATATCACTTTCCATCACATTCACCTGTAACGACCGTCACATATTAGATGTAATCTACCAAAGGATTTGCGAGAGTTTTGATGCCAGCAAGATTGACAGCAATATTAAAGTCCGAGTTGTAAGTGCGCTAGACGAGGTTCTTGAAGGTGAAGTTGATCTTTTGTTTAGCTTCGACCCACTTTACACGACGAATGTACTATCGTTAGACGCTCCGAAATATGTAGTTTCCTCAAATAATGGTGTCTTTTGGGAATATTGTGCCTCACGTAAAATCCCTTCCAATCCAATTACAAAAAAATCGTCTTTCGCCCTCAATAATCATATATTTGATGTTACAGCGGCTAACTTTCAAAAAGCCTTTATGCGTTGTGCGGGTAAGCCAGGATCTATATCGTTTTGCCGAGAGGTTGCGCAAACCGAACTTAAAGACGAGATCAACAAAGGGTTGGCAAAAAGTAACTGGTTGGTAATTTATGATTATTTGCTTTGCAAGGATACGCTTAGCTTAAGCGAGAATATGGGCAGCCCATTTGGATTAGGAAATCGTCGTGTCCTACGTTATGTGCAGGGTGAAGGGTTAAAAAGGTCTCTAGCGATCATTACGGAGAAAGAAACCCATTACATCACAACAAACCTTGATAGCAGCTTACGGAAATGGAGAATTGTACATCCTGATAACATATCTTCTGTTGTTGATAAGATCTTCACGCTCTCTAATTCCTTTAGCAGCGACGTTCTTCTTAAATCCGTTGGGAATGGAAATTTCTCGCACGACTTAGTAGGAACAGCGGGTTCTACAGTATTAATTCAATCTTTACTTAAAGAACAAGATAAGATCGCTGAAATATTTTGGGTTCATCTCGACGATTATATTGGCTGGTTTAAGTCTTCCGTTGAAGATGACGCCTTAAAATCTATAGGACGTTCGGTCAATTATCTCTCTGATCTTATGGGGATGTATTTAACTCATGATGTCGATGGCAAAATATCAATCAATATTGTCATTTGCGAATCAAAGCTCATCAATGGTTCTGTTGAACAAACAGTAAAATCATGCAAGCAACTAAAATCTACCTGTGAGCTGGTTAGGTCAATGCTGGAAACAGCATTTGCGTTTGATTTTTGCTATTGGCTTAACAAATTCCTTGAGTTTGCTATTGGTAATTTCAAGTTTTCGCCTAATGTTTTTGATTTTAGCAACCTACTAAATCTCGATAAAGAAAATGTCCGCATAAATCTATATGGCTTATCAGTGCTGTTTCACTACGATAATGACTCCATCAAATCGGATTTCTACAAAATTTATGGATCTGACTATCTAAATCAAATATCGCTTAGCTTTCAGGATACGAAGAAAGTGTTTAAGCATTTGCTCGATTCTTCCGCAGTGCTGGATTTAGATGCTGCTGTTAAGCTCACGCCGCTGGAGTTAAATAGAAGGCAGTTAGAGCGCCCCTCAACACTTCAGGAAGCTATTCTGGAAGAGACACCCTCTGTACCAGAATCCAGCCCTGAGCCTGTTGAAGTAGTCGCTATCGAAGAGGTTGCTGAAGCAGAAGAAGCTCAAACTGCCTCAGAAGACACTATAGAGCCTCAATATTCGAGATCAGAGCATTTAGCAGTTCGGACATCGGCAGATGGAAAATCCGTATTAGACCTGATTTATAGATGTCTTGCTTATCTAGACAGCAATACTGAGATTAAGGAAGATGATCCTATCGACGTGGAGCATGTCAAAACTGGGGTTCGTAAAATCCTCAGCCATTCAAATTTGCCTTCTAACTTTTCAGATACGCTAATTACTCCAAACTCGATTGTTATAAAGCTACTCGGTGATGTAAATCTGAATGCGAGCAAGATTACAAATATGCGAGGTACATTTTTGTCGGTTGTCGGCTTATCACTACGGCAAGTTTATCCTGAATCAGGAGTTATGGTTTTAGTGTTTGATCGGGATAAACGGCAAACTGTTCATTTTTCTGAGTTGATCAAAAGCACGCTTTCCGAAAGGAAGAAGACGCTAAAAGATGGATTCAATAACAAAATTCTTATAGGTCAAAACGAATTTGGTGAGAATTGTTGCTTTTTCAAACTTGATGGCGCAAGCCCTCATGCACTTGTTGGTGGGCAAACCAAATCTGGGAAATCAATATTGATGAACAATATGATTACCGACTTGATAATGACCAATACTCCAGAGAATTTGCGACTGCGGCTCTTTGATCCCAAGCAAGTAGAATTTGCATCCTATTCCAACTCTGCTCACTTAGCCCACTCTGTTGTGCTAGACAAAGAGGAGGCTGTGATTCGGTTAAAAGAAGCAGAGCACTTAATGAATGAGCGATATGTGCAGCTCAAGGATTTGGGCTTAAAAGATATAGAAGCCTATAACCTACGCTTTCCAGATAATCGAATGTCTAGAGAAGTGGTGTTCTTTGACGAGTTAGCCGACTGGATTTTAGATAATGAATTCAAAAAGAATGCAAAAGATATTATTGTAAGGCTGTCATCCAAAGGTCGTGCAGCAGGTGTCCATTTAGTGCTTGCAACTCAACGACCCAGTAATGATGTGGTCTTCCCTCTACTGCGTGCTAATTTAGATACAAAGATTGCTCTGAAAGTTGACCGAGATCTAAACTCAGAAATTATTCTTGGTGAGTCAGGAGCAGAAAATCTACTAGGTTATGGGCATGGCATAGTTAAGACTGAGGGGCATACAATGAGTATTCAGGTTGGATTCACTGAATCAAAATTATTTGATGGTCTGGTAGAGCTAATAATTAACTATTGGAGATTCGAACGATAGGCTATGGTAATGTAAGCTAGCTAAAGTCGTAAATATTTGAGCCTTTATAGGTATAGATTGTTTTTTGTTAGCAACTTTATTGTTATGCATTTGGTTTTAAAAAAGCTGACATAACAAAAAATTAACAACTTTATTTATATTTAATAAAAAATTATTCTATAAAATCAATGATTTTTATGTCTGTAAGTTAACAACTTTATTGTCTTCTAACACTTAGTGTGGTTGTTCAAGTGATAGGTATCCTGGAACAAAATTATGTAACCTTGAGCAGATAAATGTACTCTGTCTATTGTTTGGGTATCTCTAAACAAAGTATTGTAACCTAATTTTTACTCCTGTATGTTGTATATAAAACATACAGGAGCTAATTATGGTTGCTTCGTTTCATCTCTACTCAGAGCTTAAAATTCAAAGTAAACTCAAAAATGGTAGTGGCTGTGGAGCAGGTAGGAGCTACAAGCCGTGGCTTACAGTGCAAGAGTTCACTTCTTCTGGGCGGCGTTTCACATCGCTCACTTTTTAATAAATCTTCTAGAATTCTTCATTTGTTCTCTGATCTGGAGTTCATTTACTCGTGTTTATTTGATTGGAGTCCCTGCGTTACTGACTGCAGGGAGCGCTATCCACTGTTACGTGATGATGTTCAAAGTATTAGTGAGGAATTAAGTATTCCTGTTATTTCATATGAAGGCGTCCAGCAAGTAAGGTTTTCAGACTTTCTGGTAGATGATGCTGCTCATCCACTAGGTCAATATGCAGTTGATATTCGATATTTGAATGATCTGAAATCGAATGGTGCTATCGAGGCATTGGAGCTACAGCGACGCTATTGGGAGATGAAGAATATCGGACGTAATTCTTTTGGCGCCTTTAAGAGAATGTTGAGGAAACCATCAATGAAGAATAACTCGCTTTCATTGTGATTTTTTCCACGCTTCTATGAACGCTAGGCAAAGCCAAGCGATGAGCCTATCGCTGGTGGTGGAGTACGACATTCCTATGCGAATGCATTGCGACGACTTGGCTATGTTTTGCCGTTCTTCGCGAGAAAATATGACGCCCTTGGCTACAGAAGCAACCTGCGTCCTAGTTTGTTTAATAGGACACCCTAACGTCGGCGTTTCGTGTGAAGTCCTAAGGTCGTTCCCACTTCAAACGATGACGTTTGATGCTGTCAGTGGTGGACAGAGATGTATGCGTCAGTGTGCCACTACAAGTCGATAATTGGGTGAAGGGGCTTCGCGTTTGAGTAGAACGTAAAATCGGTGGTAGAGAGAGCCGCCCGTAGGCCCGTCACATAAAAAGCTGAAAAAGGACTTGACTGCCTGCTCTGAGATGATTTAGATTGAACGTAATCGATTACAAAGCGACTTTTTAGCAGTCACTTAGTAGTTTCGCCTTCGGGCGTTTTTTTTAATATATCGTATGTAAACGATTATATTTCGGCGGGATAAGGGATAAGGGATATGACCACAATCAGTGATGTCGCTAAGAAGGCTGGGGTTTCGACGGCTACCGTATCAAGGGTTCTGGCTAATACCGATTCAGTAACCCCAAAAACCCGAGAACGGGTAATGGCGGCGGCCGAGGCCCTGAATTACAAGCCCAACGCTCTGGCTCGTAACTTAAGGGTGTCATCGACCCGCGCTATCCTTGTGGTCGTGCCAGATATCTCCAATCCGTTTTTTTCCGAGATCCTTCGTGGTATTGAGCTTGTAGCGAATAAGAGCGGCTACCAGGTCCTGTTAGGAGACTCCGATAACATGCTGGAACGAGAGGTTGAGTATCTGGATTTTCTCAGACAACGACAAGCCGACGGCATGATTATGCTGACTGCACGGATGGACCAGAGCCTGCTCGAAAACATCGCTGCGCAGTATCCTGTGGTATTGGGCTGTGAATATTTTGATGAGGGTTCAGCTATAAATACGGTTTCGGTCGATAACATAAGGGCCGGATACAAGGCCGCCGAACACCTGATCAAGTTGGGCCATAAACGTATCGGATATATCTCCGGACCGGAGGGTATCGTTCTTAGCCGGGATCGCCTCAAGGGGTTCCAGAAGGCGATGTCCGACTATGGCCTGCAACCGGATGAATTGCTGATCGAAGTGGGCTCTTTCAGCTATGACTCCGGTTGGACCGCCATGGATAGATACCTTGCGCTGGAAGTGGGTCCAACTGCCGTTTTCGCAGCAAGTGATGAGATGGCTATTGGCGCCATCAAGGCGGCTCGCAAGGCTGGTCTTGATGTTCCTAAAGATCTTGCGGTCGTGGGTATGGATAACATCAAGTTCGCTTCCATTTTTGAGCCTTCGATCACGACGATTGCGCAACCTATGTGCGAGATTGGTTGTACCGCAATGGAGTTGCTGTTGAAGGTCATTAATAAAGAAGCAATTCCGCAGAAAAAAGTTGTATTGAAGGACGAACTAATCGTAAGGGAATCCTGTGGTGGTAATTTGAAAATCACCAGTGAGACCTCGGATTAATTCGTTTTTTTAAAGTGAAATGTAATCCATTACATTGTGCCGGAATCCAATTATCGACTGGGTATCGGGTAAATTCATTGCATAAAGATAGGTGTGAATAATGAAACTAGGTTATGAAACAAATACTTGGGGTGGAGTTGTCGGACATCCAGGCGGTGTGACCTCAATCAAGGATGCCTACTATGTGGCCAATGGTTCCAGCGAACAGGCCATTCGCGATATAGCAGCGGTTGGCTATAACGGCTTCGAGATGTTCGATGGCAACCTGATGCAGTTTCGTGATGACAAGCAGGCGTTCCGTGACTTGCTGCAGCAAACATCGCAGACCTTCATCGGTGTATATACCGGGGCCAATTTCATTTACCCAGATATTCTCGAAGAAGAGCTGCTGAAGTTCCGCAATGTTGCCGAATTAACTGCCGAACTGGGAGGAGAGCATTTTGTCATCGGTGGAGGAGCAATTCGAGGTACCGGTATCCGACCCGATGATCACAAATTGCTGGCCGACGGCCTGAATCAGGCTATGCAGATTGCAGAGCAAGCGGGACTTGTCGCCAGTTACCACCCCCATTTGGGCAGTCTGGTCGAATCACCGGAGCAACTTGATCAGATTATGCCTCTGACCGATATCCATCTGTGCCCGGATACCGCCCATATCGAGGCGGGCGGTGGAGACCCCGCCGACGTAGTACGTCGTTACGGTCAGCGTATTAAGTACATACATTTCAAAGACTTGAAAAATAATGAGTTTCTGCCGCTGGGTACCGGCGTGCAGAACTTCGATGCCATTGTCAGTGTGCTGAAGGAGCACGATTACGATGGCTGGATCACTGTAGAGCTCGACAGCTATGCGGATCCCAGGGCTGGTGCGCAGATCAGCAAAGATTTCCTTAAGAAGCACTTCGACTACGTGTAATGCAAATCGACAGTCAATAAACACTTTCTCCGCCCCGGAGATTATCGCTGCAACAACAGGAGATTATCGCTGCAATAACAACAGGAACTTATCCATGCATAAAAATAACAACAGGAGCATATCCATGCATAAAAATAACAACAGGAGCATATCCATGCATAACAATAACAACAGGAGCTTATCCATGCATAACAATAACAGAAGTACCCTCTCCTCAGGTGTGCGCTCGCTGCTGATTGCCGGCGGACTGATGACCGCAAGCCTGGCCTTCTCAACTGGCGTCAGCGCTGCAGGTCTGACCATCAACCAGTCTCTGCCGGATAGCGCTATTCTCAGCAAGGGACCTGGCGGTGAGAGCGCAGTGTCAGCCAAGACGCTGTCGCTGAGCGAAACCGAACTGCAACAGATTCGGGATGGCGGTTATACGGCTGCCATCGCGATGCACTATGCCGGCAACGACTGGTCCCAGGCACAGGTTAACGGGCTGCAAGCCGCCTTCGATAAAATGGGTATCGACGTGGTTGCCGTGACCGATGCCCAATTCAAGCCGGAAAAGCAGGTGGCCGATATCGAAACGCTGCTGGCTCGCAGTCCTGACGTGATCGTCAGTATCCCGGTCGATGCAGTCTCGACTGCTCATGCCTACAAGCGGGCCGCGGAGGCCGGCGTCAAGCTGGTGTTCATGGATAATAAGCCGAATCAGCTGGAGGCACCGGCTGATTACATCAGCGTGGTGTCTGCCGACAACTACGGCAATGGCATCGTAGCCGCGCATATCCTGGCCAAATCACTGAATGGCAAGGGCAAAATCGGCGTGATCTATCACGCGGCTGACTTTTTCGTGACTAAGCAGCGCACCGATGCCTTCGAAGCCACTATCAAGAGCGAGTACCCTGGAATCGAGATCGTCGCCCGTGGCGGTATTTCTGGCCCGAACGATGGTGAAAAAGTCGCCTCAGCCATGTTGACCAAGAATCCGGCGCTCGACGGCATCTTCGTAGTCTGGGATGTGCCGGCAGAGGGTGCACTGACCGCGGCCCGTACGGCTGGGCGCAGTGATCTAGCGATTACCACCATAGATCTGGGTATCATCGCGGCGCTCGATATCGCACGCGGCGGTCCGATTAAAGGGCTCGGCGCACAGCTGCCTTATGAGCAGGGCACTGCTGAAGCGATCCTGGCCGGCTATGCATTGCTGGGTAAGGAAGCACCGAGCTATGTCGCCGTGCCGGCGCTGAGCGTCACCCAGGACAACATACTGGATGCCTGGCAACTGGTCTATAACCAGCCGGCTCCCTCAATGATTCAAGATGCCGCCAAGCGAAACGAAAAATAATGCACGAACGAGAGGATTAACAGAATAATGAAAACACTTAATGTAGGTATGATCGGCGCCGGTTTTATGGGCAAAGCCCATGCGATGGCGTATGCAGCGATGCCAATGTTTTTCTGGCCGGCGCCAGCAATCACAGTACGTAAGATGGTCGCCGACGTGACCGAAGAGGCTGCTAAGGACGCTGCACTGCGTTTGGGCTTTGAGAGCTATACGGCTGACTGGCGTGACATCATCAACAACCCGGAGATCGATATTGTCGATATCGTGACGCCGAATGACTCTCATGCCGAGATTGCGATTGCCGCGGCCCGGGCTGGTAAGCACATTATCTGCGAGAAGCCGCTGGCGCGTGGTGCCGAAGAGTCCAAGACCATGCTCGACGCGGTTCAGGCGGCAGGTGTCAAACACATGGTGGCCTTCAACTACCGCCGCACCCCGGCCGTCGCGCTGGCGAAAAAGTATATCGACGAAGGTGCCATCGGCAAGGTGCTGAATTTCCGCGGTACCTATCTGCAGGACTGGTCGGCTGATCCGAATTCGCCACTGTCCTGGCGTTTCCAGAAGTCTATTGCAGGTTCTGGTGCCCTGGGCGATATCGGCACCCATGTGCTCGATTTCGCTCGCTACCTGGCCGGTGATGTCGCCGAAGTCATGGCGACCACCAAGACCTGGATCAACGAGCGTCCGGTGCAGGCCGGCGGTGTCGACAAGCTCGGCACGGTCAAGAGCAGTGACGATGTTGAAAAGTGCCCGGTCGATGTCGACGATGAGGTGCTGTCGATGTTGCGCTTCGAAAACGGTGCTATCGGCAGCATCGAGGCAACCCGCAACGGTCATGGTCGCAATAACTTCCTGACCTTTGAGGTGCATGGTGAAAAAGGGTCTATCTCTTTTAACTACGAGCGTCGCGACGAGTTGAAGGTGTTCTTCAAGGATGATCCTGAAGACCGACGTGGTTTCCGTACCGTTTATACCGGTCCGGCACATCCGTACGGTGACGGCCTCTGGCCGATTCCTGCACTGGGCATCGGCTATGGCGAGACCAAGATCATCGAAACCTATGATCTGGTCAAGTCGATAGTCGATGACACGGACGTATCGCCTAACTTTGCTGACGGGTACCGTATCGAGCAGATTGCCGATGCGATTCTGAAGTCGGCGCAAGAAGGTCGTTGGGTTTCGGTTGACGAAATCTGATACTGCTCTCGCTGATTACTGCTTTATCTGAGCCCTCCGTCGCTTGTGGCGGAGGGCCACATTCACAAAGGTAAGCACGATGGATACCCAAGTTCATTTGAAAATGTCCAACATCTGCAAGGCTTTCAACGGCATACCGGTTCTCGAAAAAGTCGGCTTCGAGCTGAGGAAGGGCGAAGTGCATGCCCTGATGGGTGGCAATGGTGCTGGCAAGTCCACGCTCATGAAGATCCTGACCGGCGTGTATCGGGCTGATGAGGGCGCGGTACTGCTGGACGGACAGCCAATCGAGATCCAGAACACCGAGGATGCTGAAGCCCACGGCATAGCCATGATCTTTCAGGAGTTCAGCCTGGTACCGTCGCTGACGGTCGCGCAGAATATTTTCCTGAACCGCGAACCCAGGACTGCTATGGGGCTTATTGACGACCGGGCCTGTGTGCGCAAGACCCGGGAGTTGTTGCAGGAACTCAACGTTGATATCGATCCCAATACGCCGGTTGAACAACTCGGCGTGGGATACTGGCAGATGACGGAAATTACCAAGGCTCTTTCCAAGAACGCCAAGATTCTGATAATGGATGAGCCGACCTCCTCGTTAACGGAAAACGAGACCGAAGTCCTGTTCAGGTTCATTAAAAAGCTCAAGGAAAAGGAGATTTCCGTGATCTATATCTCACACCGTATGGACGAGATATTCGAGATCTGCGATCGCACCACCATTCTACGAGACGGTAAATGGGTGCTGACGGAAAGTCATGACAGCCTGACCGTTGAGCGGATGATAGAGCACATTATTGGCGGCAATATGGAGCAGGCGTTCGTCTGGTCCGAGCGCCAGTACGACCGCGCGGGCGAGCCACTGCTCCGAGTGAGCGATCTACATTCCGGTAGCCGTGTTCGCGGCGTCAGTTTCGATCTTCACCGAGGCGAAATTCTGGGTATTGCCGGGCTGATGGGCAGCGGCCGCTCTGAAACAATGCGCGCACTTTTCGGAATCGATCCGATCGACCGGGGGGAAGTTTTTATCAATGGTTCGAAAACGGCAATTCGCCGCCCGGACGATGCGATTGCGGCGGGTCTTGCGCTGGTGCCTGAAGATCGGCGGGTACAGGGTTTGGTGCTGGATCAGGATGTCAAAAGCAATATGTTGCTGCCGATCCTCAACCGGATAAAGAAGGGCCTGTTCGTTGATGATCCCGCCGGAGAGGCAATCGTTCAGGACTATGTTCGCAAGCTAAACATCAAGACCGACAATATTTTCAAGGCCGTCAATCTGCTGTCAGGCGGTAATCAACAGAAGATCGTGCTGGCTAAATGGCTGGTCAATGCGCCTGACATACTGCTGCTCGATGAGCCAACCATCGGCGTCGATATCGGTGCCAAAATCGAAATCATGGAAATCATCCGGCAGTTCGCCGATGCGGGCAAGGCGGTGCTGGTGGTGTCGTCGGAACTTACCGAGCTGCTGGCCCTGGCTGACCGTGTCATCGTTTTCCATCAGGGAAGCGTGACGCAGCAATTTGATCGTAAAAACATCGCATCTGAGGAGGTATTGCAACATGCAATCCAAGGCTAATAATCTGCCGGCCAGCACGCGCTTTTCGCTGCGTGGTTTCGACTGGCGTCGTTACATCGTTTATGTCGCCTTCGTGGCGGTGTTCTTCTATTTCTCCGTGACCCTTTACGACGAAGGCTTTCTGTCGACTAACAACCTGCTGAATATCGCCCGGCAGACTGCGATGATCGCGATTATGGCCGTGGCCATGACCTTTGTAATCGGGGCCGCTCAGATCGACCTTTCGGTTGGCTCGGTCGCCGCATTGTCTGCATTGATATCTGCGCTGGCGATGCAGGCAGGGCTCGGCATGTTCGGTGGGATAATCGCGGGCCTCGGCACTGGAGCTCTGATTGGCCTGATCAATGGTCTGCTGATTACTCAGATTGCGATACCAGCGTTTCTGGTAACGCTGGGCATGATGATCATCACCAAGGGCCTGGCAATGTGGGTCACTGATACTGCACCGGTCCCGATTCTGAATGAGAGCTTTACCTTCCTGTTCGGTTCGGGCGATTTGGGTCCCATTCCGGTGTTGCTATTCTGGATGGTCGTGATCGGCATCATCGGCCATGTGCTGCTGCGCAAAACCGTGTACGGCAGACGCACGCTGGCGGTGGGCGGAAATGAGAACGCCGCGGAATTCTCCGGCGTTCACGTCAAGCGTATCAAACTGCTGGTTATGGTGGGCTCAGGTATGCTCGCGGGGCTTGCCGGCATGCTATACGCCGGACGCATGCACTCGGCGCGCTTTACCTTCGGCGAAGGGGACGAGCTGTCGGTTATTGCTGCTGTCATCCTCGGTGGCACCAGCCTGTTTGGCGGCACTGCAACCGTCATTGGTACCATTTTCGGTGCGTTGATGATCGGCATGATCAACAACGGTTTGATCATCATGGGGCTGGATGTCAGCCAGCAGATGGTGGTTAAGGGTCTGATCATCATTCTGGCCGTGGCCTTCGGTAAAAAAGCCGCACAACGCTGATCGGGCTGACGTGCCGGTTCCGTCCGGCACGTTATGTACTGCTTGGATTATTTTCAGCGTCTGTTTTGGACGCCTGGGGTTCCTGTTGCCTGAGTTCGGGCGGAACGTCCCAGAGATTGAATGGGTAAACACTATGAAAACGATTAAAGGTCCTGCAATTTTCCTGGCGCAATTCGCCAGTGATGAGGCGCCATTCAACAGCTTCGCGTCGATCTGCCGCTGGGCGGCTGATCTGGGTTTCAAAGGGGTTCAGGTCCCGAGTTGGGACAGCCGCCTGATTGACCTGAGGCTGGCAGCCGAGTCCCTCGATTACTGCGATGAGTTGAACGGCGTGGCCGCCGAGCAGGGCGTGCAGATAACCGAACTGTCGACACACCTGCAGGGGCAACTGGTGGCCGTACATCCGGCTTATGACGAGGCCTTCGACGGCTTTGCGCCGCCCGAGGTGCGCGGCAATCCCAAGGCCCGTGCCAACTGGGCCGCCGACCAGTTACTGCTGGCGGCCAAGGCGTCCCGCAACCTAGGGCTGAGCGCCCATGCGACCTTTTCCGGCGCGCTGGCCTGGCCCTATATCTATCCCTGGCCGCAGCGTCCGGCGGGCCTGATTGAGACCGCCTTCGATGAACTGGCAAAACGCTGGCGGCCAATTCTCGATGCTTTCGACAATGCTGGTGTCGATCTGTGTTACGAGATTCATCCGGGGGAGGATCTGCACGACGGCGCCAGCTTCGAGATGTTCCTAGACAGGGTTGAGCAGCATCCGCGTTGTAATATTCTGTTCGACCCTAGCCATTTCGTGTTGCAGTCCATCGACTACCTAGCATTCATGGATATCTATCGTGATCGGATCAAAATGGTTCATGTCAAGGATGCTGAATTCAATCCCAATGGACGCATGGGGGCCTACGGTGGCTACCAGTCTTGGGTCGAGCGCGCCGGCCGCTTCCGTTCTCTGGGCGATGGCCAGGTCGACTTTAAGGGGATATTCGCCAAGCTGGCGGCCATGGATTTCGACGGCTGGGCGGTGCTGGAGTGGGAATGCTGCCTCAAGCACCCGGAAGTTGGGGCCCGCGAGGGCGCAGCGTTTATCGGCGACCATATCATTCAGGTCACCGATCGAGCGTTTGACGACTTTGCCGATGCCGGCAGCGACGAGGCGATGAACCGCAAGATGCTTGGAATAGGAGGCTGAACCCATGCAACAGGAAGGTTACGCCCGACCAATACGTCTGGGCATGGTGGGCGGTGGTATCGACGCCTTTATCGGCACCGTGCACCGATTCGCTGCCAGGCTTGACGGCCAGTATGAGCTGGTAGCCGGGGCCCTGTCGTCGTCCCCGGACAAGGCGCGTCTCTCTGGCGAGAGACTGGGGCTAGCAGAGGACCGGATCTATACCGATTTTCTGGAGATGGCCCAGCGCGAGGTGGAACGGCCGGATGGCATCGAAGCTGTTGCCATCGTGACGCCCAATCATATGCACTTTCCGGTAGCCCGGGCCTTTCTCAGTGTCGGGATTCATGTAATCTGCGACAAGCCGATGACGGCCTCGCTGGCAGACGCCCGCGAGCTGGTGAGCCTTGCCGGGCGCAGTAAGGCGCTGTTTGCGCTGACCCACAACTACACCGCTTATCCGCTGGTGCGTGAGGCCCGCCAGATGATTGCTGAAGGTCGGCTGGGAGCGCTGCGGGTTGTGCAGGTTGAATATGCCCAGGATTGGCTGACCGAATCGATCGAGAATGAAGGGCAGAAGCAAGCCAGTTGGCGGAATGATCCGGCCCAGGCTGGGGCCGGCGGTTGCATTGGCGATATCGGTACCCATGCCTTTAATCTGCTCTCATTTATCACCGGTCTTGAAACGGAGCGCCTCTGTGCGGACCTGAGCTCCTTCGGCCCCGGTCGCCAACTCGACGACAATGTCCATATGATGCTGCGCTTCAAAGGTGGGGCCCGCGGGATGCTCTGGGCCAGCCAGGTGGCGTCCGGCAACGAAAACCATCTCGCGATCCGTATCTACGGCGAGAAGGGGGGACTGGAGTGGCAGCAGGAAAATCCGAACCAACTCTGGTACTGCCCGTTCGGTGAACCGCGCCGACTGCTGACCCGCGGTGGAGCCGCCCTGTCGTCTGCAGCGAGTGCGGTGACGCGCACACCCGCCGGACATCCCGAGGGTTATCTGGAAGCCTTCGCCAGCCTCTACAGCGATATCGCTACTGCGATCCGCGCACGGCAACTGGATGACGACAGCCACGCTCAGGGAGGTCTTGTACCCTCCGTTCAAAGCGGAATTGAGGGGCTGCTGTTTATCGATGCGGCCGTCAGGTCTCGGGGTAGCTGGGTAAGCCTGACGCAGGACTGATTTCAATTCGTCCACAAATCGATTTGGTAATGTTCGTTTTGTACCGACTCCGGTAGATGCTCTGGGCAATCACCTAACGTCCGGTTCAGAGAATCCAGAACGATCCTGTTAAGGCGCAATGTGCGCCTTGCAGCTATTTCCGATCTGAAGGCTTTGGGCTGCAAAGTGCTGTTAGGTGTGGTGAGGCACTGCGGACTAAATGTCCGCTTAGGGCCATGAGCGGAAGTTGACGGTTTCAGATCAGTTCAAAGCCACCCGCCAATATTTCTGAGATTAAGCATCAATCACGTCTTGGATCGTGACTCGCGCGAGATCAGCTCTTTTCGAACCACGGTAACGTCCTTCGGGGCATCTATACCCAGTCTAGTTTGTTCCCGTCATCGACGCATCGGTCAATGATGATCTTGATACTGTCGCCGATGTATAGTGACTCTCCATCGAACAGCGTTATATGCCTCATGGTTAAGTGCTCCGATACAGGATAGGTTATCGTCTTTAAGGGTAGCAGACGTGCTGGACTTATTAGTATTCGGATTTGAGGTTACTTGGAGTGGACCGTCATGATTGACCACCAGAAGTTACAAAAGCTAGTAGGGCAGCTGTATTCCGCTGTATCCGAGTTAGGGAGGATGTTTCCTGGTCGTCATTTCCCCCCCAAAAAAATTGGCATATGGTCGGGAGTTTGGGGTAGTGCTTGGTTGCGGATGCTTATGACCTAGAGCTTGTCACGGCGTCTAACAAGGGGTTTGATGCGCTCACCCGTGATGGGGTGGAGGTGGAGGTCAAGGCGACTCAAGCGAAAACGGTCTCCTTCCACAGTGAGTCGCAGCATGTGATTGTCATCAAAATCAACAAAGACGGCACGTTCGACGTCGTTTACAATGGACCAGGGGCATTGATCTCGAGGCACTTCCGAGGAAAGCCGCTGCCTAGTAACGGCTAGTATCAAATATCTATCAGTAAGCTCCGTAGCTTAAATCAACTGGTGGCCGATCACTGCCGCATCCAACCGGTAAAGTAATCAGCGTTTACTTATCTTGGTGTAACGATCCTAATGGTGTGTATAGATCACTCGTCCGTGTTGTCGCTACTGGGAGCGTCATTATGCCAGATACACATTTATCGATAGCTTATCTCTGGATACTCTTTAGCTTTAACAGCACCTAGTTTGTATGTGAGGATGCCATAGCGACCGATCCATGGTGAGTTGTTAGATTTGCTAACTAAAGAGTAATGATCTCGTATTTGATGAATTTTTAGGGTGCGAAGCTTGCCTTTGATAACAAAAGTATGGGTGGACTCAAAATATTCCCACTCAATTCCACACTCATCTAATCGCTTTAAGTTAGCACCAAGTATTTTGAAGATGGCCTCTTTCTTGGATTTATCCCATCTGCAGAGCAACATTTGATATTGCTCTTCATTAAAGTCTCCTGAGAGAAGCATGTTGAAAAATAATCCATTGTCTGTGTCTGAGTTCATTTCTTTTAGTCCTTATTCTTCAATATCTGAGTCCGATTCTACGTATTCTTACTTTATGATTTATTGCATCGAATCTAACCCCAGAAAGATCAAGTAGGTAAGTTAAAGCCAATGGCTGGCTAGGTTGATGCCCCTCTATGGGGTGTGACAGGTGTCACGGCTAGGTTGATGCCCTCCCCTATGGGGTGTGACAGGTGTCACGGCTAGGTTGATGCCCCTCTATGGGGTGTGACAGGTGTCACGGCTAGGTTGATGCTCCCCCCTATGGGGTGTGACAGGTGTCACGGCTAGGTTGATGCCCTCCCCTATGGGGTGTGACAGATGTCACGGCTAGATTTGCCCCTGCTTCCTGTAAGGAGGCAATTCACAACAACAATAGAGAACAAGCTTAAATCAAAATGCCTTCATAAGTGCTTTTGTGTGGTTGGGGATGTCATTTGAATCGAATTGGTATGAAAATCGATCTAACTTTGTTCTGGTGTAACTACTGCCCAATCGCATTTGATCAAAGCAAAAGATTACGCCAGTACTGCTCTCAATGGTTAGGATCTTGAGTAGCTCGATAGCACTAAATGACGAAAACCGTCGGCCTATTAATGGCGCAATTTCAGTAATCTGACGCTTGCTCACACCAGCTTCGGTCAAGGCTAATAACGTGCACTCTCTAACATTAACGCCATTCTTGGCAGCGCTTGAATAATTCATAGTTAGACTGCCTTGTAGTCAATCTGGGATGGAAATGTGCATTTCATTTCGTCAATTGCTAATAGTGTGCTTTTGCTGGCCTCAATACTGAATGCCTCGAAGAATTTTTTAATTGATTCCCCCTTGCTATCAAGCCATTGGTTCATTTGACTTTGAATTGTCTCCCTTGCTTCTTTTAAAGAAAGACCTTCATGTTTTTCAAAAATAGATGCGAGATTTGTTGCTACATTCTCTTTGCATGAGATTCTAAATGCATAAGAAAGTTTGCTGAAGTAGCTCTCATCAGAAAGCTCATGGAGATAGGTGATCCGCCCACCTTCAAGAAAACTCCCATCCGATCCTTTGAAATCTGGATGGATGGAGTTAAGAATAAGCGAATCATTTTTTAAATTTCTAATGTACTCAAGTTTCATCATAGTGCCTCACTTAAATGGATAAGTTAATTATGTGCGAAAGCTGGGGTTCTGAATCGCTCGCTCGATGCACCTAAGAATGGATTGTTCAAGTCGTTAAAGGCAGAAATGCCTGGTTGAAAATTGTTTGATATAAGACTGATAGTGGCTGAGTAGGGTGGTTCGGCCATATGTAATGAGTTTATTAAGATGCGTATTTTGATTCTTTCGGAGAATTCTGAAGAACGAAGTAGCTTGCCAAAATGATTAGTAGACCATTGATGGATGTCAAGCCAAACCAAGGACCAAAACCAAAGCATGTTAGACACAATGTTGGCGAACATTGTTCATTCGAGCGCAATTGAAGGAGAGAAGCTTAATGCGTTTTCTGTACGTTCATCGTTGGCTAATAAGCTTGGCCTTTCCGGTGAGAAGCCATTTCCTACTACCGAACGCACTGATGGTTTAGCAGAAATTATGCTGGACGCAGTGGTGAATCTAGACTCACCACTCTCACTTGAAAGGATATTGAAATGGCATAGTCGTCTGTTTCCAGAAGGCTACACCTTATTCAATCCAGTAATAGGAGGGCGATTGCGTGGAGATGAACCAATGCAAGTTGTATCTGGCAGGATTGACAACCCTACCGTCCACTTTGAAGCCCCAAGAAGAGATGTGCTGGAGTCTCAACTGAACGGTTTTATCGACTGGTTTAATGATTCTAGAGCAAACCCAGCTATAGATCCTTTACTCAGAGCGGCAGTAACGCACTTCTGGTTTGTGACTCTTCATCCTTTAGATGATGGCAACGGCAGGATCACACGATTACTAACCGATTTAGCACTGGCGCAGGCTGAGCGTCAATCAGTACGATTCTATGCGATGTCAGTGGCGATTTTAGCGAGTCGTAAAAGCTACTACGAGATATTAGAGAAATCCCAAAAAGGTGATCTTGATATTACCTCATGGCTTATGTGGTTTTTAACAACCTTAGATGAAGCGTTTGCTAATGTGCTTGAAGATATCGACAAAACGATTGTTAAAACAAACTTCTGGGCGAATGTGGATCAAACTCAAATGTCCTTAGAGCAAGTAAAAGTGCTCAATCGAATGCTTGATGGTGATTTTGACCAAGGTATTAACACATCTCAATATCATAAGGTGGCGAAAGTGAGTAAGCCAACCGCTTCACGTCATTTGGCTTTCTTAGTGGAGTTAGGTTGCTTAGTAAAAAGTGAGGCCGGTGGGCGGAGCACGCGTTATAAACTTGCGCATTTTTAGGAGCGTGCTATCAAGCCAGTCAAAATTCTTTAAAGCTATGAAGCTAATAGCCGACGAGGTGGCTTGGCTCATAAGCGAAACATCGATGATGGGATGCTCGCGTTGTTTAAAAGTAGGTAAATCCATTAGGGGCATTACATTGCTAACATGCAGGGGCTTCCAATTCATATAGTGGAATCAGCAATGTGAAAGGCTTGGTCAATTGGCAATTAGAGCTTGAGAAGATACGTTGGCAACAATCTATGTTTTATGATCAATGTTCATTCTTAAGATTAACCAACATATGATAACAACTCCTTGATGATACGTTTTAATCAGGTTTCAGGTAAACCTGTACTTGTAGGGGTATTGGCGGAGGCATACTCTTCTCGCTGAGTATTGATAAAAACATCAAACTTTAATGTTGGTGGTTAGAGAGAGATAGAGCTAAAAAATATCAAACTTTACCTTTCTCAGGCCCTATTTAACGTCATTTTCGTATCAAACTATAATGTCGCCGTACATCTAGATAGCCTTCGGGATGCCCAGCAGGAATTCGAGACAGTCGATTGGCTTCTTCGCCTGCACCGTGACCCGCTCGGGTGATCTTTTGAGTCGGTTCGCCGAACACAGACAGCCATAATTCGTTAGGCGATTCTTGCGACCACTCGATGCCCGCTTTTTCGCCATAAAGACGAATTTTCAAACCGTTTTCATTACCTGGCGCCACTTGGCTAGACCACAACATGCCCTTTGCTCCACCATCAAAACGCAGCATGGTATGAACATTGTCGTCTAAGCGTCGTCCGTCAACAAAAGCGGTCAAGTCAGCAGAAACTTGTTGGACTTTTTGTCCAGAAATAAAACAAGCTAAATTGAACGCATGAGTACCTATGTCTCCTAGGCAGCCAGCCATGCCTGATTTCTCTGGGTCTGTACGCCATTTAGCTTGTTTGTTATCTGTGTTTTCAGCAGGATCGGTTAACCAATCTTGCGCGTATTCCACTTGGATGACGCGAAGTGCTCCAAGCACACCGGTCTCAACAAGATGTTTGGCGTGTCTTACCAGAGGGTAACCAGTGTAATTATGGGTTAGGGCAAAAAAGGCCCCCGATTTTTCAACCAGTGTCTTTAACGAAAGCGCCTCATTTAGGTCTTTTGTGACGGGCTTATCACAAATTACGTGGATGCCTTGCTCTAAAAATGCCTTAGCTACCGGGTAATGCATATGATTCGGAGTAACAATCACCACAGCCTGAATGCCGTCTTTACGCTGCTTTTCTTGTTCAGCCATCGTGGCGAATGAAGAATAGGCGCGTTCTGGATCAATACCAAGACGGAGAGCTGAAGCTAAAGCTCTATCAGGGTCAGAAGACAAAGCGCCTGCTACTAACTCAAAGCCATCATCTATACGAGTGGCAATACGATGTACCGCGCCGATAAAAGCACCATCACCACCACCGACCATACCGATACGAATACGTTTATGCGTCATGTTGTTCTCCTTTATTTTAAACCAAGAATGCGACGATTTGTCTGGTGATCTATACCACTACTGGCGAAATCATCAAACGCGCGTTCTGTGACTCGAATTAAATGATCATTAACAAACTTGACGCCTTCCTCGGCTCCAGCCTCAGGGTGTTTCATGCAACATTCCCATTCGATAACGGCCCAGCCGCCAAAATCATATTGAGTGAGTTTTGAAAAAATACCTTTGAAATCGACTTGGCCATCTCCTAAAGAACGAAAGCGCCCAGCTCGATCTATCCAACTTTGATAGCCACCGTAAACGCCTTGTCTGCCAGTGGCATTAAATTCGGCGTCTTTCACATGGAACATCTTGATACGATCGTGGTAAATATCGATAAACTGTAAATAGTCGAGTTGCTGCAATACAAAGTGAGAAGGGTCAAAAAGGATATTTGCTCTAGGGTGGTTATTCGTTGCCGCTAAAAACATATCGAAAGTGACACCGTCATGTAGGTCTTCACCTGGGTGAATCTCATAACAAACATTGACGCCGCAGCGGTCGAATTCATTCAGTATTGGAATCCAGCGATTGGCGAGTTCTTCAAAGCCAGCTTCAACCAACCCCGCTGGTCTTTGTGGCCAAGGATAAAGATAAGGCCAGAGTAAGGCGCCAGAAAAAGTGGCGTGATTGGTTAGACCTAGATTCTTGGAGGCGTGTGCGGATTTTAATAGCTGATCGACAGCCCATTTTTGTCTAGCGTCTGGGTTGCCTTTGACATGATCTGGTGCGAAGCCGTCAAACATATCATCGTAGGCTGGGTGAACAGCGACCAATTGTCCTTGTAAGTGCGTCGACAGTTCAGTTACGACCATGCCGTGCTTAGCAAGCGTATCTTGAATGTACTGACAGTATTGGAGATCACTGGCAGCGCGATCTAGGTCAAACAACCTCTGATCCCAAGTGGGTATCTGGACGCCTTTAAAACCAATGCTTGCAGCCCATTCGATAATGTTTTCAAACGTATTGAATGGCGCTTCATCACCAGCAAACTGCGCAAGGAACAGAGCGGGACCTTGTAAAGCCTTCATAATATTACCCCCATAGTTATTTTTATTTGAGTGGTTTTTATGTTTTGTAATCGATTACATTCTCGATCATAAAAAAAGACTTTTCAATGAGTTTTGTAAAGTCTTTCAGAAGATTTTTTTGAGTATAGTGTGTTTTTTAATCAAATTAAGTGTGTTTTTACGATAAAAATGCACTTTTTCGCTTTTGAAAGCACAATGTAACAAAATGAAATGCTTGCAGTTCAGCGAATATGGATTGTTTTGATGTGAAACTGACAGCTAGCAATCGCGACGCTTTTCAGCGAGTTGCCGTTACGAAATAGGTTAAGAGATAAGCAGTAATGAATGCCTAATAATGAAAAAAATCCCCAAAATATTTTTCAATCCCATGCTGTATTTTTTTATAAAAAACGCTACACGCAAACAAAAAAAGGTAATACCGCTTCTTGAGTCATCATTTTACATTCTACTGACTCCATACAGGAGCTCGTTCACTTAATAAAAATAACAAGGAATGACAAGATGAAAAAAATCGTATCTATGAGTTTACTTGCCACCCTTTGCGCAGCGACCTCACTACCTGTTTTGGCCGCTGGTGAAAAGATCGGTTTGTTAATGTCTGACTTGCGTTTAGAACGCTGGCAGAAAGACCGAGATATATTCACTTCCGCAGCAGAAGCCATGGGCGCAAAAGTCTATACTCAATCTGCAAATGGTGATGTCACTACTCAAATCTCCCAAATTGAAAACATGATTTCTCGTGGCGTAGATGTGTTGGTTATCGTGCCTGAAAACGGCGAAGTGCTAGGTAATGTGTTGGCGGAAGCGAAAGCGGAAGGTATCAAAGTCTTGGCGTATGACCGATTGATCAAATTTGCTGACATCGACCTGTATGTGTCTTTTGACAACATCCGAGTGGGTGAGATGCAAGCCGAAGCTTTGCTTAAGCGTAAGCCAAGAGGAAACTACTTCTTAATGGGTGGGTCTCCAACTGACAACAACGCGAAAATGTTCCGTCAAGGGCAAATGAACGTGATTCAACCAGCTATTGATGCGAAACAAATTCAGATTGTTGGCGATCAATGGGCAATGGGTTGGTCTGCTGAAGCGGCATTGAACATTATGGAAAATGGTCTAACCGCCAACGCCAATAAAATCGATGCGGTTGTGGCGTCCAACGATTCCACCGCGGGCGGTGCGATTCAAGCATTAGCAGCTCAAGGTTTGAGTGGCAAAGTGGTTATCTCTGGTCAAGACGCGGATCTCGCTGCCATGCGCAGAATTGTCGCTGGTACTCAAACCATGACGGTGTACAAACCGATTTCTAAACTGGCAACAGCCAGTGCTGAAATGGCGGTTAAACTGGCTCGTGGGGAAAAAATCCAGGTTACAGGGCACGTTAATAACGGTAAGAAAGATGTAGATGCTTTATTGTTAACGCCAATCGCTGTCACTAAAGACAACCTAGATTCCACCGTTATTGCTGACGGTTACCACACGCGTAACGCTGTTTACAATCCTTAGTTCATTCCTATTAATGGCACTCGAAAGAGTGCCATTTGCTTTTCATAAAGGTGTAAATATGAAGCAACCATTATTGGACATGCGTGGGATTATAAAAAGTTTCTCCGGTGTCCGTGCATTAAACGGCGTCAGCATCCAGCTTGATCCTGGTGAAGCCTTGTCTATATGCGGTGAGAACGGTTCAGGTAAATCAACCTTAATGAAAGTATTAAGTGGTGTTTGGCCATTTGGTTCTTATGAAGGTGAAATTTATTTTGAAGGCAATCTTGTTAAAGCATCCAGTATTCGTGATACCGAAGCGTTAGGAATCGTCATTATTCACCAAGAATTGGCGCTCGTTAAAGAGATGACCGTCTTAGAAAATATCTTTCTGGGTAATGAACTTGGTACGTTTGCAAGGCTAAATGACGAAGAAATGCACCGTCGTACAGCGGAGCTGTTGGCGCGAGTCAAGTTGGATATTTTACCTGATACGCCAATCCGAGAGCTTGGTGTGGGCCAACAGCAATTGGTCGAGATCGCTAAAGCATTAAACAAAAACGTGAAGCTATTAATACTGGACGAGCCAACGTCTTCTCTGACCACCACAGAGATCGAAATCCTATTGAACATTGTGAGTGAGCTGAAACAGCAGGGCATCGCTTGTATCTACATTTCTCATAAATTGGAAGAAGTATTGGCTTTATCCAATTGGGTCACGGTCATTCGAGATGGTGATCATATAGATACTCGATCGGTCGAAAATCTCACACAAAATGACATCATCAGCATGATGGTTGGGCGCGAATTAGATGAGCTGTTTCCACGGGAAGAGCATGAGATCGGTGACATCGTACTAAAAGTAAAACACGCGACCGCGAAGCAAGCGGGTGCCTCGCGGGCTCAAGTAGAAGACGTAAGTTTTGAATTACGGCAAGGTGAAATTCTTGGCATCGCAGGGTTGATCGGTTCTGGTCGAACGGAGCTGATGCAATGTTTGTATGGTTCTTACGATGGTAACTACGAAGCAGAGGTTGAATTGCATGGCGAGTCGTTAGCAATTCGTTCTCAGCGCACAGCGTTAGAAGCCGGTATTGCCATGGTGCCAGAAGACCGAAAGCGTCACGGTATCGTGCCTATTATGAGCGTTGGACGAAACATCACCCTTTCGGTTTTAAGTCAATATTCGTCATGGTTTGGTGCGATCAATGAAGATCAAGAAAGCCAAGACATCGATAATTATATTGCGCAACTGAAAGTAAAAACGGCGTCGTCTGAACTGTCAATTAAAAATTTGAGTGGTGGTAATCAGCAAAAAGCCATCATCGCCAAATGTTTATTAACGCATCCCAAAATTTTGATACTAGACGAGCCGACTCGCGGCATTGATGTGGGCGCCAAATACGAAATTTATAAACTGATGTTTGCGCTCGTCAAACAAGGTATGTCGATCATCATGGTGTCGTCTGAATTGTCCGAAGTCATAGGGATCAGTGACCGAGTATTGGTGATGCACGAAGGACGACTAAAAGGTCAATTTGACCACCAAGGTTTGACTCAAGAAATGATAATGAATTGCGCGATCAAAGAGGATACAACGAATGTTTAAAACAATAAAAACCAGTCAACTACAACTGTTTGCCATGTTGGCAGCCATGCTGTTAATCGTCGTATTCTTTTCCTTTGCGACAGACGGTGCCTTTGTGTCACCGCGTAATATTTCTAACTTAATTCGTCAAACGGCCATTGTAGGCGTGCTCGCCATTGGCATGGTGTTTGTCATTATCAGCGCGGAAATCGATTTGTCCGTTGGTTCTATGATGGGCTTATTGGGTGGTGTGGCCGCGATTCTGGATGTTTGGTTTCACTTTCCTATTATGCTCACCGTTTTAATCACGGTCGCTGCGGGTTTGGTGTTGGGCTTGTTTAATGGCTGGTGGGTCGCTTATCAAAAAGTGCCCTCTTTTATTGTCACCTTGGCAGGCATGTTAGCGTTTCGTGGCATCTTAGTGGGATTAACTGATGGGGCGACGGTTGCGCCAACGTCTAGTTCACTGGCGATTGTTGGGCAAAGTTATATTCCGTCTGGTTGGGGGATCAGTGTTGTCTCCTTGTTGTGTCTTGGGCTGGTGGCTAAGGTTTATGCTCGACGCAAGGCAAGACAAAAGCACGGTGTGGAAAATCAGTCGGCTAAGTTTGAATACGCCAAAGCGACGATCGCTGTTGCCGTATTAATGGGATTGTTATTCATTCTGGAAAGCTATCGCGGTATTCCAACCCCCATTTTGATCATGGGTGGGCTGATTCTAATCGCCACTTATGTAGCAAAAAGAACATCGTTTGGTCGTCGAATTTACGCGATTGGTGGCAACATCGAAGCGACTCGCATGTCGGGAGTTAACGTAGAACGCACTAAAATGTTGGTGTTTGGCTTCAATGGCATGATGGTCGCCGTGGCCGCTTTAATACTCACATCTCGACTTGGAGCGGGCTCCCCTGCTGCGGGAAACATGGCAGAACTGGATGCTATCGCAGCCTGTGTTATTGGCGGCGCCAGTTTGGCTGGCGGTGTTGGTGCGGTATTTGGTGCCATAATGGGGGCACTGATTATGGCGAGCTTGGACAATGGCATGAGCATGTTGGATGTGCCGACGTTTTGGCAACTAATCGTTAAAGGCATGATTTTGTTGCTCGCCGTTTGGTTGGACGTAAAAACAAAAAAATCACAGTAAAAGGTAGCGTGCAAAGGTTGAATCGGTTATGTAGGTCGCGGCTTTAGCCCGACAAGGTCTAATTTGGTGCCACACAACTTTTTGTCGGCATAAATTCACGACCTACAAAATCGACAGAAGTCGTTTGGTGACAACCCCATGTGTAAGGGTGGCGATTAACAAAATGAAGGATATGTTTTATGTATATCGGAATTGACCTCGGCACCTCTGGTGTAAAAGTGATTTTAATGGCAAAAGATGGTCAGGTAACAGCCAGCTGCTCATCGCCTTTGTCTGTATCTCGGCCGTTTGACCTTTGGTCTGAGCAAAATCCAGCAGACTGGTGGCAAGCAACTGACTTGGCAATGTTGCAGCTGGCTAAAGAGCACAACTTACAAGACGTTAAAGCCATTGGCTTATCGGGGCAAATGCATGGCGCCACCTTGCTTGGCAAGCAGGGCGAAGTATTGCGCCCCGCGATCCTTTGGAATGATGGCCGCTCTCACGAAGAATGCTTGGTCTTGCAAAGGCGCTGTCCAGAAGTGCAAGCCATTACGGGGAACCTGGTTATGCCTGGTTTTACCGCGCCTAAGTTGCTTTGGGTGAAGCAGCATGAGCCGGAAGTTTTTGCACAAATTGATAAAGTGTTATTGCCAAAAGATTATCTACGTTTTCGCATGACAGGGGATTTCGCGACCGACGTTTCCGATGCCTCAGGCACTCTATGGTTGAATATGGAGCAACGCACTTGGAGCGAGACCATGTTGCAAGCAACAGGCTTAAACGAAAAGCAAATGCCAAAAGTATATGAAGGCTCGGAAATCACCGGCACGATCGACGAGCTGTTGGCCAAACGCTGGTCTATGCCTATTGTGCCTGTTGTTGCGGGTGGTGGTGATAACGCCGCAGGCGCAGTCGGCATGGGCATTATTTCACCTGAACAAACCATGCTATCGCTGGGGACATCAGGGGTGATTTTTGCAGTAAGTGATGGATTTACAGCGAATCCTGCTGCTGCCTTGCACAGTTTTGGTCATGCAATTCCGAATACTTGGCACACTATGTCGGTGATGTTAAGTGCGGCGAGCTGTATTGATTGGGTCTCCAAACTAGCGCAGTTTAGCAGTGTGGAGTTGGCTTTATTGGCGGCTGAAAACCGCTTAGAACAGGATAGCAAGCTTACTTTTTTGCCTTATCTAAGCGGAGAAAGAACGCCGCATAACGATGCCAATGCAAAAGGCGTGTTTTGGGGGATGACCCATGAAACGACGCCAGCGGATTTGGTTCTTGCAGTACTTGAAGGGGTGAGCTTTGCCTTGCTGGATGGATTGGATACGGTACGCTCGGCACACAATATCAGCGAAGGAATAGACGTGATTGGTGGCGGAGCCAAAAGCACCTATTGGTTACAAAGGCTGGCGGATGTCTTTAATGTGCCAATGGATTACCGTGCAGGTGGCGAAGTTGGGCCTGCTTTGGGTGCGGCTCGCTTGGCGGCTATTGGCGATCAAGGCCAAGGCGCACTAAACGAAATTTGCACCAAGCCAGCGCTTATTAAACGTTACTTGCCTGATCAAGCAAATAGCGCTCGGTATACAGAGAAGCGCAGGCGCTTTCAGGATTTGTACCAAAGAGTAAAAGGGCTTTAATTAGCAAGGGCGGTGTTGCATGACGCCGCTCTTATTACCAACTTTCTTTCATTACGATTTCTATTATTTCCTTTCTGATTTTTATCATTACCTAGAACCTGCAATATCAACAAGAGTATGATCAAGCTAATAATAAAAATTAGAGATGCTTTTGTATGTTTGAAAAACGCTATCGACTCAACTTGGTATTTAATGCCAATAAAGTGTATGACCGACAAGTCATTGAAGGTATTGGTGAATACTTACATGCAGCTCAATGTGATTGGGATGTGTATTTTGAAGACGATTTTCGCTGTCGCCTAGATGCATTAAAACACTGGGAAGGAGACGGCATTATTGCCGACTTTGATAACCCCGAAGTGGAAGACATCCTAAAAGACACCGATATTCCCACTGTAGCGGTTGGCGGTTCTTACCACCATAAAGAAGATTATCCACGACTGCCTTATGTCGCCACAGACAACGCTGCTTTGGTGCATTGTGCGTACCAACACCTGAAGCGCAAAGGGCTGCCCGCGTTTGCCTTTTATGGTGTGCCAAGTACCATTTATAGTCGGTGGGCCAGTGAGCGTGAGCATGCCTTTATCGAGCAAGTCCGTTCAGACGGCTTTGAGCCTCATGTACACCAAGGTTTCTGCACCTCGGCAGAAGTCTGGGAAACGGCACAGCGTGAGCTAGAAAACTGGCTTAAAAACCTTCCTAAACCCATTGGCATTATAGCCGTCACAGATTCCCGTGCACGCCATTTATTACAGGTTTGTGATCATTTGAATATCTTGGTACCAGAGCAAGTGGCCATTGTAGGCATTGATAATGAAAGCATGGCGAGGAACTTGAACCGAACAGCTTTATCTTCAGTAGAGCAGGGCAGTAAGCAAATGGGTTATGAAGCGGCAAAAATGCTGCATCGTATGCTACAAGGCTATTCTACGGAAAACTCGCTGGTGGTGGTCGACCCAACTGGCATAGCGGAAAGACAATCGTCTGATTATCGCGCATTGCACGACCCGTATGTTATCCAAGCCATGCATTTTATTCGTCATAATGCGTGTCGAGGTGTGAAAGTAGCACAAGTTGTTGATTACATTGGCATATCCAGAACCAACCTAGAAACCCGCTTTATCGACGAAATTGGCTGCTCAATGCACGAACAACTGCACATGACCAAGTTTTATCGCGCCTGTGAATTGATCACTTCGACCAACTTACCGTTCGATGAAATAGCCAGAACTTGTGGTTATCCTTCCGTACAATACATGTACACGGTATCGCGTAAAAACTTGGGCATGACACCTGGGGAATACCGTGTGTCGTCGCGGCTTGATAAAGAAAACAACCAACACTAAAGTATTTTTGAGACAGTGAGGGAGGGCGAAATGCTAAAAAATATAGACCCATTACTAAGTGGGGAATTGCTAAACGTATTGCGCACAATGGGCCACGGTGACGACATTGTTTTGGTGGATCGTAACTTTCCTGCGGCTTCTGTTGCGGGTGGAAAACCGGTCATTCGTCTAGATGGCGTGAATGTCACCCAAGCGGCTACGGCGATTTTATCCGTATTGCCGTTGGATACCTTTGTTGACCAGCCAGTGACTCGTATGCAAATGGTTGGCGAAGACGAATCGGTCATGCCAGAAGTACAGCAAGAGTTCGCAGCGCTATTAAAGGCGGCTGACAGTGATAATGCAGAAATGGGCTCGTTAGAACGCTTTGCTTTTTACGAAGCTGCCAAACAGGCTTTCGCTGTCGTCGTAACGGGGGAAGCAAGAGGTTATGGGTGTTTTCTACTGAAGAAAGGCGTGATCTTTTCTTAAAATTTCTCGTAACATTTAGTAATAAAAAACACAGGCCAATCTTCGTTGGCCTGTTTTTTTTGTTCGCGATCTAACATGCGATCTTATTTATAAATATAGCCATTCAGCATATTTTCTAGCATCTCTTGGCGACCAGAAACGGGCTGAGGATCTATGTTGTTTTTAGTCGCATACTCCGCAAGATCTTGCAGTGTATGCTTGCCAGCTAAAATGTCGGCCCCTAAAGAATCGTTCCATTTTGCGTAGCGTTGTTCAACAAGCGTCGCTAGTTTTTCATCTTCGATCATCTTAACCGCGCGCTCTAAGGACAGTGCCAAAGTATCCATCGCGCCAATATGCCCGTGGAACAAATCCTCTAGATCCATGGACTGACGACGCAATTTGGTGTCAAACATGTAACCACCGTTCTGGAAACCACCGTTTTTCAGAATCTCATACGTAACTAAAGTATATTCTTCAACGCTAGTCGGAAATTGGTCTGTGTCCCAGCCTAGTTGCGCGTCGCCTTGGTTGGCGTCGACGGAGCCTAGAATCCCTAATGAACAAGCCGTGGCGATTTCATGATGGAAACTGTGCCCTGCTAAAGTCGCGTGGTTAGCTTCGATATTGACCTTAATCTCTTTCTCAAGCCCAAATTCTTTTAAGAAACCATAAACCGTCGCGGTATCGTAATCGTATTGATGCTTGGTTGGTTCGGCGGGTTTTGGTTCGATCAACAAAGTGCCTTCAAAACCGATTTTGTATTTGTGCTCAACCACCATTTGCATGAAGCGGCCAAGCTGGGCGCGTTCACGTTTTAGGTCGGTATTCAGCAAGGTTTCATAACCTTCACGACCGCCCCACAAAACATAGTTTTGGCCATTCAATGCTTTGGTTGCGTTCATTGCATGGAATACCTGAGTCGCTGCGTAAGCGAAGATCTCAGGATTAGGATTGGATGCCGCCCCAGACATGTATCTTGGATTGGAAAAGGCATTCGCGGTTCCCCATAACAGCTTGATGCCAGTGGCTTCTTGTTTAGCTTGAAGGACATCGACCATTTGCGCAAAGTTATTGATGTACTCTTTTAGTGAGCTGCCTTCGGGGCTGACATCAACATCGTGAAAACTGTAATAAGAAATGCCCAGCTTTGTGAAAAATTCAAATGCCGCGTCAGCTTTCATTTTGGCTGCTTCCATTTCGTTAGCAGGCTTGGTCCAAGGGCGATCAAAAGTATTCGCGCCAAATACATCGCTTCCTTGCCAACAGAAATTGTGCCAATAGCAGGCTGCCATTCTTAAATGTTCAGCCATGGTTTTGCCCATTAGTACTTTGTTTGCATCGTAATGTTTAAAAGCAAAAGGATTACTGGAATTCGCGCCTTCGTATTTTATATGCGGCACGTTCTTAAAAAACTCACTCATATCAGAACTCCTGACTGTTGTTATTTTTGTCCCTATGAATGATTGGTTTTTTGAACGATTGCTTCAATTACGAAATTTCTTGGAGCGGTTATTGAATTTGCTGGTGGAAGTAGGTCACGCATTTATGCCGACAAAAACGAGACGCATCAAATCACATCTTGTCGGGCTAAAGCCGCGACCTACCAAAGATACGTTTTGTCGGGCTAAAGCCGCGACCCACCAAAGATACGTTTTGTCGGGCTAAAGCCACGACCTACAGATAAGAATACTATCGGTTTTGTGCCGGTCGTTGATACCAAGGAAATACAAGGTCAGATGAGCCGAGGAACGAGGCGTGATCTGACGGTTGTGCCTCCCTCATCCGGCTTACGAAAACGAATCATTCCTAACCTGTTACTTTGCCTGCATATAACGATCAGCGGCTTTGGCTAGAAAATCCGACCGATCTTTAAATTCATGATGAAAGCCCACGTAGGCATCGACTCTTGCTAATAGTGGCTCTGACAAGGTGATGTTGACGCGCTTTTGTTTGCCTTTTAAGCCTTCAACGGGCACCTCAATGGCTAGCCATTCAGTAAACTCTGGATATTGAGTACGATAATCAACAAAACCGGTATCTAACATCGATAGCATATGTCCATCGGCCATGATTTCTTCGGCCATTAAAAGAATTACTTCTTTGGCGCGATACAATACTTCATTTTGTTCATCTGCAGCAGAAACGCAGCCATACCCGAATGCTTCAAACACAGGAACAATAATGCCCCATGCTGTGTTGTTGTCCTGTGGGCGCTCTATACCAACCATAAATAACATAACCACCTCGCTTGCTGTTGGTGTTTTTAAGGTGCTGATTAAACCCCAGCCATTTTCTTAATACTGTTTAATGTGCCAATCGGAAGGTGTGTTTTTTGGGTGAGGTACTGAAAATTTCTTTCCTGTTATGGGAGAAAACCATATCTGATGGTCTCCGTTTCCATGTCTTACAAACACGCATAAGTTGTCTTTGAGTTGCTTAATAAGATCCTTCGAGTTCATTTTTGCATCCTTGTTTTGAACTGGCGTTACTTGGATCAATATAAAATTATACAAACGCATAAGTATAATTCTATGTTTATTTTATTTCTTAAGGCACGACGACGTTGCACTCCGGATGGGCTATTTCAATCAACCCCTTTAACGTCCGCTTGGCGCCATCATCCCCATGCACCAAATGCACTTTCTTCGGCGGGACGCGCATACGTTTAATAAAATTCAACAAATCCCGTTGCCCTGCGTGGGCGGAATAACCGCTTATCTGCTGTACCTTGGCATTAATGGCATAACGCTCCCCATCAAACACCACATAACCATTTGGCTTATCGTGATACCGCAAAATATCCCGTCCTGGCGTACCTGCTGCTTGATAGCCCACAAACAACACATCGTTGCGCGCATCGCCCAATAACGCCTTCAAATAATTCACAATACGACCGCCAGCGCACATACCAGAAGCAGCAATAACAATAGCAGGGCGAGTTTGGCGTTGTAGGTAAGATACGGTTTGCAGATGAGTCTCGTGGCTATCTATCGTAGTCACTTGCTCAAAACTGAGTGGGTGGCGACCCGAGCTCACGCGGCGTTTTGCCTCGTCATCCCAATAGTTCGCCAACGATCGATACACCTCAGTAAAACGACTCGCCAATGGTGAATCGATAATAATATCGATGTCTTCCCAATTTAACGAAACACCAGAACGAGTCTGGCTAACAGGTTTTAGCTTGTTCTGATGAATGATATGTTCCAACTCGTACAGCAACTCTTGTGTACGACCAATGCTAAACGCAGGGATCAACACAGTTCCCGAATCACCCAAAGCGTGTTCTAAACTTTGCTGGAGTTTCTGTTGGCGTGTCGCACGATTTTCATGGTTTCTATCACCATAAGTGCTTTCTAAAACAAGCTGGTCTGCACGATAAGGCGACTGCGGCGCACATAACAAAGGCGAATAGGGCGCGCCCAAATCCCCAGAAAACACCACATCCCAATATTTTTGGTAGATACCATCTCTCCTAATCAGCCTCAAGTTTTTATTTAACTAACTTGAGGCTGATATTCTGTTTGATTCTTAACAACACCAAAACATATTTG
>NZ_QPJQ01000034.1 GCF_003337275.1 Marinomonas foliarum | reverse complement strand
AATCTGGAGCGATTACATTCGTCGAATGGCGACCAATCACCCATTGAGTATGAAAACTCCTTTAGGAAAGTGTCCGGTTGGACTTGACCAGAACAATCATCTCTAGGGCGCGTTTGGCGTTGTTAATCACCGCGAGGATTTTGCGTTTATTGCGCACGATGCCGTCGTTATTGAGTAATTCTTCTATTTCTTTCTCACCAAATAATGCCACTTTATGAAAGTCGAAACTCTCGAAGGCGGCACGAAAGTTGTCTCGCTTGCTCAAGATCGTGCGCCAGCTCAAACCCGATTGAAAAGTTTCTAAGCAGAGTTTTTCAAATAAACGCTGATCGTCGTCCACCGGAAAGCCCCACTCGTTATCGTGGTAATGGGGAAAGTCTGGCGCGGTGCTGGCCCACGCGCAGCGGGGTTTATTGTGCTTAGACATTGCTCGCGTCCTGTGGGAGTCGAGTCTGTATTTCCAGCTTGTGGATTAACTCGTCGTAAAAGTCTTTGGCGAGGCCAGACAATGGGCTTAAGTTAGAGGTTAGAACTTCGAGCGGCTCCACAATGTTGGGAGCGAAGGGTTTTAACACGACATTGGGCAATTGAAAGACTTTGTCAAAGTAGCGGAAGTTCAAAATATCGACGAGGGTAGCGCCCATTCCTAGGTTCACGAAGGATAAACCGTGAATGGTCGTATGGACTTCTAGGGTGCGATTTAATGGCAATCCGGTTTCCGCATAAATGCGTTTGAGCGCTTTGGTGGTGGCGTTCTCGGAATCCAGGGTGATCCAGCTAAGATCCAATAAATCTTTAGGATGAATAACGTCTAATAGCGCGGCTGGATGATCTTTCGGCACCGCGCAATAACAAGGTAAGTCGAAGGCGACCGCATCGTGTTTCGAAGAACTTTGGGCTTTATCCACTAAGCCGATTTGATATTGCCCAGAGGCGATACCTTGGCGAATGGCAGAGCAACCTGAAAGATGCAGGCTCACGTAAACGCCCGGATTCGTCTTCATATAGTCAGCAATGAGCTCGGGTAAAAACTGGTAAGATGGGCCAAAAATAGTGGCGATTCGCAAACGACCAGACTTGCTGTTTTTCGCTCTTTTAATGCTGTCTTCTAAGTGGTTCACGCCTTGTAATATGCCATAGACTTCTTCGTGCAAGTAGAGTGCTTCGTCGGTCGGAATAAGCTTGCCGTTGTTACGCACAAAGAGTTTATAGCCAATTTCTTCTTCAAAATTGGCGAGCATTTTACTGGCGGCAGGTTGGCTAACATAGCTTCGCTCCGCGGCTCTGGTGATACTGCCAGTAACAAAGACCTCGTGAAATATACGCAATTTATTGATGTTCATAGGCATAACCTAAAGTTATTAGACTATTAAAAATATTCAGTGTGATTATAGAAAATCTTCACATAAGATCCTAACTGTTAGTTGTATGATCTGCATCAAAAGATTTAATAAAACGATGGGGTCGCGGACTCGATTCATAATAAAAATGAGTCTGAATAAAAAGAAATTACAAAATCAACAGCATATAAAGGAACGAACAATGAAGAAATTTTCTATAGCGTTAGCAGCAACTACAACGCTTCTAGCGGCAAACAGTTATGCAGCGGACACCACGTCTACCCTAGATGCAGTCAAAGAACGTGGTTATGTAAACTGTGTAATTGGTAACTCATTTCCAGGTTTTTACAGCTTAAACAAAGCTGGCGAGTGGCAAGGCATGGACATTGATATGTGTCGTGGTGTTGCTTCCGCGGTGTTTGGTGATGCCACTAAAGTGAAATTCTTGCCAGTACAGTGGGCGCAAAGTTTCACTTCTATTAAGAGTGGTAAAGGTGACATTTTATCAAAAGGCATGACGTGGACGCTTTCCCGTGATGCGGCACAAGGTCTGGACTTCCTTGATACCTATTTTTACGACGGCCAAGGTTTCATGGTGCGTAAAGACTTAGGTGTGAAATCTGTTAAAGAACTTAAAGGCGCGACGGTTTGTGTATTGACCGGAACCTCTAGTGAATTGAATATCGCGGATTATAGCCGTGCGAATAATTTAGATATCAAAACCGTCGTATTTGATGATTCATCCGTGCGTAACACGGCTTTTTTCAACAATAACTGCGACGCATTAACCAATGACAAATCGGGTTTAGCAGCGCAACGTTCAGCTGCGCAAAACCCAGATGACTACATTATTTTGCCAGAAACAATTTCTAAAGAAGCTTTGTCATTCGCTGTTAAACAAAATGACAGCGAATGGGCGAACGTTGTGAAATGGAGCTTTGCTGCCATGGTTGCAGCAGAAGAATTTGGTGTGAATTCACAAAACGTCGAGAAAATGCGTGCAGAAAGTCAAAGCCCAGTAGTTCGACGCTTACTCGGTGTTGAAGGTGACTTGAATACAGGTCTAGGGCTTCCGCAAGATTGGGCATATCAAGTTATTAAAAACGTTGGTAATTACGGTGAAGTATACGAACGTAACGTAGGAACGAATAGTGTTCTGGGTCTAGATCGTGAAGGTACATTGAATGCGTTGTGGACTAACGGCGGCATGATGTACGCGAAGTCTTTCCGCTAATTCTATTTACTAATAGTGAATGCAATAGGTAGGTTATGTTTCTAGGCCTATCTATTGCTGCAATTTTAGTTTTCCTCCTTCGTTCGGTATATAGATATGATTCAGTCCTCTACGAGTAAACCACAAAAACGCCCGACTAAGGGTGCTGGTTTACCTTCGTCTACGACACAAAAATGGCTGTCTTTGCTTAATAATGATTCAAGCAGAGCGGTGATCTTGCAAGCCATTGTCTTGATGCTGGTTTTGTTCGGCTTGTGGTTTTTATTCGCCAATGCCAGTGAAAACTTAAACCGCCTAGGCATGACGTTTGGCTTTGATTTTCTGCAGGTGACGGCAGGATTTAATATTAGCTGGAGTCTGATTCCTTACGACCCAGGTATGACTTACTGGCGTGTATTTTTAGTCGGTATTGTGAACACGCTAATTTTGTCTTTCTGCGTGATTGTTGTCGGCACTCTCATTGGTACAGCGGTGGGGATTTTAAGATTATCCGATAACCCTTTGGTTTCTCAATTAGCACGTTGGTACGTTGAAGTCGTGCGTAATGTGCCTCTGTTAATACAGATTATTTTTTGGTTTACTGTGGTGTTTTCGACCTTGCCTGCGCCTCGCCAAAGCTATCACCTTGGCGAATGGCTTTTCCTAAATAATCGTGGTCTTTATGTGATGACAATGGAAAGTACCTTGTCATGGGGATGGATTGTTGCCCTTGGAGTGGCCTTGATCACTGCGCTTTACGCCTTATTTCGTTGGTCTAAACCTTATTACACCTTGTCAGGTTCTCGTTCCACAGGATTCTATATCGGCTTAGTTGCGTGGGCGTTAGTTGCTTGCTGGGCGATTTGGACCTTTTTGAATTCGACGAGTTTGTCTGCTCCAACACTACAAGGCTTTAACTTCAGCGGCGGTGCGTTTCTTCCTGCGTCATTCGGTGCGGCGTTTGTTGCCATGACGGTGTATCGATCTGCGGCTATCGCTGAAACGGTTCGAGCTGGTATGCAGTCTATCGACCGAGGACAGCATGAAGCTGCGTTTACCATTGGTTTCTCACGCGTTCAGTCGTTGCGCTTGATTCTGATTCCTCAAGCGATTCGATCCATTATTCCGCCAATGACCAACTCTTGGTTGGCAGCGACAAAAGACTCGTCACTGGCGGTGGCGATTGGCTTCCCGGAATTGGTGTCTGTGTTCATGCAAACTTCCATGAACCAAACCGGACGCGCTATCGAGATCATCTTTATGGTTATGGGTTTCTATATCTTCATCAGTTTGCTGATCTCTTACTTGCTCAACAAGTACAACGACAGCGTGCAGTATAAGGTGCGATAAATGGACGATTTGAATGTGAAAAACCAACCTGCTTTAAAGCAATTTGTCCCGACTCCACCTCGTCCGCCACGTAAAAGCGAAAGAGGTATTCTTGGCACAATTCGCCATCGTTGTTTTAACAGCATTGGCAACAGCTTACTGACTTTGTGTGTGGCGACAGTGCTGTTTTATTTAGTGAAACATGTGTTGGATTGGGCGGTATTTAACGCGGTTTTCATCGCGGATAATCGTCGTCAATGTATGGATATCAGCCCAGACGGTGCCTGTTGGGCAGGTGTTATTAGCTGGTTTAATGGCTTAATTTACGGGCGTTTTCCGGTGGACGAGCAATGGCGCGTCAATATCGGCGTATTGCTCGGGTTGGTGTGGCTATTACCGCTGATGTCGAAGCGCATTGCTTTGCGTAACTTCATCTTGTTGTCTTGGATTGGCCTGTATCCTTTTGTGGGTGCTTATCTTTTCTTAGGCGGCCGTTTCGGCGAGGAATTGGGCTTGGTACATGGCGCGATGACCTGTCTTGCCTTGGCTTTCCTAACCATTATCTACGCTAACTGGATCTTGTCGGTGCTTGGCAAAAAAGGCCTAAACGAACTGTTTGTGCCGCTGGTATCACGCTTGGTTGAGCGCCGTATTCATCTGTTGAGCTTTGTTGCTGTTTGGTTGCTTGTTGCATTGGTGATCGCTCTTGGCCTTAGCCAAGTATCACTTGAGCCTGTGCCAATTGAGCGTTGGGGCGGTTTGTTCCTAACCTTCATTATTGCTGGTTTTGCCATCACCATGGCGATTCCTGTTGGTGTGATTTTAGCGCTAGGTCGACGTTCTAAATTGCCAGTGATTCATTGGTTGTCGATGACAGTGATCGAGCTGGTTCGCTCTGTGCCTTTGATCACCGTATTGTTTATGGCGGTGACCTTATTGCCTATCTTTTTGCCGGCGGATATGGAGTTTAACAAGCTCACGCAAGTACTGGTTGCGGTGTGTTTGTTTGCTGGTGCTTATATGGCGGAAAACATTCGTGGTGGTTTGCAAGCGATTCCAAAAGGCCAGTACGAAGCGGCCGCTACACTTGGCTTAGGTTATCTGCACACCATGGTACTGATTATTTTGCCTCAGGCGTTAAGAATGATGATTCCAAACATTATGACGTCGTTTATCAGTTTGCTGAAAGACACCACCTTGGTTTCCATCATTGGCTTGTTCGACATCATGTTGATGGCGCGCAACATTGCCAACGATAAAGACTGGGTGGGAATGCACACCGAGCCTTTGGTGATGATTTCCGTGCTCTTCTTTATCTTGTGCTACAGCATGTCCCAATACAGTTTGAATCTTGAAAAACGTTTAAAGGTGGATCGCTAATGACGACGTCATCAGGAAATTTAGCCCAAAAATCCGTCACTGAAACGGCGATTAAAATCGATAACCTGAACAAATGGTACGGAGATCATCACGTTCTTAAAGACGTATCTCTAGACATTAGCGAAGGCGAAATTATGGTGGTGTGTGGGCCGTCTGGCTCAGGTAAATCGACGCTGATTCGTTCTCTGAATCATTTAGAAGAGTACCAAGAAGGCGTGGTTTCCGTGTTTGGTCAGCCGCTTTCTCGGGATCGTCAAAGCCATAAGATCATTCACCAAACCATGGGCATGGTGTTTCAGAACTTTAATTTATTCCCTCATCTTACTGTCTTGCAGAACTGTACCTTGGGTTTAACTTGGCTGCGCAAAATGTCAGAGCGCGACGCCGATAAAATGGTGATGCGTTTGCTGGATCGAGTCGGGATTGCTCATCTCGCGACACGTTATCCGGGGCAATTGTCTGGCGGTCAGCAACAACGGGTGGCGATTTCCAGATCCCTCGCCATGGAACCAAAAATCATGCTGTTCGATGAACCAACCTCTGCGCTTGACCCTGAAATGGTCAAGGAAGTATTGGACGTGATGATCGACCTCGCCAAAACCGGCATGACCATGGTGTGTGTTACTCATGAAATGCAGTTTGCTCGACAAGTTGCTGATCGCGTGGTGTTCATGGCCGACGGAGAAATCATCGAAGTTGGGCCACCAGAACAGGTGTTGGTGAATCCCCAGTGGGATAGGACGAGAGAGTTTTTACAACACGTACTTTGATGACTGATTAGCTCGCGACATCGTTCATACGATTTAAGTTGGCTGTTAAAGAAAAGTACGAACTTACCCTTATTTTATGGAATGAAATCGATATGTTGGCAAAAAATATATCGACGTATACCAACATGCCTTTTTGGCTGGCAGATACGTCTTTGGCGAGCAAAATCCACGCAAACGCACGCTTTGAAATCCCACAAAAAGCCGATGCTGTTATTGTCGGTGGCGGCTTTACTGGCATCTCTGCAGCCATTACCTTGGCGCGAGCGGGACTCAAAGTGGTTCTACTAGAAGCTGGGCATTTAGGCGAAGGCGCGAGCTGTCGAAATGGCGGTTTGCTTGGGCCAAGCTTCAGCAAATTAGGCGTCGATGGACTCGAACGCCAGTATGGTCGTGACAATGTTCATGAGACGATTCGTGAAAGCTTAGTAGCCTTTAATTGGCTGGTAGATTTTATTAAGGAAGAGCAAATTGATTGTGATTTGTCCTTGTGTGGCCGCTTTCGTGGTGCGAGTCATCCGAGTCATTACGCGGGCTTGATCGAGCAAGCGGAAGAGCTCGCGAAGGTCGTGGACTTCCCAGCGATTGCGGTGAGCCGTCAGGATCAATTCGAGGAAGTGGGTTCTAACGCGTATTACGGTGGTGTGATTTATCCGACCGATGGTACCTTACAGCCCGCCAAGTTACATCGTGGACTTTGCCAAATTGCTCAACAAGCCGGAGTGTTAATGCTAGAACACACCAAGGTGCGCGATGTCAGTAAACAGAATGCCATGTACAAGGTTCAGTACGATGGCGGTGTTATCGATGCCGATCAAGTGATTATCGCGACCAATGGCTACACAGGCGGTGAATTTGATAAATTCAAACGTCGCATCATTCCTATTCGTTCTGCGATGATTGCCACCGAAGAATTACCTGAATCTGTGATTCGTTCCGTGAGCCCGAAATTACGCGCCCATGGTGGCACCGAGCGTTTGGTTGCTTATTATCGACCTTCGCCAGATGGCAAACGCATCTTGTTTGGCGGACGAGCATTTGGTCGTGGTGATCAGCCACAGCTGTATTCGAAATACCTACAAGACTTCATGATTCGTACTTTTCCTCAGCTGGAAGAGGCAAAAATTGATTATGCTTGGTCAGGTTATGTTGCCTACACTTTCGACCATGTGCCACACATCGGCAAGATGGACGATATGCATTACGCCATGGGTTATTGCGGATCGGGTGTGGGCCGTGCCAATTATTTTGGCCGCAAAATCGCCCAGCAGGTATTAAACCAAGTAGAAGGAAAAACGTCTTTCGACCAGTTTCCGTTCAATACTCGTCCGCTTTACACGGGTAAGCCTTGGTTCTTACCGATGATCATGAAATGGCACGACTTCGCGGATCGTCGCGGCTGGTAATACCTTATGTAGAAAGGGAATAAAACCTCAGCGATATGCTGAGGTTTTATGATTTACGATCTGCAGGGTGATTAACGCCGTCGACTGTTTGGATTTCACCAAAATCATAAGGGTTCACTCCTTCAAGACACCCTATGTTGTAGCCGTATAAATCAGGAAAGGATCGACGTTGGTGGTGGGTGTAAATGCCACAGTTTGAACAGAAGAAATGCTTGGCAGTATTGGTGTTAAATTGATACAGCGTTAACACATCATGGCCTTTTACTATGCGAAGGTTATCTAGTGCGACAGAGCCTACGATGGCGCCTTTTCGACGACAAATAGAGCAATCGCAGCGCCTTGGATTTTCGATACCGTTAGGTAGGGTTAATTCCAATTCAACCGCGCCACAATGACAACTGGCTTTGTGTTTAAGTCTTATCTCTGTTGGGCCGACTTGTTTGATCATGATATTTACCCCTTCAAAGGTTTCAGCAAACACACCACGCGTTCTATTTCGTTAAAGCCAAGTTGTTTGTGAAGGTTCACACTTTTTTCGTTGGAGATCGGGGCGTCGCTGCCAAGCTCCTGAAAACCTTGTTGTATTGCCCACTCTTCGGCGGCGTGAATCAAGGCTTTGCCAATGCCTTGTCCTTGGCAATCTGGTGATACAAACCAAGCTTCGATGTAAGGGGTGGTTTGCTGGCTGCTGCCAGGGACATTGTCGCGAAGGTTTAACTCGATAAAACCAACCATCTTTTTTGAGTCATCAAGCGCAACTAACACCTCTTTTACATTGGGATAAGCTCCTAGAAAGAAAGCATCGACTTCCGCTTGGCTGATGTCTTTTATTTCTGGTAGAAATTCAACTCTTAGTGCAGACCATGCCGCTGCGTCGCTTGCTTGTATGGTGCGGATATTGATTGTCATGAATTAACCTTTGTTATTTTATTTACTCATCTTTAGCGGCTTGTAGTTTGGCTAAATCAGCACCGGCGATAGCTTTCAAATATTGAGTGATTTTCTCGGCGTTCCAATCCCACCAAGCAATGTTTTGTAATGCTTGAATGGTTTGTTCGTCAAAACGGTATTTGATGATCTTGGCAGGATTGCCACCGACCACGCTGTAAGCTGGCACGTCGGATGTCACCACGGATTTGCTGGCGATAATGGCGCCGTTACCGATTTGCACACCGGGCATGATGGTGGCGTCGTAGCCAATCCACACATCGTTGCCTATATTTGTATCGCCTTTGTAGGGTAAGTCGCCAGCTTCGGGTGCCGCTTTTTCCCAACCATTGCCGAAGATATAAAACGGATACGTTGAGAAACCAGCGTTGGCGTGGTTCGCGCCATTCATTATGAATGTAACGTCTTTCGCGATGGCGCAAAACTTACCGATAATTAGCTTATCGCCAATAAAATCAAAGTGATAAAGCACATTACTTTCGAAGTGTTCTGGCCCATCTGGATCATCGTAATAGGTGTAATCGCCAACGATTATATTGTCTCGGGTAATGAAATTTTTGAGATAACCCACTTGTGGGAAGCCTTTCATTGGTACTTTGTTATCTGGATTAGGTCCTTTCATATTGCCTCCTTTTCTAATCAATCACATGCAAGGCGCGGTATTCGTCGTAGGCGAATTGGTCGGTCATGCCGCTGATGTAGTCTTGAATTAAGCGACAACGAAAGTAAAACTCCCACGTATCGTCGCTAATGGGTTCAAGTGTGCTGCCTTTGAAATGAGTTTTGAAGTCAGTCAGAGTTTTGTCTTCGATGGCGGCTCGATAGGCACGAATGTGTTTTTGTGAGAGTTTTCTAAATACTCTCGCCTCGTATGCGGGTGCTTTTATATCGTTGTCTAGAACCTTGTTGAAGCTGGCTCTGTCTAGTTTGAGTAATGGGGCATAAATATCCAGTAGTCCATTGATGATTCGGTAGCCTTGTAGCTCTTGTCCTTCTACTTCAGGCGTGCTGAAGGCGTATTTTCGAGCCACTGTTTTGAGTGTTTCGACCACGGCATGATGATAGCTACCATCCTCAATTAGGGCGTTGTTAAAAGAGCCGTGGAATACGGCATCGATATTGTCGATAAAACGTTTACAAGCGTATTTCGGCAGTTCTTTATTGATGCCTACACGCAGTCCAACAAAGAACATACTGTCGATTTTGTTTTGTCGATACATGGATTCGGCAGAGGCAATAATCTCATCCATCATTTGATTGACTGGCAGTTTGAAATCATCTGATTGGCAAGTATTGATAAATTCTTCACGTAAAATGTTTGGTAAATCCGTAATAGCTAAAATGCCTTTCTCTTCGGCATCTTCGATATCAGCCACACCATAAGAAATATCGTCAGCGGCTTCCATTATGTAAGCGAAGGGGGAGCGTCTTCCTTCTTGAATATTTAACGCTTCTCTTAATGCTTTGATAAAGGGCGCTTCACTCAAATAAAAGCCGACCTTTTTTTGTAGGTAATTTTTGTCTGGCTTGGAAGTATCGCCACGACGAGTGTATTTTATAATGCCAGACAGTTGGCTATAGGTGAGGTTGAGCGCAAGCAAACTGTGTACTAAGCGAATGGCTTGAGCATTACCTTCAAAGTTACAGATGTCACGTTCTAGAGCGGTCAGTTCGTCGTTGAGTTTGATGTCTGAGTCGTCAGTATCTGGCATAAAACGCTTAAGAAATTGGCTTGTATGTTTCTCAAACCATTTGATCATGGTGTCTTCACCAAAGTGACCGAAGGGCGGGTTGCCCACATCATGCATTAGACAAGACATTTCGACGATGGATTCAAATTGGCGGTCTAATCCAGTCAGTCCATATTCCTCTAGCTTTCCCCTGTCTTTCGACAAACTCTGAAATACCAACTGGCTAATGTAACGCCCAACTTGCTGTACTTCCATAGAATGGGTCAAACGACTGCGTACGGCAGCATTGCGCTCAAGAGGAAAGACTTGTGTTTTCTGCTGCAAGCGACGAATAGCTGCGGAATTTATAATGCGCCCTCTGTCACTTTCGAAGTCGCCCTGTGGCGCTATTTTTGTGTCGTCAGAATTACGGCTGTTATGAAGGCGGTTAGATCGAATTTTTTGTCTAAAATTAATTGTCATGAAGCACATCCTTGATCTGGAAACATTTCTTATCATTCGATAGTAACGATATTTTGGACGACAAGTCATGTTTTAAGTGATGGTATTTTAAACAATGAAGCGGATGGTTCATTTGCTTATCATGCAGTTAGATATCGACTTGTCACATAACTGTCATCTTGATGCTTTCTACTGTCTGTATAGTCAAAGGTAAAAGTAGTAGGGAAAAATGTTATGCCTTCAACCCCAGTTGTGGCGACTCTACAAGAGCATGTGTCTTTTCTCTTGCATGAGGTCGAAACACACTGTCATCTCGTTGAGCTTTTTTTTACATCAGGTTCTGTTGAGTTATTGTCGAGCATTCGTGGGCGTCGTGGTTATGTGCAAGCGCTGCGTGAAAAAGCCGATATTGAAACGGCACGTTTATTAGAGCGTCGCAAAGCTCATACCACCTTCCATGCGCAAGTCAGTGGCATGCATACCTTGGTGATCGCCCTTGAGATGTTGACCAAGCATTGTTTCGATTGTGTCCGTGAGGGCACGCTAGAGGAAGCCTACGAGCATCCGACTGGGCCAGAGTGCCGCAAGTTGGTGAAACGTATCAGACGTGCTTTGCGCTTAGTGAAAGTCGGTGTGAGCGAAAATCGTCGACGAACGGGTATCAAGCTAGGCCGACGCACGCATAAGCTACTGGCAAGCTATAACGAGCTGCAAGCGTTAACTTTGCAAGCGAAGTTCGATCTGAGCGATGACCAACTGCGCGCTGCGATTCTAAGCAATGTCAGTGTGAAACGTCTGATAGAACAATTAGGCGTGGTGGCTGAAGCCTTGATTAAAGCGGATCTTGGCCAAGTGGCGACATTGCAAAATTACCCCCATTTATTGGACAGCGCGACCAACCTAAATTATGACCTGCGAGATTTGAAAGTTCGCCGCTTGGCGTTGACTCGCTCTGGCAGTGCGATTGCGGCGATTACTCATAAGGATGAATCTGGTAAAGAGGTGTTGGCGGTTTACAAAGAAGGCGATCGCGACAAGATTGAAGAAGAAGTGGCTGGCGTGAATCAATGGCGCAATATTGATCCTAGATTAGCCCCTAGCGTTCTTTCTCAAACAGGCACATCTCAAATCAATGGGAAGAGCGATGACAGCAATGGGCAATCGTCTTTATTGATCGAACATATTCCAGGAAAGACCTTGGAAGCTTTGTTACTCGATGGTGACCAAGAGGGCACACAAGCCGCGCTAAAAGTCTTATTTAAAACCCTTAATCAAACATGGAAAGCCAGTCTAACGCCGGAGTCTTGTACGGCGAATTTCATGAAACAACTGCAAAAACGCATTGGCGACAGTCGTAAGGTTCATCCTGAATTTTTTAAAGACGAAGAACGCATTTGTGGTTACACCAGTCTAAGCTTTGATGAGTTAGTACGTCGCGTAGCGGTACACGAAGCTCAATGGCGAGCGCCTTTTTCCGTGCTGACCCACGGGGATTTTAACGTCGATAATCTGATTTACGATGACTCGGAAAAACGTGTGTATTTTATTGATCTGCATCGCGCGTCTTACTTTGATTATGTTCAGGATTTGTCGGTGTTAATGGTCTCTATTTACCGCTTGCAAGTATTAAGTGGTGAGACGCGAACACAGATGATGGAAAGCGCCAAAGAGGTGTATCGCTTTGGTCGACGCTTTGCTGCTCGCCAACAAGATGCCACGTTTGAGGTGCGCTTAGCCGCCGGGCTAGCCCGTTCTTTTGCGACTTCTACACGCTTTATTTTTGATAAAAAACTGGCTTCTCGAATGCATTTACGTGCTCGCTATTTGCTGGAGCGCTTAGCAAAGCTGTCGTCAGAAGAACGCACCACAGAACAAGCCCAAACATTTACCTTACCGCTTAAGGAGCTTTACGTTGAATAAGCCGAAAATCGGGGTCATTGGCATCCCGGGAAAATGGTCCACAGAAGTATTGGCGGATCGCCTTGAAGAGCGAACTGGCTTTCGTGCTGTGATCGATATGAGCCAAGTTGAGTTGCGCTTAGACACCAATCAATTGATGTTTCAAGACTTAGATTTGATGACGCTAGACGGTTTGATCATCAAGAAGATCAGCGAAGTCTATGCGCCTGCCACAGAAGACCGTATTCATTTGTTGTCTTATGCAGAACGCGCTGGCGTCAAACTGTTTAGCCCAACTCAAAGTGTGGGTAATTTGGTAAACCGCTTAAGCGGTACTCTGGCGTTGCAGCAAGGCAACATTCCTATGCCGAAAACGCGCATCACAGAGAACCCAGAACAAGCTTTTGCTACAGTGCGAGAATTTGGCTCCGCGATATTAAAACCCCTCTATTCCACCAAAGCCCGCGGCATGATTATGTTGACCGAAGACGACAGTGACGAATTTGTTCGCAACGCGTTGGAAGAGTATCGTCAGAGTCAGTCCATTTATTATATACAGCAAACGGTGAAATTAGATGGTCGAGATTTAGGCATGGTGTTTGTTGGCGGTGAATACCTTTGTACTTATGCGAGGGTCGGCAATAAAGACTCTTGGAACACCACGATTAACAGCGGTGGCAAGTATGAGAAATTTGAGCCTGATGCCGCGTTGATTGACTTAGGTCGCCGCGCCCAATCTTGTTATGACCTGAGTTTCACTACCGTAGATATTGCCCTGACCGATCAAGGTCCAGTAGTGTTTGAAGTGTCGGCTTTTGGTGGCTTCAAAGGCGCTTTAGAAGGTTGCGATATCGACGCCGCCAGTGTGTATGCGGACTATATTTTGCGAGAATGTGTTGTACAAGAAGGCGTATTGCAAAAGAAGGAGATGGCATCATGATTAAAACCCTATTGAACTTGCCCCATGTAAACGAAGCGCTAAGTCATTGTGACGAAACGATTCGACTTCACTTTGCCGACTTATCGGTTATCGTGCATTCCAATGAAGGCATGTTGTTAGCTGGTATTGCTGATTATTATCGTAGTTATTTGAAGGCCGAGGCTCACACCACAACGTCTTTGAACTTGTATGTGATGGAGCAAAACGTCGTTGGCGATGAGCTTGATTGGTTAAATGTGCCACGTGAAGAAGGTAAACAAGGCCGTAAAGAAGGTTATCTTGATGTGGCTGGTGGACGTTGGATTAAAAAGTTCAAAACCGGTATGGCGTTTTTACAGCGCCCAGATCATGCGGTTGCTGTGGGGCCCTGCGCCTCTAACTTGGCACAAATCATCAACTTCATTAACAATCAGTTTTTGAATCATTACTTACGCGAAGGCTTCACCTTGGGCCACGCGTCAGCGTTTTGTGTAAACGGCCAAGCCACTGCCATTGCTGCTGGATCGGGCGGTGGCAAGTCCACCTTGATGCTGCGTTGTCTGGAAAATCCTGAGCGTGATTTTCTCACCAACGATCGCATTCTGTTTAAAAAGACTGAGCAAGGTACGCAAACCATCGGCTTGGCTAAACTGCCGCGAGTAAACCCAGGTACCTTGTTACATGCCGAGCGTTTACGTCACATTTTGCCAGAAGCGCGCCAGCAAGCCTTGCGCCAAATGCCGCAAAGTGAGCTGTGGTCTTTGGAAGAAAAATACGATGTTCAAATCGAAGATGAATACGGCCCAAACCGTGTTTGCCTGGCAGGGAACTTGTCTCGTCTCATTATGTTGGACTGGTCATTAGATAGCTCTGAGGCGACACAATTAGAGTCGGTTGATTTGTCGTCTCAGGCCGAAGTTATCGAAGGGTTGCGTAAACGTCCGGGGCCGTTTTATCAAGATCAGAGCGGTGAGTTTGCCGACCTAAACGCCATTGACTCTGTGGCGCACTATTGTAGTGAACTGGCGAATGCCGACGTTTATCGACTCACTGGCAAGATCGACTTTGATCGTGCTTATGAATTAATCGCTGCGTTGGACTGAATGCCACGCGCCTGATTAATGGCTCTTTTAATAGAAAAGGTAACCAATACAATGCAAAGCCCCATCCCAACCGTCACAGACCGCCCTCATCATGCTGACATTATCGCTCGCTTACCGAGCGAGTGGACCGCTTGGCCTCGGGATGAAAGCTCGGTGAATAGTCATGTTTTAGAAGCAAGCAAAACGCCTTCTTTATTCAAGAAAAATAGGCTGCGCTGGCCAAAACGTTCCGTGGTGTTTATTTCTGATCCTCATGCGGATGCAGTCGCCTTTGAAAATTCCTTGATCGCGGCAGGCGTGGCAGAGCGCAAGAAAAAATCGGGCTTGGGGCATCTTTCTCTGACCAAAAAAGGCAGGCAGTCTGAGATTATCGTCGGTGGTGATTGCTTGGACAAAGGGCCGAGTAATCTTGAGTTACTGCGTAGTGTCAAACAGCTTTATAAGCTAAAAGCGCGGGTGACTTTATTGGCTGGTAATCATGATTTACGGTTACTGATGGGCTTGTTAGCGTTGGCGCGTAAAAAAGACGTGGGTAACCAGCATTTTTTCGTGCGCATGGGCAAAAAAGTTGTGCCGCTGTTTCGTGAAGTCTTCGATGAATATTTAGCGGATACGAAATGGGATAAGAAAATTCCCGATGAAGACGAGTGTCGAGAGTTGTTATTCCCAGGAGATGACTGGTTTAAAGCGTTCCCATTTCACGCGGCCGGCTTTTTGACTGCAGAAGGCATCGACCGTGAAGTGCGCAAGATGGAATCGAAAAATCACAGTTTCGAGAAACACTGCTTGTCGGCTGGATTGAGCTTACGACAAGTGTATGCGACCTCATTGAAATGCCAGCAGTTGTTTTTGCACAAGAAGGGCGAATTCAATTGGTTTTTCCGCAAGATGGAGTTGGTCGCCAAGCGTGGTTCATTCTTGTTTTTGCATGCCGGTTTAGATGACAGCATGGGGCAAATGCTACTGAAAAGCGGCACCAAGTATGCGAATAAAGCCTTCCACCAGAATTTGAAGCGTCGTGACCTGTTTAGCTTTTACTACAGCTCTATAGCCAACACGTTTAGAACCAAATACCGTGACGCCGATCTCCCATTGACTCATCGAGGCGTTAAAGCCATTCACAAAGCCGGTATTCATGTTGTGGTACAAGGTCATATCAACCGCCAGCAAGGCCAGCGTATTACTATTAAAAAAGGCTTGGTGCATGTGGAAGCGGATATCACCTTGGACTGTCACTCTCGAACAGCGGAAGGGTTAAAAGGCCACGGTATTGGTGCGACCTTGATTGGTAAAGACACTGGCGTTGTTGGGCTAAGCTGCGATTACCCGACCGCAAAAGTCATTTCGGCCGAAGAACTGCAAGGAATCTACGGATAAGCATTATGAAATCGAAAACAGAATTTAAATACGAAGCCTTATTGGATGCCGACGATATTCAAGATGTCCTAAAAGCCCTGTCAAAAGGTTTGTCGAAAGGCAAACTGGAATTCAGCGAAGAAAAAGAAGGCTCGTTAACGCTTGATCCAAAAGGTCTCATGCGTCTTAAGGTGCGTGCTTATGAAGATGAAGACAGTCAACAGTTCGAAGTCAAAGTACGCTGGGAAAAACACCCTAAGCGTCTTAATAAAACAGCACCTAATATATTGTCTTGATGCTGTTCACCCTCCCAAAGAGCGCTTTTGTTTGGATAAAAGCGCTCTTTTATATGCATTACAAAAAAATACAAGTCCTTTCTTTTTTTTTGCACTTTTTGTTCTATATTCCATGTTGGAACTCTCCATTTTCAATATGAGGTAAAGGAATATGCTCTCATTCTCACAAAAGTTATATCTAGGTTTCGCAATTGTTATTGGCCTTTTAGCTTTGGTTGGCTCGACGGCATTTTTTGCACTCGACAAGGCATCGAGTGGTTTTGATGAATACCGTTCTATGGCAAGAGCGACGAATGCAGTTGGTCGAGTTCAAGCAAATATGTTAATGGTCCGTATGGACGAAAAAAGCTACATAGCAACCGGAAGTGAAAAAGATAAAGAGGCATTTGACTATTACTGGGGTAAAACTCAGACACTCATCGATGAAGCAGCGATAGACCTTAATTCACCCGAAGACTTAAAAACTATTAACGAGCTAGAGGTGTCATTGACTAATTACTCTAATGGCTTTGAGGAAGTGGTGAATCTAAAAACTAAAAGAAACGAGTTAGTTGAGAAAGTTTTAAATGTTAAAGGCCCGATGATTGAGAGAAACTTAACTGAAATACTGATTTCAGCGAAAGAGGCTGGCGATGTTACTGCAGCTTTTCATGCATCGTTTGCGATGAGACATTTGTTGCTAGCGCGTTTGTATGTCCTGAAGTTTCTAGAGTCGAATGAGCTTGATGCCTTTGAAAGAGTGAATCAAGAAGTGGTTAACCTTAATACGGAAATACAGACACTAAATCGAGAACTACAAAACCCAGCTCGTCAGGCCTTATTAGAAACTGTTTCTCAGGACATGGCGATCTATAAGCAAGCCTTTGATCAGACAGTCTCGGTTATATTAGATCGTAACGCGATTGTGAATAATACATTGAACCCAATCGGTAATGTTGTGACTAAGATGACAGAGGACTTGAAATTATCTATTAAGAACGAACAAGATTTACTTGGGCCTGAATTGACCGAAAGTAATGAGTTGGCTGTCTTTATTATCGAAATCTCTGTTGTCATTGCCATCTTATTAGGTGCTGTCATTTCTTGGTTGATTACTCGTGCAACCACGTCGCAATTAGGTGGCGACCCAGCTCTGGTCACGAAAGTTGTACGAGGAGTAGCAAGAGGCGACTTGGAAGTTCAGTTACCAGATAATAATGAACAAGAAGCAAGTTTATACGCAGCTATTCGTGTCATGGTAGCAAGCCTGAAAGATAAAGCGGTTTTAGCTCAAAAAATCGCCGATGGGGATTTGACGGCAAAAGTGGTTTTGGCATCAGACAAAGACAGCCTTGGGCAAGCCTTGCAAGATATGGTGAAGAATTTAAATACGATTCTCATGGATATACAGAATGCAGGCGATCAAATTGCTGCTGGCAGTTCACAAGTATCAATCTTTAGTCATTCTCTTGCTGAGGGCGCGACTCAACAAAAAGACAACTTGCAGACGATTTCGGCGGCATTGGAACAGTTGTCAGTGCAAACCAGTGAAAACGCCGAAAGCGCTAAAGAGGCGAATCTGCTAGCGGATAAAGCTCAAAAAGCGGTCGTTGAAGGCCAAGCACAGATGCGAGAAATGATTACAGCGATGAATGAAATTAAAGGCGCTGGAGAAAGTATTGCTGGCTTCATTAAGACGATTGATGAAATCGCCGAGCAGACCAATTTACTGGCGCTTAATGCGGCGATTGAAGCGGCAAGAGCGGGCGAGCAAGGACGAGGCTTTGCGGTTGTAGCGGATGAGGTGCGAGGCTTGGCATCTAGAAGTACCGGCGCCGCGGCCGAAACGGCGAAGTTGATACAACTATCATCATCTAAGACCGCAAATGGTGTCGCTATAGCCGAAAGCACAAATAAATCGCTTCAGGCCGTGTTTGACGGCATTAGTGAAACATCGGTTATTGTCGCGAAGATCGCCTCCGCCAGCGGTGAGCAAGCATTGGCAGTGAACGAAGTGACCGAAGCGATGGCATCGGTTGGTGACGTTGTTGAGTTAAATGCAGCGGGTTCTGTTGAAGGTGCGGCCGCAGCAGAAGAATTGAGTGGTCAAAGTGCGGCGATGAAACAAACGATGGCGCGTTTTACCCTGGCGAGTTGATCGTTAATTAGCTATTTTTGGTTTATTGTTCGCCACCTACATTATAGGTATGGGTGGCGTTTCAATACTTTAGATAGTTATTTTTTCGAGGATACAGAAGGGGGCTACGCATGCTAGCGCTAAGACCAAATTGCGAGTGTTGTGATAAGGATTTACCACCGTCGGCTGAAGATGCCATGATTTGCAGTTTTGAATGTACTTTCTGTGTCGACTGCGTTGATACGAAGCTTCCTAATAACCGCTGCCCAAACTGTGGTGGTAACTTAGCCTCAAGGCCTATTCGCCCCGCCAATAAACTGGAAAATAACCCTCCTTCTTCAGAGCGCGTTATATCTGATTGTCCCTCAGTTGAATAGTCTTTATAGTAGTAATCAGTATTTGATACTCATTACTACTATAATTATAAGAAACGAAAGGGCTAAGTATGTCTAGATACCTAGTTTTTATGGTTGGGCTACTGTGTTCGCCTTCCTTAGTATGGGCTGCGAATCCGTCTATCAACGAGCTGAATTCCTGTGTGGCTTTGGTCGAATTTGTTGATTCCAAGCTGGATGACTACGCAAAGAATTATGCTGAAGAAGACATACGCGCTGTTCATACTGGATTATCTTCCTACCGTGATTACCTTCAAGAGGAAGTAATTACGCCACGACTACTTAATATGTATGGTGGTAACGCAGGCCAGGCAAAACTGATGCAGACACTGTTTGATCGACAAAAGAATACATTTGCTTCGCATCTCAATGAACGCTATTCCGAAAAGAAGCTGTTTACCGAATATGCCGCTGCGATTAATGACTGCACGGCCTATACTCGTATCAAGCCTGAGGTCGTCAAGAAGCTTAATCTTGCTATCACCGCTATGATTAGGATGCAAAACCAATAAGCAAATCGGGTTGAACCTCGTCCCTTATACTTATTGGTTTATGTATGTTTTAAAAGCCGCTTGGTTGATCGATTAAATTAGCCACTGAAAGCAGATGTTGTTCATTTAAATAGCTGAGTAGTTCTGTATTAACATCGTGTTGAATATTGGGTAACCCTTGATTGCCAAATATACGATTTATTTCAATAACATATGGGACTGAGCCGACCATGGCAATGTCGAATCCAGCATGATTGATGTCTAGCGATTCTGCTAGATAGGTGACAAGGTCTTGAGCTTCTTTTGGAATTAAGCCCATTTCTACTTGGCCACCTTGGCTGATGTTGTTGTGAAAGCCATTATCCGATTGTAAACGCCAATAGCCACTGACAATCTTATTGCCCACCCAAATAACGCGCATATCTCTGTCTATTGGTAAATATTCCTGCACATAAAGCACGTTAGTTTGATCGATATATTCACGCCACTGCCCTATGGTCTCAATCAGAAACACGCCTTTACCCATGCTGCTACGTGGGACTTTAGCCACAAAAGGCGATGGCATTTCTTCCCAAATTTTTTCCGCTTCATAGGGGGTGTTTGCTGCAATAACGGTATAGGGGTGTTGCATGGGCACAATAGTGCGGAAAGTTCGCGTCATTTCGACTTTATCGTGGCCAATCATGTAAGTGGCAATACTGGGAAAAATACGCTTTTTAAGCCCGTGAACTAAGGCATTAAGTTGCCAATACTGAGGGAAAAGTAGCCAGTCGGCCTCTTTAATCTCATCTAGATGTTCATACATAGATTCTGGTTTTATGTAGCGAACCTGGGGTAAATGCAGTGTTCTTAGGGCGTCAAAAGATATGATTTTCATTATGTAATAATCAGTAACTAAACATGCCGCGATTGTGAGGCTTGATGATTAAAAAAGAAACAAAAAATCACCACAATCAGAGACAAAAGCTCTCTTGATATACGCCGCTTAATTTTAATTAATGTTCACGGGGGGCATATTTAAGAAAAATACCAAGAGACATCAGCAGGAACCCTGCACTAGCAACTATCGCTACTGGATAGTACAAATTGCCTGCCATGTCGAGCTGGCTGTATTTGATCACCATAATCAGACCTTCTAGTGCCATAGCAACACAAACTGTGCCGATAAATCTGGGCAGGGTTCGTCTTAATAAAACTATAACGTCATGCTCATTATCACTGCCGTATTCTTTGTTGATCACCATAGCCAATTCAAATACCGCAATGGCGATTATGTTTGAATTGATAACCTTAATGATGGCTTGGGTTAGGCTTTCACCATGGTTGAACTCATTGATTGCACCAGCGAAGCTGGCAATGACAACAAAACCAGAAAGGGTAAAAAAGATAGTCGAAAATGTTTTGGCAAAAAGTTTTTGAACATTAACGTTCATGGTAAGAATCCCACTTATTTCAAGATGATTCTTACAATAGGGGTTCTCGAGTTAATAAATAGACTAATCAATAGGTTACCGCGAAGCTTCCTCATTGATGACATGGACATTTCAGTCTTTACGAATGATGATTGTTGGCTGAAATGCGGTTAGTAAAAAAGAAAAAGCTGTCAAAAAGAGCGAAGCCAGTTGAATTTGTATTCGCTCTTTTTAGCTGGCTAATTGGAAGAATTAATCGTGTTTTGATTCAGCATCTTGGTTGCTTTGGCTTTACGAAGTCGTCGTACTGAGTCAACGATCAGCATAGCAAGAGCCGACCAGATCAATACAAAGGTCGTCAGTTTTTCTGGACTAAGTGGCTCGTCGTACAAGAACACCGCTAGAAAAAACATGCCTGTTGGACCTATATATTGGAAAAATCCAAGTGTCACCATACTGACTCTGTTCGCTGCTGCTGCAAAGCACATTAGTGGAACCATAGTTACCGGGCCAGCCGCAAACAGTAGCCAATTAACATTCGCGCTATTCTCAAACATGTTGGCGCTTGGTGACGGGCTGAGTACCAAATAAGCAAGGGCTAAAGGCAGCATAATGGCTGTTTCAATTGCCATACCGGTAAAACTATCCACAGCAATTTTTTTACGTACCAAGCCATAAAAGCCAAAGGTAATAGCGAGGATTAAAGCGATCCAAGGTAAAGAACCAAATTGAATCACTTCAAATACCACTGCACAGAAACATAAAACGACGGCGGCTTTGCGAACTTTATCAAGTTTGTCTTTGAAGAAAATGACACCTAATAAAATACTAATGAGTGGGTTTATGTAATAGCCCAAACTAGCACTTAGCATTTTGTTATTTTGTACCGCCCAAATAAACGTCCCCCAATTCAAGCCAATAAGAAGTGTTGATATCAGCATGGCCATTAGGGTTTTAGGTGAGTTTAAGACCTTCTTTAATGCGTCGGTGTAACGTAATAGGATTATCAATACAAGCACAATGACGCAAGACCAAATCACTCGATGGGCAAGAATCTCTGTCGCAGGAACAAACGACATTTCCTTAAAATAAATCGGCGCAATGGCCCAAAGCGTAAAAGCCGTTAACGCGTAAAATATGCCGCTTCTAGAAGAGGTATGCATTGACGTTTTCCTATTCAATGAATGTGTATTTTTGAGTAACGAGTGTATAGCAATACTGAGTATTTGGTCAGGAGTTTGTTAAATATAAAATGGAGTATTTCATTATGATGATGGCTGTACTTATTGCCTAAGTAAAAAGATGGGTTTAAAGTTAACGCATTAATTTTACTTAATCGAACTTCGGGGCGGGGCGAAATTCCCCACCGGCGGTGATTTGACAAGATTGAAGAATCTATCAACAGCCCGCGAGCGCTTTGTTTATTATGAACAAAGGTCAGCAGATCTGGTGAGACTCCAGAGCCGACGGTCATAGTCCGGATGATAGAAGTCGACCAAGTCTTTGTTGTGTCTGATGCTTTTCAGGTGCTTCTGAGCTGCGCATTATCGTGTGTAGGTCTTGGTATATTCCTCATCACCCCTGTTCATCTTGATATTTGGAGAAACCAAAGATGGCAGGCACATTCTTTATTATGATCGCGTGTTTCACGTGGGCACTTGATACCTTGATTCGTTACCCTTTATTGGGGGCGGGTTATTCCACTCTGCAAATAGTCCTAATCGAACACCTTACCTTGGTGTTGTTTGTCGCACCTATGCTGTGGCGCTATCGCCATGTTTATCGTCATATGTCGATAAGTGGTTTTTCGTGTTTGTTTTTTATTGGCGGTATAGGTTCTGCCATGGGTACATTGGCGTTCACTGAAGCTTTTCATTATTTGAACCCAACGGTCGTTATCTTACTGCAAAAGCTGCAACCAATCGTGGCGATTTTATTGGCTTACTGGTTGTTGAAAGAACGTATTGAAGGGCAATTTCTACGTTGGGCGGCAGTGATTTTACTGGGCAGTTTTGTGATGATGTGGCCGGATTTACGCCAGCTAGGTGATGCTCAATGGCACTATTCTAGTGACGTAAGCAGTATTATGAAAGGCTATGGCTATACCTTGATTGCAGTTATTGCTTGGGGCGCGGCGACGGTGTGTGGTAAATATTTATCCCATCAACATATGCCGGCCAACGCAATTATGTCGGGTCGTTTTGTGGCTGGGTTATTGGTGTTATTACCCATGGCGTTGGCGCAGTCTGATGGCTTGAAAGTGATGACCTCTATCGATTTAAGCTTAGTGGTGGTGATGGCATTGCTTAGTGGATTTATCGGTATGTGGTTCTACTACCAAGGTCTAAAAACAGTCCCCGCGCAACTTGCTACCTTGGCGGAACTGTCCTTCCCTGTCTTCGCCGCCGCGATCAACTGGCTATTCCTTGATATGGGGCTAACTGGCTACCAAATCATAGGCGGTTTAATGCTTATCCTCGGCAACATCGGATTGCGCATGAAAGAACTGAGAAAGGCTGAGTTAACGGCCGTGGCTCAATAGTTTTAGCTGTTTTTCCTCAAATGGCCTGATAGATATTCTTTCAGGCCATTTTGTTTTACGCATTGTCCTTTTTGACCCTACGGCCTGTCCTCGTTTCTCGTTAAACGCCTTTTTATAATGCTTATATCAAATTTATTGGTGGTAGGCATTATGACGTTCAAAGACAGTATTTTGGCTCTGGTGATTATCCTCGCTTGGGGATTAAACTTTGTGGTGATTTCTTTTGGCCTTGGCGAAGTGCCGCCTTTGCTATTGGGTGGACTGCGATTTCTAGCGGTGGCGGCGATCGGGTGTTTGTTGGTGAAACGGCCTAATATTCCGCTAAAGTGGTGGTGTGTGTATGCGCTACCAATGGGTTTTATGCAGTTCGCCTTTTTGTTTATGGCGATGGCAAATGGTATGCCCGCGGGACTGGCGTCTTTGGTGTTGCAGTCTCAGGCGTTGTTTACCATGGTGTTTGCGTTGGTCTTTTTGAAAGAAGGTGTGAAGTTTCATCAAGTGTTGGCGATTGCTTTAGCGGGCGGTGGTTTGCTGATGATTGCTGTGGTGTCTGGCGTCAGCGATATGACGTTGTTTGGGTTTATTCTAACCTTGTTCGCCGCAGCGAGCTGGGCGTTGGGGAATATTAGTGCTCGCACTATGAGTCAGAAAGGCTACGCAGTGAATGTGAACCTGGTTATTTGGAGTGCTTGGGTGCCGCCATTGCCTTTCTTTGTGTGCTCTTGGTTTATGGAAGGGCCTGAGTTGATGTATTCAGCTTTGATGAATATTAGTTGGGTGTCTATTGGTGCTCTGGCTTATCTTGCCTTGGTGGCGACTATTTTGGGTTATTCTTTGTGGGGATATTTGATGGGCCGTTATCCAGCGAGCCAAGTTGCACCCTTGACCTTGGGTGTTCCTATCGTGGGTTTGACCTTTGCAGCGATAATACTGGATGAAAGCCTGTTACCACTTCAATGGATCGGTGTGTGTTTTGTATTGATCGGTCTGTTGGTTAATACTTTTGGTGTTCGGCTTTTCGATCAATTCAAAACAACCTTCAAAGAGGTATAAGGTGTCGGTGATAACTAAGATTCAAGTTTATTTTATTATGATGCCGAATAGTGTTTTGCTGGATACGATTGGCCCTGCGGAGGCCTTTCAATATGCAAATCGCTTTGTAGCTGGGGCCGAACCTTTGAATCAGAGACAATTTGAACTGCATTTTGTTGGCCCTGAAGTAAAGGTCGAAAATACCTTGGGGTTAAATATTCAAGTTGAACCACTACCTGATGTTATAGCGGTGAATAGCTGGGTTGTTAGTACTGGACTGGCGGGCGATCTAATTGATTTAGATACGCCTGCTATGGAAGCAACGATAGGTTGGTTAGCTCAACAGGAAAATTATATTGGTCGCTATATTAGTATTTGTGCGGGGACTTTATTATTTGCAAAAGCTGGGCTTTTAGCGGGTCGAGCCTGTACGACTCACCATATGCATTTAGACGAGTTGCAAGCCATAGAATCGACCGCCAAGGTGTTGGGTAATCGATTGTTTGCCGTGGATGGCTGTTTTTATAGCAGTGCTGGCGTAACGGCTGGTATTGATTTGGCTCTGTATCTTATACAACAGGAATTTGGCGCAAATTGTGCGAGTCAGGTCGCACGTCATATGGTGTTGTTTTCTCGTCGTGGCCCGAATGATCCTAGTCAATCTCCATGGCTAGAAAACCGCAATCACTTTCATCAAAGCGTACACCGAGTGCAAGATGCGATTCAGGTAGACCCTGCACGTAATTGGTCATTAGAGAGCTTAGCAGCCGTTGCCCAGTGCAGTCCGCGTCATCTTGTGCGTCTGTTTAAAGAAAGCGCCGGTGTAACGACACGGGAATATATCCATAAATTGCGCCTCGCTTTAGCGATGCAGTTTTTGCAAAGCACCTCTTTGCCAATAGAGGAAGTCGCAGAACGTTGTGGTTTCGACGACCCAAGACAATTTCGTCGTCTTTGGGCGAGGCAACATGAATTTCCTCCTTCGCATTATCGAGCGAAATACTAAGCCTTTCCTTACTCTAATTATAAATATCTGCCCCTCTTTGGTGCTTTTTGCTTTAGAATAACGCCTATAATTTGTCCGTAAGGTCAGCTTTTAAGTGCATCTTTTTAGTCGATGGCTTAATTTTCATTCTAATAAGGAAGCGAGATGCCAAACTCCTCTTTTCAATCATCAACCACCGAGCCGAAAACTCAATGGTTAAACGTTATTTTGCTGTGGGTGGCGGGTATTTCGGCGGCCATGCAGTTTGCCAAGTTTTCTGTGTCGTTTGATGGTTTGCTGGAGCATTATCAGATGGGCGCGACGTCAACGGGCGCGGCGCTTTCCGCAGTGGGTATTGCCGGATTGGTGTTTGGTGTGTCGGCGGGCATGATTGCCAGTCGAGTGGGCTATTTGAAGGTATTGGTGGGCGCTTTGCTGCTAGGCGGTTGCTTGTCTTTGATTCAATCTACATTACCACATTTTAATCTATTGTTTGTGACCCGTATGCTGGAAGGCTTTTCTCAGTTGGGTGTGGTTGTCGCTGCGCCCACTTTGATTGCTAAATTAAGTGCCCCGCAACATAAGTCTTTGACCATGGGGATTTGGGGGACGTTTTTTGGTGTCGCGTTTGCGTTATGCGGTTGGGCTGGAAAGAGCATTTTAGACCAATACGGTTTGCAGACATTGTTTTTGAGCCATGGGCTTTTTATCACCGCAATCGGTGTGGTGTTGTTTTTCAAGCTAAGAAAAAATCCGGTTTTGGACTTGGTACCAGTGACAGAGATGCAAGACGGTTTTATTAGGCAAATGATCAAGATTTATCAGAACCCTCGTGCTTTGCTGCCAAGCTGTGTGTTCTTGTTTTATACCTGCACTTTGGTGTCTGTGTTGACCTACGTGCCTGGTTTGATTGGCGATTCTACATTGCAGAAGCTGATGATGGTTGTGTTGCCACTCATTAGTACAGGCGGTACTTTTTTAGCGGGTGCTATTGCGCAATATCTCATGCGACCACAGCGTGTTGCTTTGATGGCGTATTTTGGCGTTGCCAGCAGTGCGGTAGTTTTGTCATTAATCAGTGGCTCGGCTGAACTGTTCTGTGTTGTGGTTGGTGTGATGGTGTTGTTTCTAGGAATGGTACCTGGCTCTGCGCTAGCGATGATTCCCACTCTGGCTCGCAACCCAAGTGAGCAAGCGCAAGGTTATGGCTTACTTGCCCAGTTCGGCAATATTGGCGCAACGGTTGGGCCTCCGGCGTTTGCAACGGCAATTGCAGTTTATGGTCTTTCTGGCTTGGTCGTGTTGGTCTTGTGCGTTTGTTGTTTTGGCGTGTTGTTTAGTCTTTTAGCAGGGCGTATAAAAGCCGTTTTATAAACCGCGATTTATTCTTTTGGCCGTGTTTGCTTTAGTCAGGCGCGGCTTCGTTTTCTGCTCTCTGTGGATTATTGAAAAAATAATCCTTCTTGCTGTAATAATTCCAGTCTGTATTCTGTCTAACTACCATTAACGAATTGATTAATTGTATTTTCCCCGAGTCGCAAGGCTCTTTCGGAGTGTGACTAATGAAAAAAATTGGATTGCTGGTACTGATTGCGGCATTGGCAGTGGGCTTTTTCTATTTTGATTTGCACCAGCTATTAACGTTAGAAGGCTTGAAATCGGGCTTGGTACGATTTGAAGAGTGGCGTGCAGTCAGTCCGTTCTTAGTGGGTGGAGGGTTCTTACTCTTATACGTCATTGTGACGGCGTTGTCTTTGCCTGGTGCGGTGATTATGACGCTGGCGGCTGGTGCCTTGTTTGGTTTGTTGTGGGGCACTGTGATTGTTTCTTTTGCCAGTTCCATTGGCGCGACCTTGGCTTTTCTTGTATCCCGTTACCTGTTGCAAGACACAGTACAAAAGCGCTTTGGTGATCGATTAAAGGCGATTAATGAAGGAGTCGAAAGAGAAGGTGCGTTTTATTTATTTACCCTTCGTCTTGTGCCTCTTTTCCCTTTCTTCTTAATCAACTTATTGATGGGGTTGACGACGATTCCTGCTTTAACTTTTTACTGGGTAAGCCAAGTCGGTATGTTCGCAGGCACTCTGGTGTACGTCAATGCCGGAACTCAGCTTGGCCAATTGGAGAGTTTGTCGGGCATTTTGTCACCGTCTTTACTGTTGTCTTTTGTCTTGTTGGGTGTGTTTCCGCTTATGGCCAAGAAAATTGTCGATCTGGTGAAAGCGCGCCGTGTGTATGCTGGATTTAGCAAACCAAAATCCTTCGATCGAAATCTGATTGTCATTGGTGCGGGTGCTGGTGGCTTAGTAAGTGCTTACATAGCAGCGACAGTAAAAGCCAAAGTCACCTTGGTCGAAGCCCATAAAATGGGCGGTGATTGCTTAAATTATGGTTGTATTCCGAGTAAGGCGTTGATCAAAAGTGCGAAGGTCGCACATCAAATGCGCCATGCTGAAAACTATGGTTTGAACAGCAGTGAGCCGACGTTTTCGTTCAAAAAAGTCATGCAACGAATCCACGATGTGATTGCGACAATTGAGCCTCACGATAGCGTTGAGCGTTACAGCAAAATGGGTGTCGATGTGGTGCAGGGTTACGCCAAGTTGATTGACCCTTGGACGGTAGAAATTCAACGACATGACGGCGACACGCAACGTTTGACGGCGCGCAGTATTGTGTTGGCAACCGGCGCTCGCCCTTTTGTGCCGAATCTGCCAGGTTTAGACGAGGTGGGTTATTACACCAGCGATACCATGTGGGACGCCTTTGCTAAGTTCGATGAGCCGCCGAAGCGCCTTGTGGTTTTAGGTGGTGGCCCGATTGGTTGTGAATTAGCGCAGAGCTTTGCTCGTTTAGGGTCCAAGGTTACACAAGTGGAACGCTCGGCTCGCATTATGGGGCGAGAAGACGAAGAAGTGTCTAAGCTGGCACAAGAAAGCCTAATTCAAGATGGCGTGATTATGCTGACTTCTCACAGTGCCGTACGTTGTGAAAAAGAAGGCGATGTGAAGCGTTTGATCGTTGAGCGTGATGAGCAAGAATCGGTCATTGAGTTTGATGCGCTAATTTGTGCGGTTGGCCGCGAAGCGCGTCTGGAAGGTTATGGTCTAGAAAATCTGGGAATTGAAACCAAAGGCACCATTGTCACCAATGATTATTTGGAAACTCTTTACCCCAATATTTTTGCCGCGGGCGATGTGGCGGGCCCTTATCAGTTTACTCATGTTGCCGCTCACCAAGCTTGGTACGCGGCGGTGAACGCTTTATTTGGTACCTTTAAAAAATTCCGTGTCGATTATCGAGTGATTCCTTGGACCACCTTTGTTGATCCTGAAGTGGCGCGAGTGGGCTTGAGCGAGCAGGATGCCAAAGATAAAGGCATTGCTTATGAAATGGTGCGTTACGAATTGGATGACTTGGATCGCGCCATTGCCGATAGCGCAGCAAAAGGCTTTGTCAAAGTGCTGACGGTGCCGGGCAAAGATAAGATCTTGGGCGTGACCATTGTTGGCGAACACGCTGGGGATTTGTTGGCAGAATTTGTACTGGCGATGAAACATGGTCTTGGCCTGAATAAAGTCCTCGGCACGATTCATACTTATCCAACATGGGCGGAAGCCAATAAATACGCCGCAGGGGAATGGAAACGCGCCCACGCACCGCAAGGTATTTTGAACTGGCTGGAAAAATACCATGCTTGGCGTCGAGGTTAATGCGATGAAAACGCTTCGTTTATTGGTTTTAACTTTATTGAGTGTCTCCTTCGCTGGCCTGTTCAGCTCTCAGGTGATCGCGGCAAATACCTTCGATCACAGTCAATGGGATGCATTGCTAAAACAGCATGTGTTGCCGCTCAATGGCGGTCAGGCAAGCCAAGTGGATTATCAAGGCTTTGCCGATGATAAGGCGCAACTGGATCGCTACTTAGCGGATTTGTCTCAAGTAGCGACCCCTGAGTTTGATGATTGGCCGAAAGACGAGCAATTGGCGTTTTTGATTAATGCTTATAATGCGTGGACAGTAGAATTGATCCTGACAGAGTGGCCGGATTTGGATTCGATTAAAGATCTCGGCAGCTTTTTTAGTTCGCCGTGGAGTAAGTCTTTTATTCCGCTATTGGGTGAAACGCGATCTTTGGATGATATCGAACATACCTTGATTCGTGGTTCAGATCGTTATCAAGACCCACGCATTCATTTCGCGGTGAATTGCGCGAGTATCGGTTGTCCTGCGCTTCGTAATGAAGCTTATACGGGCAAGCGTTTAGATGCTCAGCTAGACGAACAAACGCGACTTTTCTTGCAAGATCGCAGTCGAAATCGAATAGATAATGGCAAGTTAGCGCTGTCTTCTATTTTTAAATGGTATCGAGAAGACTTTGAAAAAGGCTGGCAAGGCTATGCGTCGTTGGAGCAGTTTTTAGTTGATCACGCCACCGATTTGTCTTTAAACCCAGAAGAGATTCAGAAGCTTAAAGACAAGGATATGAGCATTCGTTTCTTAGATTATGATTGGGCATTAAATAAAACCTTATAGATCGTTTTCTGTGTTGTTAGAAAAGCCTTTCATCATTTCCCAGAATGCGTTCGCTTGCGAGCTTTGGGTTTGATGGCGTAGACGAATCATAAAAATGGGCAGCTGATTCTGTGAGGTAAAATTCTCCACTTCAATCGGCACCAGTTGTCCGTTACTCAATTCTGCCTGAATGCAATGCTTCGGCATGCGTGCCCAACCAAGTCCGTGCACCAAAAAGGTTTTCTTCGCTTGAAAATCGTTTACGTACCAGCGTTTGCCTGTTGGTAAAACGTACCTATGGCCATTTTCTGAGGCGTTGGCCGTGGTGTCGTTGACCAAAATTTGGGGAATGGCATAAAGAGATTGTTGCTTGATCTTGGTGTCGCTTGTGTTGAGCGTGGCGAGTAATTCTGGACTAATTACGGCGATCATGGTGATTTTATTCAGTTCGATAAACGCATGTCTGTCATCGAGACCGTACCTTGGGCCAATGGCGATCTCGCATTTGTTCTTGGCGAGCTTTTCTTGCACGCCATAAAGGTGATCTGTGGTGATGTCTAAGGCGATATCCGCGTGCTGGCGCTGAAAGGCTTTGATTCGTGACATGCAGTCATTGTCTAACGCCATTTGACTTAAACAGAGATGAAGTGGCGCTTCGGTGCCTTGAGCAAGGTCATGACCTAGGTTCTCCAATTGCAAAACTTGTGACATGAGCTTTTGGCTTTGCAAAAAGAAGGCATGACCTTCGGCGGTCAGCGTAGGCCGGTAACTGTTACGATCAAATAATAAAATCCCGTATTGCTCTTCTAATGCTTTTACTGCCGCACTGATTCCAGGCTGAGTTTTGTGGATGGCGTCTGCAGCGGAACGAAAGCTTCCGGTTTCAACGACGGCAATAAAAGCTCTGAGTTGGTCCAGTTTCATAAGCCTCACACTTGATCAATATTTATGATCATTATAATAATTAAACGAGATTATTTATTGTTCATTAATTGCCGTATTATTGCACGCATAAAAACGAGTTATCTCGTAAGTTATTTGAAGGAGAAAACGTGGATATTACGGTTATTGTGTTGTTTTTAGCGGGTTTAATTACCGGCTTTTCTAAATTTTCTGTTGGCGGCATGGGGTTGCTGGTGTTGCCCATTGTGATGATTGCTGTCCCAGGGCCTGAGGCGTTAGCCATTTTATTACCTCTGTATATTATTACCGATATTATGGCGGTGTTTAGCTATCGATCTAAAATCGCTTGGTCTGTGTTAGCGCGCTTTTTGCCTTTGGCTTTTCTCGGGGTGTTTGTCGCCAGTCATTTCCTTGCGAACATTAATGCGGAACAGTTTGTGAGTTTTCTTGGCGTGATGATACTTGCCATGATTGCGCTAGGATTGTATCTGGATTACCGCCCAACCTCTTTTATGCAGAAGCCGCTCGCGGCTTATTCTATGGGGTTTATTGGCGGGATTGTGACCATGATGGCCAACGCAGCGGGACCGATATTTAGCCTGTTCCTATTGGAGCAAAAGCTGGATAAGAAGACCTATGTCAGTACCCGCGCGTGGGCATTTTTCATTATTAACGTGGTGAAGCTGCCATTTTATATCAGCCTTGGCTTGCTCTCAGTCGAGAGCACAAAAACCAGCTTATACGCAGTGCCTGGATTGGTGATAGGTTCTTTCATCGGTTACCACGTGTTAAAGAAAGTGAACCCAATCCAATTCAAATGGCTAATTCGAATTATGTCGACTGCGGCTGCCTTAAAGCTGTTTTTGTTTTCATAATGTTACTTGCCTAGTTTAGATAGCATCTCAGGTTTCATAAATTTGTGAATGATGACCATAAATAGGATGGACGGCACAAGAAGAATTAATGCGGTGATTGAGGCTATCTGATAGTTCCCTTCCATACTGGCGGTGTACAGCAAAAGTGGTAATGTGCTGATATTCGGCGAACCAACAAAGAAAGTGCCGGTAAATTCGTCTAGTGACTCTAAAAAGACAAAAATACAGCTGGCGATAAGCCCAGGTGCGGCTTGTGGCAATACAATATGAAAGAAGGTGTAGAAAGGTCCAGCCCCCAGATTCCGTGATGCGCGCTCTAGCATAGGGTCAGTCGATGAAAATGCCGCGACACTGATCCAGATAGAAAACATCAAACCATGAACACTATGGACTATGATCACACCTGGTAAGGTACCGTTTAAGCCAAATTCATAAAACAGCCGAGCGATGTTCATGTACACGGTTAAGTTTGGAAATGCTTGAGGGATTAAAAACAGTAACATCCAAAAAATACGCAATGGCATACTGCGTTTGGAGAGTGCATAACCCGCCGGTATTGAGACGATCATACAAACCACCACAGTTAATACCGCAATCAGCAAGCTGGTAAATAATGAACCAGATACATCGCTATAAGGATTAAATACTTGCTGCCAATATTTGAATCCCCATTGGCTTGGCAGCGCATGAGGAAAGTACCAACTCTCCGTTACGGTCCAAATCAGTAAGTTCATGATAGGGCCAAATAACGCCAGTGCCAGCAATAAGATAAAGACACATTGTAGCCAGAAGCTGAATCGCAAGGAGCGAATGTTGAACTTGTCTAGCAAGGCTTTATGTTGTGGATAAATCATCAGTTCGCCCCTTTTTCTTTAAGATTTTGGCGCAGATAAAACCAAGCCAAACCAGCGCAAATACAGTAAGACACCAAACCTAGCGCGTTCGCTACGTGGTAATCGCCATAAGAGTTGATGCGGAACGCCATGTCCGCCGTCATCATGGTGGGTGAACCTGTGCCTATCATCAATGGAACGGATAATACGGACATCATGGTGACAATGGATAACACCATGGCAACGCCTAAGGTCGGAATAATTTGTGGCAAGATAATCTGAAATAGAATACGCAAACGTGACGCGCCTAAATTACGAGCGGCACGGATTTGAGAGTCGTCCAAGGCGGCCATGGCGCCAGAGATTAACAAGGTCGAAAAGGCTAATTGCTTCCAGACAAAGGTAATAATGATGCCGCTCCAGCCAAGGAAAGACACGGTGTCCATGGGTGTTAGCAAACCAGAAGCGACAAAGGCATTATTCATTAAGCCATTTTTCGCCAAAAAGGTGCGCATCATTTGCGCGGTGACGATAAAGGGAATGAATAAAGGCAAACGATAAAGAAAGGCCAGTGTTTTCGTTAAAGAACGAAAAGGCGATAAAGTAATCAAGGCGGCGATGGTGATGGATAATACCGCTAAAATGGCGACCGAAATCAACACAATGATAATGGTGAAAAAGATGTCGTTTGAGTAAAGCGCAAAGGCTTTGTTTAAATGGCTGAGAGTGACGCTGCCATCATCTAATGTAATGGCTGAATAGAGCGAAAAGCACAAGGGATATAAAAAGAAAATACCGACCATGAGCGCGGCTGGGGCGATTAACCAAAGAGGGTTCTTTAGTAGATGGCGTGATGTCGTTTGACGCATGTTTATTTCCAATGACCAACACAAGAGAAAATGGCCCCGAGCAGCTTAATATAGGGAATGCGTGCTCAGGGCTTATATTGAGCGATTACTTCGCTCAGTGATTTAGCTCACAAAACTAGTTAGAAACGTTTCGCTCGTAGCCTTCTTTGATGTCATCAAAGTACGGCCCAATCGGGAAGCTTTTGCCATATTTGGATAAATCGTTCGGTGTGATTTCTGCGAACAATTTTTCCCATGTGGCTTTATCCAGCTTAGCTTCTACATAATTCGCATCAATGCCTGGATACCAGTTGAACTGCTTCACAATGCCGTTGGCTTGAATTTCTGGGCTGGTGGCTAACTCAATGAACTCGCGAGCCAGTTGAGGGTGCGCAGCTTTGGTTGGCGTCACGTAGTACATTGGTTGTCCCGGCATACCTGGTGCAATCAAAGAGAGTTTAAGCGATGGTGGAATCTTGCCTTGCTCTTTCCAGCTATAGAACATGTCGACCCAAACTGGCCCCATAAAAATCTCACCACGGTTTAGCATGTCTAACGTGCCTGCGTTGCCTGGTGTGAAAGTGATGTTCTTGTTGAACTCTTTTAGTTCGGCAAAGGCTTTGTCCCAAGAAGACTCAACACTTTTGTCGTACGGCATGGCAGACAATGTATGAGCATCTGTACCATAAGCGTAAATCCAACCGGTTACGAAGCTCACGCCAGACATGCCGTTTTTAATGCCGTTGTAGCCGAAAGATTTAGGGTGTTTTTGCGTCCACTTAACCAATTCGTCATAAGATGTTGGTGGGTTTGTAACGAAATCACTGTTATAAGCGATGGCCGTTTGGGTATGAAACATAGGCATAACGTAACCATCAACATCGATGCCTAGGGCATTTTTCGCACTGTCTCGGGACACCATTTTGCCAGTGTTAATATCACTGCGATACTTTGCAAGCAGTCCATCTTCAACCAATTCGCCACCAATTTTTTGGTGTACAACGGCCACATCAATGTCCCATTTATCCATACCGCTGTCATTTTGCGCCGATAGCTTTTCCATAATTTTGTGGGAGCCCGCATCACCTGGGCCTGTACCAACTACGTTGACTTTCACACCTGGGTGCGTTGCTTCAAATTTAGGAGCAAGGTAGGTTTTTACGTAATCCACCATGTTTTGACTGCCGGCAGAAGCCACGTTCAGTGTGGTGTCTGCGTAAGCAAAAGTTGAAAATTGAGTAAGGCCGACAGCGGCAATTACGGCGATATTCGTTTTAGTAAACATGATTCATCCTCATTGATTAAACAGTAACGGCATGGTTTTTTTGATGTTCGGCATGTTCTACGTTTTTAGTGAAAGCATGCAGAGCATCGGTGGGAACGCGTAAAGTAACGGGAGTATTCTCAGGTAGATTCTGGTCGTGATCTGCCTGTATGGTGTGCTTCCCGCAGCGCACACTAATTTGGTAGTTGTTGCCAAAGAACACACTTTGTTCGACGTGGCCGTTGATCACCAAGCCCGTATGGAAGTCATCTTTGCTTGCAGGTTGCTGAGTCGATAGCACTGCATTTTCACTACGAAAATAAATGTCTAATGGAGTGGCATGGTTACTCAGGTTTAGACTGAAAGCGTCGTCGTTAGTGGGCCACTCGATATGGTTTTCTGCCCCCATAAAGTCGGCAACAAAAGGCATACTTGGGTGGTGATAAATTTCTTCGGGTGTACCGATTTGTTCTATTTTTCCTTGGTTTAACACGGCGATTCGGTCCGCCATGACCAAGGCTTCTTCCTGATCATGGGTGACTATGAGTGAGGTAAAGCCAAGTTGTTTTTGCAGGGCTTTGATTTCATGGCGAACGCTTAACCTTACCTTTGCATCAAGGTTCGAAAGCGGCTCATCGAGAACCAGCACATCGGGTCTGATCGCCAAAGCACGAGCCAGAGCCACTCGTTGACGCTGCCCTCCTGACAAGGCGGTAACCTTCTCATTTTCTAATCCCTCTAACTTAACGATGCTCAGTAACTCGCTAACTCGGCTTTCTATTTCTGCCTGTTTGGCTTTTTGAACTTTGAGCCCGTAGCCGATGTTTTGTGCGACGGTCATGTGAGGCCAAAGAGCGTAACTTTGAAAGACCATGGTAATGTTGCGTTTTTCGGCGGGAAGCTGAGAAACGGCTCGGTTACCGGCAAAAATTTCGCCATTACTAACAGGAACGAAGCCGCATAAGGCATTGAGTAGCGTGGTTTTTCCACAGCCAGATGGACCGAGTAAGGCAATCATCTCGCCTTGCTCAACGGTTAAATTGATATTGTCTAATATCATTTTTTTGCCGTAGCCTGCCTGTAAGTTTTTTATGTGTAAGTGCGCCATGCCTTGTCTTTTCTCCAAACCGATAAAACGAGTGTCGGTAGGATTTTTGAAGTTTTTTTAACAAATGAACACGTGTTCAGTGATTTGTAAAAAAAATGCAATCTCTAACCGACATTATGGTGGCCTACTTTGTCGGATCTTTATGACAATTTAATTAAGCTAAAAAGACATCTTGGTGAGGCAGTATGAAAATTGACGTAATTGGTAGTGGTAGTGCGTTCTCTAAACGCAACAATACCTCCTCGATTAGAATTATAGATTGTCAGCAAAACCAATGGCTTATCGATTGTGGGCCAACGGTGCCACGTGCGATTTGGCAGAGAAGTATTGGTGTGAATGATATTCAGGTAATTTATTTTACGCACATACATCCAGACCATAGCTCAGGTTTAGCCGCGTTGATTAACCAATGGAAAAGTTTCAATCGCACGGAGCCTTTGACTATTTTTTGCCAAGCCGAACAGCAGCAGCCTCTAAAAGCGCTGGTGGAGTTGGCTGTGTGGCCGGAAACTCAGGTGTGTTTTGAGATTCATTGGCAGGACATTGCGGACCAATTCGAATGGAAGCACTGGCACATCCGCACAGCGAACACTCAGCATGAAATGGCGAACAAAGCGATTCGAATTACGGCCGATGAAAAAACCTTGTTTTACAGTGGAGATGGTCGTCCTACTGCTGCTAGCCAGTCGTTGATGAAAGATGTGGACATGGCTTTTCAGGAATGCGCGTCTTTTGAGGCTTTATCTAATGACTCCTCTCATGGGGATTTGCCAGGTTGTGAGCGCTTGCTTGTGGACACTGGTGCTAAGGCGTTGGGGATTTATCATTGTTTTGATGAGGCGATACCGAGTTTATTGCAAGCTGTGAGGGATATTCCTGACATGTTTTTGAGTCGAGATGGTCTGCTGCTGGATTTAGACGATATCGACCTTAGTCATCATGCCTTTGATTCTCTTTCAATAGGACAAGGAGGAAAAGTGTGAGCGATTCTCGGGGTGGCCGATCTGTGTCTGCCGAAGATGTTGCGAAACTCGCTGGCGTGTCTCGTGCGTCTGTGTCTCGCGTGTTTAGCGATCAAGGCAATGTGGCTCGCGAAACCCGCGAAAAAATATTACAGGCGGCGAATGAGTTGGGTTATCAAGTCAATTTTTTGGCTCAGGGTTTAAACCGTAAACGCAGCCAGTTAGTCGGTGTGGTGGTGGCGCGCTTAAGTGATCCTTTTCGTAGCAGTTTGCTTGAGGGCTTGTTGAGTGAAATTCAGCGTAAGGGCTATCAAGCCCTCGTTACAGAAGTGCGTGATGCGGACGAATTGGAAATGACCATTCGGCGCTTTACGCAATTTCGTGTGTCGGGAGTGGTCGTCACATCCGGCCAGCCACCAGTGGAATTGGTTAAAGAGTGCGTACAACATAATATTCCTGTCGTCGGCATTAATCGTCATATGGATATCCCTGATGTGGATTTTGTCTGTTCCGACAATAAAATGGCAGCCGTTCTTGTTGCGGAGCAGTTTGTGCGTTGTGGCTGCTCGTCTATTGCTTGGCTGAATTATAAAGACTCTACTTGGTCTGGTATCAACCGTGGTGAGATGTTTTGTCAGGCCACGGCTGAGATAGGTCTATGTGATGAGAGCGATTTACTTCATATTGTCGCCGACATGGATGGATATGAAGGAGGAAGGCAAGCAGCTCACGTCTTTTGTGCTGAAGGTGGGAAAGTCGATGGTGTGTTTTGTGCTAATGCTCAGCTGGCCTGCGGCTTTTTGGATGGGATGCGAGAAAATGGTTTTGATGCCCCCCAAGACTTTCACATCATTGGCTTTGATAATACGCCGCAAACTGCGCAATACAGTTATCGCTTGACGACGATTCATCAAGATGTCGAGGAAACCGCGAAGCGTGTCTTATCTTGCTTGGAAGCCAGGGGGCAAGATCCCTATATTGATCAAACTATAGAAGAAATACCGGTCAAATTGGTGATTAGAAATACCTCGCCAGACTTTGAATTGACCAGCATAAGGACAAAAGAACATGCAAGATAGCTATCAGATTTTAGAAACCGCAATTAGAGCGGCTGGCAAACGTGCTCAAAGCCTTCGTCAGTCTGGATTGTCAGTAACCACAAAAAGTCGGCAAGATTTTGTCTCTCAGGCAGATGTTGCGGTTGAAGCAGAGTTAAAAGAAGTGATTCGAGGCCTATTCCCAGACGATGGTTTTTTGGGAGAAGAAAGTGGTCTGGTTCAGGCTTCAACCCCAGAAAACAGTGGAGTCTGGGTGATTGACCCTATTGATGGCACCACTAATTACCTTCAAGGTATGGACTATTGGTGTGTTTCCGTCGCTTATGTAAAACACAACGAAACCCAGATGGGCTTTGTTTATGCGCCGGATAGAGAGGAGTTTTTTATTGCCAAGAAAGGTCAAGGTGCGTATTTGAATGGCGTTCAATTAACTATTCATGAGCCTAAAAAAGGTCAAGCACTTCTGGGATTAGGGCGGTCTAATCGCCGACCAGTACAAGAATATTGCGATCTTATCTTGATGTTGGATAAACAGAATATCGAATACCGACGCTTTGGCGCGGGCGCTCTCATGCTGGCTCATGTGTCATCTGGACTGGTTCATGGCTATTTTGAGTCTCATTTAAACAGTTGGGATGCGTTGGCGGGCTTGCTGTTAATCGAAGAGGCAGGCGGTCAAGTGACGGACTTTCTTAAGAACGATGGGTTGTTAAACGGTAACCAGGTTTGGGCTGCGAGCCCACAGCTGTGGCAAGATTTGAGTCCACTGTTAAGTTCTTGAATGGTGTTTTTTCAATAACTCTGCGAAGATTGTCGGCCTTAAAATACGTGATCGATAGAGTCTATGAGTCAGAATACTGGGTTTAAAAACTATCTTGGCGCTTACAGCGCACAGGTTCAACAGCAAGCACAAACCTTGTTGGACTCGGAGAAGTCTGGTGAGTGGTTATTAAAAAAATACCCAGTAGCTCACACGTTAAACGGCCCTCGAGCTTTGTATGATTATGCGATGGCTTTGAAGAACGATTTTATGCGCAGTTCGCCGCCGATTAGCAAAGTCATTTATGATGACAAAATCCATATTATTAATAACGCGCTTGGCTTACATACTTTTGTCTCTAGAATGCAGGGCAGCAAGCTAAAAGCGAAACATGAAATTCGTATCTCATCTTTGTTTCGGCGTATTCCTGAGCCGTTATTAAAAATGATCTTGGTACATGAGTTGGCGCATCTTAAAGAAAAAGATCACAACAAGGCGTTCTATAAGCTGTGCTGTTATATGGAAGCGGATTATCATCAACTGGAGTTTGATTTGCGCTTATATTTGAGTCATCGAGAACGATTCGGCGACTTATGGTAAGTCAGTGGAAGGAAGCAGAGAGCGAACATAAAAAAGGCCTATTTCTGATCAAATAGGCCTTTTTTAAACTATTTTATGCGTTGGCTAGCTTGAAGTCTGGCTTAATCGCGGTGAGCTTTTTCGTTAAGTAATTCAATAACACGCCATACATTGGGATAAATAGTCCAAGACTGATGATCAGCTTAAAGCCGAAATCAGCCAGTGCAATAGCTTGCCAATGTTCCGCCATAAATGCATCAGGGCTTTGGTAGAAGGCGATCCCAAAGAATGCCAAGGTGTCTAATCCGTTGCCAAATACGGTTGACGCTGCAGGAGCGACCCACCATGCTTTTAACTGGCGAAGTCGATTAAATACCTGAATATCAAGAACTTGACCTAGCAGATAAGCCATTAAGCTTGCTATGGCAATACGGCCAACGAACTCGTTGAATGAAGCGAGTGCTCCGAAGCCTTGAAACTGTCCCTGCGCAAAGACTACCGATAGCACATAAGACACGATTAACGATGGAATCATCACTAGAAAAATGATTTTTCTCGCTAAAGCGGCGCCGAAGATTCTAACGGTTAGATCCGTTGCCAAAAAGATAAACGGAAAGGTAAATGCACCCCATGTGGTGTGAAAACCCGCAACGGTGAAAGGGATTTGTACTAGATAATTGCTTGAAGCAATGATTAGTAGGTGGAACATTGCAAGGTAGCAAAGCGCCTTGCCTTTTTGCTCAGATGTGAACGTACTCATATTGTGGCCTTTTTCGTTTGCTTGGGGTGAGGGAACCCAAATTAAAAAGCTCGCTTTTAATTGACGAACTTTCAGTGTTTTCTATTTTATACATCTGACCATAAGGTCAAATGCGGAGCGAGATTATACATGAAACGCTTGGTTAAAAAAGAGCCAGCAGTAAAAAATCCTGTAAACCTGTGTCTATCGTATGTCTCGTTTACTTAGTTGGCTTTATTGGGTAACCAATGCGTGAGATCCAGTTATGATAAAACCAACCAAATAGAATAATAAGCAGGCAGCCAGATAGAACCGGTGAAAGCAAAAATCCCCATGACGCATTGATTGATAATACTAGAAGCGGATTAGCGCCTGCGGGGGGGGTGTAATGTATTGGTTAGCATCATCAAGGAAACACCAACGCCAACACTTACGGCCATTGTTAGTGGTGTCACGTCCCAAAATTGTAAGCTAATCAGCCCTATGGTTGTCGTTAGTAGATGGCCTCCTAGAATGTTTTTGGGTTGAGCTAATGGGCTATTTGGTAAAGCAAATAAAATGACCATGGTCGCGCCAAAAGGGGCCATGACTCCAAGATACTCTGGTGCAAATTGAGCGCCTTGAGCAATCATAAATATACATAGGGTTGCTCCTATTCCTGCCAAGCCGATAGTGAAGTATCTTGATTGGTAAGATGATCGAAAAAATCTCGATAACATGAATGTATTCCCCTAAGGTTCAAATAATCAGTGGGAGACTGATCTGTCTCCCTGATGGTAGACAAGTCTGTTCACCCATGTCAATATTCATTTTAAGTGAGGGAGAAGAGAAGTGACGAAACCTGATTTATTAATACACACGGCGTTTAAGCTTTTTTATCTGCATGGTATTCATGCGGTTGGAGTCAACACTATTTTGGCTGAAGCGGGTGTGGCGAAGAAAACCTTGTATCATCATTTTGCAAGTAAAGAGGCATTGATAGAGGCGGTATTGATCTATCGTGACCAAATATTTATGGACTGGTTAACGGCTCGAATGATGTCGGCTGGCGATGGGAAATTCGCCGTTTTAGGCTTGTTTGATGCGCTAGATGACTGGTTTCACGATAGAGTGGACGTATTGCTTCCCTTCAAAGGCTGTTTTTTTGTCAAAGCGAATGGTGAATTTTCTGATCACATGGTGAATGACATTTGTCAGCGCCATAAGCAAAATATAACGTCTTTTATCCAAGCAAACCTTGTCGGTCATTCATCGGAATTATCTGCAGTTGATTTAGCGCAGAGTATCAGTCTGTTGAAGGAAGGAGCGATTGCCCAAGCTTACGTTGCAGGTGACTTAGATGCGGCCAAGAGGGCAAAAGACATGGCTGTTGCCCTCTTGGGGTAAGAATTAAAATCTGTACCTGATTGATCAGTCTTCATCCTCGGAGCTGTTGATTCGAGCTAGCCTATCTTGCTCTTCCTCGAAGGCATCTTGGATTTCTTGTAAAACAGAGTCCACATCGGCTTCTTCGGTCGGTTCTTCGAAGTGGCCAGTTAACTCCGTGTGTGCGGTTAGCTTGCCTGCTTCAAATAACGCCCACATTTCTTTGGCGTATTTGGTTTCCAATAGTTCTGGTGCGAACATGCCGTAGTAGTTGCGCATGTTGTTTACGTCGCGTTCTAGCATCCATTCAGCATTATTGTTTGCGACAGCGTCGACAGCTTGAGGAAGGTCAATGATGACAGGGCCATGGGAGTCTACTAAGACGTTGAATTCCGATAGATCACCATGAATTAAGCCAGCAGACAGCATGCGGACAATGTCTTTGATGATGGTGTCGTGATCGCGTTTAGCTTGTTCAGCGGTGAGAACAACATCATTCAGTCGTGGAGCAACATCGCCGCTATCATCGGTGACAAGCTCCATCAATAAGACGCCATCGAAGCAGCCATAAGGCGTTGGGGCGCGTACACCTGCCGCCGCCAATCGGTATAAAGCGTCGACTTCGGCGTTCTGCCAAAGGTTTTCTTGTTCATCGCGGCCAAACTTAGAGCCTTTTTCCATCGCTCTAGAGCGACGGCTATTGCGCACTTTCCTGCCTTCACGGTATTGAACAGCCTGTTTAAAGCTGCGTTTACCGGCTTCTTTATAGACTTTTGCGCAACGGATCTCTGATCCGCAGCGAACTACGTAGACAGTCGCTTCTTTTCCGCTCATTAATTGTCGAAGTACTTCGTCTACTAAGCCGTCTTCGATGAGTGGTTGTATTCTTTTAGGGATTTTCATGCGGCTCGTTATACAGTGATTAGGTGGCTAATGAAACAACCAGGAATAGAAAATAGACTTTTTCACTGGTGTTACGAAATCGTGTTTACCTGCCATTACTGTCTTATTCGTTGATTTCACGCTTGTTATATTCGCTCCTCACCAGATATTCGATCATTTCATTGATTTTCATGTTCCTGTCTTCTGCTAGCGCATTGAGCTTTTGTTTGGTGTTGAGAGTCATGCTAATGCTATAAGGTTTCTTGCCGCTAGATTTCTCACGAAATTTTTTCTGGCTCCAAGCCTTCTTCATTTTATCAATGATTAATACTTTACGGTCTACGTTATCAGATAAATCAATAGTAGCAATAACTGCCGCTTTTTTTTCTGTGTCTGAGGTCGGTATCCAGGCCTGCTCTAAAGGTCTTTGTGTGATATTTTGTAGATAAGACCATGCCCAATGCCATTGTGCTGGGTTGTTTTCTTCTAGCCAATTGATCAGCGTATTATTAGCCTGTATCTCCTGCCATTTTACTTTCAGTGCTTCTAAGATGTCTTGTTGCTGCTTGTGATCGGCTTCGCCATCATAAAAAGCTGTTAATACGTCACTTTGCCTTTCCGCCGGTGTTTCTCTTTCAATAATAAATGCTTTGTTTGACAGTAATTGTAATGAATTATTGGTGTCGGCTGTGTCGAGTTCCGGCTTTTTAGTGAGGCGCTTTAAGTGACACCATAACCAGTTGCATAAACGCTCATCTTTTTTATCAATCCACCTGAAATAACTCGAAGGAAGTTGAATGGATCTAAAAGCGGTACGCATTTGCGAGGCGAAGTTTTTAGGTGCTCGATTTTTATTAATCAAACTCTCTAGTTCCTCGTTGAGTTTTGATAAACGTTCTTCGAGAGACTCTCCTCGTAAATTTCTTGCTGAGCTTCCTTTAATTGTTTTCAGTAAATAATCCGCATAAAAGGCACATTCTCTTTCTGATGCTGCTTCTAAAACTTCAGCGTTGCTTCTAATCATGCGGTCGATCCTTTTTTGACTGTTTTTTGTTTAAAAATACAAAATATTACTGTGTAGAGTTTTTCGTAAATCTTACGTGTATTTTAGTAACCTTACGGTAAATTTACAGTGAATCAATAGTAATTAAAAGAGTTTTTCTGATGATTTTATAGTGACTAAAAAGTCCGTTTTTTTTTAAGTGGTAAAAAATGTTTGCATGCAGGAACTAGATCAAGAAGTGAGTGGCTTTATGGGTACAGAAAGGTAAATGTAAAAATACCGTGACGTCATCGGTTTATGACGGCGCGGTATTTTCATTGAGAGGGAAAAGGGTTCGAGGGGGTAAGAGGTGAGCTTTTAGCGTCGCTTTCTTTTCGGCTTTTTATCTGTTGATGAGGAAAAACCGAGCGCTTTGGCTCTTAATTCTTTTTTGGAGGGTTCACGTCGTTTTGCTGAGTTATCAATAATATTAAGGTCAGGCTCAAAGCCCGAAAGCCATTGGGGGATGAACTGCTCATCGAGCATCTTTTCAATATCGGTTAATAGATAGCGCTCTTTTTCAGTGATCAAACTGATGGCAATACCTGTTGCGCCTGCTCGCCCCGTACGTCCTATACGGTGAATATAATCTTCGGCATTGTAGGGCAACTCGTGATTAATAACGTATTGCAACTGATCGATATCAATACCCCTTGCAGCTACATCGGTGGCCACAAGAGCACGAACTTTGCCATTTTTAAAGTCAGTTAATACTCTATCTCTTGCGCCTTGGGATTTATCTCCATGGATAGATTGGGTCGCTATTCCATCTTTTTGCATCTCTTTTGCTAGTTCATTTGCTCCTTGTTTGGTGCGTGTAAAAATAAGTACCTGTTGCCAGTTCTTTGAGCCGATCAAGTATGAAATAAGCGCACTCTTACGGTTTTTATCAACGGCATAGATGGTTTGTTCAACTTTAGATGCTGTGGTATTTCGATTGTCTACTTCGATGAGTTGAGGATCTTTTAAAAGTGTTTTGCTTAACGCGAAAATTTCGTCATTAAAAGTGGCTGAAAAGAAAAGTGTTTGTCTGGTTTCAGGTAGTTTTTTTAATATTCTTTGGATGTCGATGATAAAGCCCATGTCCAGCATTCGGTCGGCTTCGTCGAGTACCAGTGATTTCAGGTCACTTAAATCAATTAGATTTTTCATTATCAATTCAAGCAGGCGCCCAGGTGTTGCGACCAGTACTTGGCAGCCATTTCTAAGTGCATCTAGTTGGACATTAATACTGGCGCCACCATAAGCAACTACTGATTTAACAAGAGTATTAGCACTGTATTTCTCAAAACTTGCATGAACTTGTTGAGCAAGCTCGCGAGTTGGAGTGAGTACAAGGACTTGAATACCAAGAGGGTTATCATTTGATTCTGTCGTAAGAATCTGGTGCAAAAGAGGCAAAGCGAATGCAGCAGTTTTCCCCGTACCTGTTTGTGCACCTGCCATCAGATCTTTTTTAGCTAGCACAGCTGGAATAGCTGCTTGTTGAATAGGTGTTGGGGTTGGGTAACCAAGGTTTTGTACTTGTAGAAGAATGTCTTGGTGAAGTCCTAATGAAGCAAAGCTCATGGGTTTCCTGCTAATAATAAAGATGCAAAGTTAGACTGTATTGTAGCACCTTGCTCTTCTTACTGATGGGCTTTTAACATGTTGAGACTGGGTTATTGGAATAAAACTAGAAAAGGCAGATCTAGGTAAGACCTGCCTTTATTGGTGCATCACATTTTATGTGCGAGACGGTGAGCCATTATTTGGTGGCTACATTGTAATCCATAACCAACTCGTTATTTTTCTTCCATGACTCTTGCTCTTCTGCAGACGCTTTAGGAGAGAAGAAACCTAATTGCGCATAGCTCAAGCCAAGGACAGGAGAGATCCAACAAGCAAAGGCTAGTGGAATATAAAGTAAGTTCTCGAAGTTACCATCGCCAATACTCAAACCTAAAGCACCGATAACAAAAGCACCACCTGCATTCCAAGGAACAAGAGGAGAAATCAATGTACCACCTTCTTCGATTGCTCTAGAAAGGTTAAGTGTTGAATATTTCATACCGCGATAAACAGGCGCATACATACGGCCCGGTAAAGCGATAGATAGATACGGGTCGCCTGCTACTAAGTTAGTCGCAACCGAGGTTAATGTTGCAGAAGTCTGAACGCCTTTAAAAGTGTTTACCCTTGTCATAATGGCGCTGATGACGGCTTCTAAACAACCGGTTCTTTCAAGTGCACCACCAAAACCCAGTGCAATTAAAATCAAGGAAATAGTCCACATCATTGACTGGACACCGCCACGGTTTAACAGGCTGTTGATCTCATCTGAGCTTGTAGTAATGGAGTAACCGCTATTGGCATAGGTGAGAATGTCATGAACGCCTGCACCCTGAGTGATAGCTGCAACTGCAGCACCGGCAAGAACACCGGCAAACAACGATGGAATAGGAGGCATGCGTCGCACTGCAAGAACAATAACAACCAATGCTGGAGCGAGTAACCAAGCAGATATTTCAAAGTTATTCTGCAAAGAAGTAGTGATGGCGTTAATGCGTTCAAAAGAACTGTTATCACTGCCGATCAATGTGAAACCAGCGATCAAATAAATAACCAAGGCAATCAACATCGCAGGTATAGTCGTTGGCATCATGTTTTTGATGTGAGAGAACACGTCTGTGCCTGTCACCGCAGGAGCTAGGTTAGTAGTGTCAGAAAGTGGTGAGACTTTATCGCCAAAGAATGCGCCAGAGACAACAGCACCTGCTGTCCAATACATTGGGATTTCAAAACCCGCCCCGATACCCATGAGCGCCAAACCAACTGTACCAACAGTCCCCCATGATGTGCCCAAGGATAGAGAAACCACAGCACAAAGAAGCATAGCTGCAGCAAGGAAGATCTGCGGCGATAATAATGTCAGCCCATAATAAATAAGTGTTGGAACGGTACCACTGGCAATCCACACACCGACTAACATACCAACAAGAATCAGTACTGAAACTGATGGCATGGACACGTGGATTACATTGAAAATACCTTTTTCGATTTGCTTCCACTTCAATCCTTGTTTGATCCCGACCAATGACGTGAGCGCCAAACCAATAGCCAGAGGAATGTGTGGGGTGAAATCGCCGAAGTAAAATATTTGAATACCAAGTAACGCAAGCGTCAGTACAACGGGAATAAGAGCAAGCCCTAAGCTTGGCTTATTCATCTCCGTAGATTCTGTGTTTATTGACATAGACGGTTCCTTTGCTTTCTTTTTTGTTGGGAGTAAAGAGGAAGGTGGCATGTGACATGCGATATTCTTCTTTCCTTCATATAAGTTTTAGCAGGAAGACTGAGTTTATTCACGAACAAGTCGTAATACTTTGTATGAACAATGTGAAAGCTAAATAGGACTATAAGCGACGTTTAATAGGCTTTTTAGTAGTAAAGTTAAGTTTGCAAGACTACTTGAAATGCTCTAATGAGAAACAACAATTGAAAAGTAATACGACACAGCCAGTCTATAAAAATAATTTATTACTATTTTTTGCGCTATTTTTGGGCAAATAAAAACGCCACTGAATCCTATATTTAAGTCGACTATTCCCTGTTGTGGTCCCTAATCCACATAGGACAATCAAAAATGCACCAAGGCTGATCTTATCTGATTCGACGACCAGTTTTGTTACATGCCACTGTAAGGGGGCGACATGTTTTTAGAGTTGATGAAGAGCCAAATTTGCACCTATGTCATTAAATGGCTTTATTTAATAATGCTGAGATAATAAAAGAGAACATTCTGTTTACAACTCATCCAAGTATTTACATTTTGTTAATATTCTACGAGAGAAAAGGGTTCTTATCTTTCTACGTCTTAATTGTTATAGTTCTGGAGCAAATCACATAATGATTTGTTCAATATTACAAAATAACGACAAAAATGATCATGAAATATTGGATCCAACTTTTACCTTGTGTAGTGCATCACTATGTTAATGTCAGACAGTAAAATCCTCATTGTTGACGATTCAAGTGTCATCAGAGAGACCTTAGAAAGTTACTTTGCAGAAGAAGGCTATACCGTCACCAGTGCTGAAACAGCCGAAGCCGCAGAACAGTTATTGATTGAGCAAGATTTCGATCTTATCTTGCTGGATATCCGCTTGCCTGGCAAAGATGGCTTAACCTTGACGCGAGAGCTGAGAAGTCGCTCTGAAGTGGGCATCATTTTGGTTACCGGCAAGCAGGATGATATTGATCGTATTATTGGGTTGGAATGTGGGGCGGACGAGTACGTTTGCAAACCATTCAATGCACGTGAAGTATTGGCACGAGGTAAGAACCTAATTCGTCGAGTTCGAAAACAGCGAGAACTGTCCAAGACCGCAGTTGAAGAACCAGTGCTACAAGCCATTGGAACATGGCAACTGGATACGTCTCGGCGTGTGTTAGTAAAATCTGACCGTAGTGTGAATCAACTAACTGAAGGGGAGTTTCAGCTGCTGTTAGCGTTAAAAATGAGCGAAGGTGCCGTCCTGACGCGAGATCAATTAATGGACCGGATTAAGAATCGTACTTGGAACGCTACCGATCGGACGATTGATGTCTTGATTGGGCGAATCCGTCGTAAATTAAGTGAAGACCCTTTATGCCCTCAAATGATCATTACCGTTCATGGTGTTGGTTATCTTTTTAGTCATTCAGCCCAAGACGATTGCTAGTGCTGGTTATTGTTTATAAGTGGACACTGGCCGTTATTTTTTTGATAAGCGCTTCTGTGCCTACTTGGGCAGAGTCGTCGTCGGCTGAGTTAGACAGTTTATCCGGGGCAACGGTAAGAGTGTGTGGAAACAATGCATACCCTCCAGTTACTTGGATAAACAAAAATCAGCAGATTGATGGAATCAATGTGGCCGTTATTCGACGTTTATTCGAGCCACTCGGTGTCACTGTCGACACCTTTCAAGACAGCAATTGGCGGCGTTGCATCAAAGAAGTGGAATTAGGCAATGTAGATATATTGTCTGGTTTTAAAACAGATGTCCGTCAGCAATTTATGACTTATCTTGATGCGCCAATTATTCGGGAGTCTATTTATCTTTATTACCCCATCGAGCACCCTCTTATGTTTGAAGGCTGGGAAGCATTAGCTGGCTTGCGAGTGGGAGTGTTAATGGGTGATAGCTTTGGCAATAAAGTCGACGCGGCACTACATAAATACCCCAGCCTTGAATTTGTTTCTACACAAGATCAAAACTTATTAAAACTGGCTGACAATCGTTTAGACGTCGTCCCTATGGGCGGATTGTCGGGCCAACTAGATCTTCGTCGGCTGGGGCTAGAAGGTAAAATTGGTTACACCAAGACAGATGTGAGCGACTTTTGGTATCTGGCTATTTCCAAAAAATCCTCATTAATTCAATGGCTACCATTGTTAAACCAACGCTTAAACCAGCTTTTGAAAGACCCAGAAATAGTATCCAAGCTAGTGACTAAATATCACCAAGTTTACAGCGAAGATCTTGATCTAAGTCGTAGGAGAGCTGAACAATAATGTCTCAATCAATGAAGTTTTCTTTGCTCTCCAACCTCCTGCGTTACAAAAAAATGCATCCTCTGGCGTATCGTATTTTTATTAAGCTGTTATCAATCAGTTTATTACTAGCACTTATTTCCACCAGTATTCAGGTGTTCAATGAATACCGACGTGAAAAGGCTTCAATGCAGCAGCAAACGGATTACATCACGTCATCCCATATCGAAGGGGTACGCAAGGGGCTCTGGGATTTGGACAGTGAGCAACTAGAGTTGCAGCTAAAAGGTATTATGAACTTTTCTAATGTGAATGCTGTAACACTGCATTCAGCTGACTGGAAAGAAGACATTATTGTCGGCGATAAATCCGCGATTCCAGATAATGGCACGACATTGCCTATTTACTATATCGGCCGTGATGGCGAGCCAACTACTCGCTTGTTGGGTGAATTGACGGTCTACCATGATTTGGCTGCGATTCAGTCAAAGCTGTTTCGTTCCGCCATCGAAATTGCACTTTTTCAAAGCTTATTAGTACTAATTAACGGAGTACTATTGCTGTTAATCGTTCACTTTATGGTGACCCGCCATCTTGAGTACATGGCTAGCTATACTCGTTCAATTGGTGCTGGAAATCTTAAAACGAGACTGGTATTACCGCATAAAACGCCTCGCCAAGACACAGATGAAATTGATTCTGTAGTGAATGCAATGAATGACATGCGAGAAGCGATACTAGAAGACATTAAACAGAAAGATCTGATCGAAGCCGAGTTGCGTTATCACCGTGATCAATTACAAGAGCAAGTGAGCCGACGAACACGACGATTACAAGGTGCAAAAGAAGCCGCAGAAAAAGCCAATGTAGCCAAGAGTCAGTTTTTGGCCACCATGAGTCACGAAATAAAGACACCGTTGAACGGCATTTTGGGGATGGTGGAACTATTGCAAAGTCAGCATCAGACTCCTCAAAGTGCGGAAAAACTCAGTGCTATTTATCAGTCAGGCGAAGCATTGTTAGAAATTCTTAATGGCTTGTTGGATTATGCTCGTCTAGAAGAAGGTATGTACAGTCCTGAGATTCTGCCATTCTCATTGAGTGAATTGGTGAATTCAACGAGCTTGTTGTTCTTGGCACAGGCTCGTCAACAAAACACTACTTTGAATGTCCAAATTAGCGAGCAGCTAGATGAACGTTATCAAGGGGCTGCTGGGGCGCTACGACAGATTTTGTCGAATTTGATTTCTAATGCCATCAAGTTCACTCACGATGGGTCTGTCACCATTTCAGTGGAGCCCGCCCAAGAGCATTCGGAGCAAGCCAAAGGTGTGCTGATTGAGGTGGAAGACACCGGAGTAGGAATTCCGAACCAATACCTTGGGCATATTTTTGAGCGCTTTAGTCAAGCCGATGAAAGCGTAACTCGACGCTTTGGTGGTACAGGGTTAGGATTGGCGATTACCGCTCAACTGGTGCGTGTTTTAGATGGTGAAATGGGGGTTGAAAGTGAAGAAGGGCGAGGCAGTGTATTTTGGTTTTATGTGCCTCTATTAGCGCTAGATCCTCCTCTTAGCTCCATTAGTGATGTGATAAAAGTGCCGCAGAAACTGGCGTCTATGTCTATCTTATTGGTTGAAGATACACCAATTAACCAAGCAGTCACCACTGAGCTATTAGAAAAAGACGGTCATAAAGTCACGCTGGCTACTGATGGGCAGGAAGCTCTAAATAAAGCCTCTGAACACCTCTTTGATTTAATCTTAATGGACATTCATTTGCCCTTGTTAAGTGGTTTAGATGTGGCTGATCAAATACGTCATTGTGACCATATCAATGCGCGCACACCAATTGTTGCACTAACGGCGAACGTGCTACCAAGTAATGTTAAACAATGCCACGACATTGGAATTCGGGCTGTTATTCCAAAACCATTTAAACGCGAATTATTATATCAAGTGATGGGTGAGCAATTAAGCCGGAGTTATCAGTTTGATGACGGTCAAGAAAGTGTCACAGGTCTGATTAATTCAAGCCTTATACATTCCCACTTAGTGGCTTTGGGTAAACAGCGTTTGCAGAAATTGATGTCATTATTCTCTACATCGGTGGAACGAGGCTTGGAAGAAATGGCTGAAATGAATGCTCAGCAAGACCTCTATGAGATTTCTGATATTGCTCACCGACTAGCGGGCGATGCCGATGCTGTAGGAGCTCAGGCCTTAGCTTATGCCTTCCGCGAGTTGGAAAGCCGTTGTAATGCCAACGGCGAAATAGACTTGAGTGCTGATATTACGAAGTTGACGCCGCTATATTTCTCAACTCTAGCACTATTAAAAGAGACGTTAAAAAATGCCTAATAAGTATTCATTATCAATCTCGGAGTGATGCCGGTCTTTTTTGGATAATAGTTACAAAACTCGTCTTTTTTATTTTTTAAATAAAGTGTTTCATTGACTCTCTGGCTTTGTATGGCTTAGTTGTTGCTTGTAAGTGATGTGCCTGCCTTTGTTTTAATTAGATGGAATCTTCGTATATATGACGATTAAGTCGCGCTTTTTACTCTCTACCACGTTCATTTTGGTATTAACTTGTTTCTTCTCTTGGCTTTCTATTCGTGTGCTTGCTGAAGATATTGTTGTGAGTTGGGTCGAGCGTTATGCCGAGAAACAAGCCAGATACGATAAAGTCAGAACCTTATTACCCCTAATTCAAGAAATAAACCTTTCTAAAGAATTTGCTGAGCTGGAGTCCTTAAAAGCGTGGGCAAAGCAGCCAAATAATGATTCATTAAAACAGCAAGCTTTGCTCGATACAGAGACGTTCAGAATGCGCTTTGCAGAGAAGTCCTACTTTATTGCATTGAAAGGGAGTGAGCGTTATTACTACAGCGACGAGGCTACCTCGGGGAATTTTTATCGTTATACCCTCGAGTCTACGAAAGAATCAGACGCTTGGTTCTATCAGATCATGGAACAAAATCTAGATCTCCATCTGAATGTAAACCCAGATGTAGAGCTAGGGGTAATTAAATTGTGGACTGATGTGTTAATCCGTCAAGGTGACGACGTCTTGGGGGTTGTTGGAACGGGGCTAGATTTGTCTGATTTTTTACATCAGATGGTTGAAAAACAAGATATTTATTCAGCAATTGTCTTTACCAATTATGAAGGCTCTATCCAGCTTCATCAGAAGGAGGAGTTGATTAACTACTCCTCTATAACTAAAAATGCCAAGGGTAAAAAGCTGGTTTTTCAATTGCTTGATGATGAAGAATCAAAAACTCGCCTAAAACAGTCTTTTGAGAGAGCAAAAGACAACCCAAATCAGACCGAAATGATCTCAGTGGATAAAGATGGGACTCGTCAGCTAGCCAGTATTATTTACATTCCCGAAATCGATTGGTTTCAAGTGAACTTTATTGATATTAATCGCTTTCTGCCATTGAGTGAGTTCTCCGGTCTGTTTATTGTCTTTTTTGTTAGTCTCGTTTTCGCCTTAATTATTTTTTATATTTTGTTGTCATTAATCGTTACAAGACCGTTAGCGGAATTAGACTTGTCTATTCGTCAGTTAGGTAAAAACCACTACCGTGCGCCCAAACTACGCTACTTTGCTGGTACTGAAATTAAGCGGCTGGTATCCCATTATCAAACAATGTCGACCTCTCTTTTAGAGTATCAGCACGAACTAGAAGAAAAGGTAAAAGAGCGAACGGCTGAATTAAATCGACTATCAACATTAGACCCTTTGACTGAACTATATAATCGCCGCGGTTTTGAAATACATATGAAAGAGTATTTGCAGTCGTGGCAAAAGGACCATGAACCCTTTGGTCTGATCAATGTTGATGTCAACGAGTTTAAATTAATCAATGATCGACTGGGCCATGCGGCGGGGGACTTTGTCTTGCAAAAAATAGCCTCTCATCTCTTGAGTGTGGTAGATAAAAAAGGTGTGGTTGCAAGGTGGGGTGGAGATGAGTTTCTAATTTTGGTTAGGGGAAAGCAGGAACAAGACCGTATTTCTAAACGCCTGCATGATGACAAACTTTTGCATGGAATTGACTTTAATGGGGATCAGATCTTCCTCCAATTTAGCATCGGAAATGCATTTATTCAGGAAAACGATACATTAGAGTTACTTTTAAATAGAGCTGATAAAGCTATGTATGAAGAAAAATTTCATGCGAAAACCTCTAGTTAATTAAGTAGTAAAGATCGATGTAAAATATAAAAAAATAGCCGTTTTAAATACAAAGTCAGTACTAATTTTTTTATTATCTTTTTCTAAATTTTAGCTAAATTTCTTAAGGTATTAATGAAGTGAGTTATTGATTTAAGCATAAGAGAATTAAGTAAAAAATAAGAATCAAACCTGTTGTTGGATTATTGTAATAACGTAACTGAAATGTATTATTAATTTTGAAAACATATGTTTTTGTGAAGTCTACTTATTATAAAAATAACATTCAGGTCTGAAAATTATGAAAAAAACGATTCTACACACTGCCATTGTTGGAAGTCTTCTATCCATCGGTGCAGTTCAAGCCGCTCCTTCCTTTGATGGAAATTTCGAGTTAAATACCGATGCCATTTCTAAAGCAGAAGGTGATTCTACATACAAGCAAGATGGTCGCCTTGAGCTAAACGTGACAGGCAGACACACAATGGGTGATAACTTCTTCGCGGGTAAAGGCTCCCTTCTTATAAAAACGGGTATACGGATTTAATGGTTGATGGGGCACCTTCACCCCATCAATCTGATACCACCCTCAGATGGTTGATAGATCGACTCCGTAGTTGAG
>NZ_QPJQ01000033.1 GCF_003337275.1 Marinomonas foliarum | reverse complement strand
CAAGGCTGTTGAGAGGCTTGAGCCGTATGAGGGGTGACTCTCAAGTACGGTTCTTAGGGGAGGATGGTGTGGTAACACACTGTCCTTACCCGACTAAAAGCACATATTGGAGTCGATGCTAAACGTGGCTTGGTGCATAGTTTCACCACCACTTCTGCCAATGAACATGACCTAAACCAAATCACTGAGCTCATACATGGCGATGAGACGTTTGTCTCTGCTGACTCAGGCTACCGTGGCGTAGAAAAACGTGAGGAAACCAATAATAAGACGTTGGACTGGTTGATTGCGGAGATGCCAAGCAAGGTTCGGGAATGGAAGAAGCATCCCCGTATTAACAAACTCCCCATTAAGACTGGGTACATAAAGGCCAGTATCAGAGCAAAAGTAGAGCATCCGTTTCGGATACTGAAGTGCCAGTTTGGCTTCCGCAAAGTGGTCTATAAAGGTTTATCAAAAAATGATAATAAGCTCGCGGTGCTGTTTGCACTGGGAAACATATTGCGAGTGGATCAGATGATAAGGTCTGCACGGGGTTAATCCGTCTTGATGACGGCAGTTGGAGCTTTTAAGCCTCCAACTAAGGAATAGACACACTAAAAACCGAGATTTTTAGTGAATTAAAGAGTGAATCAGGCCAGCTGCGACTTAGTGCTAATAATCTGACTTAATCGCACGTTCCCTAAATAAAACTTGTTTATTTAAAGGTACACATAAAACATCGATCTGACATGTGCAAAATTAAAAATATAGATTTAATTTTGGTTATATCATAAATTAGTAAATCTCTTCTGGAAGATATTTACTAACAGGAAATACAAAATGAATACCTCGACACGCTTTCCTTTAACCATAAAACAATGTCGTGTCATTAGAGAAATCATGAAAAAAGGCACCGAAAAAGGCGCTGGCACCTCATTAAACCTAAGTCAATCCAGTGTCTCGCGAGCATTGTCACAAGCAGAGCATACCTTAGAGGTGAATATTTTCACGCGTGGTTGGAGCGGAGCGGAGCCTACTGCAGCAGGGGAACTAGTGATTTCGTCTTGCAACAGTATTTTGCAAGCAATTGCCGACACGGAACGTAAACTACAGCCAGATATAAGCCCCCCACTTAAACTAAAAGCCTACGTAGAATGGCGACATCTTATGATCATAGAAGCCGTAGTTAGAGTAGGCAGTGCCTCTGTTGCATCGCAAACGCTTAGTATGACGCAGCCAGCGGTCAGCAAAACCTTAAAAGAAATCGAAAACATGGTGCAGCAGCCTCTCTTCTCGAGAGCCAGCCGTGGTTTGATACCCAAAAATGCCGCCAAACAGCTCGCCTCACTTTATCTCAGAATTTCGCCTGAGGCCCAATCTCTTCAAGATCGTTTGCAATCTCTACCCAATGAACTAACAGGCAGATTATCCGTCGGTATGTTGTCTTTTTCCTGCCAAGATATTGTCCCCATTGCATTCGCCTCAATTTTTAAGCAACACTCAGGCATTCGGCTACAAGCCATGCAGGGCCCTTACCACATGTTGGCGAATGCACTACGACAAGGTGAAATAGATTGTTTTCTAGGACTGATGAGAAAAGGGCCAATCCATTCAGAGCTCATCGAGCTGCCATTATTGCGTGCTCGATACGCCTTAATAGCTCGTGCTGATCATCCCGTTCACAGCTATGCAAAAACACTAAGCGATTTGGTCAATGAACGTTGGATCGTAGCGCGTCATGGCACGCCTATTCGGGATTATTTCGAGAGTTTGTTTCATAGTATCGATAACAAGCCACCGATTCAGGCGCTTGAAATGTTAACCTTTGCTTCGTCAGAAGAGCTCGTTATTCACAGCGACGCCATTGCGCTACTATTTTATGATGATTGGAACATTAACAAACTCAACCCACGCCTGAAGCAAATACCCATTACGCTCCCCCAACCTGAATGCACAATAGGAATTACCTTGCATCGCGAGCGACAGTCCGCAATCACCCAAACCTTTATTAATGAGTTGAAGGTCTCTATTCAACATAAATTAACGTCGATTTAACTTTTGTCTAATTCGACTCAACGCCACTGGCGTGATTCCAATATAAGACGCAATTTGTTGCTGCGGAATAACATTTTTAAGTTCAGGGTAGTCGGCACAAAAATCGAGATAGCGACGCTCGGCGGAATGTTTTACAAAGGCATTTTCACGCTCTTCTTTAGCAATAAAAATGCGCTCTAGAAATTTAGCGTAACACTCTAAAAAGCCAACATCCTGACGCATCTGCTCATAAAAAGCTCGCCAAGGATAGGAAGAGATCATGCTATCTTCCAAGGCCTGAATACCGAACAAAACACGTGTTTCAGTCACCATCGCCTTAGTTGAGCCAATGATTCTTGGGCTCTTCGCAAAGGTTTGCGTGAACTCTTTGCCTTCATCGGAAACACTCACATAACGCACGAGTCCAGAATGTAAAAAATACAGACGATTCGCAAAATCCCCTTGTTGAAATAAATAATCGCCTTTTCGAATGACATGAACGTCCATTGGCACCGTCAGCCTTTGCCAATCAATGTCATAACCTAATTCGTTAAAATAGGCTTGAAAACTATTTTGCAGTTGAATTCGATCCATGGACTATTTTCACCTTGCTTAAATTGCCATCAATAAGAAACAGTGCAACACTTAAAATGAGAATACCTGAAGTAAAAGGCCAATCTACCAAGCTTAATAAACGTGATTGAGTCAACGCGGTAAATAACGCAACCCAAACGGGTATCGTATAAGACATCGCCAGCAACCGACTCGCCCCAACTGTCATCACCAAACGCTGCTGCAAGACAAAAGTAAACAAGGTGGTAAATACCGTTAAATACATTACATTCACCCAAAAACCTTGTGACGACCATTGCACCTGATCCAGTTCCCCCCAGATCATCGCAACAGGCAGCAGCCAGAGCGATCCAAATAACATAATCATAAATGCGCCAGACAGCGCGCCTAACGAACGCCCCCATTTTTGTACAGACACCACATGCAGCGCCAATAAAAAACATGCCCCAATAAAAATATAATCACCGGAATGCCACTGAAATCCATCATTGCCTTGTGTAGAAAATAACACTGTCATCGCGCCGATAGAGCCAAGAACAAAACCAATCACTCGCCATAAAGGCGCGACTTCTTTGAGCCAAACTCTCGCAATCATTACACCAATTAAGGGAACCAGTGTGTACAAAACCGATGTATTCAAAGGCGTGGTCGACTGCAAAGCGACAAACAAACCGATAAAAAAGCCGACTAACGCGCCACTGATCACCACGTAATGAAAAAGTCGCTGGCGCGAAGCAAACAACGCCTTAAACTGCTCTATTTTATTCTGCTTGCCACGCTGCCAAATGAACAATAGCGCCGGCAACATAATCAACATCGCCAATAAAAAGCGAAACGCCGAGGTCGCAATAGGACTCGCGTATTCCACCATATGACCCGATACGATAAAAGAAGACGCCATCAACCAAGCCCACAACAATAAAGTAAAAAACGCAGTCATGACTTTGCTCCAACTTTATTTACCGACAATATGGGCTCTAAAAAACGAATAAATAAATGCTCAACCACTGCGGGTTCAAGGGCAATATCAAACTCAGACGCTAAAATATTACCAAGAGATTCAGAGCTTTCGATCAACCGCTTCTGTTCACCTTGGTAATCTCTCGTAATAAATTCGTTGTTCACCAAAGCAAGGGTCTGATCTTGCTTTTTCAGCGTCACCATCAAGTTCTTTAAAAACACCGCTTGTGGATTTTTATGAGAATAAAAATGCCCTAACTCACAATCTGCATCGCTGTAAGCCGCATTGTCAAAGCGATAAAGGGTGAAATAGTCATTGTCCTTTATTACCTGAAGATCGTATTCGCCCTTACCTTTTGCCAACAGACGATAACGATCCAAACCCGCTGTTTGGTCAGTATTGATATCGAGTCGTAATGGCGCAATTGGCCCATTACCACCAAAGCCGGTGTCCACTAAATAGCTCACACCTTCTAGCGTTAACAAGGTTACTCGGTGGGTTCTACCCGCTTCGCGCTCGAGGTTATTATTCAGCACGCGCGCCAACTTAAGCTGTACGTCATAACCCAACGCTTTCAACAGCTCAAAGGTTAGTTTGTTATGCTCAAAGCAATATCCACCTAATCCTCGCGTGACGATTTTCTGACTAATAGCATCAAGGCCCAAAGAGATTTCTTCACCCAGCACCACCGCCAAACTATTAAAGCTATAACGAGCCACATGGGCCGACTGTAATGCTTTAACAAATTCCATATTTGGCTGTTCTGGCACAGTCAAATCAAGATCAGATAGATAATTTTGTAGACTAGACGACAACGACATACTGCGATCCTTTCAATAATCTGTAGATATAGAGTACAACCAAGACTACAGATGCAAAAAAGAGAAGAAATTAACCTAGGTTAATTATTGGTAACTTAAAGCCACATTGGACAGTATCTTGCTAAAGCTAGTCGAATAAACGCTATAAATGAGAAGCATTATTAATATTATCAATGTATGATATTTGTAGCCTAAGCCCATACAACAAGACGAACCCTATACATAATTACGACGAACCCTATGCTTCAGCTTAATAATGCCTCCGTTACGATATCCCCGCACACCATATTACAACCAACAAATCTAACTTTTCAAAAAGGTATTATTACGACGCTGCTTGGCCATAACGGCTGCGGAAAATCGACATTAATGAAGCTTCTAAGTCGTCAAAATGCGCCGTCTCAAGGCGAGGTTTTGCTTGAGGACAAAGCAATAACCCACTTCAAGCCAAAAGAGTTTGCACTCAAAGTAGCCTATCTCCCGCAGCATCCTCCAGTCACCGATGGTGTTACCGTTAAGGAGCTGGTTAGCTTTGGGCGTTTTCCATGGAAAGGCGCCTTTGGTCGATACACAGCGCAAGATAAAGCATTCATTCAAGAGGCAATTCAAAAAGTTGGGCTAGAAGACTATCAAGATCGCTTTGTCGCCACCCTGTCTGGTGGTGAGCGCCAGCGTGCTTGGATCGCCATGTTATTAGCCCAACAAAGTGAGTGCATCTTACTTGACGAACCAACATCTGCCTTAGATATTTCACATCAATACGAGCTATTAGCCCTAATAAGAGAACTGAATCTGAGTCTTGGGTTAACCGTCATTATGGTACTGCATGATATCAATATGGCCGCCAAATTCAGTGATCACTTAATCGCTCTGCATTCAGGCGAAGTCATTGCTCAAGGATCACCAAGCGAAATGATGAAAGTGGACACACTAGAGAAAATTTACGGCATGGAGCTGGCACTTTTTCAACACCCAATAACCGGCCATCCCATTAGCTACATTCCTTAAGGACCTATCATGAAATGTTTATTTATTTGTCTCGCCTTATTTATATCGACGCTGGTGTTTGCGGCTAACTCATCCGAGATCACCTCAAGTGCTTTTACGACGCCGCCAAAAAGAATCATTTCTATCGGCTGGGACATGACAGAGACACTACTCAGCCTTGGCGTTACACCAATAGGAATGGCGGATAAAGAAGGGTATACGGCATGGGTAGCAAGCCCTAAGCTACCGAAAGGCATTGAAGATGTTGGCGCGCGTAACGAACCAAGTTTAGAGTTATTAACAAGCCTTAAACCTGACCTAATCTTAATCAGTAGTCATTTGGCTCCTGCTATAAAGAAACTAGGCAACATAGCCCCAACATTGATTTACGATGTTTATAGTGACAAAAGAACGCCCTACAAAAACGCTCAAGAACTGACGCTAAAGCTCGGCGACATACTTGGAAAAGAACAAGAAGCCCAAAAAATCATTGCCGACACACAAGCTCTATTGAAGAAAAACGGGGCGTTAATTAAGGCCGCTAACCCTCAATTGGACCCACTCTTATTTGTCCGCTTTGTCGACAGCAGCACACTCCACTTTGAAGGGGCTGGCTCATTAATCCAAGATACAGTTAACGAAATGGGTCTACAAAATGAATGGCAGGAAAGTACGAGCTTTTGGGGATTCTCGACCGTAGAACTGGCAAAAATAGCAGAGCACCAGCAAGCCAATGTCGTTTTATTGCAATCAACCAAGCCAACCGAGTTCGATAAGTTTCAAAACTCACCACTATGGCAGGCGATGGCATTTACCCGTCAAAACAAAGTACACAAGTTACCTCCAGTCTGGAACTATGGCGGGTTGTTAGCCGTTCAGCGATTAAGCAATCAGCTTGTTGATATTTTCGCGGCGCAACCATAACGGCTTTTTATTTTATGACAGCTTTACCGATTCGAATCACTCTACCTATTGGCTTAGTGCTGGCACTTAGCTTAGTCATCGCCTTTATTCAGTATACGACGCCTTATGCCGGTGGCTGGTCGCTTTTACAAAAAGTCGTGTTTGACTACGATACGACCAATTATAAAGAGCTCATTGTTTATTTAACGTACCTGCCTAGACTCGCCATAGCCTGCATTTGCGGTTTTTCGCTTGCCGTCGCCGGTTGCATTATGCAGTTTGTATTGCGCAACCCTATCGCAGCACCGACGACATTGGGAGTCGCCTCTGGCGCTCAATTAGGTATGGTTTTGGGGGTGCTTTTTATACCCGCTAGCATGACATTACCTCATTTTATTCCGGCTTTCATTGGTGGTGCAGGCACCAGCATACTCGTGTTTTTAATTGCCGCTAGAAAAGGTTTTGCTCCCATTCATTTAATTCTTTCAGGAATGGTCATCAGCCTATTTATTGGCGCAACAAATACCATGCTTATGTTGGTTTATGAACGCAATTTAAGCTCTGTTTTCATTTGGGGAGCAGGCGCATTACACCAAAATAGTTGGGAGTCAGTGCAACGTATTTTGCCCCTGCTGAGTGTGCCAATGATTGCGTTATTGCTCATTCAACGACCTCTTTATACGTTAATTTTAGGAGACAGTGTTTCCAACACAATAGGCAACAATGTAAAACGCATTAAGCTTATTGCCTTGACCTCGGCCATTTTCATTACCGCTGTGATTGTGAGTGAAGTGGGCATTATTGGCTTTATTGGCATTGTCGCACCAGGCATTACTCGACTATTAGGCGTTAGAAACCTGACAAAGCAAATACTTGCTAGCGGATTAGTGGGGGCGTTAATTCTGTTGTTCGCCGATCAGTTGACGCAGCCTATATCGGCAGCGACAGGTGATTTGCTTCCTACTGGCGCAATGACCGCACTGTTAGGTGCACCGTTCTTATTATGGCTGCTCAATCGCCAAACTTGGCCATCTCAGTTACGTGCGACCGATGAAGCTGCTCCTCACCTTCGCCACCGCCGTTTTCTGCCCCTTCTTGTCGCATTACTTGTCGCCTTGGTAAGCATTTCTTTCCTGGCTTTGTTTGTCGGTAAAAATACACTGGGCTGGGAATTCGCGGTCAATGATACGTTACTGCATCTGCGTACACCCCGAATACTGGGCGCCCTTTTTGCGGGTATTGGTTTAGCCATTACAGGAACGCTTATTCAACGCCTAACGAACAACCCGATGGCTAGCCCAGAAATTTTAGGCATAAGCTCCGGCGCGGCGCTTACCCTTGTCTTATGCACTCTTATTTTTGGCATCAGCATTAACCGCTATGAGCAAATTCTTATTGGCACATTGGGTGCTCTCGCCGTTACCTCAATGATTTGGTGGCTAGGTAAAAAGCATCGTTTTGCTCCCTCTCAGCTATTACTAACAGGCATAGCTTTAAGCGCGGCTTTAGATGCGATCATGCGAATTTCTATGTCATCTGGCCAAGAAAATGTCAGCACCCTGCTGACCTGGCTTTCAGGATCCACCTACTTAGTGAGTTATCAAGACGTGAGTATTTTAGCGGTTGGCGTGGCTGTGTTTGGCCTTATCGCCGTGCTGCTTCATCGGTGGCTAGATTTAATCGCTCTTGGTGAAGTATCTGCCAGCAGTGTAGGACTCAATACACTGCTCGTTCGCCGAGTCATATTTGTCTTGATTGCGGCAATAACAACACTCTGTACCGCCATCATAGGCCCACTGACGTTTATCGGCTTGTTAGCGCCACACATGGCACGCGCACTTAACCAAAACACGGCCTATAAACAGCTAATAACCGCTTGCCTACTTGGCGCTTTAGTCATGGTGATGGCAGATTGGATGGGTCGAGTTATTTGGTTCCCTTGGCAATTCCCCGCGGGATTACTGTCATCCTTAATTGGCGGTGCTTACTTTCTTTATCTAATGAGGAAGTGATCCCAGAAAAACGACGTTAAGCCAAACCCAATTTTTCAAAGACGTTGGGCTTGGCTTTTTAATGACTTCCACCAACCTCTTTTTCAAACCACTCTACATCCCAGTATTGTCCAAATTTTCGGCCCACTTCTAGGTAGACACCTACGGATTCAAAGCCGAATTTTTCATGGATAATTTGTGAGGCTTCGTTGGGTAAGGTGATGCCCGCGTAGGCGCGGTGTACGTCTTCTGTTTCCAGTTGCTCAAACAGCTCAAGATACAGAGCGGTTCCTAGACCTCGACCTTTGGTGTTTGGCTTTAGATAAATACTAACTTCCACCGAGGTTTCATAAGCGCGTTTTGGTTTGAATTGACCGCTACAAGCATAACCAAGAATTTCACCGTCTTGTTCCGCCACCAGTAAACGATGTCGACCTGTGGGCGCAAACTGCGAAAACCAAACCGCTCGACCTTCTAATGTATAAGGCTCTATATCGAAAGTCGTCGCAGTATTCACAATGTAGTGATTATAAAGGTCCGTTAACGCGGGTAGATCATCAATCACAGCAGGACGAATTTGGATGCTCATTTTCACCTCCCAATGGCAATTATCTAAGACTGAAGCGATACTCTTTTTTTAACATGCTTTACATTGCTGTAGTAGATAATTTGAGGCGACACGGCGACTAATTAGGGACTGATGAAGAATACAGTTTCTTTCTTCTAAACCTACCTATCAATTGTCTAACCCATTGTAGGTATATAGACGACATGGAAGATGGCTTACGCTTGTTAACCATTCCTGTCAGGCATGCAGCCTGAACAATACCACAACAAGGACGTAATAATGACAGTTCGATCCCACCGCACCGCCATATTCATGCTGACCTTTGTCGCCTTTGTGTGGGGATCTGAGTTCACCTTGATTGATTTGGCAATGGAAATAATGCCAGTAAATACCTTCAATGCGATTCGCTTTACCTTGGCGGGACTGGCGCTGATTCCGTTATTTTTCTTCTCTACAGAACGCATCCCCACTCAGCAAATGCCCTCTTTGATGTTCAAAGGCGCACTTCTCGGCTTACTGCTGTTTATTGCCTTTTATACGCAGACCGAAGGACTTAGGCATACCAGTGTGTCGAACGCAGGTTTTATCACAGGGTTGGCGTCGCCGCTGTTGCCGGTACTTGGCTTACTGCTGTTCAGAAAAAAAGTCAGTCGTTCTGTGTGTGTTGGCGTGTTGTTTGCCACGGCAGGACTGTACTTGTTAACCGTTGGAGACAAACTGGTCTTCAATCAAGGAGACTCGCTTGTGCTGATTTGTGCGTTTGCGTTTGCCATTCACATGTTGTTAACGGGACGCTTTGTGAGCGCAATGCCCGTCATTCCGCTGACGATCATTCAATTGCTGGCGGTGGGAATTTACAGTGGCATCAGTGCATTTCTCTCGTCTGAACCTGCATTTTATTTAGCAGGAAATACGCCACTTAGCTGGTACGACAGCGTTTTTTCACCGATCGTATTGTCGGCTATTTTGATCGCAGGAATATTAGGCACCGCCTACGCTTATTGGGCACAATCGGCGTGTCAGAAAATCTTACCCGACTACAAAGTGGCGCTTATTTTTACTCTAGAACCCATCTTTGCCTGCGCCACCGCCAGCCTATTCCTAAACGAAACACTCGGCATCATCGGCTTAATCGGCGCAGCTAGCATACTGCTGGGCATGCTCATCGCAGAAACCGGCAACAAATTCTTCTTTCGAACAAATTAGGGTCAGATGAAAAATACGCCTGACCCTATCTATCCTTGTTATTATTTGCCGCCAGAGACGGCGAAGCCGCTAAAGCCACCCATTGGTAGGTCGGCCATTAAGGTTGCCGCGCCTGTCGTAAGGTTCATAGAGTAAAGACCAGCTTTTGATGCACCTTCGAGCTGTAATACAGCGTAAGCGGCGTCAGAACCTTCTTTGGCAGAAACAATATCGAAGCCACCCATTGATGATACGTCTACGGCCTTGCCATTGATGGTGATCTTAGCGACGGTTTTTAATTCGCCTGCATTATTAGCAAGGCTGACCAAGGAATCTGTTTTGCTGTCTAACGCAAACTGGAAAGTGCTCGATGCTTTTGCACCGGCAATGGCGTTCGTGTAAGCATTGGCAAAAATTTCAGGCGTCATGCCTTCGTTGCTATCGCCTTTTGCATAGAATGTTGAGGTGAATTTTAATACTGAATTAGCACGCTTATCTTGGTCACCAAAACCGACTGGGAAATACACCAAGTTGGTACCGTCAGAGCCAACCATACGAACAGCATCAATGGCGTTATTAAAATCCATCGCGGTTGCTGAAGCATCCTTTGAAATCATGGCACCTTTTGTGAAGCTAGCACCAAGATCAGTTAGCTTGCCAGTCTTAGCATCAACAGAATAGACAGCACCATTGGAATAGCCCAACAGCTCGCCAGTGACAGGACGATAAGCCACGGCATCAAGCTTACTACTTAGCGTAAAAGTGTCCATTTTAGCGGGAGACGCGATAGACCCCATTGTGATCAAGGTCGTTCCATTATTGGCAAGCGCGTATCCAGCGATATGGCTATCTTGGTCTGATGTTCCATAAAAGCCAGTTGAACAAGCAGAAACAGCGAAAGCAGTTGAGGCAGCAATAATTGTCTTTTTCATCATAATCATCCTATATGAGTTTTATCAGTGAACTGGGTGTCACCCAGTTGGGTGGCTCATACAGAGATACTCATCTTTTAAAAAAAGGTTTCAGATAAAGGATATTTTGTTGAAAAATAATTTTCGGGGTGATGAAAAAGTAGTAAAAGAAGGGGCTAATTCGAGGCAGATAAAGAATACGCTGCCGGTGTTATTAGGGTCAGATGAAAATGAATCTTCAATTTTTATCTGACCCTAATTGCTCTAAAACGACTGCATAGAAAGCTCAAGCAACTGGGTTAAAAGCCGTCGTTTAAGGCCATCTCCATGACCAGTTGGAGAAATGCCGCGAGTCCATTATCCAGCTATGCGATGCCAAAAAAATGGTTCTGTGAACAAGATTTTGTGAATATTGAAGAAGCGAGAACGGGGTATGTGTTCAATGTTTACACTGAATGTAAGTTTACATGAGCCGTATACGAGGTCCGTACCTGCGGTTCTGTGAGAGGAGTCAGGCGGTAACACCTCACCCTACTCGATGTGGTGATTTGTATAGAAAGTGTCTAAATAATGACAACCCCCCCATTTGAGGCATTAAAAAAGAGAATATAAAGCTTAAGATGTTTTAAGCGTTCGCTTTTACAGCGTTGCTACCATCTTTAAATAATGCCTATGGGAGAAATAATGATGAAATCTTATTTAGCGTTAATTGGTGTCGTATTTAGTATGTTGTTAGTAAGCGTTGAAGTTCATGCAGGTAATCCAGGTAAAAGCGCAATGAATTGCATTAGAGCATCGACCAATTCAAATAGTAGTGACAACCTTGTATTTGAAAATCGATGTGGGTATCAGGTATTCGTAGTTTGGTGTGGTGATTTACGTTGGAGTAAAAACGAATGCGGTGATGGGAAAAACGGCAATTTTTATACCCAATCAGCGAACATTTCCCCTTATGATGAGAAAACAACAACGTTAAAGTCTGGTGGACGATACCAGTACGCAGCGTGTGAAGGTCGCATTAGCTTTGGCACAGATGGGATCGAGCACCCAAGATATGATAATGGGAGCTTTCGTTGTACTCGTACTTAGTTAGTGTTAAAGGTATGGCTCAATAACATCTAAAAGCGAGTTTGATCCAGACTCGCTTTTAGATTACTTTTCTTTGGTTATGATTTCGCATCACAAGTTATTAGGTCAGATCATGATGACTTCGGGTTTTCACACTTTGTTAAGTAAGTCAACCACTCAACCCTGTGAGTGTTTTTGAAGGCGTTTCACCAAACAGTTGTTTGTAGTCTTTGGCAAACTGGCTCAGGTGCCAAAATCCCCATTGGGCGGCGATGTCGCTGACGGCTTGGCCGTGTTGGGCTTGGACAAGTGAACGACGCACGCCGTTTAGTCGGCTGATGCGCAGGTATTGAATCGGGCTGACGCCGAGAATGCTTTCAAAGCTGTATTGCAGGGTGCGACGGCTGACGTTGGTTACTTCACACAACTGGGTAACTGTGACAGGTTCATCAAGGAGTTGATCTAAAAACAGACGCGCATTATCTACAACGCTTTTACGGTGATAATAGCTTTGTGTTTTGGCAGGTTGTGGGGTTTCTACTTTGAGTACTTCCAACAAAGCCATCATGACAATGTCTTGCTGCAAGCGCGGTGGCGTTCTGCTTTCTGCACTGAGCAAACGCGCGAGTAAGAAGCGCACTTCGTCTAGGGTTTTGTCAGGTACGCCAAGGCGACCACATTCGGTGAGTTCTTTCCAATTTAGATCCACACCATGAATCAACGCCATCTTCATTAGCTTGGACTGATCCACCACTAGTCCATATAGATCGTAATCTTGCGGTGTGGAAAGCTGGAAATCACAATCGCCCGGTCGACACATGATGTTATTTTCATGAATCGTTAAACCGTTAATGCGACTCTCTTCTTGATCGGCAAGAGGAATCCCCAACCAAACAGAGTCAGGCCAAACGACACATTTTTGCTGCAATGACTGACTGGTGTGCTCACAAAAAACCTGCAATCCATCAAACGGCAGCTCGACAATACGACCGTAAAAGCTACCACGGCTAGTCTGATCGTACTCTTGTTGCCAATTGGTCAGATTACTGGCGTGCAAATCGGCGTCGTGCGCTTCCGACAATCTTACTTTCGGCACACGAACTTGCGATGCATCAGCTTTCGATATATCAGAGGAAATGCCCTGTTTTGGTGCGTCAATCATTGAATTCAACATAAGCACGTCTGTCCATGTTTATTGATTTTCTTCGAAATAAATAGAAAACCAACCTAACAATTTGAAAAATAAAGATTTTATTAATTTTGCCATTATTCGATAACGTCGTTTTATGGAATTCCGTAATGTTAACTAACGTCATATATGTTCAAGCTATGCAAAATTGACACCTTTTTCTAGTTTGCTTTCTTGAACCAACACCCTCTCAGTAAAGCGCGAGAATCATTATGAGCAAGCTACATTCTTCTCAACGTCAGCACTTTCAATTTAGCAACATAGTTGGAGGACGCACCTTCGGCTTTGTCGATCTTGCCGAGTTAATGGCGAAGGCCACACCGGCACGATCTGGTGATCGCTTAGCCGGTGTGGCCGCCGAAAGCGCTGAGGAGCGTGTCATTGCACAAATGACGCTTGCCGATGTTCCACTGAGCCTTTTCCTAGAGCAAGCCCTCGTTCCCTATGAAGCAGATGAAATTACCCGACTAATATTAGACGATCATGACAAAACTGCCTTTTCTTTGATTTCACATCTTACCGTGGGCGGGTTTCGTGATTGGCTATTGAGCGATTTAGCCACCAGCGACGTGCTGACGAAGATTCGCCCGGGCGTGACACCAGAAATGGCGGCCGCTGTGAGTAAAATCATGCGCAATCAGGATTTGATTCTGGTCGCCAAAAAATGCCATGTCAAAACCGCGTTTCGTAACACCATAGGTTTGCCAGGGCATTTGTCGACGCGCTTACAACCCAACCACCCAACGGACGATTTAACCGGCATCGCGGCCAGTATGTTAGACGGTTTGCTCTACGCCAACGGCGACGCTGTAATTGGCATCAACCCTGCTACCGACAACGTGCAGCAAGCCACGCGCTTGATCAAGATGATGGACGAAGTCATCCAGCATTATGAAATCCCGACTCAATCTTGCGTTTTAACTCACGTAACCAACACCATTGAATGCATTGAACAAGGCGCACCAGTGGATTTGGTTTTTCAATCGATCGGCGGCACCCAAGCCACCAACGACAGCTTTGGGTTTAACCTCGCTAATCTGGCTGAGGCACAAGATGCAGCCTTGTCGCTGAATCGCGGCACGGTTGGCAACAACGTTATGTATTTCGAAACAGGCCAAGGCAGCGCTTTATCAGCCAACGCCAATCACGGCTTGGATCAGCAAACCTGTGAAGCGCGCGCTTATGCAGTAGCACGTAAGTTCAATCCATTGCTGGTTAACACGGTAGTCGGCTTCATCGGCCCTGAATATTTGTACGATGGCAAAGAAATCACCCGTGCGGGTTTGGAAGATCATTTCTGCGGCAAGTTGCTTGGCTTACCCATGGGTTGTGATGTTTGCTACACCAATCATGCCGAAGCCGACCAAAACGACATGGATAATTTACTGACACTTTTAGGTGTCGCTGGTTGCACTTTTGTTATGGGCATCCCTGGTTCCGACGACATCATGTTGAACTACCAGACAACCTCGTTTCATGATGCGCTATATGCTCGAAAGGTATTAGGATTGAAGCCGTCGCCGGAATTTGATCTCTGGCTAGCCAAGATGGAAATCTTCAAAAACAACGAGCAATTTACGCTCAATCACCAGCTACCCGATGCGTTTCATAAGTCACTCAATCGTATGATTGGAGGTCGCTCATGAGCCAAGACATCCCTCAATCTAATAAGTCTTTTCCGACCCATCCACATGCTTCTGTTGTTACTGGAAAAGAAGAACCCGTTACGGAAAACGCATGGAGCAAGCTTAATGCCTTTACCGACGCACGTGTGGGCTTGGGGCGTTCAGGTATCAGCGTTCCGACCAAACATCTATTAGCCTTTCAGCTGGCTCATGCTCAGGCCATCGATGCCGTTCACACCCAACTTGATAGCGGGGCTTTGTCGAAGGCTCTTTTAGAGCAAGATTGGGCGAAAGATTGGACGAAGAACTGTCCCCCCCTAATGCTGCACAGTCGCGCGACGGATCGCGCAACCTATCTACAGCGTCCAGATTATGGCCGCCGATTAGACGAAGAATCCGCCAATAAACTAGACGAACATCGAGCTTCCACCACGCAAGATTATGACCTTGCCATTGTGGTGGTGGATGGTTTGTCATCACTGGCAATAGAGCAAAACACGCTGCCTTTTCTGCAAGCGCTTGCTAGCCATATAAACGATTGGAAGCTAACGCCTATCTGCTTTGTAAAACAAGGTCGCGTGGCCATTGGCGATGATATTTGCGAACGACTCAACGCCAAGTGCGTTTTGGTGTTAATAGGCGAACGCCCGGGGCTGAGCTCGCCTGATAGCCTAGGTTTGTACCTGACTTGGGGTGGCAAAGTCGGCTTTACCGACGCCTACCGCAACTGCATATCTAATGTTCGACCTGCTGGCTTGGTTTACCAAGAAGCGGCGCGCAAAGCCTTTTACTTACTAAACGAAGCACGAACCCTGAAGCTGTCTGGCGTGAAACTTAAAGACAGATCAGACGATGATTTAATTATGGACACCAGCAAGGAGTCGAAGAACTTCCTCATCTCTTAGGGACAAGAAATACATAAGCCCATCGGGCAAAAATGACAGTTAATCCACTTAACTAGAGCATAAAAGGAACGACAATGAGTGATCAATTAGATAAGGAATACCTGGCAAAACGCCAGTTAAAAAAGGGCTCCGCTGGCTGGATTTTGCTAGCGGGTTTAGGAGTTTCTTACGTAATATCAGGCGATTTCGCAGGCTGGAACTTTGGTATCGCTGAAGCTGGCTGGGGTGGCTTTGCAATTGCAGCCGGATTGATGGCCGTGATGTATCTGACGCTGGTTTTATCCTTGGCAGAAATGTCCGCAGCGATCCCAGCGGCAGGCGGCGGTTATAGTTTTGCTCGCCAAGCAATGGGGCCTACTGGCGGCTATCTAACTGGATTAGCCGTGTTAATCGAGTACGCTTTGGCACCGGCGGCCATTGTCATTTTTATCGGCTCTGCGGTTGAAGCCCTCTTAGGATTTAATGGGCCTTGGGTCTACGCCGCATTTTATTTGGTCTTTATTGCCATCCACTTGGCTGGAGTTGGTGAAGCGCTAAAAGTCATGATGGTTATCAGTGGCTTGGCGGTTATCGCTATCTTAGCAACAGCGGTTGCCTTGATTGGTGATTTTGATACGAGCCGCTTATTTGATGTTGCCGTAACCGATGCGGCAGGCGCGTCTGAGTTTATGCCTATGGGTTGGTATGGTATTTGGGCCGCACTGCCATTTGGTATGTGGTTATTCTTGGCTGTTGAAGGCGTTCCTCTTGCAGCGGAAGAAGCAAAAGACCCAGCGAAAGATGTGCCTAAGGGCATTATCGCCGCGATGATTTTCTTACTTTTTACTGCACTTTTAGTAGTGTTTTTATTGGCGGGCGCTGCAGGTGCAGACGCCATGAGTAAGAGCGCTGTGCCTTTAGTGGATGCATTGAACTTTGCAGGTCACGGAACCTTGGCAACCGCGGTTAACGTATTGGGACTTGCTGGCTTGATCGCCTCTTTCTTCTCCATCATCTACGGTTACAGCCGTTTGGTATTCGCTTTGTCTCGCGCCGGTTACCTTCCTAAGAGCTTGTCTGTTACCGATAAACGCAAAGTGCCTTCTCGTGCTTTGATCGTATCTGGTATTTTGGGCTTCCTTGCCTCTTTAACTGGCGAAGGCGATCTGATGTTAGCCATGGCCGTGGTTGGCGCGACTGTGTCTTATGCTTTGATGGCGTTAAGCCATATCTTGTTACGTATCAAACAGCCAAACATGGAACGCCCATATAAAACGCCAGGCGGTATCGTTACCTCATCTATCGCTTTTGTTTTGTCTCTATTGGCTCTGACTGGCGTTTACGCTTACGATCCACGCGCGTTTTTCTACACGCTGGTCTTGTTCGCCATTGGCGCCGCTTACTACTTCTTGTACAGCAAAAGTCGCCTTGTGGCGAAAACACCTGAAGAAGAGTTCGACATGTTGGCCGCTGCTGAAGCAGACCTTGCTGCCTCAACTTAATTCGACTCAATAACTTTCGTCACAACAAAAAGCCCCGCATTGAAAAATGCGGGGCTTCATTTTCTACACATTTTCTTAGATCAAATTACGACTTCGCAAGATTCATACTTTGCAAGGCAACACGCTCAGGTTCCATCATATAACGGTAAGCCAAAGCCGCCACAATACCACCAATGAAGATGGCGTAATTTGCCAAAGAACTAAATACAAAGGTCGCTAAGATAGAAACAAAGCCAGCAATCAGTAAGGCATAAACACTCTTCTTATTCACGCCATTCTCATACCAGTATCGACCTTTTGGCGATTCCGTATACAAAGCCGCTACATAGATATGACCTTTCTTGATGAAGTAGTAATCAACAATAATAATACCGTACAAAGGCCCTATCATTGCGCCTAATACGTCCACTGTGTAGTGGATCACTTCTGGGTTATTGAACAAGTTCCAAGGCGTTAGCAAAACAGAGCCAAACGCAGCGATAAAGCCACCCGCTTTAAAGCTGATTTTCTGTGGAGAGACATTCGAGAAATCAAACGCTGGTGCAACAAAGTTCGCCACAATATTGATACCCACTGTAGCAAAGATAAACGTCAGCGCGCCAAGTACCGTAATAAAGCCAGAATCCAGTTGCTTCACTGTTTCCACAGGGTCCGTAATCATCTGACCAAATACAGGAATCGAAGCAGAAACAATCACCACACTAAATAAAGAGAACAACACAAAGTTAACGGGCAAGCCCAATATATTACCTAGTTTCAACTTTTTATAACTGCCGCAATAACGAGAGAAGTCACTGAAGTTCAACGTTGGACCTGCAAAATACGCCGCTACTAAAGCAATCGCGATGAACATCTGCACATACACATCTAGGCCCGTCAGGTTATTTGAACTCAGATTGAAACTGATGTTTTCCCAACCCGCTCGATCCACCATATAAATGCACAAAGCAAACATAGCGATATAAATAGCAGGACCAGACCAATCGATCACTTTACGAATCATATCCATACCAAACATGAACACAATCCCTTGCACAAGCCACATCGCAGTGAAGCCAATCCAACCTAAGTACGAAAGCCCAATGAATGACTTATCAGCAAGAGACGCCATATCTGGAAAAAAGTACAACAGAAGGATGATGAAGGAACTGGATGCCAAAAAGGTTTGAATACCGTACCAAACAACCGCGATCAAGCCACGAATGATGGCTGGAATATTAGCGCCGAACACACCAAAAGACATTCGTGCTACCACAGGAAAAGGGATACCTGCTTTCTGTCCCGGCTTCCCCATCAAGTTGGCAAACACCAATACAATAGAAATCCCTAATAACAAACTGATAAACACCTGAATACCATTCAGACCTAGCGCAAACAGGCTGGCGGCAAACACATAACCACCCACACTGTGTACATCAGACATCCAGAAAGCGAAGATGCTGTACCAACCCCATTTCTGATCTTTTTCTGGCAAGAGATCACTATTTGCCAATTTAGGACTTTGCTCAAACTCTTTCTTCATGGCTACATTCCTTTTATATTGTATACAATGCTAAATACAATTTATGTGCCAACAATAGAGTTCAATAAATATAAGCAATAACAGAAATGACAAACGAAAACATCGATAAAATTGCACTAAATTAAGTCAAAAGTTATTTATACACACCAGCATTGTGCACAATAAATTGATTTTTTGTTTAAGATGTACGAAACAAACTGACATGTTATATTGTCTTATCAAGCATATTTACTAAAATATCGTATACAATTTATAGAGAAATACTCATGTCGAACGACGAGAACATTTACCGACAAATACTAAAAGCCATTGTCGAACACCAATTACCTCCTGGGGCGCGTTTACCTGAAGACCGCTTATCAGAAGCATTTGGTGTAAGCCGAACAGGCATCCGCAAAGTATTGCAGCGGCTCGCCTTAGAACATTTTGTGGTGATCGAGAAAAACAAAGGCGCACAAGTAAATCACCCAAGCAAAGCAGAAGCATTAGAAGTACTAGACAGCCGCATTCTGATCGAGCCACAACTCATCCCTGCTGTATTATCTCACTGGAATTCGGCGCAGTCTCAACACTTTCGCACTATGGCGATAGAAGAAAAACGCGCAGAAGAAAGCAATCAACTAGCTGATTCTATCCAGTTAACCGCTCGCTTTCATTATGAATTGGCAACATTATCTGGCAATAAAGTACTGGCTAGTTTTATCGAACAGCTTTGTTATCGATCTTCTTTAATACTGGCGGCTTACGGTACTCGCGGCAGTGTGGGTTGCGACTGCGGCGAGCACTCGGAGCTACTGGATCTTCTTGATCAAGGAAACGCAGACAAGGCGCAAAACTGGATGAGCCATCACCTTAAACACATCAAATCCTCACTCATTCTCGAAAGCAAATCTGAAGAGCACATAGATTTCCAACAACTGTTCTCTCGTTAAACTTTTTGGTGCCTTAAAAGGACATTATGAAAATCCAACTAATCAACCCAAACACCAGCGCCGACATGACTCACGCAATGGTGCTGAGCGCGCAATCTATAGCTCTTGATAGCACCCATATTATCGCTAGCACTCCTGAACATGGCCCCAAAAGCATCGAATGCGCTTTTGATGAAGTCATTGCCAGCGCTGCTCTTCTCGATCTTATCGAACAAGGCAAACAACAAGGTGTCGACGCTCATATTATTGCTTGTTTTGGCGATCCAGCTCTAGATGCAGCGCGCGAATTAGCTGACGCACCTGTCATCGGCATTGCTGAAGCAGGTTTTCACATGGCCAGCCTGATTGCCCAGCGTTTTGGTGTTGTGACCACGCTATCTCGCACTTTACCAGCGTGTGAGCATTTACTACAAAAGTATGGTCATAAGCATCATTGTAGCGGTGTCAGAGCCACCGACATCCCTGTTTTGGCATTAGAAAATATCGACCCAGCGGCTTACTTACTACTAAAAACGGAATGCCTTGCGGCCATAGAGCAAGACGGTGCAGAAGCGATAGTATTAGGATGCGCAGGCATGTCGAGTTTGGTGGAAAAGCTGTCTGCTGAATTACCTGTTCCTATCATTGATGGCGTTGTCGCCGCGGTAAAACTGGCAGAATCATTGCATCAGTTAGGGCTACAAACCTCTAAAAAAGGTCAATACGGACAGCGCGTTAGCAAAGCTTTTACTGGGCGCTATGCCCACTGGAGTTTATAACCGCTGCTAAACGACATAAAAAAATAATGGAACACAGATAATGAAACACTATTTAGAACGCGATTACGCGGGTTATGGCCGCCAAGGGCAGCCAAACGTAAAATGGCCTAACAATGCCCGAGTTGCTGTCCAGTTTGTTTTAAACTTTGAAGAAGGCGGTGAAAACTGCGTATTGCATGGTGATGAACACGCCGAGACTTTTTTGTCCGAAATATTTGGTGCACAGCCTTTCAAAGATCGTCATATGAGCATGGAATCCCTTTACGAGTACGGCTCCCGCACTGGCGTCTGGCGTATACTTAACGAATTCGAAAAGCGTGATTTACCACTCACTGTTTTTGCCATCGCCACGGCATTACAGCGCAACCCAGAAGTGGCCAAAGCCTTTGTGGAAGGCCAACACGAAATCGTTTGTCATGGTTTAAAATGGATTCATTACCAAGACATGCCAATCGAGCAAGAACGCGAGCACATGCAACAAGCCCTTGCCTTGATCGAAGAAATCACTGGCGTGAAGCCCGCAGGCTGGTACACAGGGCGCGACTCGCCAAATACTCGCGCCTTAGTGGCCGAGCAAGCGCAACTCAAATACGATTCCGACAACTACGGCGACGACCTACCTTACTGGGTAAAGGTCGACACTCCAAATGGTGGTAGCAAACCACACCTGATCGTGCCTTACACGCTCGACTGCAACGACATGAAGTTTTCTTCGCCTTATGGATTCAACCATGCAGAGGAGTTTTTTCAATACTTGAAAGACAACTTTGATTGCTTGTATGAAGAAGGCGCGACCGCACCAAAAATGATGTCCATCGGCATGCACTGCCGAACACTCGGTAAACCAAGTCGTTTTATGGCACTGAAGAAATTCTTAGACTACGTACAATCCCACGACGACGTCTGGATTACTCGCCGTGGAGACATCGCTGATCACTGGATAGAAAACCATCCGCCAAAAATGTAATGCATAAATCAGGCGTATCGCACTACACAGGTGCAATATGTCTGATGTTTGATGTATTTTGGATCAAAAATAACGCAGTCTGCCGACGTAGGCGTCATGCTTTACTCGATGTAAATAATCCAGCGGTGTGACACTCACCAACTTTTTAAACTCTCTCAAAAAATGAGACTGATCGCTAAACCCTAGGTCACAAGCCAAATCAGAAAAAGTGACGCCTTTGCTATGATTAATGTCATAAACTGCAGACTGACAACGAATAATGCGACTAAAAGCTTTTGGTGACATGCCCATATCGGCTAGAAATTGACGCTGTATTGTTCTCGTGGTGAATCCTGTTGAAGTAGCTAAGTCCTGTATCTGGATATTCCCTTTCTGAGCAAAAATCTCACCAACTGTTTGCAGCGTCAGCACAGATAATTTTCTAGTAGATTGATTTAAATAGAAATTTTCAAACGCGTTTACTTGTTCCGAAAATATTCTCCTGCTTACAATTTTTTCAAAAGCTGACATTGCCTTTGGTGCAACATCAAGAAGGTTCAGTTGATGTTCAATTAACTCGATAGCAGAGGCATCTAAAAAATCAGGAATCACACCAGGTGCAAATCGAACACCAAAATATCGATGGTTATGAATAAATTCAGCATTCGTTGCCGATAGTGTCGTACCACACACTTTAGCCGTTGGTCGACATTCATCACAGTCAAACAAAATATCCACACACCCGTCAGGAATAGCGAGAACTTGTTCTGTCGATGGATCGGCTTCAAAACTATAAAAATGAGAAATATCTGGAATATCAGAGTGATAGAGCAAAAAATCCTGTGCAGCACCGAGTACAAACCAAGGCTGTTTAGAGTGAATACCTGATACACGATCATAAACAGAATCTTTCAACATGACTCACACCTGCCACTAAAAAAGAGAAAAAACTTCCCCTTCCCTCTGCAAGCTAAGTGCCAATTTGTAAGCGACTAACTTTTCCTATTCGTGTCGCAAAAGTTCAATACGCCAAAAAATCTAAGGCCTAGGATTCAATCCATCCGACGCTTTTTGAGCACTCAGCATTCTCTCAAAAAGCCATCGCAATCACTCATTACGACCATCGTAAAACGCGACGGAGCAGGACGTATTTTCTAATTTTTAGGTTTCTAATTTCGAGGTAATACCATGTCAGAGAGCACGAATATCGACTTCATTTACTTATCCGAACAAGACATGATCAAAGCGGGCGTGATGGACATGCCACAGTGCGTAGACACCATGGATGAAATGTTCACCTTGCTGTATACCGGAGACTACCGCATGGCAGGACCAAACAGCGATTCTCATGGCGCAATGATCACTTTTCCTGACGAATCCCCATTTCCAACCATGCCAAAGCCCACAGCCGACCGTCGCTTAATGGCGATGCCTGCGTATCTTGGCGGCAGCTTTCAAACCTCTGGTGTGAAGTGGTATGGATCCAATATAGCGAACCGAGACAAAGGCTTACCTCGCTCTATTTTGATGTTCACACTAAGCGACACTGACACTGGCGCACCAATGGCATATATGTCTGCCAATTTGCTTTCCGCTTACCGCACAGGCGCCGTTCCAGGTGTTGGTGCACGCTATCTTGCGCGTAAAGATTCTAAAGTCATTGGCTTGCTTGGACCGGGGGTGATGGGCAAAACCGCTGTGGCAGCGTTTATGGCCGTATGCCCAGAGATCGATACGATCAAGGTAAAAGGACGCGGACAAAAAAGCCTAGATGTATTCGTTGAATGGGTTAACGACACCTTTCCACAAATTACTAACGTTCATATTGTCGACTCACTTGAAGAAGTGGTACGTGGCTCAGACATTGTCACCTACTGCAACTCAGGCGTAACCGGTGATCCATCAACCTATCCCATCGTTAAACGTGAATGGGTCAAGCCTGGCACCTTCTTGGTCATGCCAGCGTATTGCAGCCTAGACGACGCCATGGAACAGAACGATGTACGCAAAGTACTCGATAACACAGGCTTGTACCAAGCTTGGTACGAGGAAGTACCAAAACCCGCACACAACTACATTCCCCTACCTGGCGTTCGATTCATGGACATGATCAAGGAAGGCAAAATCACCCTAGATGACCTAGAAGACATTGGAAAAATCACCGCAGGTGAAGCACCGGGCCGAAAAAATGATGACGAAATCATCATCATGTCCGTTGGTGGTATGCCAGTGGAAGACGTCGCTTGGGCAACCATGGTGTATCGCAATGCCATTGAGAAAAACATTGGGGTGAAACTGAACCTCTGGGAAACCCCCGTACTGAGATAACGCCTTACACATTTTTCCTTTAACTACAGGTATGAAAGATAGCTATGACAAAAATCACCAAAGTTAAAACCGGCTCGAAACTCGAAGAAATCAGCAGCTACTCACGCCTAGTATGCGTCGACAATTGGATCTTTGTTTCCAATACCGCAGGACGGAACCCTGATACCAAAGAAATCCCAGAAGACCTTCTAGAGCAAACACACCAAGTTTTTAGCAACGTTGAAGCCGCCTTAAAAACCGTCGGCGCGAGCTTAAAAGACGTGGTGATGTCGCGTGTTTTTATTCAAAACCCAGAAGATACCCACACAGTGATGGCGTTAGTGGGCGAAAAATTCCGTGGCGTAGACCCTGCGACCACAGTGACATGCCCGCCACTGGGTTCCTCGATTTACAAAATGGAACTGGAAGTCACCGCCTATCGTGGTGCGTCTAGCGCGAAAGTAGACGTAATCCATACCAACACCGCGAAATAACAAAAAGGACCCGATGATTGTCATCGAGTCTGATGAGATTTTTAGGAAGTAAATCATGACTAAAATGCTTGATGCCGTTCACACCACCAATGAATTACCGGACTCAACCAGCGTCGTTATTATCGGTGGGGGCATTGTGGGTATCACGGCGGCACTGACGCTAGCAGAACGAAATATTCCCGTCGTGTTATTAGAAAAAGGTCACATTGCGGGTGAGCAATCATCTCGCAACCTAGGTTGGATCCGTAAAACCAGCCGCCACGCCAATGATGTACCACTGGCACAGGCTGCAGACCGTCTGTGGGCTGAAATGCCAGAGCGGATTGGACAGTCAGTTGGTTATAAACAATCCGGCATTATGTTTTTAGCCAAAACAGACGAGCAAATGGCCCTTTACGAAGCATGGTCAAAGTCAGTTCAACCGCTTGCTCTGGGCTCACAACTCCTTAGCCCGAAAGAAATCGACAAACATGTTCCACATGGTCAAGGGAAGTGGGTGGGGGCTATTTATACGCCTTCAGATGGACGCGCAGAGCCCACAATTGCCACCAGTGCAATCGCCAAAGCTGCCGTGAAAAAAGGCGCCATTATCGTTCAACAATGTGCCGTACGAACGTTATCAACCACAGCAGGGAAAATCAGCGGCGTGGTCACAGAAAAAGGTGAGATTCGCTGTGAACAAGTGCTGTTAGCTGGCGGTGCATGGTCGCGCCGTTTTCTCGGAAACCTTGGAGTGTCCTTGCCGACCCTCCCCGTCATTGCGTCCGTATTAAGAACAGCGCCTGTCGAAGGCCCAACTGAGATCGCTGTTGGCGGCCCAGACTTTTCATTCCGCAAACACAAAGATGGCGGCTTTATCATCATGCAACGCGGCAAAGTGGATGCGCCAATCACCCTAGATCACCTAAAAATCGGTCTAAAATTTAGAGACCAACTCAAGCATGGCAAGGACTCTCTAAATATTGCGCTGAACGGCACCTTCTTGCGTGATTTAGCCATGCCTAGGTCATGGAATGCCAATACAAAAACCCCATTCGAACACGTTCGCGTATGCGAGCCGCAGGTGAATCATGGCCTCCTTAATGACGCTATGAATAACACCATCAATGCTTGGCCCATGTTTAAAAATACAAAAATAGAAGAATCATGGGCAGGCTTAATTGATGTGACACCGGATTCAACACCGGTGATTGACCGTATCAAAACAATACCGGGATTGACGGTAGCCACCGGTTTTTCGGGTCATGGTTTTGGTACTGGCCCTGCAGCTGGGCAACTTGCTGCAGATATTGTTTCGAATGTCCCCCCCATCGTTGACCCAAGTCCCTATCGATTCGATCGGTTCTAACGTCTACAAGATGGTTCCCTATTAACAAAAGGAACAAAAAAATGAGCAATATCACAAGTTCAGGAACGATAATGACAGCTGACTTATCAGCGAAAAATTCAAGTAAATCAAAGATGGGATTGCCAACCATGATGGCAATTTGTATCGGCTTAGTCATCGTCCAAGGTGCGATGATATCGGCTCTACAAGGCATAGGAATCGGTGGCATGGGTTTTATTGCCGCCATGGTGACAGCACTCATTCTGGCTCAATTTAATGCCATGAGCTTTGCCGAGCTATCTCTGATGTTTCCAGAAGAAGGGACGCTAGCGACATACACTCAAAAAGCCATCGGACACTTCCCTGCTATCGTTTCCGTGTTTGCAGGTTATGTCGTGGTTGCTGTGCTCGCACTGCCGGTGGAAATGTTTTTGGTCGACGCCATGCTGGGTGAGCTATTTCCAGGGATGCTGCCTGAAAAAGTTGTGCCCTTGCTCATCCTATTTGTTTTCGCCATTACCAACCTCATTGGTACTGACGTATTTGCGCGAATTCAAAACTTGCTAGCGTTTATCTTGGTCAGTGCCTTAATCATTATTGGCGCGGTGGCGATTACAGGAGCAAGTGAACCCCATCCTGAATTAAGTGGCACAACGGTGGATTGGAGTTTTGGTGGCGTGATGGATGGTAGTTTTATTGGCCTAGTTGGCTTGGCATTGTGGACCATGGTCGGTGTCGAATTTATTTGCCCGCTAATCAAAGAGGTTAAGTCTCCAACCAAAAATATTCCTCGCGCTATGCACCTGTCTTTATTGATGATTTTCTTAATATTCAGCGCCTTTGTGTACGGAGCAAGCCTCTATCTGAATACTGAAGAACTAGTTGGCGCGCCTCTGCCTTTCTTGGATTATGCCAGCGCTGTATTTGGCAAGAGTGGTTTAGTCATTGCGACCATCATGGCATTGGCCGCCACATGTAGCACGATGAATACGATTCTGGCTGCCGTTCCAAGAATGTTGCAAGGCATGGCACAACAAGGTCAAGCTTTCCCACAACTTAAAGCAAAAAATCGCTTTGATGCACCTTGGGTTGGCATTCTGATGATTACAGGTTTAACGACAATTCCATACTTTGCATTAGGAATTGACTCACTGATTACTCTCGTGATCGCAGCAACAACAAGTTGGCTGTTGGCTTACATTGTGGCACATATCAACGTTATCGTTTTACGTAAACGCATGCCTAATCATGCTCGACCATATCGCACACCGTTTTACCCACTTCCACAAATATTGGGGATTGGAGCCATGTTGTATGTCGCTTTAAACAATTCACCATCACCAGAAATGACGGAAATGGTGTACACCATTACCGGCGGCATATTATTGGTGCTGTGTATTATCGGTGCTATTTGGGTGAAATTCTTCATGAAGCGAGGCTTGTTTGAGCCTGACAGCCAGTAACACCTAATCACCCGCCTGTTCATGGCTTAACTTTTTCCAATTTAAAAGCGTCTGTGTCACCGCCTCCCAACATAGACATGGGCGCTTTTCTTTCATCATGTTATGCCATGGGCAAACACCAACCGTTTTTATACTTAAAGGACAGTGCCTATGTGGTTTGGCAAAAAGCGCATTCAAATACTAGAAAATGAACTGGCTACACTCCACGCTGAGAAGCGAGTTTTGGAACAGAAAATCACCAAATTAACAACGGATATTGCCTCACACGAGGAAAAAGCGCTATCGACTCCCTTAACGAAAATGGACGATCGATTTTTAGCGCCTCAACAAGATATCATTGAAAGCGCATTATCTGCGCTTAACCAAATATCTGAACTATTGTTTGAACCAATGAGCGCGTCAGAAGGCAGCAATCAAGATATTCAGCAAAACAAAGAAGCAATCAACAAATTAACCAAAGCACTCGCTGAAATTGCATCCCAAACTAAACTAAGCCTAGAAGATGTCAATGGACTGAAAGACATAGCCAATGAAATCAAAGGCTTTACCGATACTATTCAAAGTATCTCGGAACAAACTAACCTATTGGCATTGAATGCTGCCATTGAAGCGGCGCGAGCAGGTGAACATGGTCGTGGATTTGCAGTGGTCGCAGACGAAGTCAGATCCTTAGCGACCAAAGCCAAAGATTCCAGCGAACACATTTCAGCTCTTGTCCATCGCATCGATAACCGAACAATAAAAGTCAGTCAACAGATAGAGTCGCTACACCGCGCCACATTAGATGTCAGCCGTTCTTGTGACGACCTAGATACGTCTTTTCAAAAAACCGCTGAAAGTACTCAAACATTAATGGAAGTTGGCTATAAATCCATGGCGTTTGCACATACATCATCAGCGCTACTTGAACTGAACTGTTGGAAGTCAAACTACCTAATCTCTGCATTAAAAGGCAATATTCAAACACAGCCAGTCAACATAAAAGAGACGGCTTTTGGGGACTGGTATTTCAACGGCACAGATAACGAATTCGATTTTAGAAAAACACCGAATTTTATTCGTATTGGTCACGAGTTAGAACAAATCAATCAACTCACCCAAAAAATGGCTCAGACAAGTACAGAAAAGATAGATCACTTAGCCGAATTAGAAAACGGCGTAGTCAAACACATTAAAGCCATTCACCAAGGCTTAAAAGAGTCTCAAAAATTCCTATTCTCACACCTCTAAATCAAAGGGCCTTACGCCCTTTGATTCTTGTCAGTTATCACGCAAGATAACTTAAAACACCACGTCTTCGGGCACAGTAACAAAAATAGAATGTCTTACTTCGTTGAATAATGCCTTACTGCAATGGCCTTCGCCTTCGGTGTCTTCTAACAAGACCACATCACCCGCGCCAAACTGACGAGTTTCACCGGACGATACTGTAAACTCACAACGCCCTTTGATGATAAACAACAACTGACGCTGTGGCGCTGGGTGCCATTTAAAATCATAGTCACTTGGGGTTTCACGAAACATCATTTCCCCCACAGGAAAACGCTCCGACAAAAAGCCAATTGGGCCACCATCACGAACATCAACATTCAAATCACCGAAGTGACTCTTGCCCTGATCATCGTTAAAAATGCGCGTAAATTGCATTGAATATTCCTCTATTTGCCGTAATTCTATTTACCGTAATAATAAGGCTAGTTTCCCAGCATAACGCCAGAGCGATTCTTCGAGCTTGCTCGGGGAGCGAAGCGTGATACTGGGTTCAGTACAAAAGGAGTGGGGCGTCACACCAAATTCTGTATCGCATGGCTCAGCACCGCCAAGGTCACGGCTACATCGGGCGTGTCAATCGCTTCCGCTGGATGATGGCTAATGCCTTTCTCGCAGCGCATGAACAACATGGCCACAGGACAAATGTCAGCAATCGCCATGGCGTCATGTCCCGCACCAGAGAACAAGGTATGAACGGGGATGTTCTGTGATTCGATGGCGTTACGGAGCACGCTTTGTAGCTTGGCGTCACAATGTACAGCGTTAGCAGCATGGGTCGCTTTGCGCTCAATGCCCACGTTACGACGAGCGGCAATGGCGTCTAATTTCAGCAAGATCTCATCGAGCGCGACGTCTCGTTTATCATCAAATTCGCTGCGAATATCGAGGGAAAAGCCGGTGTTACCAGAAATCACATTCACGCCATTGGGACGATTTTGAATGCGGCCGACTGTAGCAACAATACCATGATTTTGAGCAACTCTTTCTACAGCAAGAATCATTTCACTGCTGGCACAAAGGGCATCTTGGCGCAGATTCATTGGCACTGTGCCCGCGTGTCCTGCCATGCCGGTAATATTAAATTCAAAGCGCTTTGCCCCGGCGATGGCACTGACCACGCCGACGGGCAAGTCTAAATCTTCTAGCACTGGTCCTTGCTCAATATGCAGTTCAAGGTAACCAAGTAAGTTATCGGTTGAGATGGCCGCATTGGGAATACTCGCAAAGTCCGAACCAAAGTCTTTCAGTGCTTGCGATAAGCTGATGCCATCGCTGTCTTTCACATCGGCCCAGCTTGCAGGCCATTGACCCGTTAGAGCACGACTGCCCAGCAAGGTAGAGCTGAAACGCGTGCCCTCCTCGTCACCAAATCCCACCACATCGAGGTGAAACGGCAGACGAATACCTGCTTGGTTCATGGCTGCTATCAAGGTAACAGGCGTAATCACACCTAACATTCCGTCATATTGACCACCATTTGGCACCGTATCCAAATGGCTGCCCATGATAAAGCGAGGAGCTTGTGGATCGGCTGCTTGCCAGCGCCCCCAAAGGTTGCCCGCTTCATCTTGCCAGGTTTGCATGCCTGCTTCTTGCATCCAGCCGCCCACCAATCCATTGGCTTGTTTGTGTTCTTTGGTGAGATAGCGACGATCTAGACAATCGTCGCTTTGACTGATTTTGCCAAGTTCGTCACAGCGGTCCATGACCAACTGAGCGAGTTTGCCGTAATCTGTCATTATTTTTCTCCTGCGTAAACCGACATGGCCGCGTCTACCGCAGCGCCGGCTGGTAACGCAAAACCAGCACGACGAAGTACGGTTTCTAGCGACTGCAAGGTATGCAAAACAGCGTCTTGGCGAGCGTTATAACCCATGGTGCCAATGCGCCATACTTTGCCTTTTAATGGGCCAAAGCTGGTGCCTATTTCGATGTTAAAGATGTTTAGCAAATCATGGCGAATTTGTTCACCATCGACGTTGTCAGGAATATGTACGCCTACTACGTTGCTCATCTTGTGTTTCAAATCACCAAATGGCTTTAACCCCATAGCTAGAACACCTTGCAGCATGGCGTTGCCAGCCAACTGATGGCGCTGAATCACCGCATCTTGGCCTTCGCTAAGTAGCTGAATCGCACACTCACGAGAACCAAATAACATGGTTGCCGCTTCCGTATGGTGGTTCAAACGCTCATCGCCCCAATAATCCATGATCATAGGCAAATCAAAGTAGTTAGAACGAATACGCATGCCAGACGAACCTTGATGATGAGCATCACGAATCCCCGCTTCCACATGGGCTCTTTTACGCACACAAGACACAAAGCGGTCGCTCAAGGTAATTGGCGCGCTGCCTGATGGCCCGCCCAAGCATTTTTGTAACCCAACCGAAACCGCATCGATTTTCCACGCGTCCACTTCCAACGGGTTACCACCAATCGATGCCGTAGCATCGGTATAAAACAACACATCATGAGCGCGACAAATATCGCCTAGCTCTTCTAATGGCTGAAACATGGTGGTCGAAGTATCGCCCTGTACAATCGCCAATAATTTTGGCTGTACTTTCTTGATCGCGTCTTCAATTTGCTGAGGATCAAACACTTCCCCCCAAGGCACTTCGATGGTGTGAACTTCCGCATCAGCGCGCTCAGCAATCTCAGCCAACAAGTGACCAAAACGACCAAAGATAGGAATCAGTACTTTATCGCCTGGTTCTAAGCAAGACACCAAAGCCGCTTCAATACCCGCACGAGACGTACCATCTATCAAAAAGGTTTGCTGGTTTTTGGTATTAAAAACTCGGCGATACAATTCCATGACTTCGTTCATGTAACTGGTCATGGTCGGATCATATTGGCCCACTAACTGAGTCGACATAGCCGACAACACGCGTGGATAGCAGTTAATTGGCCCTGGACCCATTAATAATCTTGGAGGTAATGAAAGCGGCTGCATAATGATCTCCTAACCTAAAACCTGATAAAGCATTTTGATGCCTGTGAAAATCAACACGACAGCGAAGACTTTCTTCAATTTGGCTGCGTCTAAGCGATGCGCTAATCCCGCGCCAACAGGAGCAAACAAAACCGTCAATGGAATGATACAAGCTGCGCCAATCAAGTTAACCAAGCCGACAGTACCGTAAGGGGAGTCAATTGGGCTTTGTCCGAAGATCAACATGGTCAAGGCTGCTGGCAAGGAAATGATCAAGCCTACTGCCGCCGCAGTACCGACAGCACGGTGCGCAGGGTAGTTACAGAAGGTCAGCATAGGAACCGTTAACGTACCGCCGCCAATACCTACCATAGAGCTGAAGAAACCAACACAGGTCGCCATCACGCCTTGACCAGCATTACCCGGTAAAGATTTGAACATGCTGTCTTTTTTGCCCAGCAACATATTCAATGCCGACAAAGTCGCAATAATACCGAACAACAGAGTCAACCATTCGCCATCAACACGAGTCACCACAAAACTACCGATCATTACGCCTAAAAAGATAAAAAAGCCCCAACGCTTCAGCAGATCGAAATCCACGTTGCCTTTGGCTTTATGGGCGCGAATTGAACTAATAGAGGTCGGAATAATGGTCGCTAGAGACGTCGCTGTTGCCACCAGCATGGCGGTATCCGCACTGACACCCAAGCCTTGATACAAGAAAAACAACACCGGCACGATAACGATACCGCCGCCGACACCCAACAAACCGGCTAAAATACCGCCAACCACACCCGTGGCCATCATGGCGAGAATCATGGAATAGTTTTCCATTATGAATGACATGTTTCTGTTTTCTCCTAAGTAAAATAACCAAAAAAAGTATTACTAGATCAAGGTGTTACCAAACCATCGTAATACTAATCGAACATAGTACTCGATAATCTAAAGCTCGATAATCACGTTACTTGATAAAATCACCAAAGATGGCTGAACCATCACTGCGCGGATCGGTTGCGGCATCGGTATGTCCCTCTGGATGAAGCACAACCGCACCAGCGTGACCCATTAATTCATTTTGCGAGTCGACGATGACTAGATCATGTCCGCGTTGCACCAATTCATCCGCAGCGATATCAGCAAAGTCACGCTCTATTTTCAAATTATGACTTACATCGCCCCACGTTCGACCGAGCAACCAACGACCTTCGCTAATGGCTCGACCCAACGGCATCTGGTGATAAACATAACGGCTAAACAAAGCGGCTTGCGTCTGTGGCTGCCCTTCTCCCCCCATGGTGCCGTAGCTCATACGACGACCATCGTTTAGTTCAGCAAACGCTGGATTCAGCGTATGAAAAGGTTTTAAATTCGGCCCAAGTTCTTGCAAAGAGCCTTTTTCAAGAGAAAACGACGAGCCGCGGTTGTTCCACACAATACCAGTGGAAGGACTCACCACACCGCTACCAAATTCCCAATACAAACTCTGAATATAGCTGACCATACGGCCTTCACTGTCACAGGCGCCCATCCAAATAGTGTCACCATGCTTGGCTTGATGAGGCCAAGGCTGCGCACGCTCTAAAGCAATCTCGTGACACATTTTTTCCAGTTGCTCATCATCCAGTAAAGATGACAGGTCCATTGCTAAACGGGACTCGTCAGTGACAAATTGATTACGGGCAATAAAGGCTTGTTTGGTGCATTCAATTAACAAATGTGCCATGTCTGTCGCGGTTTTACCTTGCGTATAAAGCTTGTCATACAAGGCCAAAATCAATAAAGACGCGATGCCTTGTGTCGGTGCTGGCAGATTATAAAGAGAGCCGACGCTGGTTTTGACCTGCAAAGGTTCTACGCATTTTGCCTGATAAGAATGAAAATCCGCCAAGCGAATCGGCGAGCCTGCGCTGGCTAAATCTTTCGCCAAACGTTTGGCAATATCGCCGTGATAAAAATCGTCTAAGCCTTTTTCAGCTAACTGTTCCAGCGTTTTTGCCAGTACTGGCAAAGTCAACGTATCGCCCTCTTTATAGAGGCCACTAGCGTTCAAAAATGCCTCAGAAAAACCCTGAACACCAACTAAGTCAGCAAAGGTTTTTTTGCTGGCATCAACATAAGTTTTCGTCACTTTGCTGCCGTTTTTCGCTAATTGAATGGCATCATCAAGCAAGGTCGATAAAGGTAAGTTTTGTGCGTTAGAGGCGGCTTGCCAAGCTTGACTCACCGCCAAAGCTTCTTGCCAACCCGCTACTGCACCGGCCATAGTCACAGCGGCTTTGCCGTCTCGGGCTGGAATGCTGTCGTAGCCGTGATAAAAATCCAGCGTGGCTAATTCAGCGGCTTTCCCTGAAGCATCGATACCGACTGGTGTTTTTCCCGGCTCGCTGATCAACCAAAAACCATCGCCACCCAAGCCATTCATGTGTGGATACACCACGGCAATCGTCGCCGCGGAAGCCACCATGGCTTCTATCGCTGTGCCACCTTGTTTAAGGATTTTTTGCCCTGTTTCTGTGGCTTTAAAGTGCGGCGCAGTAAAAGCGATCTCGTTCTTTTTCATGACGCTACTCCATTAAGGTTTTTGCGAATTCAATTAGCGCCAAATCTGTACCTTTTGAACTCACTAAAGACAAGCCACATGGCGCACCATGTAAGGTACAAACAGGCAGATGCAATTGCGGCAAACCAGCTAGTCCAGCAATGGCTGTAATGTCCATCAACTGATTACGATAGGTCGCGAGTTCATCATCGGCCGCATCAAATAATGGCGCTAAACCTGGCGTGGTGGGAATAATAAGCACCGCCCCTTCAATTTCATTTTCTAGCCAATTGCTAAAGCGCTGTCTTTGTTGTTTCGCAGTAGCCACTTCCGCCTCAGAAATAGTTTGACACCACTCAAAACGTGACTGAATATCTGGCGCAAATACACCATCAAGACCTTCTAAACTCTTGATCCATTTACCATGTTCGTGCCAAATTTCTGCGCCTTGTAAGGTTCGAAATGTCTCGCTGGTTTTCCACACTTTAGTGTCGATTACGACGGAAGATTCTTTGGGAAAGCGACCTTGTTCACGCCATGTTTGAAGCTGAATATTTAGCTCTTTCACGTGCTCAACTTGATCGATTAAATTCTTAGCAATCAATATGTTATTAAATTCTTTCGGCGGTTTGTTTTTAAGCAAAACGCTAGCTGTTTTCGCTAATGTATCTAAGTCTCTGGTGAGCCAACCTACCGTATCAAAAGACGGCGCAAGAGCGACCATACTGTCTGATGGAATCACGCCATGGGTCGGACGTAATCCAAATAAACCGTTATAGCTTGCTGGCACGCGAATCGAGCCGCCAGTGTCTGTGCCTAACCCTATATCAGCAAGATCCGCCGCAACGGCCACCGCCGAACCCGATGACGACCCGCCTGGGAGACGATTAGGTGTCATCGGGTTTGAGGGTGTTCCGTAATGAATATTTTGGCCATTAAGGCTGTAAGCCAACTCATCAGTAATGGTTTTTCCACAAAAAATCGCGCCATTATTCAGCAAAGCAGCAACGCTGGAAGACGTTTTTGTCGGGATAGGATGAGTCGCTAACCAAGTTGGGTTGCCTGCGGAAGTCGGCAGTTCTGCCATATGAAACAAGTCTTTCACCGCCAAACGTAAATCGCTTAATGGCAACAAAGAATCGTCAGAGGAACTATCATTCCAAGTCGTTTCACTTAAATTGATAAAAGGATTTTGTACAATAAAATGTTTCATATGTCCTCCGCTTGTGTAGAACACATGAAACAATCGTTTCAGCATCCTGTCAACTGAAACGAAAAATAAATCTATTTTTTCTGCAAAAGTATCAAAGACCGTTAAGGCTCCAATTCATCCAAATCTTCATACAATACCGAAATCGCCTGCGTCTGGCGGCTAGCCGCATCGCCCAGAACACCAAACACGCGATTACACAGCATGGAGATCAAGCTCATTGGCGCTGCGTAGCTGTCGAATGGGCTTTCGTTACCAAGGTGACACACCAGTACATGGGACACTTGTTGATTATAAACCTGGCCTGTTGGATCGGTAATCAAGATGGTATTTCGGCCTTGCAAAGCTTCTACGATTTGTTTGAACTGGCGGGTACGACGTCTAAACCCCAGCAAGACAACCACTTCATCATCCAGAATATCGTGTAGGTCTTCCCCCAAAGTTTGCCCCGGCTGTGGCAATAAGCGCACAGAATGACGTACCTGTTGCAACTGCTGACGAAAATGCAACGCCAACGGATAAGCATTACGAAAACCGATCAAGGTGACTCGGCTTGCTTTAGCTAATCGTTCGCTGATCTCATTCAGAGTCTCTGGTCGTAATCCTTCAAAGGTTAACGACAAGTTTTTTAGCTCTTGTGCGGTTTGATCCAAAGACGAACCTTGGGTGAATATCGGCACGCCACTTTCGCGCAGAGCTAATTGCGCTTGCTTCGCGCCTTGCTGAGAATCATAACCAAGCTGGCGAAAGAAACGACTCACTGTCGCTTTTGACGTATTGGTGTTATCCGCAATCTCGGCAGACGTTTGACTCACAATCGCCAAGGGATTCTGTTGTAAGTAATTCGCTATGGATCGCGCTGATGGAGACAGCGTTGGGTAAGTCTGCTCGATCAGGGATAGCACATCCTGCTTTGTCGCCACGGGTTAACCTCTATTCGGGGATATTTTGCTCTACGGTAATCGATTATCGTTAAGCTGCCAACTTAGATTAATGCTTTGATAGCGCCTTATGTAATTTGATAACTAGAAAATACAGTAACGCACCAAAAAAGCATGGCCGCCCAGCTATAGTGCGCCAAATAAATACTAGAACCTTCTTCCATTGTAGAGCCTAGCACCTCACTCTTTCTTGATAACGCGCTTCACACTTATTATGCTGCGATTTGTTACATAAATCAGCATTAAAGAAACTTTTGTTTCATATTGGCATGACTGTTGCAAATTGTGTTTCAGGCATTCACAAAATGAAACAGGACTCCCCAACCATGAAAAGATTAACAAAATTGCTTAGCAAAACTTTAATCATTGCGGCTAGCTTCAGTGTACTAAGCGCAAGCGCTGATGTGCTGCAAGACATCAAAGATCGCAACCTTATTCGTATCGCTGTTCCTCAAGACTTCCCTCCATTTGGCTCCATTGGTACCGACTTGAAACCACAAGGCATCGACGTGGACATGGCGAATTACATCGCGAAAGAAATGGGCGTAAAAATCGAAATCGTCCCAGTCACCAGCGCCAACCGCATTCCTTACCTACAAACTAAAAAAGTAGATTTGGTTATTTCGAGCCTTGGTAAAAACCCAGAGCGTGAAAAAGCCATCGACTTTTCAACGCCTTATGCGCCCTTCTTCTTAGGCGTATTCGGCTCTAAAGAGGTTGCTGTGACAAAAATTAGCGAACTAGAAGACAAAACCGTAGGCGTTACTCGCGGGTCAGTAGAAGATTTAGAGCTTGAGAAAAACGCACCGGAATCTGTCAACGTACGACGCTTTGAAGACAACAACACCACACTAACCGCTTACCTATCAGGTCAAGTTAATTTGATTGCTACTGGTAACTTGGTTGCCGCTGAAATTGCGAAACGTCAGCCACAACGCGCACCAGAAAGTAAATTCATGCTGAAAGACTCACCTTGTTACATTGGTATGGCAAAAGGCGAAACGGCTCTACAAGCTAAAGTGAACGAGCTGATCAAAGGCGCCTTGGCATCGGGTGAACTCAACGACATTTCAATGAAATGGCTAAAAGCACCACTACCTAAAGGCTTCGGCGCATAAGGCTTTCGTTATGTTGTATTTCTCTGATCTATTGCAATACAGCGACGTGTTTCTCAGTGGTTTAAAAACCACTGTTGAACTCACTGTACTGACAACGATCTTGGGCGTGGCATTGGGAACAGCCTGCGCGACGATTCGCCAATACGGCAACCGAGCCAGTCAACGAGTCGTCAGTGTATATGTGGAACTTATTCGTAACACGCCGTTCATTGTTCAGCTCTTTTTTATCTTCTTTGGTCTTCCTGCTATTGGCATGATGTTGTCGCCATGGGAAGCCAGCATGATTGCTCTGACCATTAACCTTGGCGCGTACAGCACAGAAATCATTCGTGCAGGTCTTGCTAGTATTTCCAAAGGCCAAATCGAGGCAGCAAAAGTGTTAGGTCTGAACTTTCGCCAAACACTGACGCGCGTGATCTTCGTTCCGGCATTTGAAAAGATTTACCCAGCTCTCACCAGCCAATGCATCATCGTCATGCTGGGTTCTGCGGTTATTTCTCAGATCTCGGTGCAAGACTTAACCTACGCCGCCAACCTTGTGCAATCACGTAACTTTCGTGCTTTTGAAAGCTACTTGGTGACCGCCTTGATGTACCTAGGTTTGTCTATTCTGCTGCGATTTGCTTTCAACGCTTTAGGAAAACGCCTATTTGCTTATCGTACAGCCGATTAAGAGGCTCTCGATGAAAAGCAAAATGAGGAATACTCAATGATCGAATTTTCTAACTACGACATTCTGCGCAATCTAATGTTTGCGACACAATGGACGATTTTATTGTCACTCGCAGCTTTTATCGGCGGCACTACGGTCGCACTGACATTAACCGCCATGCGTTTAACCCGTAATCCTACAATGCAACGCATCGTAAAAATCTACGTGGAACTGTTTCAAGGCACACCATTGCTGATGCAGATGTTCTTATGCTTCTTTGGCTTATCCATGCTGGGTTATGAAATATCCGCGTGGGGTGCAGCGATTTTGTCACTGACGTTTTTTACCAGCGCCTTCTTGGTTGAAATTTGGCGTGGCTGTATCGATACCTTGCCGAAAGGACAATGGGAAGCCAGCCGATGCATAGGCTTGAGCTTCTTACAAACCTTACGCTTTATTATCTTGCCACAAGCGATTCGCGTGGCGACGGCACCAACGGTCGGCTTTTCAGTACAGGTGATTAAAGGTACAGCGCTGGCATCAGTAATTGGTTTTGTCGAACTGACTAAAGTTGGCACCATGTTAAATAACGCTACCTTTGAACCGTTTAAAGTCTTTACTCTCGTTGCACTTATCTACTTCATTCTTTGTTATCCACTGTCCCTGTACAGCAAGCATCTGGAGAAAAAATTCAATGTCTCTCGTTAACTTACATCAAGTACATAAATTCTATGGCGATCATCATGTGCTAAAAGGCATTGATCTCGACATCAAAGCGGGCGAAGTGGTTTCCATCATTGGTAAAAGTGGCTCTGGTAAAAGTACGCTACTACGCTGCATTAATGGTTTGGAGCATTACCAAGAAGGCGGCATCACGGTGGACGGTAAAGAAGTCACCACCGAAGACATTCAGGTTCGTCGCCTTGCCCTTAGCGTCGGTATGATATTCCAGAACTTTAACCTTTTCCCACATATGACAGTGGGCGAAAACGTCATGCTTGCGCCGACGATTGTGTTGAAGAAAAGCAAAGCCGAGGCAGAAACGACGGCTCGCGCCATGCTGGAAAAAGTGGGACTTGCAGAAAAATTCGACAGCTTCCCAGAAAAGTTATCTGGCGGTCAGCAACAACGTGTTGCCATCGCACGCGCCTTAGCCATGTCACCCAAGGTGTTGCTGTGTGACGAAATCACCTCTGCTCTTGACCCAGAATTGGTCGGCGAAGTATTAAAAGTATTAGAGCAACTAGCAAAAGAAGGCATCACCTTGGTTCTAGTGACCCATGAAATGAACTTCGCCCGCGACGTCGGCAGCCGAGTCGTCTTCATGCACCAAGGCAAAGTCTGGGAACAAGGCGATCCAAAAACCATCTTGTCCAACCCGCAGACGGATGAATTGAAACAATTTATGGGGGCCGTGCTTTAACTGTCGCAGAAGCCAAGTAAAACCACACGCCAGAGTTAGCGTGTGGTTTTCAAAACGAAGTAATACAAACCTTCGGATGCTACAAAAAGCTAGCGGAAATAATGATACTTAGTCAAACGTCCTTAGATTGTTAGGCCTACTTAATCAGACATTTTTCAATCAATGTTAAACGGCCGACCTTCCACCAATACGCGCCCCAGATTTAAAGGCATGCGAATGATATGACCAAGCTATTAAAAATGCGATTGAAAGTAAGGCCAACAGAGACCAAGGGAAAGAGCTAACACCTACTGAATCAAGCAGTATCCCGCCAAGGATACCTCCGCAGGCAATAGCTGAATTCCATGCAACAACATTCATAGAAAGCGCCACATCAGCACCATTACCTGCAGCATCGGCCAATGCGGTTTGCAATAAGGTGGATGCGCCTCCAAAAGTGATGCCCCATACTGCGACACCGATATAGATAATTTCTGGAGATTGAGCACCAAATCCAAATATCAAAGCAATTAAAGCGAATGCTAAAAGACTTGTTAGAACGGTAGTACGTAAATAGCGGTCCACCAGCATGCCTGCAAACCAAATACCGACAAGGGCCGCAAGACCAAAGGTAAGTAGAACCAAGTCTATTCGTTCTCCAAGCCCTGCTTGCTCAACAAACGGGGCAATATAGGTATAGAGAATATTGTGGGCTAACATCCATGTCATAACCACGCAGAGTACTGGTCGTACTCCGGGACTCATGAAGACTTTCTTCAACGGTAAGCGCTCGTGAGCGGACTGCCCAGGATAGTCAGGAACCTTCGCTATCACCCAGACGATCAAGACAAGTGCCAAACCTGACATAACGCCAAATGCAGTTTGCCAACCGATAGTAGCGCCCATAAATGTGCCAAGAGGTACACCCAAAGACAAAGCAAGAGGGATACCGACCATGGCGACAGCCATTGCACGGCCTTGCTGATGGGGCTGGACCATACGGCGCGCATAACCAGCTAATAGACTCCAAGCAAGTCCAGCTGCAACACCCGCGAAGAAACGAGCAACCAATGTTAGAACATAGTTGCTTGATAAAGCGGTAACCGAGTTGAAAACGAAGAAACCGAAGATGGTCAGCAGCAGAACGTTACGCCGCTTCCAGCCACGTGTCGCAATTGTCAATGGAATGGCCGCAAGCAACGACCCCAACGCATATGCAGTTACCATTTGACCTGCCATAGCTTGGCTTATTTCCAAACCTGCACTGATCTGAGACAGCAGCCCCGCAGGCAATGTTTCAGTGACGATACAAATGAATCCGGTCATCGCCAATGCAAGCAGTGCCGACATAGGTAAGCGATCTGGATCTCCCGCATTTGCTTTATTGAGAGAATTATTCACAAAAAAACTGTCCTTTAAAAATTTGGTGGGTTACACGTTGGCACTTATGTGTCTCCGTGACGACTTATAGATCGATCGATACAAATATATGACAAAGCACCTAACATTGTCAATAACTTATGTATCAAGTAGTATATAAGTCATAAAAGAAATGGAGAAAGAAATGGCAAAAATGGGCAGACCTAGAACATTTGATCGCCAGAAAGCAGTTGTGCAAGCTATGCATCTTTTCTGGGAACATGGCTACGAAATGACTTCTCTAAGCCAACTAAAGGCTAATATTGGTGGAGGGATTTCTACACCCAGCTTTTACGCAGCATTCGGCTCTAAAGAGGAATTGTTCAATGAAGCTGTACAATGTTATTTAGAAACTTATGCATGCGTAACAGACTCCCTATGGGACGACGAGATTCCACCCAAAGACGCTGTTGAGCTTGCACTCCGTCGCTCGACAAAAATGCAATGTGAATCAGGGCATCCCAAGGGATGTATGGTGTCTTTGGGGACAATGAGCGCACCCACGCCAGAGCTTACTCACGTTGTTGAACCACTTACGGCCTCGCGTTCACGAACGTTTCAAGGCTTTGTGCGATGCGTAGAACACGCAATCGCTATGGGAGAGCTGTCCAAAAAAGCGAACGCTAGGTCTATGGGAATCGCCTTCAATAGTTTCCTGCTAGGTGTATCGATACTAGCTAGAGATGGAGTGGATGCCTCGGATCTCGACGCTTCCATTACAGAATTAATGAAACTATGGGATATCGAAGTGTGTCAGCCCAAATAGAATGTATCATTCGATAAAGAGCGCTTACTAGGCTAGCAGGTGCCGAAGAAGGTAAAGTAAGGTCTTATCAATACAGTTGGCTGTAACGAAATAATCTCAAAAAACCATGTTTTTTAAAAAGGAGAATTGAAAAAACATGTTAGCCCTTTTGCATTAGATATCAATCTCGAAATGGATCAATAAGAGCCATAGCGCCCTATCTCGGCAATTTCGCTACACGTCTTTTATGGCGCTCTTTCGCGTGCTCTCTTGCGGCGTTGTAGATATGCATAAGCTCCTCTGCACTCACGTCGATAAAAATGTCTTCCTGCTCTAGCACGTGATAAAGGTCTTCCATTTCAATCAGGTGCTGTTCATGGGCTTCTTGATGGAGCGAAACATTTAAAGAAGCGGGATAACGCCGCCAATGAAAGCCATTGTTGATGATGAAAGCGAACACCAGCATCGCTAATAGATTAATCAATAGCGGATACAGTAAAAATTCAAATCCCATCGCATGTATGCTGCTGCCACCGATAACACACGATAGTGCGGTCGACCCGCCAGGTGGATGCAAGCAACGAAGATAATGCATGCCGATAATCGATACGCCCACAGCGGCCGCTCCAGTCACAAAAGACGCTCCGAACGCCTGATAAAAGCCAATACCAATCAGCGCTGATATTAGATGACCAGTAACAAAGGGCCACGGCTGAGACAAAGCACCATGGGGAATGGCAAACAATAAAACTGCACTGGCCCCAATAGAAGCGACCACCAATAATGAATCCGGCAGAGATAAAAACAGGCTCGATAAATAGTAAACACTAACTAATGCGAGACAAGCCGTCATACCTGATAAAAAGCGTTCAAAGTGAGAAGTTTTATTGGTTTCAATACCAATGAATTGAGCAGTATTACGACAAAATGAGAGGAACATTTATTTAATAAGGCCTTACAAAAATAAATAACGATTTCAAACAACTAAGGCGATCTATAGTGTTTTCCTAGTAACGGCGCCATTTTAGTGATTAAAATAGCCTCATGTATAACGAATTTAAATGAGGCTTAAGTGCAATATAATTGCATTTAAAATAAAGATGGATATTGAACAAGCCAGAACCTTTCTCGAAATTATTCACGCGGGCACTTTTGCCAAGGCTGCAGAGCGTCTATACGTGACTCAAACGACAGTAACTGCGCGGGTTCAGGCTCTAGAGTCATCCTTAGATTGCCGTTTATTTGTACGAAATAGAGCCGGCGCTAAGCTGACCAAAAGTGGTGAAGCCTTCGTGTCCCCGGCGAAAAATATGCTGGAATCTTGGGAGCAGGCAAAGCAGCTTTGCGGCATTTCAGATTATCAGGCTCAGCAGACTTTGAGGATTGGTGGCGAAATTAGCCTGTGGAACCCGATTCTCATCGACTGGCTACTGGCAATGAGTGACGACATGCCTCATTTAGTCATCAACAGCCAAGTGACGACAACTGACAGTTTGTATCAATCCCTTCAGAAACAAGAAGTAGATGCCATTATTGTTCATAGTCCACGCTATTTACCCGGTTTAATCGTCGAACAGATCATTGAGGAAAAGCTCATTCACGTCGTCTCCAAACAGCGAAAAACGCCAGATTTATTCATTGAATGGGGAGAAGAATTCACCCTGCAGTTTGATCGTTGTGTCCCTTTTAACCGCCGAGCAGCGATGCAATTTTCGCTTGGCCCTATGGCGCTCAAATACATGTTAGCGAAAGGCGGAAACGGCTATTTCCGCACACGAGTAGTTGATCGCTATTTACAAGATGGACGCTTGCGTAAGGTAAAAGGCGCGGCTGAATTTACTTATCCTATTTACCTTGTATCTCACAAAAACAATACGTTGCCTGACGGCTTCGAACAGGCAAAAAAGATATTGTTAGACAGTATGAAAAACGTCTCAAGTTGGGCGATTTAACGCATTACTATTAAGACTACAATTCACATCGTGGTGATCCAAACCAAATACGGATGACCAAGACCATTCGCCGGGGTTAAGAACAAAGCCATAACTGAGCGTTAAACCAGATTCGATTTTGATGTCGCCAAGTCCGGTATCATTTTGATCGGTAATAACATAATGTTCGCTGACCACTTCATCCCCTCTCCCCAGTTTTTCTGCGACCTTATCGGAGTAGATAAGCAATCGAATAGGTTCTGCAGACTGAATCCCAATGCTGTCGCCACTGAAATCTCCGGCGGCGAGTCGAATTGGAGCAGAAACACAGGTTGATTGATCTTCTTGTCGATTGTCTTTTTTGGCAATCAACACACCTTTTCCTGCGATACCTCGCAGCTGCAATAAAGTCCCAACTTTCGGCGACTCTATGTAGACCACGGCTTTTACGTCATCTGAAAATGCTAAGTTACTTTCATTCGTGGTTTTTGCTTCACTGCTGCAAGCAGAAACCGACAAAAGCAGTAAAATTGAGCATAACATGGTGGATAAGTGGGGTAAGTTATTAACATCTTTCATGTTTGGCTCCTGTTTATAGCATGGCGTTATTTTGTGGATAATGTCCAAAGTCGCTGTCAGGTTCACTTGGTAAGGCCAATAACATCAGCAAAACAAGCATGCCTATCGCGGGCACCAAAACCACCAGCAACCACCAAGCGGAACGGTTGGTGTCATGCAATCTACGTACAGTCAAAGACAGCATGGGTAAAAAAACCAACAAGCTATAAAGCGCCTCTATTTTCCATGTCGATTGAAAGACTATTTCCAACACAACAAACACAACCGAGATCAAACAGTTCACCAAGAAGAACATCCAAAATGCTTTTAGCGATGCTCGTCCAGAAAATTGCGCATAACGCTTCCACGCATCAAAATACCAGTCCATACTTTTCTCCTTTGATTAACCCAAAGAGTTATTGAAGGCTTAACAGTACGTTGCGAAAGAAAGATTCGCGTCCTAAATCAGGTTTAAGGACGTTCTTGATAAGGATCTAGGACATAATAAAGATCTGAGTGATAAAAGATGGAGCCAAAATGATCGCTATTCCCTTACCTTTTGTGGTTGCCTTGCTATTAGCTATCTTGGCTGGCGTCTTGTTTTTTCGTCGCGAAGAAACCACACAATCCGCGTTTGTTTTTATTGCTTTGTGTGCGCTAACAACGACCGTCGTTGGTCTGCGTTGGACCTTTGATTATTCTTTATTCCGTCTGATCCAACCTATCCTGGCCTCTTGTATTCCCGTTACCGCTTGGTACTGTTTTTCAAGCGCTCATAAGCGCCATCAGTTTAAAGTTTGGCATTTTTTACCACCTATTTTTGTTACCTTGGCGTCTTTCAGTTATCCATTTTGGCGACCACCTTTGGACCCAATGTTAACGCTGCTTTATGTGAGCTATGGCATTGCATTAATTCGAGCCTCGTTTAAAACATCAAACCTTCCAGAGCAAGTGCGTTTATCCGACATCGATAACGCCTTAAAAGCCGAACGCATCGCCGGTAGTATTCTCTTAATGTCTGCCATGATTGATGGTGCTTTAGCCGTCGACTTTTCTTTTTTTGCTGGCGAGCATGCACTGATTATTCTCGCTATTGGTCATGCGATATTACTGCCAATGCTGTCAGTTGCCGTCATTATGATGAGTCTAAGTATGGCACCCAGCGTTAATGAAGAAGCGTCCGATCAAAATGAAAAAACAACATCCGTAGAAGAATCAAAAGACAAGTCTCAGCATCCGTTAACTGACGATGAGGTGAAAGACATCATTCATAAAATAGACGTTTTGCTGAGTACCAAAGAAGTATTTCTCGACCCAGATCTAACACTCGACAGACTCGCCAGAAAAGCCTGTATTCCAGCGCGTCAGATCTCCGCTGCCATTAACCAAGTTTACGGCCGCAACATTTCTCAAGTCGTGAACGAATATCGTATTGAACGAGCAAAAACGCTTTTACTTTCAACTGATAAAGCCATCACCCAAATTTATTTGGACTCTGGCTTTCAGACGAAATCTAACTTCCATCGAGAGTTTTCTCGGGTGACGCAACAAACACCGAGCGCCTTTCGGCGTGCTAACATGAAGAGTTAAGAAGCGTGGATAAATCGAATGATGTCTTGGTAGATCACCTGATGAAGTTCATCTCGTGACCTGTCATTACCGTCTTGGCAAACAATGCCATCACCCGGCTCTTCCTCTTCTATCAAATCAATGGCACCGGGCTTACAAAGCTGCATAAAGCTAAAGTGCGCGGCGTCTGGGTAGACAATGTATTGACGCTTATTTTTGGGGATATATTGGGCAAGAAAGCCAGACTCTTCCGCTTGAGGTAAATCGCCAATATCGACATCCGCCGCGAGGATTAGAGTCGGAGTGGTTAAACTCTGTAAGCTCTGGCGGGAAAAGCTACGCGCCAAACCCAAGTCTAACGACACAACACGCTTAATTCGTTTGTCTTTTAAACTACCCGTTGGTTCGCCCACTTGCGGTTTATCCAAGCCCAATTCAGTCGCTAAACCACACACACGAGGACTCGCTTTCAGGCTGCATTCTTGCTTCAACTGATCACGATCAAATTGCGCGCCCGCTAGCAACATCACCGTCCAGCCACCCAATGAGTGACCGATTGCGGTAACGTTATTAGCATCGATATTTGGCAATAGATAAGACTCGTTTAACAACCAATCCAACAAACGCGATAAATCACCTGCGCGCTGCCACCACTGAGCTGCCGCTTGTGCAGAATGATCAAACGACGTGGTTCCAGGATGATCAAGTGACGCCACAACATAACCATCTTGTGCCAATTTCGTTGCAAGCCAATTCTGATTACGCCAATTGCCACGATAACCATGAGATATCACTACCAGCGGAAACTTACCCGCCAAAGGCGTTCCCACTCGTACCACATTGCTTCCAAAAAACGCCGCGTTTTCCGCAATTCTTTCAGTGGGAAAGGTCGTCTGTGATGGATACCAAACACTGGCTTTTAACGGCCTATCGCTGTCTGTATATAACTGAACCTGATCAAAACCCACCGAATACGCAGAAGCATTCGCCGCCCAACTGATGACCAATAAAACAAAACACGCAAATCGTTTCATGGAGATATTTCCTTTCAAAGTGCTTTTAAAAGAAGTCACAATGAAAGGAAAATGCGAGTAAAGCGTCCTAAAACAGGATGGAGGACGTTATAAACTTTCTCTTCATTCATTATTGTTACTTATCTGTCATATTAGCTCTGTACTCTCACTTTATTAACAGTATCAACTATGCTTTATCTAAAGACTGCGGAGACAAAAAATGAAGATGAAAGGACAATTAGACAGCGCTCAACCAATGAAGAAGCACAAAGCTAAATCAAAGAAAAATGAGCTAAAAAAGAAGAAACAAGAAAAGTTAGAAGCCAAAAAGCAGGAAAAAGCAAAAAAAGAAGTAAAAGCCAAAACACCGGTAGAAGTGATAGAAAAACCAGCCAAGGTTGCACAAGAGCCTGTAGTAGAGGTAAAGAAGACTGCGCCTATTGCTAACACTATTAATCTAGCAGTACCAAATGCGTCGACTAGCAACTCTCTTCGCCAACGCGCATCGAAAAGTTTAGAGCCGATGACAAGTGAAGAGCAGCTAATTGCGATCAATCAAATAATTAAACGTCTACTAATGAATGAAATAACACAAGGTATGGCGTTGCGGGAGCTACGTGTTGGTGTCTTAGGCTTACGGCAAGATGCATACACAGAGCTTGCAGGTGTGTCACGTAAAACTCTGTCCGAGATCGAAAACGACAAGGGCAATTACACCTCTGAGATCATCAATAAAGTATTCAAGCCTTTCGAAATTAAAGTGGGTCTAGTGCCTACTTCTAGCCAGTTATTAGCAGCCATTATGGCCAATTAATTCCGTTATATGAAAAGCCTATGCGTTACCGCGAAATATCGGTTACAAAGACAATGCAAAGGCTTCCATTTTTTTCGCTAAATCAAAGTCTTTATTAGAGATGCCAGATACATCGTGAGACGTCAGTTGAATGCTAACTTTGTTGTAAACATTAAACCATTCGGGATGATGATCTTTCTTTTCTGCGTATATCGCACACATGGTCATAAAACCGAAAGCATGCTGAAAGTCTTTGAATTTAAAGGTTTTACTGAGTTTTTCGTCTTCTATTGCCCAGTCTTCTGACGATTCTGTATTTAGCTGGTTAAGGGCTTGCTCTATCTCATGCTGTTCGAGCTTTCGATGTGTCATGCTGTTTCACCTCTATTTAAATCAGAAAATGTGTCGTATCAACACCAGTGTAGTCGGTTAAGACTATGATTAAAACGCAACAAAAAATCCCTTCTGCAAATTCATGCAAAAGGGACTCTCAGACTAACGCTTCAATTTGAAAGCGTTTATTTGATGGTGAAGTTCACATCAATGTTACCGCGTGTCGCATTGGAATATGGGCAAACCTTGTGAGCGGCTTCAACCAATTGCTCAACAACGTCTTTTTCTACGCCAGGCACATCTACTTCTAAATCTGCACAGATAGTGAAGCCTTCGCCTTTCGTGTTTTCACCGATACCAATGGTAGCCGTTATGCTGACATCATTTGGAAGTTTCACTTTTTGCTTGGATGCCACCAACTTAAATGCACCGATAAAACAAGCAGAGTAACCTGCGGCAAATAGCTGCTCTGGGTTAGTCCCTTCACCACCAGCGCCACCAAGTTCTTTTGGCGTGCTTAGAGCGAGGTCCAGTTTATTATCAGATGAAACAGAGCGACCGTCGCGGCCACCAGTGGATGTTGCTGTTGCGCTGTAAATAGGTTTCATAATATTGCTCCTTAATAACACTATTGATGAATATTGCTTACTTAATAATTATCGCGATAACAATAAAGTTAAAAATAAAGGCTCAATAGGATGAGCCGATGAATTTATGTTATTGCAATAACTATTATTGCGCAATACCTATTTCGTAAGTTTTTTCCTAAGGGCAACGAGCTGCTCACGTAAAGCGACCACTTCATTCATATCGATTCCGCATGCTTCAGCAACACAGCGGTTTACTTCTAAACCTTGTTCACGCAGTTTTTTGCCTTTTTCAGTCAAGGCAATACTCAAGCTACGATCATCGTCCACACCACGTAAACGCTGCACTAATCCATCAGCTTCCATACGCTTGATTACGGGTGTAAGTGCACCAGATTTTTGCCCAAGCGCATCGCTGATGTGCTTCAAGCTTACGCCATCTTGCTCCCACAAAATCAACATCACCGTATATTGCGGATAGGTCAGACCGATCGCTGAAAGCGGCTCTTTATAAAACTGCGTCATCGCAAGAGACGTCGAGTACAGGGCAAAACACAACTGGTTGTCGAGTAATAATGGATTTTTAGGAAATAACGAATTGTCAGAAGTCATAAGTTCTCATGGATAGTTGCGCGAACAGTTTTAGCGATAATGGTTAATCATTTTACACATTAACCTTCTCTAACACAGCAAAATGACAATCTTGATTTAAGACTCTGTTATTATCGAGTTTCGTCATGACTCAAAGGAATACCATGCAGCGCTCCAGCACCACCATAGGCACTATCGAATTGGTTCTCGCCATGATTCTCTCTGGCACTATCGGTTATTTTGTTATCAGTTCAGGCCAAGCCTTTTGGAACGTAGTATTTTTCCGCTGCGTCATCGGCGCTCTTGTTCTAGGCGGTTACGCCTACTATGCAGGATTAATTCGTCGAGAATACTTTCAGCGCAGTGTCTTGCTGATGATTATTTTGGGTGGCGTCACCTTGGTAGGAAACTGGATATTTCTATTTGCCTCGTTCAATTACATTCCCTTTTCTATCGCCACAGTGGCTTATCACATGCAACCACTCTTTTTAGTCATAACTGGTGCGTTAATCACCAAAGAAAAGTTATCGGCCAGCTTACTGTTTTGGCTCGCCTTGGCGTTTATCGGGCTGTTTTTAATCGTAGAATTGGATTTGAATGAACTCAATGCCCTCTTCTCGGGTGAAGCAAGCAGCGATGGATCTTATGCATTATTTGGCTTATCACTCGCCTTAGGTGCGGCGTTACTTTATACCGTGACTACTTTGGTGACGAAAAAAGTCAGCCAAGTACCTTCGACATTTGTGGCCTTGGTACAGGTGGTCGTTGGTATCTTTATGCTTTTGCCCTTTGCGGACTTCAACAATTTACCGACGCAAACCAGTCATTGGATGGATCTATTGATACTCGGTGCCGTGCTAACCGGATTTATGTACATCATCATGTACGACAGCTTTCAAAAGCTACCCACCAGTCTAATTGCCTTGCTATCGTTTATTTATCCGATCACCGCTCTATTTGTCGACCATTTGGCTTTTTCGACCCATATCAGCCTAACGCAAATACTCGGAGTGATATTGATATTACTCGCCGTCAGCGCAGTGAAATTTAATTGGGCATTTTCTCTCACAAAGAACCGATAGGACGAACGACCATGCCAAACGTTACCCTAAGCGGTCATATTGAAGTGCCATCAGAAGATCTAAATGCGGTATTGGCAGAGCTACCCAACCACATCACCCTGACGCAGCAAGAAGCGGGTTGCAACGCCTTCACTGTGGTGCGAGATTCAAACAACCCACAACACTTTGATGTGTACGAAGAATTCACCGACAAAGCGGCATTTGAAAAACATCAAGCCAGAGTGAAGGCGTCACATTGGGGTGAAATAACGAAAAATGTTGAATGGTTTTATACTGTTGCAGAGGCTTGAACTTGTCATTAACTTTACTTCCTCACCCGTTCAATTACTTCTTCTATCCAAGCGATCGTTAACCAATCGGGTGCGGAGGCGGAGCGGGAAAAGGCAATTTGTACCGCTGGCAAGGCTGGCAATAGGTCACTTTCGATGATTTCCAGTGAATCATTCACGCTGATGCTGGCGATGGCGGAGATAGCTTTTTCGGCCATTAGAAGACGTTCAATCAGGGTAAGATTCGCGGTCACACAATACAGCTGATAATCCGTGCCTTTTTTCTGCAAACCATCAACTGCGCTAGAATGGAATTTACAGCTCGATTCATATAAGGCCAGTGATAAAGGATTCAGTGTCGTCCAATCAAAGCCTTTCTTCGCCACCCAAACACCTTTGTCTTGGAACAAGGTCAAACCTTCGTCGCTGTCAGGTGTTCGTGTAACTAGTGCTAAATCCACCTCCCCCTTGTCCATCAGCTCTCTTAGTTCAGCCGATGTCCCCGTACGAATTCGAAAGCGAATACTAGGCTGCATGGTTTCCATGACAGACATGACAATAACGAGTAAATTCGCCACATAATCATTTGGGCAACCGAGATTCAGCAAGACACCCTGCTGTGGGCCTTTGATGGATTGTAATGCGCTCTCTTGCAGCTGCAAGATGCGCCGTGCGTAATGCACCAACTGCTGACCGTCTTCAGTAAGCACTTGCTCCCGACCTTGCTTGCAAAACAGCTCGGTGCCGACTTGCTCTTCTAGCCGCTTCATTTGCATGCTGACGGCCGAGGGAGTACGAAAAGTTTGCATAGCGGCGCGTTGAAAACTGCCATGATCAACAATCGCCACAAGCGTCTTTAATAGTTCCGTGTCCAATGCTGTCCTCTCTTTGTTTTACACACTTTAACTTAAATGCATTCATCAAAATGCGTTAAGCCAGCCTTCAATTTAATTCGCTTTTTTCCGTGCGCTGTTTATCAGATGATCAAAGCATCAACTAAGAAGGAGACACTCATGATTCTGCACGATTTCTTGCCCTCAGGGAACGGTTATAAAATCCGTTTGTTATGCGCGCGCTTAGACATGAAAGTGATCTTAAAACAATATGACATCACCAAGGGCGAAACGCGTACAGAGTCTTTCTTGGCGATGAACCCAAATGGAAAAATTCCAGTCTTGGAATTGGATGACGGGCAATGCTTAAGCGAAAGTAATGCGGTGCTTCTCTATCTTGCGGAACAGTATAATTCCTCGCTATTGCCACCGGATCCGATCCTTAGAGCCAAGGTCTATAAATGGTTATTTTGGGAGCAATACAGCCATGAACCTAATATTGCTTCACCACGATTTTGGCTAACTCATAACGCCATGACGGATCTAAAAAAGCAGATGCTGCCAGACCGGATTAAGCAAGGTCACGCCGCGTTAAAACAAATGGAAGAGGCCTTAGCCGATCACACTTATTTAGTCGGAAACACTATGACTCTTGCCGATATTTGCCTTTTCCCTTATACCCATGTGGCGGAAGAAGGCGGCGCTTATCAATTGTCTGAGTATCCAAATATTCAACGTTGGATTAAAGAGATTGAGGACTTGGATTGGTTCATTCCCATTACCCAAGTTTAACGTCAAAAATCAAATACAAAACGCCTCATCGACTCGAACTTCGGTCAACACCGAGTTAGCGATAAAACAAGCTTCGTGGGATTGGTGATGAAGCGCTTTTAATACATCGGCGCTGGGCCTTTCACCCACAAAGGTGGCCGTTGGACGAAGCACGACTTCGGTCATCATTTGTTTGCCGTTGGGGCCGACGGCCAAGGTGCCCATAGCGCGGTCTGTGTATTGTTCGACTATGAGTTTTTTGCGTGAGGCGAAGTCCAAAAAGAACAACATATGACAGCTGGAAATAGAAGCAACAAAGGCCTCTTCAGGATCGACATTTTCCGCCACAGACATGGGCAAAGGCACAATGTGTGGCGACGACGAAGCAGGAATAACGATACCGCCTTCGAACTGCCATTCATGGGCACGGCTGTATTTTTTGTCTGAAAAAACCTGCGAACCACGCTTCCACTCAACCGTTGCAAAGTATTCAGACATATCGATCCTCATTTCATCTCATGGCATAAATAGGCTAACTTTACCTCGCTACCGTGAGCCAATATAGCCCTCTTGCCGATTCTTTATTGAATTAGCGCATGTGAAGATGAAAATTCGCCAATCAACAGGCCTTGTTGAGCTAACCGTCCTTACGTATAGTCAGCCTTTTAAAGGGCAGATTGTGTCCATATCTTATTTTGTTATATTATAACATTTAAATATTACGGAACCCTATCGCCTTGACCAGCCAAACCAGTAATACTCCAACTAATAAATGCCAACAAGACGATACTTCTTACGCGTTTTTTTCCGCTTGCAAGCCCGCTGGCATACAACTGAACGACGTCGCTTGGTCGCCTTATCGTGACAAAACCTTGCTCAAGCCAATAACCGCCACCATTCATCCAGGCGAGTTTCTGGCGATTGTTGGGCCGAACGGTTCCGGAAAAACCAGCTTATTACGCTGTCTTTATCGTACCAATAAACCAACCAAGGGCACGGTTTTACTTGATAACCAAGATTTATGGTCCTTGTCGCCGCGCCAATGCGCCCAACGCATCGCTACCGTATTACAAGACGCAGGCGGTGAATTTGGTCTAAGCGTTTTTGAAATGGTAGAAATCGGCCTGACACCAAAGTCGCTTGTTTGGGGACGCTCTGACGAAGATTCCGAAATCGTCGATAGCGCACTCGCCTTACTTGATGTGGCACATTTGGCCGATCGCTCTTTTGACTCTTTGTCTGGCGGCGAACGCCAACGAGTGATGATCGCCAGAGCGTTAGCGCAGCGCCCTGATGTACTTATTCTCGATGAGCCAACCAATCATCTCGACATTCGTCACCAGCTTGATGTGTTGGCTTTATTAGCAAAACTGCCCTGCACGCTTATTGTGTCATTGCATGATTTGGCCCTCGCCTCCGCTTACGCTGACCGAGTCTTAGTAATGCAAAATGGTGAAATGCAGGACTGCGCGCCACCCAATGATGTCTTTACCAAGCAACGCATAAAACAAGTATTTGATGTGGACACCATTATTGATGAGCATCCCATCACACAACGACCCAGATTTTCTTTTTTTATTAACGATTAACGGAATGATTAACAGGACAGACCGATGACAACGAACGTCAATACACGCACCAAACGCACGTCACTAATTATTGGCGGAGCATTACTCGGGCTTTTACACACTTGCTTGGCCAATGCTTCTGGCTATCCTGTTACGATACAAAGCTGCGACCGAGAGGTCACGTTTGAGCAAGCGCCTAGAGCGGCGATATCAAACGATGTGAATCTAACTGAGATGATGTTGGCCCTTGGCCTACAGGACCACATGGTCGGCTTTACAGGTGTTTCTGGCTGGAAAACTCTAGACCCAACGCTACGAAATGGCATTGGTGAATTGCCTGAGCTTTCTCCTAAATACCCAAACAAAGAAGTCCTATTAGGCGCCGATGCCGACTTTTATTTTGCTGGCTGGAACTACGGCATGCGTGTCGGTGGCGGCGTCACACCTGATACCTTGGCTCCTCTTGGCATCAAGGTTTACGAGTTAACAGAAAGCTGTATTCACATCATGGACAAACCAAAAGTTTCCATGGATGACCTTTATGTGGATTTACTCAATCTAGGTCGTATTTTTGACAAAGAAGAAAAAGCGCAAGCTTTAGTCAAAGGCTACCAACAAGATTTGGCTAACTTCCAAGCCAACCTCAAGCCATTAAAAACAGCACCGAAAGTCTTCGTTTACGATTCCGGTGAAGAGCAGCCTTTTACTTCGGGTCGATTCGGCATGCCAACCGCTTTGATCGAAGCTGCTGGCGGTAAAAACATTGTTGATGATGTACAGAAAAGCTGGACGCAAATGGGATGGGAGGCTGTTATTGATCGATCTCCAGAGGTAATTGTCATCGTTAACTATGGCGACGTGACTGCAGAACAAAAGATCAACTTCTTGCGCAGTAACCCAGCCTTCGAAAATATTCCAGCCGTGAAAAACAATCATTTCGTGGTATTGGAATACGTCGAGGCAACGCCGGGGCCTCGTAATATTAATGCAATTAAACGCTTAGCTGAGGCTTTTAGAACCGCATCATGAAAGCAGGCCAGAAAAAGCTCACCATCATGGGACGCATCCCCCTGCCAGCGTTGTTAATCATGTTGAGCATCTTACTCTTGCTATTAATGGGCGTGGCAATTGGTGTGGGTTCCGTGTCCATTAGCCAGTCCACTGTGTGGAGCGTGATCGGCCATAAACTGTCAATCACCAACACGCTGCCTAACTGGTCGATGGGGCGCGAGAACATCATCTGGGCAGTTCGCTTACCGCGCACACTGCTTGCCGCCATGGTCGGGGCTGCCTTGGCGATTGTCGGTGCGGCACTGCAATCCGTGACTCGCAATCCTTTGGCCGATCCGCATTTATTGGGTGTGTCTTCTGGGGCGGCGTTAGGCGCGATTATCGCCTTGCTCCACACTGGCATGATTTTAGGTGTGGTTACAGTTCCCGTGTTTGCCTTCATTGGCGCCTTAGGTGCAATGTTTTTGGTCTTAGCTGTCGCGAATTTTTCCTCGGCACACAGTGCGGGTCGTTTGATTCTCGCCGGTGTCGCCGTCGCCTTTGTGCTGACGGCCTTGGGAAATCTGTTCATTTTTATGGGCGATCATCGATCGTCTCATACAGTGATTTTCTGGATGCTTGGCGGATTAGGACTGGCTCAATGGGGACAACTTTGGTTTCCGCTGGTCACGCTTTTACTCGGTTCCGGCTATTTGATTTACAACGCCCGTTATCTAAACGCTATGACTCTTGGCGATGAAAGTGCCAGCACCTTGGGCGTTCCGGTCGAGCGCTTCCGCCTGATAGTGATTGTTGTCTGCGCACTGCTGACTGGCGCTGCGGTAGCTTTTTCTGGCGTCATCGGCTTTGTCGGCTTGATGGTACCGCATATCGTGCGTTTGCTGGTTGGCGGCGATTATCGCAAAGTCCTGCCGTTATCGGCGCTATTCGGTGCTTTGTTCCTAGTCGCGGCAGACATCGCTTCCAGAATCATCATGCCACCCGAAGACATGCCAATCGGCATACTTACAGGCCTTGTCGGCGGCATCGCTTTTGTATTCCTGATGCGACAAAAACGTAACGTCTCGTTGTAAAAAGCCAACAAAAGAAAACTTGCTTTATTAAAACCCAACACTCAATATACTGTATATATGCAAGGGCTATCCATTTAGAGCAACCAGACACTACATCTAGTGTTTATCTGGTTTTAATGCCCTTATAGGTTAGGGGTTTTGTTGTGACTGATTGTT
>NZ_QPJQ01000032.1 GCF_003337275.1 Marinomonas foliarum | reverse complement strand
CTGCTTTATCTGTGGTAAGAAGAAGTGTATCAACTTCAGCAGTTGGCTTCTTCTACACCTGATTTGCAGTGTCGCACTTATTATCTGAATTTAGGCCTTTACAATGGTGTTCATTATAGCAATGCTGTTTAAACAGTTGAAAATCACTAAAAAATCTTATGAAAAATCGCGAAAGCTCACCCGTGATTTAGAGCTGGCTGTTCAGTCTGCGAAAAAGGCGCTAAAGGTCAAAACTGATTTCTTAGCAACAATGAGTCATGAAATACGCACTCCGATGAATGCGATAATTGGCTTTAGTTACTTATTACTTGATGATGAGCTAAGTAAAAAACAGCATGAAAAAGTTAATAAGATTCAGAAGTCTGCAGACAGCTTACTTTCCATTATTAACAGCATTCTTGATTTTTCTAAAATTGAGTCTGGAAAAGTAGTTTTAGAAGAAAAAACCTACAGCTTAGATGATGTATTAGATTACGTTTATTGCAGTAGTGAGGTTTCAGCTAACTCCAAAGGTATCGATTTTATCGTCAGTCGTGATTTTTCGATTGCTGATCAGTTAATAGGTGATAAAACTCGATTGCAGCAAATTTTAATCAACATTGTTGGTAATGCGATCAAGTTTACTAAGTCCGGCTTTGTTAAGGTTAATTTATATCAAAACTCTGCTCATGATCTTGTCTTTGAAATAAAGGACACAGGGGTAGGTATCCCTGAAGGTGTTAATGTATTTGATGTTTTTCAGCAAGCGGACAGTACAACGACGCGTTTGTATGGTGGAACTGGGCTTGGGTTAAGTATTACTGATAAATTGGTTGAACTGCTGGGAGGAAGTATATCTTTCGAAAGCACCTTAGGGCGTGGCAGCACCTTTACTGTTCGGCTACCCTATACTCCTGATCCTGCCGCTGAACCTACTGTTGCTCAAAGCATTGCGGTGATAGATCAAGACTCACGCATACAGGCATTATTTGCTAGCCTAAATATTGATTATTTTACTGTTGATTTTACTGGAGCTCTTGCTCATCGATCTATCCTAGGTATAGATGTTCATTGGTTCAAGAATCAAAATGCTTTAGCCTTTGATGTGGTCTCTGCTCTGAAAGAAAAAGCCGTTTTTATTTCAGGGGAGAGTGAATCTATACAAGGTGCTTTAGTAACAGGGCTGTTAACCCCTTCTAATGTTAAAAATAAATCAGCCTTTTTGATGTCGAAAGACACCCATACAGTTGATCATAAAAAGCCACAGCATAAGCATGATTTATTAAGTGGTAAAACAATACTTTTAGCAGAAGACAATAAAATTAACGCTAACATTGTGATTGCTGTTTTAAATAAAGTAGGCGCGAAAGTTGACTGGGTAGAAAATGGTGAAATAGCTTTTAAAAAAGCTCAAGAGTATCCCTATGACTTAATTCTAATGGATATTCGAATGCCTGTTATGGATGGCTACCAATCGAGTAAAGAGATTTCACGACACCTAAAAAATAGCAAGCCTCCAGTTGTTGTTTTAACCGCTGATACGTTTGAGATGGAAGGGCGAACTAACGTCGACTTCGGCATAGACGACTTTCTATTTAAGCCTTTAGATCCTCATCTTTTGATTGAGAAAATAAAAAGTTGGACGTCCATCGACCCTCGCTTGCACTTTGGTAATGAGCAGGCTCTAAAAGGCCTTTCTGAAGATAAATTAAATGACATTATCACAAAGCTTGAAAATCTTGAGTTGCTTCTAATGGAAGGTAGTTTGAAATCAGAAAACAGCATGGATGATATTGTTAAAGAGTGTGAAGGTGTGATTGATTTGAGCATTCTTAGGTCTGCAACTGAGGATATTGCATCTTATGATTATCAGGATGCAATGACGAAAGTCGAGAGTTTTAAAAGAAATTTATTTGCAAATTGTAAGGGAAATTAAGTGATCGATATGGCAGAAACCAACGACAAGGTGTTGGGTGAAAATGAGCGCATTCTTATTGTTGATGATGTTCCGAGAAATATTGATTTGCTAAAAGAGATTTTAACAGAGCACTATCAAGTGCAAATAGCAAAAAGCGGTGCATTAGCACTAGATATTATTGCTCGCACTATGCCTGACCTCATATTGCTGGATATTATGATGCCAGATATGAACGGTTTTGAGGTATGTGCAAAAATTAAAGCCAATCCTAAAACAGCAGATATCCCCGTTATTTTTTTAACAGCGGTGACCGATCCTCAGCATGAGCAGAAGGGGTTTGATGTTGGATGCGTAGACTTTATTACTAAGCCAATAACGCCGTTGACAACACTTGCTAGAGTGTCAACTCATTTAAAATTGGCGGAAGAAAATCTACGTAAAAAGCAAATTATCGATGATAGAACAAGAGAGCTCGGTGAGGCGCTGGAATCTACTGTTGGTATGCTAGGTGCTGTAAGTGAGCTTAATGATACCGATACTGGTGTGCATATGTGGCGAATGGCAGATTATTGTGCTGCATTGGCTAGGGCAATGGGTTGGGAGGAATCACAGGTTGAATTGTTAAAGCTGGCAGCCCCTATGCATGATACAGGTAAGGTTGGTATCCCCCATAGTATTTTGAAATCGCCAAATAAGTTAACGGATGATGAATGGGTGATAATGCGTCAGCATACAGTTATTGGGTATGAGATATTAAGAAGAGGGGAGGCGCCATTATTTAAACTGGCAGCTGAGGTGGCATTAGGTCACCACGAAAGGTGGGATGGCCAAGGCTATCCGTCAAAGCTAAAGGGTGGGGAGATTCCTCAATCTGCTCGAATTGTTGCATTAGCCGATGTATTCGATGCACTTACAATGGCGCGCCCTTACAAAAAGAGTTGGACGATAGAGGAGTCATTTGAACATATCCAGCAAGTGTCAGGTACTCACTTTGATCCAGAGTTAGTACGCACTTTCCTATCGATTGAAGATGAGTTGAGAGACATTAAAGAAAAATGGGACGCTGTTGACTAGGTTAGACAACAGCACAGCACTTCTTAAATTTTTTGCCTGAGCCGCAAAGGCATGGATCATTACGGCCTATATTCATTGCCGCAGAGTTGACTAAAGGGGTGTTTTTTTGCACCGCATGATCACCTGAAATATAAAACCATTGGCCCTTGATTTTTTTGAAGATAGAGCGCTCGCTCAGTTTGCCAATGTGTTTTCCTTCTTTGAAGTGCGCAGAGAACGCCACGACACCTGATTTATCTTTTTCTAAACCATCTTCAGTATCATTTATTTCTAACTTTATCCATTGCGTATTTTCGTTGCTGTCTTGAATGTCTGACGCTGCTTGATCAGGTCCCTCTTTTAACTTTTGCGTTTGTGATATGTACTCAAAGTTACCAATAGCAAAAGCGGTGTAGCGAGAGCGCATGAGGGTTTCAGCAGTAGGCGCTGTACCTGGATTGTTATGATACATACCACAACACATTTCATATGGACTTCCTATTCCGCAGGGACAAAGTACTGGGACTGGCATTGATCAACTCCTCTCTTCGCCAAATACACTTTAACAAATGAACTTTAAGGTGCGTATAATACCTTTTTATTTAATGGCTAACAGGAATTATTTGTGACTTCATCGGGCCCAACCTCATTTTTTTGGTTTGATTTTGAAACGACCGGAACGGACCCAGCGCGAGATCGCCCCATGCAATTTGCGGGTATTAGAACGGATCTTGATTTTAATCCGATCGGCGAGCCAATTATGTTTTACTGCCGTTTAGCGGAGGATGTATTACCTCAACCCGAAGCTTGTTTATTAACGGGAATTAGTCCGCAAGATGCCAATCGTGAGGGCTTATGCGAAGCAGAATTTATGCAGGCAGTTGAAGCAGAATTGTCCTCACCTGGAACCTGTGCACTTGGTTACAATAGCATTCGATTTGATGATGAAGTAGTACGTTATGGCTTCTATCGAAATTTTATTGATCCTTATGCGAGAGAGTGGCAAAACAACTGTTCACGTTGGGACATTATTGATTTGGTCCGTATGACGTATGCGATGCGCCCAGACGGCATTGTTTGGCCAAAAGGCGAGGATGGTCAAGTTTCCATGAAACTTGAAGCATTAACCAAGGCTAATGATATTGCGCATGAGCAAGCTCATGACGCCTTATCAGATGTCTATGGGACGATTGAAATCGCTAAGCTGATTCGTCAAAAGCAACCAAAACTATTCAATTATTATTTAAAAATGCGTCAAAAGCATGAGTTGCAACAATTTATCGATGTTGCGCGATTAAAACCTTTTTTACATATTTCTGGCATGTTTGGTCAAGCAAAACATTATTCCTCTTTTGTTGTGCCTATTGCTCCGCATCCTACTAATAAGAACGGTGTGATCGTATTTGATCTGATGGCCGATGCTCAGCCTCTGATTGACTTGAGTGTGGAAGAGATTCGTCATCGCGTATTTACACGACAAGAGGAGTTAGGTGACGTTGAGAGGCTTCCCCTTAAAGTTATTCATTACAACAAGTCTCCTGCTGTGGCTCCAGCGACTTTTTTGAAAGATGCCGATGTGGTTAAGCGCCTCGCCTTGGATGGTGCGATTTGTCGTCATAATCTTGCCATCATAAAAGGGCAAGCTGGTCTAGCAGCTAAGCTGAGTGATGTCTTTGCTCAGGAAGATCGACCAATACATAAAGACCCAGATGTTATGTTGTATTCTGGAGGCTTTTTTTCACGAGAAGATAAAGTCAGAATGGAGAAAATTCGTTCTACTCCGGCTGATCAGTTATCAGGGCTGGCAATATCGTTTGATGATCGTCGTTTACCTGAAATGTTAATGCGTTATATTGGAAGGAATTACCCCGATCAACTAACAGAACAGCAACAGTTCGAATGGGAAGAGTATCGACAAGTTCGCTTGCTTGAAAAAGATGGTGGTGGTTCTATTAATATGGAGCAGTATTTCGATCGCTTGAACCACATTGCTCAACTGCCAGATTTGTCTCAATCGAAACAGATAATGCTTCAAGACCTAGCGGATTACGCTCAAAGCATTTATCCAATACCTCTATAAGGAATAGATATGAATGAACAGAATAAAGGAATCCATTGGCTGGTTGGTTTTGCTGCCTTTGTGATTATCATAGCCGCCCTCAAAGCGGCATCTCAAATTGTTGTGCCCTTTATGCTGTCAGTATTTATTGCCATTATTTGTGCGCCAGCTATGTCTAGTTTGCGACGTCGTGGCGTGCCAACTTGGCTTTCTATTATGCTAGTGGTTTTGGTCATATTGGTGGGCATTAGTTCACTTGCTGTTCTCGTTGGTGCGTCTTTGGACGACTTCTCTAATCAGTTGCCAAATTATAAAAAGCGTTTTGCAGAAGAGGCAACGAGTGTCATTCAGGTTCTAAATAGCTTTGGCTTAAATGTCTCCTATGATCAAGTTAAAGGTTATATTGACCCTTCGGCTTTGATGCAGATGGTAGCGAATGCTTTAAGAGGACTTGGAAGTGCGCTGACTAATTTTGTCTTGGTAGTGATGATTGTGATCTTTATTCTCTTTGAGGCTGTTGAATTACCTAAGAAGCTGACCTTGGCATTTAGTGATGCTTCTAAATCCTTAGATAAGTTTGACTCATTCATCAAATCAGTTAATCGTTACTTGGTAATAAAAACCTTAGTGAGTATGTTTACTGGCGTTTTGATTACCTTACTTATGTGGGTGTTGGGTGTAGATTTCCCAATTTTGTGGGGTGTCTGCGCTTTCCTTCTAAATTTTGTTCCTAATATTGGCTCCATTATTGCTGCTGTTCCAGCTGTACTGCTTGCTTTTGTTCAACTTGGCAGCTTATCTGCTGGTTTAGTAGCAGGGTCTTTTTTATTGGTGAATTTGATCGTAGGTAATATGATTGAGCCACGCTATATGGGGCGAGGCCTAGGGTTGTCGACCTTAGTTGTGTTTTTATCCTTGCTGCTGTGGGGGTGGGTTTTTGGTCCAGTGGGGATGCTGCTTTCTATTCCATTGACTATTATTATGAAGTTGGCTTTCGAGGCCAACCCAAAAATGCGTTGGCTGGTAACTCTAATAGACTCAGAAACGAGTAAATCTAAGCTTTAAAAGCAATCGAAGCTTGCTGTGAAATAGAATCTATTTTGTAATTTTACTAGCGTATTTTGCTTTTTTTGTATATACTTCGCGATCAGTTTTTCCTCCGAGAATTTCTTTAAGGCATGTAAATGGTTACAGGCCTTATCCTCACCAAAAAAAGGTACTAATTTACATGTCTGACGCTGATACTCAGCCTACATTTGATTCGTTGGGTCTAATCGCCCCTGTTCTTAAAGCGGTTGCTGACTTAGGTTACGAGCAACCATCTGCTATCCAAGCGCAAAGTATTCCATATCTATTAGAAGGTCGAGACCTTTTGGGGCAAGCGCAGACGGGTACTGGTAAGACAGCAGCGTTCGCGCTTCCGTTGTTGTCTCGCATTGACGTTACAGATAAAACGACACAATTACTTGTCTTGGCTCCAACTCGTGAACTTGCTATTCAGGTTTCTGAAGCATTTCAAAGTTACGCTCGTAATCTTCCAGATTTTCATGTTCTGCCAATTTACGGTGGCATGTCATACGACACTCAACTTCGCCAGCTAAAACGTGGTGTTCAAGTTGTTGTTGGTACGCCTGGTCGAGTTATGGACCACATTCGTCGTAAAACATTAAAACTAGATGGCCTTAAAGCCTTGGTTCTTGATGAAGCAGATGAAATGTTACGCATGGGCTTCATTGACGATGTCGAATGGATTCTTGAGCAAACACCATCAACTCGTCAAATTGCTTTGTTCTCTGCAACTATGCCTGCAGTGATTCGTCAGGTAGCTAACCGCCATTTGAACAATCCTAAAGAAGTTAAAATTGTTACCAAAACTTCTACGGCAATGACAATTACTCAAAAATACTGGCCAGTAAGCGGTCTACATAAGCTAGATGCTTTGACTCGTATTCTTGAGATGAATGAACACGATGGCATGATCATCTTTGTTCGTACTAAAGCGGCAACGGTTGAATTGGCTGAAAAGCTAACGGCTCGTGGTCACGCTTGTGAAGCCTTAAATGGTGACATTAGCCAGAATTTGCGTGAACGTACAGTTGATCGTATTAAGAAAGGTCAAATTGACATTCTTGTAGCGACTGACGTTGTAGCACGTGGTTTGGACGTAGAGCGTGTAAGTCACGTTGTTAACTATGACATTCCATACGACACTGAATCTTATGTTCACCGTATCGGTCGTACTGGTCGTGCTGGTCGTTCTGGTACTGCAATTTTATTCGTTGCTCACCGTGAGCGTCGTATGTTGCAAGCTATTGAACGTGCAACTCGTCAGCCAATCGAAAGCATGACATTACCAACTGCTTCAGATATTAATGCGCATCGTGTTAATCGCTTCAAGCAAAGAATTACAGATGCGATGGATAACGAAAATCTTGATTTCTTCTTGGAGCTTGTTCAAAGCTACCAGAAAGAAAACGAAGTTGATCCATTGAAAATGGCTGCTGCTTTAGCGCATATGGCTCAAGGCAAAACGCCATTGCTATTGTCTGAAATGGAAGTTCGCCAAGAGCGCCGTGAACGTCGTGATGACCGTGAAAATAATCGTGGTGATCGTGCACCTCGCGAGCGTAAAGTTCGTCCGGTTACTGCTGAAGCTATGCCATTGAAAGATGATCCTAGTACTTCAATGACACGTTTCGTTGTTCAAGTCGGTTACAACGCTGGTGTTAAACCAGGTAACATCGTAGGTGCCATTGCTAACGAAGCGGATATTGAAAGCCGCTACATCGGCCACATTGAAATTTATGAAGATTTCTCTACCGTTGATTTGCCAACCAACCTAAACGCTGATGTTTTGGGTAAGTTGAGCAAAACACGTATTTGTGGTCAGCGTACAGACATTGCGAAATTAGAAAATGCAGACGAGCTGAATAAGCGTGCAGCATCTCCTTCTACTCGCAAGCGTCCTGCTGGTGGCAGTGATCGCCGCCCATCTAATGGTGGTGAGCGTCGTCGTCCAGCCGGTGGTCGTGATCGTGATAATAATCGTGCAGAGCGCCGTCCTAGAACGCCACGTAAAGACGGTTAATCAATTGTTTTAGATGTGATTAAAAAAAACCGAATCTAGTGATAGATTCGGTTTTTTTGTATTATACAGCTCCAATTTTGATAAGGCTTTAATAAGGTTTGATATGGAAAGAGCACCTCATTTGAATAGAAAGAAAATTAATATAACGCCATTTCTCTTTTTTGGTATGGGTTTGCTTTTTGTCCTCATAGGATACATCGTCACAAGATGTTATTTCTTAGCTGTTAACTCAGGCTATTTTATTAGTGAACCAGTCGGTGATATCTCTCTTGCTCTATTACATGGTTTACGGTTTGATTTAGCTGCCATTGCTTTATTAAATGCTCCTCTTCTACTGCTGTTATTGATATCAATATGGTTCCGCATTTTATTAGGTGCGAATATGAAGTTGATATATGGCTACTTATTTGTGGTCAACGTATCTGCAATTGTTGTTAACTTCATCGATACTGTTTATTTCCCTTATACTGGTCGTCGTAGTGGTCCAGAAGTTTTTTCTATGGCAAATGATGTCGTTTCTCAGCTACCTGAGTTGATTTTTGTCTATTGGTGGTACCTTGTCGGTAGTATTTTTATTCTTTGGTTCTATATCGCGGCTTTTCGAAAAATAGCAAGAAAATTAAAGGCTGTTTATATGCATTGGCTGTTGGTTTTTTGTCTCTGTTTTTTGTTGGTCTTGATCTTTATAGTTGCTGGTCGAGGAGGCTTTCAGTCTAAGCCTATTCGCGCTCTAAATGCTTACAGCTATCCTTCTAGTAGTCTGGGTGGTTTGGTGTTAAATACGCCTTTCAGCATATTAAAAGAGGATGCTGAGGATTTAGAAAGAGTTCATTATTTCCAGTCTGAAGATGACATCAGAGAAGTACTTGAGAATGGGAAGGCAGCAGGAGCAACAAGAAATAAAGATATTAGTGAGATAAATAAGCAAAATGTCGTTATTTTAATACTAGAAAGTTTTGGGCTTGAGTATTTGGGGCCGCCGTATGGGATAAAATCTTATGCACCATTTATTCAAGAGCTTGCAGAAAAAGGACGCTTTTTTCCTAATGGTATTGCTAATGGAAGGCGCTCAATAGAAGCGGTACCTTCTATACTGGCTGGTATACCGTCGTTAATGTCTGAAGCCTACATGAGATCACCCTATCAATCTAACACGACCTATGGGCTAGGTGAGATAGTGAAGTCGTATGGCTATAGTACTGCTTTTTTTCATGGAGCAAAAAATGGCAGTATGTATTTTGATAATACAACATACCGTTTTGGCTTTGATCACTATTTTGGCCGAAATCAATACCCAGACCCATCTCATTTTGATGGGCAGTGGGGGATATATGATGAGCCATTTTTGCAGTTTGCTGTGGATGAGCTAGACAAGTTGCCTAAGCCTTTTATGTCTGGGATTTTTACTATTAGCTCTCATCCTCCTTATAACTTACCTGAGCAATACCAAGACAGTATTCCTGAGGGTGATATTCCTATGCATAGAGTTGTTCGCTATTCTGATATGGCTTTGCGCAAGTTTTTTGAGTCGGCAGCCAAAAAAGATTGGTACAAAAACACTTTATTTGTTCTTACCGCTGATCATACGTCGGATAACTTTGATCCTCGATTTGCGTCTTCCTTAGGGCGACATCAAATCCCTATTATTTTATATCAGCCAGACGATAATATTGAGCAGGGTGTTATTAGTGAGGTTGCTCAACAAATAGATATTCCAGCCACAATAATAGATTATTTGAACCTTCCTGAGCAGGATAAAGTATTACCTTTTGGGCGTTCTTTACTGACTCAAAACAGCCAAGCGGATGCCGTTATAAAAGAAGAAGATTCTTATTGGTTATTATCGCAAGGTAAGTATGTCAAATTGTCGATGGAAGAAAATCTGCCTGTTGAGGTGGGTGATTTGCCTGCTACTTTCATGAAACCAGCAGGCCAAGTGGTTCAGGCTGATCTTGGGCAATTAGAGCGTCGATTGAAAGCGTACGTACAAATTTATACTAATGGATTGATTGATAATTCTTTATACAGTTTTTCATCTGAAAACACACAGTAGGTAAACAATGAACGAAATTACTATTATCAAGCCAGATGATTGGCATTTACACTTTCGTGATCAAGAGATGTTGCTTGAAACTGTTCCAGCAACAGCACGTTGTTTTGAGCGTGCGGTGGTGATGCCTAATTTGGTTCCGCCAGTCACCACGGCAGATTTAGCAATGAGCTATAAGGCACGCATTTTAGCGGCACGCCCTGAAGGTAGCTCTTTTACTCCAATTATGACGATTTATCTAACAGATAAAACGAGTGTTCAAGATATTCAAGAGGCCAAAAAAGCGGGTGTTTTGGCGGCTAAAATGTACCCTGCAGGCGCGACGACTAATTCGGATTCTGGCGTGAGCTCGTTGGAATCACTTTACCCTGTGTTTGAGGCTTTGGCTGACAATGATATGTTATTGCTTATTCACGGTGAGGTAACTCAAAAGCATGTTGATATCTTTGACCGTGAAAAAGAATTTATCGATCAACATATGGTTAATATTGTAGAGCGCGTGCCAAATCTTAAAGTGGTATTCGAGCACATTACAACGAAAGACGCGGTTGATTTCGTATTGGCGGCTCGTGATGGTGTGGCAGCAACGATCACGCCTCAGCATTTGTTGCTAAACCGAAATGATATGCTGGATGGTGGTGTTCGCCCACATAACTATTGTTTGCCTGTGCTTAAGCGTAGTACCCACCAAGAGGCACTTCGAGCTGTCGTTAAATCTGGTTCACCTAAGTTTTTCCTAGGAACGGATTCAGCACCTCACGCGAAGCATCGCAAAGAATCTGATTGTGGCTGTGCAGGTTGTTACAGTGCTTGGTCTGCGCTTGAGCTTTATACGCAAGTATTCGATGAGCTAGATGCTCTTGATAAGTTAGAAGGCTTTGCGAGTATCTATGGGGCTGACTTCTACGGTTTGCCGCGTAATACAGAAACAGTGACTTTGGTTCGTGAATCTTGGGAAGTGCCAAACAATATCACTTTACCAAACGGCGAGCCAATAGTGCCTTTCTTTGCTGGCAAGCAAGTCTCTTGGAAATTGAAATAATTAGAGATTAAACTTTATCTAGAGAAAGCCGAATTCAGCAATGGGTTCGGTTTTTTTATTGTGTTTTAGAGTTATGGTTAGGTGGGTAGTGTGAAAAAATTAAAAGTGAAGTTTGGCTTTGATTGCACGAGGGGTAAAAAGAAAATAAATGGTGCGGATGGAGAGACTCGAACTCTCACGCCGTGAAGCACTGGAACCTAAATCCAGCGTGTCTACCAATTCCACCACATCCGCATGTCGTGTTGACGGGCGAGATATTACCTATATTTTCAGTCGATGCAAGTGTTTTCGATGAAGTGTTTATAATTATTCTCTTAATGGCGCTTGCTGTTTTTTATAAACAGAAACGAGGACATATAAAGTGAAAAGTGATCTAATATTGTTACCCTAAATCGTTATACTTGCAGAGTTTAAATATGGAAAGTCATTCCGTCTATTTGCTATTAAACCCCCTTGATCTTGCCACGTTTTTTGTCTTTTTTGCTTGTTGGTGGGGGTACGCTTTTTATGCCCAATATAATTCCAAGCGTCGCTCTTGCTTAGTGAGTGTGCTTCACCAATTTCGTTTAGCTTGGATGTCTAGGCTTCTAAGAAGAGATAACCGAATTGCCGACGCGTCAGTGATGGCGAATTTAGAGCGAAGCAGCTTGTTCTTTGCTTCCAGTAGCCTATTGATTATTGCTGGCTTATTTACTGCCTTTAATTATTCTGAAAAAGCGATTGGTATTTTATCGGATTTTTACCTTCTGGCGCCGATGAGTCAGCAAGAGTGGGAGTTGAAAATTATCATTCTGGTGGCCATCTTCTCCTATGCATTTTTCACTTTCACATGGTCTGTAAGGCAATATAATTTTTGTTCTGTTCTAGTTGGCAGCGCGCCACTTGCGACAGAGCGCGGTATAGAAGACAGTGAGCGTGAATTATACGCAATGCACATGGCTCAAATTTGTAGTCTAGCAGCCAATCAATTCAATTACGGGCTTCGTGCGTTTTATTTTGCAATGGCGTTTTGTGGCTGGTTCCTTGGCCCATATTTCTGTATGGCGGCGAGTGTTATGGTGGTGGCGGTACTGTATCGCCGCGAATTCCGTTCTAAAACTTTTAAAACATTGAGCCGCGGACTCGTTATGAAATCTCATGCTTCCTAATTTCCCCAAACCTTTACCTGAAGATGATAAGCCTGTTAATCGTACCGTTAATGTTGATGACAGGCTGTACCAGTACTTAGTTGATGTATCCGTACGTGAAGATGATTTATTAAGAGCTTTGCGCCGTGAGACGGCTCAGTATCATATGGCGCGTATGCAGTTGTCGCCAGAAGTAGGCCAGTTTTTGGCCTTGTTGGTCAAATTGCAGGCACCAAAAAAGCTCCTCGAAATTGGTGTTTTTACGGGCTACAGCACCTTGTCTATGGCGATGGCGATGCCAAAAGAATCAAGGCTTATTGCGATCGAAAAAAAGCAGATGTGGCTAGATATTGCGGCTCGTTATTTAGATCAAGCGGGCGTGATGGATCGTGTAACGACTTTTTGTGATAAAGCTTTGTCAGTCATGGAAGCTTTATCACAAACTGAGCGCGAAACGTTCGACTTCATCTTTATCGATGCAGATAAGCAAAACCTCTTAGCTTATTATCAGTTAGCCAAGAAATTATTGCGTCCAGGTGGTTGTTTGTTGATTGATAATACCTTGTGGTGGGGGAATGTTGCGGATGAAGCCTTTACCGATAAAGACACCAGAATAGTTCGTGAGTTGAATAAAACCATTCATGAAGATACGGAAGTTGAGCTATCGCTCATTCCTATTGGTGATGGTTTGACCTTGGTTCGAAAAAGTATCTAAAGCCTGATCGTAAATTGATCAGGCGTCTTCGCTATTTCTTCCTGAATACCTTTAGCTTGTTTATATCCATAAACTTATTGTGACTTTTTTACTTCTTTTAGTGAGTTAGCCTCTTGAAATTGCTCCAAGAGGCTTTATCTATGAGGCACAAGTGAAACGAAATACGCCTTTGGTTTTGTCCGAAGGTTCATTCAAATAGGAGCAAGTTACAACATGGCAACTGATACTCAAAAAGAAACGTTAGGGTTTCAAACGGAAGTTAAACAACTACTTCATTTGATGATCCACTCTTTGTACTCCAACAAAGAGATCTTTCTACGAGAGCTTATTTCGAACGCATCCGATGCGGTAGATAAGCTTCGCTTTGAGTCTGTCGCTAACGCAGACCTTCTAGCAGAAGACCCAAACTTACGTGTTCGTATTGAATTTGATAAAGAAACGAATACGGTTGTTATCGATGATAACGGTGTAGGTATGTCCCGTGACGAAGCGATTGCTAACCTAGGTACGATTGCAAAATCCGGTACGTCTTCTTTTCTAGAGCAATTGAGCGGCGACCAGAAAAAAGACAGCCAATTAATTGGTCAATTTGGTGTAGGCTTTTATTCTGCGTTCATTGTTGCAGATAAAGTAACTGTGGAAACGCGCCGTGCAGGTGCTGCGCAAGACGAAGCGGTTCGTTGGGGATCGGATGGTTCTGGCGAATTTACTATCGAGAACATTGATAAAGATTCACGCGGTACGCGCATTATTTTGCATCTTAAAGCAGATGAGGCTGAATTTGCTGATAACCATCGTCTTCGCCATTTAGTTACTAAGTATTCCGACCATATTTCTATCCCTGTTGAAATGGAAAAGCCGGTTTATCCAGAAATGGATGAAGAGGGCAACCCTAAGCCAGTGGAAGAAAATAAAGCGCCAGAATATGAAGCAGTTAACTCTGCAAAAGCGCTTTGGACTCGCCCTCGTAACGAAGTAACTGATGAAGAATACCAAGAATTTTACAAGCACATTTCTCACGATTACCAAGAACCTTTGAAGTGGTCTCACAACAAAGTAGAAGGTAAGTTGGAATACTCAAGCTTGTTGTACATTCCATCCAAAGCGCCTTACGACCTTTGGAATCGTGATATGCAACGCGGCCTAAAATTATACGTTCAGCGTGTATTTATCATGGATGAAGCAGAAGCATTCCTACCTCCTTACATGCGTTTTGTGAAAGGTGTAGTGGACTCAAATGATTTGTCTTTGAACGTGTCTCGTGAAATTTTGCAAAACGACCATGCGGTTGATTCTATGCGTTCAGCATTGACGAAACGTGTGCTAGACATGCTAGGCAAGATGGCGAAGAACGAACCAGAAGATTACCAAAAATTCTGGGACGAGTTTGGTAACGTTATCAAAGAAGGTCCAGCAGATGACATGGGCAATAAAGACAAAATTGCCGGCTTGTTACGCTTCAGTTCTACAAACACGGATGCCGCTGAGCAGACTGTGTCTTTGGCTGACTACATCGAGCGCATGAGCGAAGGTCAAGATAAAATCTATTACATCTACGCTGAGAGCCATAACACGGCAAAAAACAGCCCACACTTAGAAATCTTGCGCAAGAAAGGTTTTGAAGTCTTGTTGTTGAGTGATCGTATTGATGAATGGATGATGTCTTCTTTGCAAGAGTTTGAAGGTAAGCAATTCCAAGATGTCACTAAAGGTAAGCTAGACCTAGCAGACTCTGAAAACGAAGAAGAGAAAAAAGAAAAAGAAGAAAAGGCAGAGCAAATTAAGCCGCTTCTTGAGCGCATGAAGTCTGTTCTTGAATCTAAAGTCACAGCAGTTAACAGCACAGACCGTTTGACTAACTCGCCTGCCTGTCTGGTTGTTGGTGAATACGATATGGGTCTGCAAATGCGCCGTTTGCTTGAGCAAGCAGGTCAGCAGTTACCAGAGTCTAAACCTAGCCTTGAGGTGAACCCAGATCATCCAATTGTGGCGAAAATGGATGCTGAAACGGATGAAGATCGTTTTGCAGATATGGCGTGGTTGTTATTTGAACAAGCGACTCTATCTGAAGGCGGTCAGTTGGAAGATCCAGCGACTTTTGTTAGCCGTATGAACAAACTGATCGTGCAGCTAAGCAAGTAAAATCTATACCTAAACAGTTATAGTCTAAGCCCATATTTGCTTGCAAATATGGGCTTTTTTTACGGGTTTTAAAAGTGGATTTGCGTATAGAAATAAAATCGTATAGCGTTAATGAGTGCTAAGGAATAGCGCTTTTATTATCAATGGAGTGAGTCATGTTTATATTTAAAAAATGGTTAGTCTGTGTATTGTTACTTCCCCTGTTTGTCCTAGCTGAGCCTGATGTTCAATTGGCGAAGGTGTACTCGGATGACACTCAAATACAAGATTACTTAGTCAGTGAAAAATACGACGGGATTCGTGGAATCTGGACAGGAAGCGAGTTATTAACTCGCCAAGGCAACGTTATCAATGCGCCTTCATGGTTTACCGAAAAATTGCCACCAGTTTGGTTAGATGGCGAACTGTGGTCAAAGCGCAATGATTTTGCTTACATCATGTCCACTGTGAGTAAGCAGGTTCCAATAGACAGTGAGTGGCGTAATATCTATTACATGGTATTTGATGCACCTGATAAAGCGCGTTTATTCACCTTTTATGAGCGTTACCAGCGCTATACCGCCATCGTTACTGACCTTAATCTTCCTCATGTTTTACCTGTTGAGCAATTTTCTGTAAACACGACCGACGAGTTGAATAAATTATTGTCGTCTTATACGGACAAAGGGGCAGAAGGCTTGATGTTGCAGCGCAAGCTTGCACGTTTTGAATCTGGGCGTACTGATAATCTCTTGAAGCTAAAACCTCATATGGATGCCGAGGCAGAAGTGGTGGAAATATTAAAAGGATCGGGTAAATACCAAGATGTGATGGGTTCTTTAGTCGTGAAAATGCCTTCAGGGTTGCGCTTTAAAATAGGTACAGGCTTTACGGATGCGGAACGAGAAAATCCGCCAAAAGTTGGAGAGATTATTACTTACAAATATCATGGTTTTACCGAACGCGGGGTTCCAAGGTTTGCCAGCTATATGCGAATTCGTGATACCCATTTTTAATTGACTGATTCTAAGTTGAGACGGTAGTGGAAATTTATTGTTTACCAGGCACCATGTGTGATCATCGGCTCTGGGGCTTCACACAACAGGCTTTAGGTCGCTCTATTACTTTGCATCATATTGCTATCCCAATGGAAGAAAGCCTTGAGTCTATTGTGGACGCCTTGGCGAAATCCTTGCCTGATAAGCCAATAGACCTGTTAGGCTTTTCTATGGGGGGATACCTTGCGAGTCGTTTTTCGGTTAAATACCCAGAGCGTATTAATCGTCTAATGGTTTTGTCTAATACGGCAACAGCTCTATTAGACAGCGAGCGGAAGCAGCGTGAAGTGGCCTTAAATTGGGTCGCTGCCCAAGGGTATCGTGGTATTCCGCGAAAAAAAGCGGTTGCTATGCTGGGAGAGAATAATAAAACCAATGACATTTTGATCAGCTTAATTCAAGACATGGACAAAACACTGGGCGAAGAGGTGCTAATACAGCAACTTAAAAGTAGTTTAGATCGCCCTGATGTATTGTCAGTGCTTGAAACTGTGCATTTTCCTCTGTGTTTCGCCCTAGGGCAACATGATGGGTTAATTTCAAAAGAGACGATAGACAGGATGACAAGCGTGTCTCGATTTGATGTCAGAATGGTAGCGTGTGGTCACATGTTGCCATTAGAGCAACCAGAATGGCTGGCGAGTTTAATAACGGGATTTTATGAAGGTGCGTAGCTCAACCACACTCTAATATTGAGTTAGAGTGTTGGGCAAAAGAGTTGATGTAAGGTCAGAATCATCTCTTTGACTCTGTTGTCTCCAATGCTATAGAAAATGGTCTGTGACTCACGTCGAGTGCTAACTAAGCCATCTTTTCTTAACACTGCAAGATGCTGAGACAATGCAGACTGGCTTAATGGAAGGTGTTCGTTTAGTGCTGTGACGGAAAGTTCTTGATCAAGAATGTGGCATAAGATCATTAGGCGATTTTCATTGCTGAGTGCCTTCAGAAACGTAGCGGCCTGGGCGGACTGCTTTGCCATATTTTCCATGGTGAGGTATTCATTGCTCATGATCGTGCTCTCGTTAGTATTTTCGCATCCGACTTAGTGCGATAAAGAGTAAATTCATCCACATTCTCTGTGGATAAATAGGGTAGTACTGCTGTTTGATAGTGGCTCTTATCAAGTAGGGCGGTCATTATATTGTTTTGTACGTTATTCATACAATGACCGCGACTAATTGGCTTATTTGTCTAAGTCGAAATTAGTCCAAATTGGAGCATGATCCGATGGCTTTTCAAGTGCACGTAAATCGTAATCCACATCGGAATCGGTTAAGTAAGGGGCGAGACCATTCGAAGCCATAATCACATCAATTCTTAGGCCACGCTTAGGTGTGTCTTCAAATCCCTTCGAACGATAGTCAAACCAGCTGAAACGATCATTCTTGGTAGGGTTAAGCTGGCGGTAGGTATCTGTCAAACCCCAGTCTGCCAATATTTTAAACCACTCTCTCTCTTCGGGTAAAAAGCTGCATTTACCAGTTCTTAACCAGCGTTTTGCATTTGGCTCGCCAATGCCGATGTCCAGATCCGTTGGGGAAATATTGATATCGCCCATAACGATGATCTTTTCATCAGGAGAATGCGCGGCAAGGTATTCCATTAGGTCCGCATAAAATTTCCGTTTTGCGGGAAACTTAGTTTCATGGTCACGACTTTCACCTTGAGGAAAATAGCCGTTCAATACTTTCACTGGGCCTTGCGGCGTATCAAAAGTAGCAATGATCATGCGACGTTGTGCCTCTTCATCATCACCTGGAAAACCGTACTCAACGCTAGTGGCTTCTTGTTTACTAAAAATAGCAACGCCGTAGTGAGATTTCTGTCCGTAATAGTAAGCGTGATAGCCAACAGACTTAGGAATTTCGTGAGGGAAAGCGTCGTCGTGGACCTTAATTTCTTGCAAGCCAATGACATCTGGCGCGTGTTTCTCTACTAAAGCTTCGATTTGATGTGGACGAGCACGCAAGCCATTGATATTAAAAGAGACAAATTTCATGTGAATGATTCCATAGCGAATTTTCTTAATGATACCCAGTTGCGTAGGAGTCATAAAGGGATTTACCTATCCATTGCTATAGATTGTCTTGTCTCTTATAAAGCCTGAGCTGATAATCCGATGAGGACGACATCGATAATTTAAAAAAAGGCGACTATGATACCCTTTAGTAGAAAGCTTCCGGGAATGATGCCTAACGTGGTGTAGGCAAATAGGAAACGTTGCTCAGGGTTTATTTTTCTGATTACGGCGAGTAAAAACAATATTGCAAATAGGCCTAAACTTAGTGCCATGCCATAGAGGAATGAGCCGCAAAAGTGTGGCAAAGCAGCAAAGGCAAAGGCAGAAATATGGATGCGTGTTAACTCTAAACTTTCTTTGTTGCTGCGAAAAATAGTCAGGAGAGAAAGAACAACTGCGAGCCCGTATAAAACAATCACATAAGTTGGCCATTCATAACTCAGTGGATTATTTAAATGAAAAGTCGAAAAGCTGAAGTTCGAAAGGAATGTCCATGCTGTTTTAATGGCGATACTAACGCCAAAGGCACCGATAGAGAAAAAGAAAAAAGCAACCACAGCACCGCCAGCGGTCGGACCTGCCTTGTACCCCTCAATAATTAAGAGCACGACACTTAACGCCGCACTTAATGGTAGCCAAAGCCAATAATCGTCACTAAAGAGCGGGATAAATGGTAACGCCATTATAATGAAGAATGACTTCCCATCGTCTTTTTGAAAAAAGTAAAACGCCATGATGGCGATGTAAACTAGGGTAATGAAATCGGGCATGTAACTTCCTTGTAGTATGATCTTTTGCTGAGATTTGTTGGTAAGGTTATCGTTTGTTTAATGGTACCGTAGTAGCCTTTAACGATACATTTTTTATGTTCATTATGTGTATCTAAAGAGAAATGAATATCTACAGTATCTCTATTTTTGGTTCTGCCTTCTTCTCAGAGGGTAGGGCTGTTAAACTGCTCTCATATTACATCATGAATGATTTTGGAGACTAAGAATGTCTTATCAGTACGATTTATTTGTTATTGGCGCCGGTTCTGGTGGTGTGCGTGCTAGCCGTGTTGCGGCATCCAAAGGCTATAAAGTGGCGGTTGCCGAAGGCAGTGCTTTAGGTGGAACTTGTGTGAACATTGGCTGTGTACCGAAAAAATTATTTGTTTATGGTTCAGAATACGGTCATGGCTTTGATGAAGCGGCTGGCTTTGGTTGGTCTCATAAAGGTTTAGAGTTTAACTGGTCTGTTTTACGTGATAATAAAACCAAAGAAATTCAGCGCCTAAACGGCATTTATGGAAATTTGCTTGGTAATGCTGGTGTTGAACTTATTACGGGTTATGCGAGCTTTGTCGATGAACACACCGTCATGGTGGATGGCAAAACTTACACCGCAGAGCGAATTTTGATCGCCGTTGGTGCCAAGCCGTTTATTCCTGAGTTCCAAGGCAGTGAATTGGTGGTTAGCTCTAACGAAATGTTCTTCTTAGAAGAGCTACCTAAAAAAGCTCTTGTTGTGGGCGGTGGTTACATTGCGGTTGAATTTGCGGGCATTTTAAATGGCTTGGGCGTTGAAACCAGCCTTGCTTATCGCGGTGATCAATTACTTCGTGGTTTTGATGAAGACGTTCGTGGGTTTGCCAGCGAAGAGTACGCAAAGTCTGGTATCGATGTGCGCTTGAATACGGATGTTGAAAGCATTGAACTTACTGATGCTGCCAACCCAAATGGTGCTCGTACCGTGCATTTCAAAGACGGTCATACAGAAGAGTTTGGTTTGATTCTATATGCAACGGGTCGTGTGCCGAATGTTGAATCTTTAGCACTTGATAAAGCGGGGATTAAAACAGGCAAAAATGGTGCCGTGATCATTGATAATAACTTCACCACCTCAGCGAAAAGTGTATTTGCCCTTGGGGATGTGACAGACAATATTCAGCTAACCCCAGTAGCGATTAAAGAAGCCATGGCGTTGATCGCTTATTGGTTTGAAGGCAAAGAAGTCGATTTTGATTACGACAACATTCCAACGGCTGTCTTCAGCCAGCCAGCGATTGGCACTGTTGGTTTAACCGAGCAAGAAGCAGAAAAACGAGGCCTAGACTTCCGTGTTTATCAAACCGACTTCCGTCCAATGAAACACACGTTAAGTGGTGGTACTTCTCGTTCCCTAATGAAGTTATTAGTGAACAATGCCGACGACAAAGTTATTGGTGCCCACATGGTAGGCGATTACTCTGGCGAGATTATCCAAGGCTTGGGCATCGCTATTAAAGCAGGCGCTACCAAAGCGGACTTTGATGACACTGTGGGTGTTCACCCAACTAGTGCTGAAGAATTTGTTACTTTCTCGGCGGGTTCGCTTAAGAAAAAATAAACTCAGAATTGCTTACTGAGTAAGTAAATGAAAACAGACGCCTTGGTAAATTTTATCAGGCGTCTTTTTTATAAGCGTCTATTTCACATACGTTTTCTCTATCGGCATAGTCTTAATTTCGATTGCCACGATAGGTTGTCTTCTTTAGTGTTGCTAGCACTAGTAACACGCACTTTAAAGATAAGAGATTACGATGAACGAAGTACTCACGACGTTACAACCAACAGCCATTTGGCGACATTTCCAAACACTATGTAATACTCCTCGACCTTCTTTCCACGAAGCCGAACTAAGAGAACACCTAATCAAATGGGCGACTGAGTTAGGTCATGAAACCTATGTGGACCCAGTTGGGAACCTATTAATTCGCAAAGCCGCTACCAAAGGCATGGAAGACAGAGAAACCGTTGTCTTACAAGGTCACCTAGACATGGTCGCGCAGAAGAACGCCGACATTGATCATGACTTCGCCAAAGACCCCATTGTCACGCAAGTGATCGATGGCTGGGTTCATGCAACAGGAACCACACTTGGAGCCGATAATGGCATAGGTGTCGCGGCCGCTATGGCCGTATTGGAATCGACTGACTTAGCCCATGGGCCAATTGAAGCCTTGTTTACCATCGAAGAAGAAACCAGCTTACGTGGCGCACTACAGCTAGAAGAGGGTATTCTAAAAGGCAAGATTCTACTGAACTTGGACTCTGAAGACCGTGGTGATGTCTACATTGGTTGTGCGGGTGGTATGGATATCAACATTGAAAAACAATACTCCGCTATTGCTGCTGATAGCCACAAAAAAGCCTTCAAAATTACCATCTCAGGCTTGCGTGGCGGACACTCTGGTTTAGATATTCACAAAGGTCGTGCCAGTGCCAACGTGTTAATTGTACGTTTATTAAACCTACTGAAAGAGCATTGTGACTTTGGTTTAAGTGCTTTTTCTGGTGGCACGCTTCGCAATGCAGTCTCCCGTGATGCAGAAGCGACGATAAACGTTAGCACTGAAGACCAAGCCAAACTGTTTGCCTTTGTTGAAGAGTTTGAACAAGCCACTAAAACAGAATTTAGCGCTACGGAAACGAATCTTACTGTGACATTAGAAACCGCTGAACTAGATTCGGAACTGAAAGAAACGGACAAAGACGCCTTGTTAAACGCTATGTACTGTGCACCTCATGGCGTCCATCGCATGAATGCGGACCTAGACGGTGTAACAGAAACCTCCTGCAACTTTGGCGTGATCAACCTGCGCAACACGGCAGATGGCAAAAAAGCCTTTGATGCTTGCTTGTTAGTGCGCTCTCTTGTGGATTCCGCCGTAGAGCACCTTGCTTATGTGGCAAAATCTGCGTTTTCATTGATTCAAGCTGAGGTAAAATTAGAAAACGGCTACCCAGGCTGGCGTCCAGATCCAAAAGCAGGCTTGCTCAAGCATTTCTTAACGGTTCACACAGAAGTTATGGGGCACGAAGCCAATGTGAAAGTCATCCACGCCGGACTAGAATGCGGCATTATCGGCGCGAAATACCCCGGCATGGAAATGGTGTCATTCGGCCCTAATATTCGTGGTGCTCATTCTCCAACTGAACGCATGGAGATAGACTCCGTTGGGGATTTTTGGCGACTACTTGTGGCTCTTTTAGAATCTGTTCCAAAAGTATAAGTTTTTGGGTTTTTGTACATAACTCGAACCGAGTGACATTCTCTTCGATATCAGGTGAATGTCACTCTTATCCTCGTTAATCAGAATCCCTATGCGCTGCTGGGTCGAGCCTTTTTATTACCAAATAGACTGCTGACATTAAAAGCGCTTTTAAAAAGGGTTTTGGCCCTGAGGTATCCAAATCCTTCCATTTATCAGCTCAAAGTAGCAGCATCTGAAAAACTAGGTTATGTGAAGTAATGCTATTTAATATATCTAAAAAGCAGGAACGATTTCATTGTCTGCTTTTTTTACGCCTATAAATATAAGTGAAACGGCTTTTCAAAAAATATTGAATAATGTTTTATCGCTGCTATAGTAGAAGAATCTAAAACAATAATGCAAAGAGTTATCCTATGTTTGTTTACAATAATGAAGTCCCTCTGGAAGATCTTGGTGCGGGCGTTTCACGCAAAATCATGGCTTATTCAGATCACATCATGGCAGTAGAGGTGCACTTTGAAAAAGATGCCATCGGCCCACTGCATAATCACCCACATGAACAGTTAACCTACGTACTGTCTGGTAAGTTTGAGTTCACCATAGGGGATGAAACCAAAACTGTAGGTCCTGGCGACACGCTTTATAAAGAGCCAAATGTTATGCATGGCTGTCGCTGTTTAGAGCCGGGCGTCTTGCTGGACAACTTCACTCCAGTACGAAAAGACTTTCTATAAACTGCTTTCTTGTTCAATCATATTAATAATGGCAACGTCATTGCCATGGCGTTTGCCAAAGGTTTTGCTTGCGCCTGTTTGGAATATGACTCTGCACACACAACTCGAATCGAGTGACATTCCCTTCGAAACTACCGCCTACCTCAGGTGAATGTCACTCTTATTCTCGTTAATCAGATCCCCATAGCAGGTAGAATTACTAATAGTAGGGCGCGATGAGGGAGGAACGACCGTGATCCGCCGTTTGGCTTATGCCAATGCTGTATACTTTAAATCACCTTGATATTACTTTTGCTTGCGCTTGTTTCGCATGCTCAACGCAAAACCAAACCAAGGTGATTGGCAGGCGTTAGCTCCGAAGTTATTCGTTACCTCGAACAGACTTTGTCGTAACTCATTGTAGGGAATCATAAGCGAAGCGTAATGTGCCGTTGAAAGCGAAGCTTTGATTTTCTATGTGGAGATATGACTTCATACTTCAATTTCAATGCTTTTAAAATTTGCAATAACCGAATCGCTATACATCGATTAAAACTGAGCGGATATACAGTTTATTTTCGAGATGACTGATTATTGGCACGGTTTGCCTGAAAAATAATCGCAGTATTGCGCGCTTTGGCTGGCAGTAAATAAAAAAGTCTTTTAGTATCAATCAACAAGAATCTACAGAGCATAAATAACGCGCTGTGGATAAATGAAATAACGCGCACGCTCGCTTTTCCAGTTTTAACTTTTGTTGATATTTCTATTAATGGCTTTAGAGTCAGTGACTTATAGTGATAATAAGGAAGTTTCTGAAATGTGTAAACGCGCATGCGCACTATTAAAATGTTAAATGCAAATGATCATCGAGTCTTTACGCTCTATCCATAAGAAGCATCGCCTTTCAGAAGGGGATGTTTCTTCGCATACGAAGTCAGCACAGCGCATATCGTCTGAGTGGCAAGAAGCTGTATGCAAGGATGCGGTAGAAGCAGAGGTTAAGGTTTCACCGGAAAACAATGAGCGCATTGATGTTGTTGACCACTGCGTTAATGTCGCGTACGAGCTAAAAGTTTCGGGTAAGAACACGCACCATGAATTTTATAAAGACCTTATTAAAGTTCTTGCATACAATGAATACCAAGAGACTGAAAATAGAATATCCAAGTTGGTTTTTATCAGCGAGCCAGTCGGCATTAAATCATTATCAGCCCGTTTGGACTCAAAATTCATCAAAATGTTGTCAGCTAATCACGAATTATCCATCGAGCTGGTCAGCATTTAACAAGCAAAGGCAGCGGACACCAAAAAGCGGCGCTCACTGCTTTGGGCGTTAAATTTTTCAGAGAGTACAGATGTCACTTCCACCATATAATTCGAGTGTGTACTGGAAAGAGTACGAAATAGATACCCCTACATTTGACTTGGCACCGGTTGAAAAACCGGACATGTCGCCATTTCTATTTCATATGACGGGTAAGAATCAAATATTATCTATACTTTCTGATGAAGAAATAGGTGAGGGTAATGGCTTTCTGAAAGCCTGTATTCCTGAAAGTAACGAAGGGAAGTATAATGCAAGTGTAGTTTGTTTTACTGAGTCCCCTACCTTCGCTCTAGATTTTTTCAGATATAGAAGTTTTCGACGTTGGTCTGACAACCAAATGTTTGGAATTGGTTTTTCAAAAAGTGCTCTTGTAAAAGCAGGAGTACGTCCTTGTGTCTACGCAGACGATGAGCTTAAAACGAATATAATAAATTTAAAGTATTACGTAGAAAATCTAGAAATCGAAAATGAAAATTTCGCAAAATGTCTGCAAACGCTTTCAGATAGGCTTTACCCGCTAACCACTCCTCTCCTAGAAAATTTCGCATCTCAGGGCTTTATGTGGGAACGTGAGTGGAGACTGTGTCCTACTGAGAAACCAGAAGGGTTATCATTTCCATTTGAATCTATTCGTATAATCTGCTGCCCTGCTAGTGAAGAGAATGAGATCAAAGAAATCCTTGGAGACCATTCTAGAAATATAAATTTTGTTAGGTCATGGAAAGAATATAATGAAGTTGTAGATTATTTAACCAAACGCAAGTCAGATTTATACATTCCTGATTCCGTAACCGCTCCGCATGAGCAAGAACGTCTCGAAGATCTCAAAGAACAGTTGAATAAACACAAATCTTTATTCAATAAGCTCTCTGGATACCGCGAAGTTATTGAACGATTCGAAAACCCAAGTGAATCACTGGACGTATCTATAAAAGAAATAGAAGATAGTATTGCTCAAATTGATCAATCAATCAGAAAAATTGAGAGCAGTGCAAGAAAAATTTAACAAGCCCATCCATGCGACCGCCTACGGCGGCGCATGATGGGGGCGTTAAGGTTCTTATGCTCAGATTTTTTTATTTATTCATATTTCTACTGGGAGGTGTAATGAGTTCTAATGCCAATAGCGAAGTAGTCCGGGATTTGACTGAAAATGAAATTAAGTTGTTGTCTGAAATTGATTCCTGGGGACATCAATTAATAAATATATATGCCAAAGGTGAGAATATCTCCCCATCCTTATTGGATGAAGTATTTAAATCATGGAAGCTAGATCCCTCTGAACAAAGGCTCGAACAGAAATATGTAATCTATGGGTTAAGTAAGCTTTATGGGGATTTCATTATTAATAGTAAGGATTGCAGTTGGAAGGTTATTGTAGATGAGCACGGTGCAGATTTTATGATTCACTCTTCAGCTGGGTCAAATATATTTGTGAAGGATATTGTTTTAAAACGAGCAAGATCGGAAGATGATGAATTTGGATTTTTTCTAGCAACTTGGAACGCTGTTAATTCTGAAGAGTGGCTCGGCCTTTTTCCTCCAAAACCTTAACAAATAGTTGGTGATCGCACCTGCGGTGCTGGGACGGTTAAACTTCGCTCGTACCTAGCTACGTTTCACCGCCCCACAACAAAAGCGTTAGGAATATTAATGGCTTTAAAGCTCGAAATCAGCATTGAAAGCTGTTGGCGTGGGGAGATTTTAGATACAGTGGCAAAAGTCGCTGAATTTGAACTATTTGCTCATGAATCAATTCCAGGACTATTTGGATTGGAGTCCGGCAAAGAAAAGCCAATGACATTGACAAATAAAGATATAGCTTTTGTCTGGGCCGCAAAAACAGCTAACGGCAGTTATTTATTTAGCATCAGCCATAACAATAAAAAAATCTTCTCGGCACAAGCGAATAGCGATATATATGTAGAAGCGTATTTACCTGATGCAAAACTCTACCAATTCAATCTAAAAGAATAAAAAGTTCATTCGCACATATTAATGTCCTAAATATAGCAGAGCATTAGATGTAGTAAATTCCTAACAAATGGTTCAAACCGTTCGCTCCGCTCACTGGGACGGGCTAAAGCCCGCCCCTTAGCTTAATCGTTAACATTAAAGAGCCCAATTCAATGCCTTCACCAAATCCCGTAAAAATCATGTCATTTGAAACACCTAGCGATCTCGATGAGTGGCTTAAGGTGAATCACGCGGTTGAAAGTGAGTTGTGGGTAAAGATATTTAAGAAAAACTCTGAGGTTCAAAGTGTTTCTTGGAATGATGTTGTGGTGGAGGTTTTATGTTGGGGTTGGATTGATGGTGTGAAAAAGTCATTGGATGATGAATCCTACCTTCAACGAATAACACCACGAGCTGTACGAAGCACTTGGTCTAAAAGAAACACGGAACATGTGGAGCGTTTGATAAGCGAAGGCCGAATGAAGGAGCCTGGGCTTGTACATGTTCGCGCAGCGAAAGCTGACGGTCGCTGGGAAAAAGCTTATGTAGCGAGTGAAATGGAAGTGCCTGCAGACTTTTTAGCTGCACTGGAAGATCAGCCGAGGGTAAAATACTTTTTTGAAACGCTTAATAAGTCGAGTCGTTATGCGATTGCTCATGGCTTAATGAGTGCGAAGAAACCTGAAACTAGGCAGCGGCGATTTGAAAAATTTTTGGACATGCTTATCAGAGAAGAAAAACCGACTTAGTCTCTATGACATTCAAAAGATCATAGTAAGGTGCTCAAACTCTTCGAATTGGTAATAGGTGAGGTAAGTAATAGAAAAAGGGCGCATGCCCCTTTTCTATAAATTGAATGAAAATAAGTGTCTGCGAGCCAATGTTAAAGCTTAGGCCCTTTGCCTCTGATTGCTCTGGATACAAGTGAAATCACCAATAATACTACGAAAATAAAGAAGATGATTTTTGCAATTCCCGCCGCGGCACCAGCAATACCTGTAAAGCCTAGAACCCCTGCAATAAGGGCGATGATTAACAATAATACAGTCCAGCCTAACATGTCGTTCTCCTTGTCTTAGTAAATGATACTTATCGAAAGTTGACGATATTTTCAAAGCTCATAACTCATAATCAACGATTAAAAACATAGCAAGCTTAGAGTTATAAAGTCAACCAACTGGTCAGGATTGGATCAATAAGTCACAAAGTTGATACTTTGCTAACATAATCGAGTTAAGTGATTGGCTTTAAGGGGGCAGGGAGTTGCATAAAATACTTAAGCCCTTTTGGCATGATGCGGGACATGATGCTGGAAGCTCCGTTTTTGCGCAGTTAAGAATGACCTATTATAAAATCGAAAGGCTAATGAACTTGTTCTTATCGTAACTAAATGGGATTTTTCTACGATTGAGTGTCACACAAGAGAGGTAGTTAGGCAGAATATGTCATAATAGCCAGATCAAAGATGAGGTTGGATGATGGATTCACAGGCGCTGACGATAGAATTGGATGATGAGCAGTTTGAGGCAGTTTTGGGTGACAACTTATTGTCGTCGTTACTTTCTCAGGGGGCGGATGTTCGTTACGGTTGTCGCGCTGGCGCTTGTGGTGCGTGTCGTCTTTATGATGCGAGCAATTGCGAGTCGATTCTTTCCTGCCAAACTACTGTTGCTTCGTCTATGTCATTAACCCAGCAAACACTGGCTGAGTCTTCTACTTTTTCTGTTCTAAGTAATGTTTCCCTTAATGATGATTCTATTGAGCTTGTGTTGTTAGGGCCAAGTGATGATTCTTTTGGCGACCGTGTTTTTGTGTCCTTACCATTTAAAGAAACAGGTGAAGAAGCGAATTTTGAGCACGCTCATTTTTATGAGTGTATGGCTTTAAATCCTGCGGGTGCGCCTTTGAAACTGGTGTTGCAAAAAGCGGAGTTAAACGAAAAGGATTGGTTGCGAGCCTTGGCGCTTTCGGCTGAGGATCAGGTGGCGGTTCAGTTATCGACAGGCGTTAGGAAAGGGCGTTTGTTGTTTGAAATGGACATTGCAGACGCGCCTGTTGTGGTGATTTCTTCGCCTGGAAATACCATGTTCGAATCTTATTGGCGTGAGGCATTGTTGGACTTTACGCCAAACTTTGTTGGGCATTTTACTCTGTTTGATAATACTGACCTGACGCTTAGTTTAGCCGACGATGCGTTAATTGCTTTTCTGCAAGAGGCATTGACGAGCTCTGGCGGTACTTCTTTACAACTTATTTATCATGGACAAAGCGTGTCGGCGAAAGATTGGGCGATGTTATTACGTCCGTTAAGGGTCCATCTGAATCAGTTGCATTTTGTTCGGTAACTTGGCCTTTTTATTTTTATGCTTATTTTTATATTCAACGGATTCAATAAATGAAAATTCTACACACTTCTGACTGGCATCTTGGTCAGCATTTTATGGGAAAATCCCGCCGTGATGAGCACAAAGCCTTTATCGATTGGTTATTGGCGCTGGTGGATAAAGAATCTATCGATGCGGTGATTATTGCGGGTGATGTATTCGATACGGGTTCACCACCAAGCTACGCGCGCGAAATGTATCATCAGTTGGTATTAGACATGAAGGCGCGCCAATGTCAGTTAGTGATCGTCGCGGGGAATCACGATTCGGTCAGTATGCTAAATGAATCCAAGAGCTTGTTGACCTATCTCGATACTCAAGTGTCGAGCCAAGCTAACCTAGAAGATATCGATTCTCATGTTATTCCGCTAAAAGACAAAACGGGTGATATTGCCGCCTGGGTATGTGCTGTGCCGTATTTACGCCCGAAAGACGTAATGCAAAGCGTCGCTGGACAATCTGAACAAGACAAGAAGCTCGGCTTGTTGCAAATGATAGGTGATTTTTACCAGCGAGTGTTTGACGCTGCATGTGAAAAAAACAACGCACTGAAAACGGCGGTGCCGATTATTGGCACTGGGCATTTAACGGCAGTAGGTGGCCAAGTAAGCGAGTCGGTTCGTGATCTTTATGTGGGCACTTTGGAGGCCTTACCGACGTCGGTGTTCCCAGCGTTTGATTATCTTGCCCTTGGGCATATTCATCGTGCTCAACCGATCAGTAAAAGTGGTCGGTTTCGTTACAGCGGTTCACCGATTCCGTTGAGCTTTGATGAGTTAGGGCGTGACAAAACTGTGGTGATATTTGATACCAATTTATTAGGTGAAGATACCTTTGTTGAAGATTTGTTTGCTGAGCCTGTGGACCCTGTTCAGTTGGTAACGATTCCGAATTTTCAGCCTATGGCGAGTTTGAAGGGTAACTTGAAAGAAGTGATTAAACAGATCACTGCTTTGGAATTAGCAGAAGACAAAACCCTTTGGTTGGAAGTCACTGTGATTGCTGATGAGTATTTGAGTGATGTGCATAAGCGCTTGCTGGAAGTTATTGAAGGCAAACCGATTGAGTTACTGCGAGTGATGCGTCGCAGTGCGATAGAGAAAAAGAACGAAGGTTTTGAGGCGCGCAAAACCTTGTCGGAATTAACGGTTGGTGATGTATTCGAGCAGAGTCTTAAATCCAATTTAGAACTGGATGAAGACGAGTCTAAAACTCTGACCGAGCTTTTTAATACTTGCTTGGTGGAGCTGGAAGAGCATCAGCAAGATGGCGAGGAGAAGCAAGCATGAAAATTTGCAAACTGCGCCTGAAGAATTTGAATTCCCTAAAGGGCGAATGGGAAATTGATTTTACAAAAGCGCCATTTGACGACGCTGGTGTGTTTGCCATTGTTGGGCCGACGGGCGCGGGTAAGTCGACATTGTTGGATGCGATTTGTTTGGCTTTGTATCACGAAACGCCGCGCCTGAAAGTGTCACCAAGTCAGAACGATGTGATGACGCGTCATACGTCGGAATGTTTGGCTGAAGTTGAGTTTGAAATAAAAGGCAAAGGCTATCGCGCTTTCTGGGGGCAGCGACGCGCTCGAGGTCAGAGCGATGGTAAGTTGCAGCCGATGACTTGTGAGCTTTGCGAGCGTGATGGCACCATCATTACCACTAAGATAAATGAAAAAATCGATAAAATAGCCGACATCACTGGTTTGGATTTTTCGCGTTTTACCAAGTCTATGTTGCTGGCTCAAGGTGGCTTTTCGGCGTTTTTGAATGCGTCAGCCAATGACAGGGCAGAATTGTTAGAAGAGCTAACCGGCACAGAAATTTACGGTGATGTGTCGAAGTGGGTGTTTGATAAACACAAGCTTGAGAAGCAAGCCATAGCGTCGCTTGAGAAGTTTAATGAGCAGACTCAGTTATTATCAGATGACGCTTTTGCTGAGCTAAAGCAGACCGAGTCGAGTTTTGAGTCAAATGAAAAAGCCAATGCAGACGCGTTAAAGCAACATCAAGCGGTATTGGAGTGGAGACGTACTGAGAAGAAACTGCAAGAGCAAGTGGCTGAATATCAGCAACAATTCGATGATGCAATGCAGGCGTTAGCGGATTTTGCACCTCAGCAACGACAGCTTGAGCAAGCACTCACGGCGCAGGTTTTACAGCCAGATTATGACAAACAGCAAGGTTTACAATCACGCTTGGATCAGAATCAGGCGGATGTTAGTCAATACTCTGAAATGCAACAAGCACAGCTACAGCAAAGCCAGATATTGTCTGATTCCGTTGAGCAAGCGAAAGAAAAGTTAGCCCGTACGCGAGCAGATTTGGAAGCTTTGAATAACAAGATCAATGATGAAATTCAGCCGATCTTGTCCCGTCAAGAGAGTGTGAAGGATCAGCATCAGGATAGCCTTGCTCGACTTAAACAAGCGACAGAAAAAGTCGATAATCAGCAGGCGCAACTAAAAGACGTGACTGAGAAGCTAACGGGTATTGATAAAGCCTGTGACGAAAGTAAAGCTATTTTAAGCCGCTGGACATCGCCAGAAAAAATTGAAAACCAGTTGGCCAGTTGGCAGCATCAAGCACAAAGCATAGAGGCAAATACTCACGCAATTGCCGAACTTGAGATCAGTATCGATCAAGGTACCAAAAGTTATGATGCTGCTCTCTCTGCTCATGGAAACAATCAAGCTAAGTTAGAGCATGAACAAGCCAGCCTAGAAGAGCGTCAGCAAGCATTGCAGAGCACGGTTCATGATTACATGGCGTTATCATCGCAGCTTGAATATGCTGATTGGCAGAAAGGTTATCATCAAACTGAACGTGCTCAGTATAATGCGCAGTCACTCTGGAAACAGTTTCATCAATATCAAGATCAACAGTTTCAATTGTCCGAGCTGGACGAGAATCTGAATACAATGGCAAGCCGTATTCAGCAACAGAAAAGCCAGCTAGAGCAACAAAGACAAACCTACAAAGACAAGCTTCGTCATCAAAAATCGATTGAAAAACTTGCCGAGGCGGAGCGTCATATTGTGGCGTTAACCCATTTACGTAATGAGTTAGGTGAACATGATGATTGTCCGTTGTGTGGTTCAGCAGAGCACAATCTTGCTAATGCTTTGTACCAAGCAGATTCTGGTAGCCAAGAAGAGTTTCTTCTATTAGGCAAAGAATTAGACGGTCTGAAAGGCCAGGGTATGCAGTTGGCGGCAGACTTGGAATCCATGCAGCGCGAATTAACATCTGCTCAAACGCGACGTCAGCAATTGATCGATGGCTTACTGGCAACCGAAAATGATCTGAAAGAATGGCTGACGTCGTTGAATCAGGATCAAGGTTTTAACCTGTCTGATAAAGAACAAGTCTCTGCTCTGGTTCAACATGTAGAGCAAGATTGGCTGGCGCTGCAAAACATAGCACCTAAACTTGAAGCCTTGCACCAGTCTCGTTTGGCTTTAGAGACTGAGTTGCAGAACCTGGTTGTTCAGCACCAAACAACACAGCAGCAGGTTTCACAAGATCAGAATCAATGTCAATTATTGTGGCAAACCTTAGAGACTCATCAAAAAAATCTTGTTAGTAAGAAGGATGAGCAAGAAAAAATCACTGCGAATTTACGCCATGATATGCAGCAAGCGAGTGTGCCGGACAGCTATTTTGATTTGTCTTTGGTTGATGCGCTGACCCAGTTACAAGAGGCGATGAAGCAATGGCGCGACAGCAAAGCCGGTTACGATGCTTTGTTGCAGCAGCGTGAGCAGCTTGGTTATGAAAGTAAAAATTTAGATAATACGTTAAAAGAGAGTCAGCAAGTACGTGATGATGCGCAAGCCAAAGTGAATGAGTTAGATGCGAGCTTAGCTGATATTACTAAACAGCTGTATAGCTTGTTAGGTGATAAGAGTGTTGGCGAACTTCGTCAAGAAGCGCAATCTTTGGCTGATCATGCTTATCAAGAGCTGGAGAAAATTGAAGCGGAGCGGCAGCAGCTTGCTCAAGCTTTGGCGTCCAGCAAGGCGTCGCTTGAAGCACTTAATAAGACTCGTCTAGTTTTGGCAGAGGAATATGATGCAGCGCTTGCACATTGGCAAAAGTCCCTAGCCGAGAAAGGTTTTGAGGACGAAGCTGCTTGGCTGCAAGCAAGTTTATCCACAGAAGATATGGCACAGCGCCAAGCAACACTTAAACATCTTCAAGAGGCTGTTTCTAAACTACAAACATTGTTTAATCAATCTCAAGAATCTTTAGCTAAACATATTGAAAGAAAGTCTGAGTTTGTTGCTCTTGAAGGCGAAGAATCTGGTAATGCGGAGTTTGACGCCATTTCTCTTGAGGCACTAGAAGAAAAATACATTCAGCTCGATACAGAGCGCCAAGCGTTACATCGTCAATGGGGTGTTATTAGTCAACAGATTCAAGAAGAAACACAGCGTAGGGAGCAAGTGGCTAAATCTAAGGAAGCACTAGAGGCGCGTCGAGAGGCTTTCATACATTTGGAGCGTTTGAATCATCTGATCGGTTCGGCAGATGGTGCCAAGTTCCGCCGCTTTGCGCAAAGTTTAACCTTGGATCATTTGGTCTATTTGGCTAATCAGCATTTGGACATTTTGCATCGTCGTTATCAATTAATGCGCAACGAAGATGCTTTGTCTTTGCTTGTGGTGGATACTTGGCAAGCAAATGCCTCGCGAGATACTAAGACGCTGTCTGGCGGTGAATCTTTCTTAGTAAGTTTGGCATTGGCATTGGCATTGTCTGATTTGGTTTCCCATAAAACCAGTATTGATTCTTTGTTCTTGGATGAAGGCTTTGGCACATTGGATAGCGAGACATTGGAATCTGCTCTTGATGCCTTGGATAACTTACATTCTTCCGGTAAAACCATTGGTATCATCAGCCATATTAGCGCTCTAAAAGAGCGTATTCCGGTACAAATCAAACTCACAAAACAAAGTGGTTTAGGCGTCAGTCGTCTTGGAGCTGAATTTGCGGTTCATGCGGTTGAGGAGTAAGTTTTTTTTTTGGGTTGTTATGGTGCAAAAGTTTTCCCCAGATTAATGGGAACAAGTATGTAAGTAAGTTGTAAAATATTAACTAAATCAAATGGTTAATCTTTCGTTCATTATTGAGCATTTTGCGTTATCCTTAGCACTATAAGGGAGCAGTTAAGTGTTTTCCTTAGTGTAAAGAGAGTGTTGCACTGACTTTCTTTAATCTTTTAGCTTGATAGAATGAACTTTCAATGCTGATGATGAGATTTCAGTGTGGTTAGAATGTATTTATGGTCATTAAAGGTATTAAAAAAGGACAGTTTGCATGACAGACTCAGGCTTCCGGCTTAAAGGAAGTGTCGTTACGACGGTTTTGTTGGAAATTCAGACATTTTCTTTAGATGGTATTGTGTTTCATCTAAAGGAAAAAATTGATCAAGTCCCGCATTTTTTTAATCAAGCGCCAATCATTGTCGATATATCGAAAATGAAGCGAGGCGTGACTGTGGGTGAATTTGAAGCTTTAATTCAGTCTGTGAGTGCGTTGGGTCTTGGGGTGATTGGTTGGCGGTGTGATCCGGATAACCTGCCTGTTTGGAGCGCCTCTGTCACTATTCCATTGTTGCCTGCCAGTAAAACGCGCCCAATTAATATTGCGCCCACTGTTAAAGAAGAATCAAGCCCTGATGTGGTGGTGAAAACCGTTGTAGAAGAACGTCTTGTGCCTCAATCAACTAAGGTCATTACTAAGCCTATTCGTTCCGGTCAGCAGGTTTACGCTGAGGGTGATTTGATCGTGTTGGCACAAGTCAGTGCGGGGGCAGAAGTGTTGGCCGATGGCAATATTCATGTTTATGGCGCCTTAAGAGGGCGAGCGTTAGCAGGTGTAAAAGGCGATGTAGAGGCGCGAATCTTTTGTAAAAGCATGGAGGCTGAACTGGTTTCCATAGCTGGTAATTTTATGTTGAGTGATGCGTTGCAAAATATCGTTTGGAAAGACAGTGCGCAAGTGTTATTAGTTGACGATAGTTTAGAAATCGTACCGCTTTAAGATTATTATTCATTTAATTATTTGGATAAATTCAGGTGAATTTATTGGGGGATATGGAATTGGCAAAAATTATAGTAGTCACCTCAGGCAAGGGCGGTGTCGGTAAGACAACATCCAGTGCCGCTATTGGGACTGGTATTGCGTTGAAGGGTCATAAGACGGTCATTATCGATTTCGATGTAGGTTTGCGTAATTTAGACTTGATTATGGGTTGTGAACGACGTGTTGTTTATGACTTTGTGAATGTCATAAACAAGGAAGCGACTCTGTCTCAGACCTTGATTAAAGACAAACGTACGAAGAACTTGTTTATTTTGCCGGCTTCCCAGACACGCGATAAAGATGCGTTGACCATTGAAGGTGTACAGGAGGTCCTTGAGGAGCTCTCCAAAGAGTTTGACTATATTATCTGTGACTCTCCAGCGGGCATTGAAAAGGGTGCTCAAATGGCACTGTACTTTGCTGACGCAGCCATTGTAGTAACAAACCCTGAAGTATCTTCTGTGCGAGATTCAGATCGTATCTTGGGGATTCTACAAAGTAAGTCTAAGCGAGCTGAGGATGGAAAAGCGCCAATCGAGGAACATCTACTTTTAACTCGTTACCACCCAGGGCGCGTTGCATCGGGTGAAATGTTAAGTGTGTCTGATGTTGAAGATATCTTGGCGATTCCATTGCTAGGTGTTATTCCTGAATCGGAAGCCGTATTGAAGGCGTCTAACCAAGGTACGCCTGTCATTTTGGATACGGAGTCTGAAGCTGGTTTAGCTTATATGGATGCGGTTGATCGTTTGATGGGAGAAGAGCGTCCATTGCGCTTCTTAGAGATTCAGAAGAAAGGCTTCATCAAGCGTTTGTTAGGGGGTTAGAGTGGGAATTTTTGATTATTTTAAAAGTAAAAGTGCTCCTAGCTCGGCGTCAGTAGCAAAGGATCGTTTACAGATTATTGTTGCTCATGAACGCAGTAAGCGTCATCAGCCGGATTATTTGCCACAGATGCAGCAAGAAATTATTGATGTAATCCGTAAGTATGTGAATATAGGCAGTGAAGATGTGCAGATTCAGCTGGATAATACGGACGACTGTTCTGTTTTGGAGTTAAATGTCACTTTGCCAGAACAAAATTAGCGTAAAATTATAGTTCTTAGCTTTAGTAATTTATAAAGCGCCAAACAAGGTCATTGATGTAGGTCTTGTTTGGCGCTTTTTTATGTTTAATTTTATCTGTTTAAACAGCATTGTTTTACTCACGTTTTCATGGGTGTATTATTTACGCTACTTGCTTGTTTCTGATTAAATTTTTCCATAAGAGTAAAGCTAATGCTGCGTTTCTTTCTAGGTGTGGTTGCCGTCTCATTGCTTATCTCTGCTTGCAGTGAACCTAAGCAAGCTGTTTCTAAAAAGTCAGTTAAGAGTTCTGCGCAAGAGCTTCCTATTACCATGACAGATCCTAAAGCTATATTAGGGGCGCAACTGTTTTTTGATACTAATTTATCCAAGGAGCGTAATCAGTCTTGTGGAACTTGCCACGATATAGCAAACGGCTTTGTAGATAAAAGACCGGATGCACTCCTAGGTGCCGTTTCCCTGGGCAGTGATCGCTTATCCATGGGTAGTCGCAATACGCCGACTGCAGCCTATGCTGCTTTTGCGCCTTCTTTCCACCGTATGTCTAATGGTGAGTATCGTGGTGGTCAATTTTTAGATGGTCGTGCTTCTGGATTGTCTGAGCAAGCAGAAGGACCATTTTTAAACCCTTTGGAAATGGCATTGCCAGATGGCGCTGCTGTAGTAGATCGAGTAAAAGAAAACGAACGCTATGAAGAGTTGTTTAATGCTGTTTATGGGCAAGGTGTTTTAGATGACCCTATTAAGGGGTATAAAGCCATTACCGATTCAATTGCGTCCTTTGAAATGACTGCCATGTTTATGCCATTTGATTCTAGATACGATCGCGCTTTGCGTGGTGAGGTGAAACTCACGCCTCAGGAAGAGCTTGGTAAAACACTATTTTTCTCTCAGCAGTTTACGAATTGTAATGCATGCCATCAGGTGAATACATCACAGCTCAATCCTCAGGAAACCTTCACCAACTATGAATACCGTAATATTGGTGTTCCTGCTAATCCTGATGTTTTGCATCAAAATGGCAGAAGGGATCTAGGCTTGTTGGACAACCCAACTATTGATGATGAGAAACAAGCTGGCAAGTTTAAAGTGCCTTCTTTACGTAATGTTGCTGTGACAGGGCCGTATATGCATAACGGCGTGTTTACTGATCTTCGTACTGTGGTGCTTTTTTACGACAAATACAATAACCCTAGTCGTACGGAGAATCCTGAAACAGGGGAGCTTTGGGCGAAGCCTGAAGTGTCAGAAAATATTGATTTAGTGAATTTGGAAAAAGGACCAGCGTTATCTGATCGGAGAGTTGATGCCATTGTGGCTTTTCTGAAAACACTAACTGATCAGCGTTATGAGTCTCTGCTTACTGACCAATAGCGGGTTATAGTCCTAAGCCTTATTGTTTTTAGCTTGAATTCCTTATTGTTTTTATTGATAAAACTGGCCTGTTGGTCAAAATTTTATTACATTGATCCTTTCGTAAATATTTTCATATTTAGTATGTGTTGCTTGAATTTTAAGGGTAGATCTAATGAAGTATGTTCCACTTGGCCGAACTGGCTTAGAAGTTTCACGTGTATGTTTGGGTACTATGACTTGGGGTACTCAAAACAATCAATCTGATGCTGACGCGCAAATTGAGTATGCATTAGCAAATGGTGTGAATTTTATTGATACTGCCGAGATGTATTCTGTTCCGCCGACAGCAGAGTCTTATGGTAAAACAGAGGCCATCATTGGCGATTGGTTGTCTCGTCACCCTGAGCGCCGTGAAGAATTTATTCTTGCTACCAAAATTGCTGGGCCTGGTCTTAAGTATGTTCGTGATGGTAGTAATATTTCTGGAAAAACCGTCATTGAGGCTGTCGATGCCTCTCTAGCGCGTTTGCAAACGGATTATATTGATCTTTATCAGCTTCATTGGCCTAACCGTACAACACCGCATTTCGCAAAGCATTTTCCTGGTGTAATTAGCTTTACCGATGTTGATCGTGACGATCAGTCAGCACAAATTCTAGATATTCTTCAAGGCCTAGATGCTTGCATTAAAGCGGGTAAAATTCGCCACTTCGGTCTGTCTGATGATACGACTTGGGGCATTAATGAGTTTATTCGTCTAAGTGATAAACATGGTTTGCCTCGAGTGGCCTCTATCCAAAACGAATTTAGCTTGTTGCACACAAAAGACTGGCCTTATTTGGTTGAAAATTGTGTGCATGAAGATGTTGCGTATTTACCTTGGTCAGCCTTGGCTGCCGGCGCTCTAACGGGTAAATACCTTGGTGGTGCTCGCCCTGCAGGAAGTCGTTGGACGTATGCTCAGCGTAACGGTATTTTCCGTGATACAGATTTGGTTGAAAAAGCTGTATCTGCTTATATGGAAGTCGCTAAGAAACATGGTTTTACTCCTGCACAGCTCGCCTTGGCTTGGTGTGACCAAGTGGATGGAGTTAGCTCAACAATCATTGGTGCAACATCTATGGATCAACTTAAAGAAGATATGGCAGCCTTTGATATGACTCTGTCTGAAGAGGCGTTAAAGGACATTATGGCTGTCTATAAAGAATATCCAGTACCGTTTTAGTTAGTGGTTCCTGTTTTAAAAAAAGCGCCTATAGGGCGTTTTTTTGTGTCTATAAATTTATTTTTTAGGCAATAAAAAACCCGATGTACTTTGTACATCGGGTTTTTATAGATATTAGAAAAAACTAGTAATTAGTTCTTTTCTTTTTCTTTCTTCTCTTTAATCGCTGCAATTACTGTTTCAGCAACGTTAGAAGGACATGGTAGGTAGTGAGAGAACTCCATAGAGAACTGACCACGACCAGATGTCATCGTACGTAGAGTACTGATGTAACCGAACATTTCAGAAAGAGGTACGTCTGCTTTGATGCGAACACCAGTCAAACCTTTCTCTTGGTCTTTGATCATGCCGCGACGACGGTTCAAATCACCGATAACATCACCTACGTGGTCATCTGGAGTGAACACGTCAACTTTCATGATTGGCTCGATCAATTGAGGGCCGGCTTTTGGAATTGACTGACGGAAAGCGCCTTTAGCTGCGATTTCGAAGGCAATTGCAGAGGAGTCAACTGCGTGGAAACCACCGTCAAACAACTCAACTTCAACGTCTAGTACAGGGAAACCAGCTAGAACGCCTTGCTCCATCATAGACTTAAAGCCTTTTTCAACTGCTGGGAAGAACTCTTTTGGTACGTTACCACCGACAACAGAAGAGCTGAATGTGAAGCCAGAACCCACTTCACCTGGTTTGATGCGGTAATCGATTTTACCGAATTGACCAGAACCACCAGACTGTTTCTTGTGCGTGTAAGTGTCTTCTACAGGCTTAGTGATAGTTTCACGGTAAGCAACCTGTGGTTGACCAACAATAAGATCAACGCCGTAAGTACGCTTCAAGATATCTACTTTGATATCTAGGTGAAGCTCACCCATGCCTTTAAGAATGGTTTCGCCAGAATCTTGGTCAGTTTCAACGCGGAATGTTGGATCTTCTGCAACCATTTTACCGATTGCGATACCCATTTTCTCGTTGCCACCTTTATCTTTTGGTGTAACAGAGATAGAGATAACTGGCTCAGGGAAGACCATTGCTTCAAGAGTACAAGGGTGCTTAGGATCACATAGAGTGTGACCAGTTTGTACGTTTTTCATACCAACGATTGCTAAGATATCACCAGCTTGTGCTGTGCTGATTTCTTTACGATCGTCAGCTTGCATTTCAACCATTCGGCCTACACGTTCAGTTTTGCCCGTGAAGCTGTTAAGAATAGTGTCGCCTTTGTTAAGTACGCCTGAGTAGATACGTACGAAAGTAAGAGCGCCGAAACGGTCATCCATGATTTTGAATGCAAGTGCTTTTAATGGCTCTTTAGCGTCTACGATTGCTTTTTCACCATTTGGATTACCTTCTTCATCAGTAAGATCCTGAGGGATTACGTCAGTTGGGCTTGGTAGGTAATCAACAACAGCGTCAAGAAGAAGTTGCATGCCTTTGTTTTTGAAAGCAGAACCACAGTATGTTGGGAAGAACGCAAGGTCACGAGTACCTTTACGGATACAAACTTTTAGGTCGTCAATAGATGGCTCTTCGCCGTCCATGTACGCCATCATTAGGTCGTCATCTTGTTCAACTGCTGTTTCGATTAGTTTTTCACGGTATTCTTCAACTTGATCAACCATGTCAGCAGGAACATCTTCAATGCTGTAGTTTTCAGGTAAACCAGTATCATCCCAAACGTAAGCTTTACGAGTAAGAAGATCTACAACACCAGAGAACTCGTCTTCAGTACCGATAGGTAGAACCATGATAAGAGGAGTCGCACCAAGTACCTTTTCTACTTGCTCTGTTACGCGGTAAAAGCTTGCACCTAGACGGTCTAGCTTGTTTACGAAGATCAAACGTGCAACTTCAGATTCGTTCGCATAGCGCCAGTTAGTTTCTGATTGTGGTTCAACACCACCAGAACCACAGAATACACCAATGCCACCGTCAAGAACTTTAAGGGAACGATATACTTCTACTGTGAAGTCAACGTGTCCAGGTGTGTCGATAACGTTAAAACGGTGATCTTTCCAGAAACAAGTTACAGCCGCAGACTGGATGGTAATACCGCGCTCAGCTTCTTGTTCCATGAAGTCTGTTGTAGATTCACCTTCGTGAACTTCACCAAGCTTGTGGATCATACCGGTAAGTTTAAGAATACGTTCTGTAGTAGTAGTTTTGCCCGCGTCAACGTGAGCAAAAATACCGATGTTTCTGTATTTTGATAAGTCAGCCATTACATTACTCTAAATAAGTGAGGACGAAATTTGCGCGTTAGTATACAAGACTTTTTACATATGTAGCCAAGTATTTCGCGCTATTCTATTATATTTTATGTGACTAAAGAAAGAGGCAATAGAAAAGCATTTTATAAATGTGGCTTAAGGTGGCTTGGGGGTGTTTGAAATTGCAGTTAAAACACTAATCGCGGCGTAATTTATCCGAAATGGCGATTGGGTTTGGGAAGTTGAGTATCACTATATAAGTTGACATGGCAAAGCTTAAAATTGCTGTAGCTTGAATGACGTGTGATGCTTCTTGTCCAATTAGTCCTATGTTTGCCGCTAAATAGGCAATGAGTAGTGAAAATTCACTTACTTGGCCTAATCGAAAGCCGACTTCCCATGATGTGCTGGCATCTTCTTTGATGCCTTTTAATAGGTAGCGAAAGACGACAGGTTTAATGAGCATAGAGCTAATGGCGAGAATTAAGGCTGGCAGAATGACTAGCCCAAGCAGGTCAAGGTTGAAACTTGCACCAATAGAAAAGAAAAAAAGAATTAAGAAAAAATCCCTTAACGGTTTTAAGTGAGTGGCGATGTATTGGGAAATTGGGCTAGTGGCCAAGGCGACACCTGCAATAAAAGCCCCCATTTCTGCAGAAAGCCCTGCTGTTTCGGCAAGAACTGCCATAGATAGACACCAACCAATAGACACTAAAAATATATATTCATGGAAACGGTCAAAGCGTGATATTAACTTCAATAAAATGTATTTCACAAATAGGAATGCGCCAGTCACAAGAAGTGGCAGGGCGATCAAAGGTTTTAAGTATTGCATTATTGTACTGTCGTCTGCGCTAGCGGTGCTGTAAAGCACAAGCAAAACAGCGATGGCGATCATGTCTTGTAGTAGCAATAAGCCAACAACGAGCTCACCAGTATGTTTGTGGTGCAAGGCTGTTGTGGGGAGGAGCTTTATACAAACAATGGTGCTTGAAAACATCATGGCAATGCCAATAATGAAACTTTCAATTTGGCTATAACCATAGAGAATGGAAACACTAAACCCCAGTATGGCAAAAGCGATGGAGCTGAGTAGAGCAATCCATGATGCTTTTTTGAGCATATTTATTAGGTGGCTTGGCTGCATGTCTAGGCCAAGTAGGAAAAGTAAGAAAATGATGCCGATGTGGCTCATTTCATCCATTAGTTTGGGTTCATTGATTAAGGAGAGTGCCGAAGGGCCAAGTAAAATGCCAAGTGCTATATAAGCGATAATCATTGGTTGCCTTGTATACAAGGCAATGGAAGCAACGATAGCGGCTCCAGCAAATATTAAAAAGAAGGAGTGTACTATCGATGATTCCATGAGTTTGGCTCCGTTATTACCAGGAACCTGTACCAGTTTTTTTGCGTCTCAGCATAGGCGCCAAGATACCTAGTAGTAAGCCTCCAAAAAGCGTTGCTCCGCCAATCATGAACCACTTTTGTTCAGTCGTATCTTGGAGCCTTTCTGCTTTGGCAACAGCAATGTCGGTTTGTTGCTTAAGGCTCTCAATTTGATAACTTACATCTTGATTTTGAGCGACGATAGCTTGCGCTTTCTTCGAAAGAGTTTCTGTATCTTCAAGTTGTTGTTTCAATTCTTGGTTTTCATTTTGCAGCGTTGAGTTGGTGTTGTTAAGATTTTGGATTTTTTGTTGGCTAGCTTTTAAAGCATTCGCTATTTCTGTGCGGGTTTCATTGCTTCTATTGAGTCTAGTTTGAAGGTTGTCGAGCTGATCTCTGCTGACCATATCTTCGCTTAAAAAATAATCGGCAACCCAGCCTTCATTTCCGGATGGCGTGCGAACTTTTGTGTAGCCATCGCTTTGTTCAAGAGTTTCTAGTGGTGTACCACTTTTTAGCCCTCTTTCAACCGCTCTTGTGCTGTTGTCTAAACCTTCTCGGATAGCAACAAATTGAATGTCAGAAATGTATACCGTGGCAGAGTGCACAGTGGCAGAGAGTAGTGAACCAACAATTAGGCTCATGATGCGTTTCTTAGACACGTTAAGTTCCTTTAACAATCAATTACTTTATCTTGTTTATACGATAATGATGAGCGGGGGATTGCGCAATAGAAAAGGCCATCGTAATGGCCTTTTATCGTGATTTTATTGAAAATGTTTTGTCTAGCGACGCAAGAACAGCGGTCTAGGCTCTGAAACATCGCCTTGATAAGCAATACTAAAAGGCTTATGAAGCGCTAATGCTTTCTCTAGGTCAACTTCTTCATTGAACTGAAAGCTATTAAATCCGACTCTAATAAGAAAGCCTAGTTGGTCTGGAATGAAGTTACCAAGGGCTCTGATTTCGCCTTGGTAATTCAGTCTTTCTTTTAGTAGGCGAGCGTAACTAAAGCCTCTACCGTCAGTAAATGCTGGAAAGTTGATTCCTATTACTTGGAATTGCTTTAGGTCGACATCCTGTAAGAATTCAACTCCATCGCCAGCCTCTAGCCAAATGCCAGCAATGTCTCCAATAGAATCTTTATCTGCCAGCCACTTCTGTGCTGGAACAATGCTGTTTGCGGTGGCGGCTTGTTCTGCGCCTTGTAGCCAGTAGTATGTGTTGTCGACTATTTCGCCGTTCTTAATTAGCTTTGGCATAAGCGGCCTCTTTAAATGGTGTGATGCCAACGCGGCGATAGGTGTCGATAAAGCGCTCTTCTTCAGAACGGTTTGCAACATAAACATTCATGAGCTTTTGAATAACGCTACTAATTTCTTCTTGAGCGAATGATGGGCCGAGTATTTTACCAATACTTGCATCGTGGCCAGAAGCGCCACCAATGGAAATTTGATAGAACTCTTCACCTTTCTTGTCTACACCCAGAATACCTAGGTTGCCAACATGGTGGTGACCACAAGCATTCATACAACCGGAAATGTTTAAATCGATGTTCCCAAGGTCATAAAGGTAATCAAGATCATTAAATGTTTCTTGGATCTGGGCTGCAATCGGAATGGACTTGGCGTTGGCTAGTGCACAGAAGTCACCACCTGGGCAGCATATCATGTCAGTTAGCAAACCAAGAGTTGGTGTGGCGAAGCCAGCTTGTTTGGCGGCTTCCCAGAGATCGACAAGTTGCTCTTGGCGAACATCAGCAAGCACTAGGTTTTGTTCATGGCTTACGCGTAATTCACCGAAACTGAACTTGTCAGCAAGGTCTGCTGCTTTTTGCATTTGCTCGGCTGTAGCATCACCTGGAGCTTGGCCCGCTTTTTTCAGCGTTAGTGTGACGATTCGGTAGCCTGCTTGCTTGTGTTCGAAGGTGTTGCGTTCAAACCAGCGTGCGAAGCCTGCACTGCTAGCTAGCTTGCTTGTTAGAGCTTCTGGGTAGTTGGTTAGATTGTCGTAAGCAGGTGCAGAGAAGAAGCCAGCAAGTCGATCGAATTCGCTCATTGGTACTGTGCTTTCTTTGCCTTTCAAATGAGCCCATTCAGCATCAACACGTTTACGAAATTCTTCAATCCCTAGCGCTTTAACTAGTATCTTGATGCGAGCTTTGTATTTATTGTCTCGGCGACCTTGTTGGTTATAGACGCGGATAATGGCGTCTAAATACGTTAATAGATCTGCGCGTGGAGTGAATTCACTAATGGTAACGCCAACCATTGGGGTGCGGCCTAAGCCACCGCCAACGATTACTTTAAAGCCAATTTCGCCCGCTTCGTTCTTTTTGATGTGCAAACCGATGTCGTGTACTTGTGTCGCTGCGCGGTCAGAAGATTCGGTGGCATTTACCGCAATCTTAAATTTGCGCGGTAAAAAAGCAAACTCTGGGTGGAAGGTTGACCATTGGCGAATCAGTTCGCAGTATGGGCGCGGATCAACTGTCTCGTCAGAAATTACACCGGCATATTGATCCGTTGTTGTGTTACGAATACAGTTGCCACTTGTCTGAACCGCGTGCATTTGAACTTCTGCTAGTTCTGCCAAAATATCTGGCACATCCTCTATCTTAGGCCAATTTAACTGTAAATTCTGACGAGTACTGAAATGCCCATATGATTTGTCATAGCGGCAGCTAATATCAGCCAATTTACGTAATTGAGCACTAGAAAGCATTCCGTATGGGATAGCAATTCGTAGCATAGGTGCATAGCGCTGTACATAAAGGCCGTTTTGTAAGCGTAAAGGTAGGAACTCTTGTTCGCTTAGCTCGTTATTCAAATAGCGGCGTGTCTGGTCGCGAAATTGCGCTACGCGTTCCTCAACAAGCTGTTGGTCAATGGCGTCGTATTGATACATAGTGAAGTGAACCATGGTTAATAAATTTTAGTATCTCTCATATTAGCAAAGATCCTTTATTCTAAAAATGAATATTTATCTATATCTTTAGCGGTTTTCCTAATAAGGCTTATTAGACTTAGTTGAGTTGAAAGAGGTATTAGAGCTCAGCGGAATATAAAGGAAAAATACCCTACTTTTTTACTTGGTCTTTGGCTTTGTGTGTCATCTGCTGTAATATGGCGAGTATTGATCGTTGTATAGATTTAGAAAGGGTTATTATGAATATTACAATTACGGATGGTGCCCAAGAATATCTTTCTTCTTTGCTAGAAAAACAAGGAGTTGAAGGTATTGCGGTGCGAATTTTTATTCAGCAACCAGGTACGCCTTATGCTGAAACTTGCCTTGCTTACTGTCGTCCAGATGAAGTAAATGAGACGGATGAGATTTTAAACTTACCCAAGTTAAAAGTGTATATCGAAACGAATTCGGTAAACTTTTTAGATGAAGCTTTTGTTGATTACGCTACTGAAAAAATGGGTGGTCAATTAACGATTAAAGCGCCAAATGCGAAAATGCCAAAAGTAACGGCAGACAGCCCAATTGAAGATCAAATCAATTACGTGCTTTATTCGGATATTAATCCAGGCCTAGCAGCTCATGGCGGCGAAGTAAGTTTGCTTGAGGTTGTCGATGGAACAATTGCTGTATTGAAATTTGGCGGTGGTTGTCAGGGGTGCAGTGCGGTTGATTTGACGCTTAAAGAAGGCGTCGAAAAGACCTTGATAGAGAAAGTGCCAGCTTTGACGGCAGTGAAAGATTCGACTGACCATAGTGTGACAGATAACGCTTTCATGTAAGTTTGTCTTATTGGTGTTATAAGAAAAAGGGAGTTGCTATATAGCGACTCCCTTTTTTGTTGGATGGTTTTCTATCCAGTATGTTTACCCACGTTGGCGTTGTGGTAAAACATCACGTAAAGCATTCGCCATGTCGGTTAGTGCCTTTTCTGTCGTTTCCCAATCAATGCACGCATCAGTGATAGATACACCGTATTCTAAATCGCTCAAATTAGCTGGCACTTTTTGATTGCCCCAGCCGATGTTACTCTCGATCATTAAGCCCATGATAGATTGGTTGCCGTCAAGGATTTGTTGTGTGGCGCTTTCTGCCACAGTGACTTGACGCTCTGGCTTCTTGCTAGAGTTTTCGTGAGATGTGTCTACCATTATGTTCATTTTTAGTTTGGCTTTAGTGAGTTCTTGCTCAGCTTCAGCGACAAACTCTGCTTCATAGTTTGGTTTGCCACCACCTCCACGGAGAACAACGTGACCATAATCGTTACCTTTGGTGTTCACTACAGTCACTTGACCTTCTTCATTAATACCTAAGAATGAATGAGGGTGGGATACAGATTGCATGGCGTTGATAGCTACAGTTAATCCGCCATCTGTACCGTTTTTAAAGCCCACAGGGCCTGATAAGCCAGATGCCATTTCACGGTGAGTTTGTGACTCGGTTGTACGTGCGCCAATCGCAGACCAGCTTATAAGGTCTTGGATATACTGTGGCGAAATTGGATCAAGCGCTTCAGTGGCAAGTGGCAGGCCATGCTCGGCAAGGTCAATTAGCAACTTGCGGCCAATACGTAGGCCTTTGTTGATATCAAAGGTGCCGTCTAAATTTGGATCGTTGATTAAGCCTTTCCAGCCAACAGTAGTGCGCGGTTTTTCAAAATAAGCGCGCATAATGATATATAGAGTGTCATCTAGTTTTTCAGCTAGCGCTTTTAAGCGAGCAGCATAATCTAATGCAGCTTGTGGGTCGTGAATAGAGCAAGGGCCTATTACGATCGCTAGGCGATGATCTTTGCCATCCATGATATTTTTAATTGTGTCGCGGGATTCCGCTACGTGGCTGCTAACGTTTTCGTTTACTGGCAGCTCTTTTTTTAATTGGCTCGGTGTTACCAAAGAGGTAAAAGAGGCAATATTTAAGTCTTCAAGACGCTTGTTACTCATTGCGGGGTTTCCTGCTTTTTTGCTTTTAGTTATAGCTGTTTACAATATCGTGTTTTTCGCTTTGAATGAACCGCTAAACCTGCATTTTTTAATTTTTTAAAAGAAAAGATATTTCACGCCAAAAGACAATAAGGCGGTTGCTAAAACGGGTTGTAATACGTGATTAGGGACATGGCTAGCGATACGGGTGCCAATATAAATGGTAGGGATGGAGCCGATTAATAGAGCTGCAAGCAAGGTGTAGTCGACATTTCCTAAGAAAATGTGACCAATGCCAGCAACAAGGGTGAGCGGTACTGCATGAGCAAGGTCCGTTCCTACTATATTTTTTGCTCTCATCGCTGGGAACAACATCATCATAATAGCGGTGCCTAAGGCACCAGCACCTACGGACGTTAGGGTGACTAGGATGCCTAGAATGAAGCCGCAGAAAAAAACGACTTTCGTGCTCTGCTTCTCGGATAAGTTAAAATTTAGCTTACTGGTGAGCTTTGCTCTGAATACAATGACCGCTGCCGTTAGGACAAGCATGATTCCAAGTGTGCTGGTAAGGATTTCTTGGTAATGGTCTGGTTTGTCAAAACGAGATAGTGCCCATACGGTTATAAAGGAGGCAGGAATGCTTCCCGCTGCCATGGCAAACACTATCTTCCAATTTACATGGCCTCGTTTAGCATGCATTACCACACCGGTGCTTTTCGCTATGCCTGCGTACATTAAGTCTGTGCCAATGGCGATATGAGGAGGGAAGCCAAACATCAATAAAAGAGGCGTCATCAGTGATCCACCGCCAACACCCGTTATACCAACAGCTAAGCCAACCGCTGCACCAGCACAAATGTACCAAATAAAATCCATTAGAACGCCATATAAAGTTGATTTAAGCTGGCAACACTAGATCTTTTTTACTATTCTATAAAGTAATATTTTATTATGTTTTTAACTCTTTTTCGAATAAGGGCGATGATGAAGTTACAGCAGCTTAGGTATATATGGGAAGTGGCGCGTCATGACTTAAATGTTTCTGCGACGGCACAAAGTTTATATACGTCACAACCTGGCGTCAGTAAGCAGATTCGTCTTTTAGAAGATGAGTTGGGTGTGGAGGTATTTGCAAGAAGTGGCAAGCATTTAACGCATGTGACACCTGCTGGGGAAAAAATTATAGCATTGGCAGGAGAGGTGCTCAATCAAACCTTAAATATTAAGCGCGTAGCCAAGGAGTTTAGTGATGAGCGTAAAGGCTCGCTTGATATTGCGACTACTCATACGCAAGCTCGATATGCGTTGCCTAAAGTAATAAATCAGTTTATTGATGGCTACCCAGACGTTACTTTGCATATGCATCAGGGTACACCGATGCAGATTGCTGAAATGGCGAATGATGGAGTTGTAGACTTTGCTATTGCAACGGAAGCGTTGGAGCTATTCGGTAATTTGGTGATGTTACCTTGTTATACATGGAATCGGTCGGTTGTGGTGCCAAAAGATCACCCTTTGGCTAAGGCCAATAAGCTGACATTGCAGGCGTTAGCTGAGTACCCTATCGTGACTTATGTATTTGGCTTTACAGGTCGATCGCAGTTGGATCAGGCATTTCAAGACGCTGAACTTGAGCCTAACGTTGTTTTTACAGCGGCGGATTCAGATGTTATTAAAACCTATGTACGCTTGGGATTAGGTGTGGGTATTGTGGCTTCAATGGCTCATGATGAATTACAAGACGCAGATTTGGTTGCATTGGATGCGTCGCATTTGTTTGCGGATAGCTGTACAAAAATAGGTATTCGCAGCAATACTTTTATTCGCGGTTATATGTATAAATTTATTGAGTCATTTGCACCGCACCTTACAAAAGACGTTGTGATGGCGGCAATGGAGGCGGGAAATCGACAGGATGTTGAATTGTTATTTAAGGATATAGAGCTTCCTAGGTACTAACGTTTTGATATCTATTAAAAACCGCAACATATTGGTGTATGTCGCGGTTTTTGCTTTTAGACTGCTCCATGCGATTATTTTTTTAGTTTCGCTGCCATTTCTGCAATGCGTTTTCCTTGCGCTTCACAAAGTGCTTTTTCATCATTGGTAAGTGATGTTTCGCTTGTGCTGTTTGCTAAGTGGCTTGCGCCATAAGGTGTTCCGCCAGCTGCGGTGCTGATGAGTTCTTTGTTTTTGTATGGTAAGCCGAGCCAAACCATTCCATGATGCAATAATGGCGTCATCATACTGTGCAAGCATTGTTCTTGGCCGCCGTGCATGGTGCTTGCGCTAGTGAAACCACACGCAGGTTTATCGATCAGTTGACCTGTTAACCAAAGTGTCGAAGTTTGGTCGATAAAATGTTTGAGTGGTGCTGCCATGCTGCCAAAATAGGATGGTGAACCGATTGCAAGTCCAGAACAATCCGCCAGTTCCTCTAATGTGCAATATGGCGCGCCATCATCTGGTAATGGGGGTGCAGCAATCTTTGTTGTATCAGACACATCCGGTACTTGGCGTATCTTTGCTTCTACGCTTCCTGCTTTATTGATGCCGCGCGCAATGTATTTTGCCATTTCAGAAACGGAGCCGTGTCGGCTGTAAAATAAAACAAGTACGTAAGGAGGCTGGGGCATTGGGTGATTCCTGTTAAGTTATGCTCATTTATTCAAATAAGGCCAAGACATCTTCTGGAGGGCGACCAATTTTGGCTTTGTTGTTATGAATAACAATAGGGCGCTCAATTAAGCTTGGGTTTGAGTGCATGGCTTGTAGGCGTTCTTCGTCAGTAGATTCTTTGCTTAAGCCAAGTTCTTTGTAGATGGCTTCTTTGGTGCGCATAAGCTCAAGTGGTGTAATAGAGAGTTGACTGAGCAGTGTTTTAATTTCTTCAATGCTAGGCGCATCTTGTAAATATAAGCGAACATCAGGTTGAATGTTGTTTTCTTCTAGAAGTTGTAGAGTCTGTCGGGATTTCGAGCAGCGAGGGTTGTGGTAGATGGTGGTCATGTACGCACTCCTGTTTACGATTTGCATAAAAAAGCCTAACGGAAGTGAAGGCTTCCGTTAGGCTTGGTGGGGTTATTTCTTGCCTAAGATGAAACCGACAGCATCAGCAATGGCGATGTCTTCGTTTTCGCCTGCTTTGCGGTATTTGTATTCCAGCGTGCCTTTTTCTAGCCCTTTATCGCCAACAACTAAGCGGTGAGGAATGCCTAGTAATTCACAATCGGCAAATTTAACGCCTGGGCGTTCTTTGCGGTCATCTAGTAATACGTCTAAGCCTTTTGCTTTAAGTTCGGTGTATAGTCGATCACATTCGGTTCTTACCGCTTCTGATTTGTCGTAGTTCATTGCAACGATAGCGACGTCGAAAGGCGCAATGCTTTCCGGCCATAAGATGCCTTTGTCGTCGAAGTTTTGCTCAATCGCAGCAGCAACAATACGAGAAACACCAATGCCGTAACAGCCCATGTGCATGACCTGAGCTTTACCGTTCTCATCTAAAACTGTGGCTTTAAGTGCTTCAGCATATTGTTGGCCAAGTTGGAAAATATGACCTACTTCGATACCGCGCTTAATGACGATGGTGCCTTGTCCGTCTGGAGACGGGTCGCCTTCAACCACGTTACGTATATCTGCCACTTCAAATGCGGCACAATCACGCTCCCAGTTTAAGCCGGTAAAGTGGTAGTCATCTTTGTTTGCACCAGCGCAGAAGTCAGACATCACTGCAGCAGAGCAGTCGGCAATAACGCGAATGCCTTTTTCTGCCAGACCCTTTGGTCCGATAGAGCCAGGTGCGCAGCCTGTTTTCGCAACAATGTCGGCTTCATCTGCGAACTCAAAAGGAGTGACTATACCTGCTAGTTTTTCTACTTTGATTTCATTGATGTTGTGATCACCGCGTAACACAAGGGCTACGATGCTTGGTTGTTCATTCTCATCTACAGCTTTTACCAGCATAGTTTTAACTGTGCTGGTTACGTCTAGTTTTAAGAATTCAGCCACTTTTACTATGGTTTTGCAGTCTGGCGTGAATACTTCAACGATGTCTTGTGTTGGCGCATCGGCTTTTTCTTTTAAGCAAACGGCTTCGGCAAGCTCGATGTTGGCTGCAAAGTCAGATGAATCGCTGAAAGCAATGTCATCTTCACCTGAATCCGCTAATACGTGGAATTCATGTGAATACGCGCCGCCAATACTACCGGTATCTGCTCGAACTGGACGATAATCAAGGCCAATACGGTCAAATACGTTGCAGTAGGCTTTATGCATGATGTCATATGTTTCTTGCAGTGATTCAGCGCCAACGTGAAATGAGTAGGCGTCTTTCATACAAAATTCGCGTGAGCGCATTACGCCAAAGCGAGGACGTACTTCGTCGCGGAATTTTGTTTGAATTTGGAAGAAGTTCATTGGTAGCTGTTTGTAGCTGGTTAGTTCGTTGCGCGCAAGATCCGTGATGACTTCTTCGTGAGTTGGGCCAAGGCAGTAGTCACGACCATGGCGATCTTGAAGGCGAAGCAGCTCAGGGCCGTATTTTTGCCAGCGGCCTGTTTCTTGCCATAATTCAGCTGGCTGGACACCTGGCATTATTACTTCTAGAGAACCTGCTTTTTCCATTTCATCGCGAACAATGCTCTCGACTTTGCGGAACACCTTTAGACCTGTCGGTAACCAGGTGTATAGCCCCTTTGATATCTGGCGAATCATGCCAGCGCGGACCATTAGTTGATGGCTTGTGACTACAGCGTCAGTCGGGGTGTCGCGTAGGGTAGAAAATAAATAGTTGCTTGCGCGCATAATAATATGGGTACTTTAAAGTTGAATGATTAAAGTTAAATTACAAAAAAAGCCTTATCCGGCGAACCTGGGTTCGGTTTGGCCTTTTACATTAGTTTCAATTGAAAATATTCCTCCTGCTTGAGGAAATTTTATAAGTTCTTCGTCTGTTTGTGCGCCACGGCAAGTACTTATAAAGAGAGTTTTCATTTCTGGCCCACCAAAAGCTACCATGGTTGGGTAGGTTGCTGGAACCGGGTACTCTTCTAAAATTTCACCTGCAGGGTTGATTTTGACGATACGCTGCCCTTGGTAAAGGGCTGACCAGTAATTCCCTTCGCTGTCTACAGCGGCGCCATCTGGGCGGCCGTTGCCATGGGGGAATTCAATGAACACGCGTTTATTGGTGGCTGAGCCTGTTTTTAAATCGTAATCAAATTGATAGACCACATGGTTAGGCGTGTCCGAATAATACATGATGGTACTGTCAGGTGAAAATGCTAAGCCGTTAGAGGTCCAGGCCGCTTGATCGATAAGCTTTTCTTGACCGTTACTAAATTGATGTAGTGCACCGTTAAACGCATCTTTTGGAGAGTACATGGTGCCAGCTAAGAAACGGCCTTTTGCATCGCAGCGACCATCATTAAAGCGAGTTGTTTTTTGGTCGTAATTAGCAAGCCAATAAGGTTTTAAGTCTGCGTGTAAATCTTCAAATGTATATACACCGGAACGAAATGCGGCGATGAAGCCGCCACTGTCGGATAGCGAAAAGCAGCCAATCTCTTCATTAAATTTACGGTGTGTAAGGCTCTTTGATTCTGTGCTGTAAGCGTATAGTATGAAAGAATCTATATCGACAAAATAGAGCGTTTGAGTGCGTTCGTCCCAACGAGGACATTCGGCTAATTTTGCTTGTACGTCCACGGCACATTGCATATCAGTCATGCGGGCTCCAAGTCTCTGAGAGTTTTAAAAAATAGGGTGCTATAGTGCTTATTAAAGCCATTTTTGTAAATAGGGAGATGTAAAGATGTTTGAGTTAAATCCCGTGTTAGGTCGTGATTCTATTCTTGTAGGGCACTTTTCCTTGTGTCAGCTTCGTATTATTAATGACGCTCAGTTCCCTTGGTTTATTCTTGTTCCTCAGAGAAATGATATTAGTGAAATTTATCAGTTGGTCGAAGAGGATCGTCAGCAATTACTATTGGAAAGCTGTGTGTTGGCTGAGGTTTTGCACGATGCCTTCTCAGCAACCAAGCTAAATGTTGCCGCGCTTGGCAATCAGGTGCCGCAATTGCACGTCCATCACATTGTCCGCTATAAGACCGATCCTTGTTGGCCTGACCCTATTTGGGGGAAAAACAAGGCTGTGCCATACGCTCAAGCAGAATTGGCTGAAATCTTGCAGAAGGTTCAATCATTACTGAGCGATGAATTGACGTTACCGAGTGATGGAGCCGAGCTTTACTATTAAACGAGCAAAAAATTCATAATTATTGAGTGATAAGCTAACTTTGGAAAGCGTGTTTTATGAGCATACGAAAAAGGAAGAAGGTCATACAAAAGGTTGTTAAGTTACTTAATTTAGCGACGTCTACTAATTCAAGTGAATCTACTGTGGCTTTGCGTCATGCAGAATCTTTAATTAGGCAATACGAGATTGCTCAGCGAGAGCTACCTATTTTGCAATTGTGTGACCGTTCTATGCTTTACCGAGTTAGTTGGGGTGGTGCAGCTCCCAGATACGTTAAAGAGCCTACTGCAAAAACATCATCTGAAAGTTCGGTTTATCAGCGTCGATTTAGTGAAAAAACTAATGATCCAAGTAGGGCTTATGAATCCGCCCGTACTATTCTGGATGATTTAGAGTTCACCGCCTTTCAAGGAACTGAAAACTCTTCTTTTAGTGGGCAGCAACCTTCAGAGGCTGAGCCTGACCTTGACGATTGTGTTGCTGAACATAATGATGAGTTGGATTGTAATTCGATTGATGAGAACGATATGGTTGTAGATGAAGTTTTGGATGATGTCGAAGTAGCTCGCAGTGAAGAGTCGTTTGCCTATACATCTACAGATAACGTAATTAATGCAACTAATGCTTTTCGCCCGAGTAGTAGTGAATTTACCGAAACGCTTAAAAATCAATACGCAACCAGTGATCCAGCTGTGCCATTCGCAGAAGATGCATACTGGTCAAAAGTCTATGAGAAATTAGCGGATTTCGATGAGGCGCAAACTCAAGCTCAAATAGAGATGCTTGATAAGCAGCTTTTGTTGGCAGAAGAAAGCTTGCAGATCAAAAAGAAAGAGCGCTATGAACAAGAGCAAACTGAAATACAGGAGCGTGCTGAACGCGCTCGAATAGAGCAAAGTTTTGAGGAGGCAATCGAACGCGCGTTTCAGGCGAGAGCAAGATCCTATGAGTCATGGGAAGAGCGTTGCACTAAAGTTCGATTGGCTCGACTACGAGATGAGCAAGAAGCGGTGCAGGGCTATGATGCAATCAGTGATACTTTGATTAAGCATAAAGAGTCTTTTAAACAACACTTGCAGCGTAAGGAAGATTATAGAGCGGCTAAAATCATGCACGAGTTGCGCATGCATCTTGTGTTGGCGGTTTCTGTTGGGGAAGAAGCGACAGCTTCCTATGAAAAAGTGATTGAGATTATGGGGAGTAATGGTCTTTCTCTTAAAGATCTTGAGTTTTCAGACATTAAAAACAAGAGTTTATTTATTCGTCTGTTAGAGAGAGAGTCTGCATTGATTTCTGATGTACATGAAAGAGAAGTTCACACTGAGGAGATGCTAGATAAGTTCTTAACATCCAGTCTGACCAAGAAGGAATCTCGCTCTTCAGAAAATCCTATTCAACATATTCAGCGCTTGCTAGTGGCTGCTAATGAAGGTGGCCAATTTGAGACGCAAAAAAATCTAGAGCAGGTGATCTATCTGATGGACGCAAATGACATTGGCGTCAGGGATATTGGTTATGGCTTTATTAAAAAGTATTCGGTTTTTATTCGTTTGATTAACTGGGAGGCGGAGCGTATTACATCCTTGCCAGAGCGTGAGAAGTTCACCGCTCAAATACTGGAAGAGTATATTCAACATTCTGTTCAAAAACCAAAAACAGATAGAGAGCAAAAAGCCAATCGCTAGATTTTGATATCTCTTATTGCACTAACTTGTTATATAGCCCTCATTCATTTCATTGATGAGGGCTATATTTGTTTTAAATCCACCTTAACGCTTTCTTTGCGGGGCTGCATCTTTTACCATTTCATCTTTAATTGAATCGTAATTCTCAGCAGGAGAGAAGCATGAGTATTATTAAAGAAGATGATCTGATTGATAGCGTTGCTGACGCGCTGCAGTTTATCTCTTATTATCACCCTCTGGACTTTGTGAAGGCGGTACATGAAGCCTATGAGCGAGAAGAAAGTAAGGCTGCGAAAGATTCGATGGCGCAGATTCTTATTAACTCTCGTATGTGTGCAGAAGGTAAGCGCCCAATTTGCCAAGATACAGGTATTGTTACTGTTTTCGTTAAAATTGGTATGAATGTTCAGTGGGAAAGTACAAAAAGCGTTACTGATATGATAAATGAAGGTGTGCGTCGTGCTTATCTTCATCCAGATAATGTGTTGCGTGCCTCTATTCTAGCTGATCCTGCTGGTGCTCGTAAAAACACCAAAGACAATACGCCTGCTGTTATCCATATGGAAGTTGTTCCGGGCGATACGGTTGAGGTGCATGTTGCCGCTAAAGGCGGTGGTTCTGAGAATAAATCCAAATTAGCTATGCTTAACCCTTCTGATGATATTGTTGAGTGGGTTAAGAAAACGGTTCCTACAATGGGTGCGGGCTGGTGTCCTCCAGGGATGTTAGGTATAGGTATTGGTGGCACGGCAGAGAAGGCCATGGTTATGGCTAAAGAATCTTTGATGGAGCCAATTGATATTCATGAGTTGAAGGCTCGTGGTCCGAAAACGCGTGTTGAAGAGCTCCGTCTCGCAATCTTTGAAGAGGTTAATAATCTTGGTATCGGTGCTCAGGGACTTGGCGGTTTGACAACGGTTCTTGATGTAAAAATCATGGATTACCCAACGCACGCTGCATCTTTGCCGGTTGCTATGATTCCAAACTGTGCCGCCACACGTCACGCACACTTTGTGCTTGATGGTTCTGGTCCAGCGGACTTGGTTCCACCATCTTTGGATGATTGGCCGGAAATTACTTGGGAAGTAGGTGAGAGTGTTCGTCGAGTTGATTTGAATACCATCACTCCAGAGCAAGTAAAAGACTGGAAGCCGGGCGAAACTGTTTTATTGAATGGTAAGATGCTGACGGGTCGTGATGCTGCTCATAAGAAAATGGTCGAGATGATGGCTAATGGCGAAGAGCTTCCAGTCGATCTAAAAGGTCGCTTTATTTACTACGTAGGTCCTGTGGATCCAGTAAGAGATGAGGCTGTTGGTCCTGCAGGTCCAACCACGGCGACTCGAATGGATAAATTTACCCGAACAATTCTTGATAAAACTGGTTTGCTTGGCATGATTGGTAAGTCTGAGCGTGGTCCCGTTGCTATTGAAGCTATTAAAGAGTTTGGTGCTGTTTATCTAATGGCAGTTGGTGGTGCCGCTTATCTTGTCTCGAAAGCGATCAAAAAAGCTGATGTTATTGCTTTCCCAGAGCTGGGTATGGAAGCTATCTATGAGTTTGATGTTGTAGATATGCCAGTAACGGTCGCTGTAGATTCTGCCGGTACATCAGTTCATATTACGGGCCCTGCTGAATGGAAAGCGAGAATTGAAGCTCAGGCACTCGAGATAAAATAGTGCTAGGTTAGGTAGTTATTACTAAATGCTAAAGCCACTGCGTAATGCGCGCAGTGGCTTTTTTATTTAAAAGTGGTTGCATGGGGCTGAATTATCTGTATTATACACGACCTCAGCCACACGGCATGTGTGGTGATGCTCTTTAAAATAGATAATCAGATAATTTGTGTGGGCGCTCGCTAGAGGCTTCAGAAGATTGTCCGGATTGGTTTTTAACTGATTCGAGATAATCAAAAAAAATTGAAGTCTTGCGAAAGGTCTAACACGTCAATTCGCTTTATGTTGGCTTATTGTTCTTAGGGATGATGAGTCGATTAAGTTATTGTTAGTGTAATAGATTTTGAGTAAGCAA
>NZ_QPJQ01000031.1 GCF_003337275.1 Marinomonas foliarum | reverse complement strand
CATTGAATAGTCACGCTGTGTGCGCTTAATACACTTGATACCTGATGTCGCCATAAAGAAGTCCTCTTTATGTCAACGTATTTTAGGATGGGACAAAATACAATAAAAAAGCAGCATCATTTGAGCTGCTTTTTCTTTACCCAAGAAGATAAAGCGTCTGTCACGCTTATTGTTATCTACAGCCCAATTCTAAAGACTATACTTTAGAATTGGCGGCATTTATTTTGCTTTAAAAATCGGATATTGTGTCCACAAAAAATTATAAAGGGTAAAGAATGTTGGAAGTCAGCGAAAAGCTAAACACCTCTTTGTTTCAGAGCCATCTGAAACGCTCGAACCTTGCTTACTCTAGCTCGACACCTACTAAAAATTCTTCTACCCCGACCAGAAGAGCAAACTTCGTTCTACTTGATCACTTTTCAATGTCGTCTTTCTCTATCGCTCTCGATACACTAGTAACGCTTAACCTAGTTCATGATCACCCGATTTACGAGTGTAAAACATACAGTTTAAAGGATAAAAAAGCGCTATCAGATATTTCGATTGAGTTAACCACAGATGGCAATATTGAAGACATCGAACTAACTAAAGACTCTATCCTTATCATATGCGGTGGTTTCCGTAGCTCGCTTAAACCAGAGCCCTCTCTTAACAAGAAAATAGTCAAAGCCGCACAGACTAACGCCACCATCATGGGGTTGTGGAATGGCAGCTTCTATATTGCCGACAGTAAAATCAAACTAGGTGAATCCATCTCTATCCACCAAGACAATAAAGCCATTATGAGAGAGCGTTTCCCATCGCTGAACTTGTCTACCTCTTCTTTTACCGAAGACAGCGGACTATTCACGTGTTGCGGCCCGAACACAGCACTGGATATGATGCTTCATTTTATAAAAGGCTCTTATGGGCCAGATTGCTCCCAAGCCGTAGCAGAAGTGATTGGTTCGGATCGAACAAGCAACGCTGACACCAAAACAATTAACCGTTTTTTGCGATCCGAAACGCATACACCAGATTGTATTAAAGAAGCCATCCAATTAATGGAAAATAACATTGAAGACCCATTAAGTATTGATGAACTTACTAAGCTAGTTGGCATTTCTCGTCGACAAATAGAAAGATTGTTTAAAATTAACGTCGGCGTCACACCAGCTCGATATTATATGGAGTACCGCTTAACCCGCGCACGTCAGCTAATACAACAGTCGAACTTAAGTATTTTTGAAATCTCTGTTGCTTGCGGCTTTGTCAGCTCAGCTCATTTCAGCCGTACATATCATCGATTCTTTGGCCACCCACCAACAGACACCCGACGCACTTTTCAAGACACGTAAACTTAAGATTCACCACCTAACGAAGCAGCAGAAAATTATGCAAGCAGTGATTTTTGACATGGATGGATTACTCATTGACTCGGAGCCGTTCTGGCAACAAGCAGAGTTCGATGTATTCTCATCTGTTGGTGTTGAAGTTACCGCGGATTTAACAAAGCTAACTGCAGCAATGACAACAAGAGAAGTCACCGAGTTTTGGTACGCTAAGCAGCCATGGCAAAGTACTTCTCTTGAAGAAGTCGAAAATCGTGTCATTGAGCGAGTCAAATATTTGATTGAAACCCAAGGACAGGCCCTGCAAGGTGTCCATGAACTACTCGGCTCACTACACCATGCGAAAGTAAAAATTGGGCTTGCGACTAACTCGCCACAAGATATTATACCCAGTGTGTTACGGCGCCTTAATATTGCTGAGTACTTTACCGCTTACACTTCCGCTGATGAAGTACAGCAAGGCAAACCCGCTCCCGATGTTTACCAACTAACATTACGAAAGCTGAACACTGAAGCTCATCAATGCATTGCTTTCGAAGATTCTCTCGGTGGTATAACAGCCGCCTTAGCAGCAGGTATTAAAGCCATTGCCGTGCCTCATGCAGACGAATTCGACGATGAAAAATTTGACCTCGCACCATACAAAATCAGAAGTTTAACCGAGTTTAATCATAAGATAGGCAAAGCTATTTTGACCTGCTCTTAAAGCTATAAGCTGACTCCAGAAATAACTTTAGATCTTCATCAAACTACGAATATGGCAAAACGCAGCGCGACCTAGAGCGTCTATGTTGTAGCCGCCCTCTAGGACAGACACAATTTTCCCACCGCAATGGCGATCTGCCACATCCACCAAAAGATCGGTAATCCACGTAAAGTCTGACTCGCTCAGTCTAAGTTGCCCCATTGGGTCTTCTTTATGAGCATCAAACCCTGCTGAAATCATAATCAATTGAGGTTTAAAGGCCTCCAGAGCTGGCAGTAATTGTTCAGAAATAATCGCTTGAAAGGCCTCACTACCAGAACCCGCTTCCAGAGGCATATGTAAAATATTATCGTGTGAAGCGCCTGGGTCACTGTAGGGATAAAATGGATGTTGATAGCTGGAGCCATAAAGCACTTTGGGGTCAGATTTGAAAATATCTTCTGTGCCGTTGCCGTGATGAACGTCAAAATCCACAATCGCCACACGATCTAAACCATATTGTTCAATGGCGTAGCGAGTTCCAACGGCGATATTATTAAACAAGCAGAAGCCCATGGCTTTGTCATATTCCGCATGATGACCCGGCGGACGAATGGCGCAAAACGCATTGTTCATCTCACCCGTCATGACTAGGTCTACCGCTTTAATCACTGAACCAGCAGCATACAGAGCCGCATCCAAAGTATGCGGCATCATCAAGGTTTCAGGCTCTAATTCCACATGGCCTTCTTCTGGCGAGCGCGCAAAAATAGAGTCCACATAGGCTTGGTCATGAGCTAGGACAACTTGTTCTCGGGTCGCCGGGCCAGATTCCATTCGACGTAGAAAATCCATCAACTGCCCCATGATCAGGCGATTTTGAATCGCCCCAAGCCGCAACGGAGACTCAGGGTGATCAGCGCCCATATTATGCTTATCGCAATAAGTGTGTGTGATGTAAGCCGTTGTCATTAGGTGTCTCTACATTATTATTTTTTCTGTCTTTGGCATTTTCGTGTCTTGTATCAAACCACAAAAGCACCAAAACAATCTATCCTACCATGGTCTATCATTGCGACAGATGAAGACTGTGCTACTGTCATAAGATGTACATTGAGTTTATGGAGAAGATCAAGTGAGCCAACACGCATTACAATCTCTACTCGCCCCTAAGTCTATGGTGGTACTCACTGGCGACGATGCGAACGATCCGCTTATGCTAGCTCTATTAAACTCATTATCTACTGCTCAAAAATCTTGTCCTGTGTATTTAGCGGGTGTTCAACCTGCTCAGACTGTCCTCTTTCCGTTGGTAGCAAGTTTAACGGAATTAACCACCAGCCCAGACATCGCCGTATTAGTTGGCAGCCATAGCACTCAATCAATGGAAGATATTATTGCTGACTGTGGCGCAGCGGGCATTGGTTCTTTGCTGATGTTATCGTGGACGGGGGACAGCCAAGAATCACTGGTTGAAGCACTGCGCAAGAACAATGTGCGTTTACTTGGCCCTAACAGCTTTGGTATTTGTCGCCCAAAACAAGGCGTTTTTGCTTGGCTTGGTTTAACGCAACCGCTAGCGGGCCGCTTAGCCTTGATGTCTCAATCTGGTACAGTCGCCAGCGCCCTTGTGGACTGGGCAACTTGGCAAGGTATTGGATTTTCTCAAGTCGTATCCATGGGGACGCCCGTTGATGTGATGCCGTCACAAGTCTTGGATTATTTATCCAATGATTTCGACAGTCAGGCGATTTTAATGTATTTGCAAAAAATTGGTCGCCCAACTCGCTTCCTCAGCAGCCTGCGTGCTACAGGGCGCAGCAAACCTGTTGCCGTTGTGACAGAACATTCTATTGGCGCAGATGAACGTGTGTTAGACGCCGCGCTGAGCCGAACCGGTGCGGTACGTGGTCGACGTTTGAATGATTTAATCGCGGCCGCTTCGGTAATGACCAATGCTCGTCGAGTCAAAGATGGATCTTTATTGGTCATAGGAAATGGGGCAGGACCAGGTGAGCTAGCAGCACAACGTGCCACAGAACTTGGCATAGACTTACTTACACCAGAAGGCGAACTGCGCATTAAACTGGAATCCACCATGGCAGGCCGTGGCGGCATTGGCCCGGTGACAACCGTTTGGGCAAGCTGTGCGACGGATCTATTTATCGATCTCGCTGCCGATGCACTAAGCAGTTCAGATTGCGGTGCTGTATTGTTAACGTTGAGCCCTACAGCTCTTATCGATATCGACTCCTTATACGATCTCATCATCAAGTTACATCGCACTCAGAAAAAGCTCGTCATGGTCTGTTTGCTCGGCGGTGGCAATATGACCAATATGCGCACACGCATTAACGAAGCAGGCATTCCAACCTTCCGCACACCAGAAACCGCCATAGAAGGCTTTCAATTTTTGGTGCAATTCCAGCGCAACCAATTACTCGCCAAGCAATCGCCAGACAGCCATGCATTCCGCTTTAAAATCGATGTCTCAGAAGCCACAAACAAACTCAATCTACTTTACAAACAAGGTGATAAAACGCCAACAGCGGATGCTTTACGAGATATTTTTGAGCTGTTTCACATTCGATTAATTACTCGTCGTCAGTCTTCAAATCAGTTATCCGCTCCCATCCATTTACGCGTCTTTCAAGATGTGGTGTTTGGCCCAGCCATCGGACTGTCATTAGAAGGCGCTCAACAACATAAGCAAGCGGAGGCCGTTGCCTTACCGCCGCTAAATACCATTTTGGCGAAAGATTTAATTCAGCGCGCCTTTCCCGGCGAAGAATCTTTTGAATTGGAAAGCTTACTGCACAATTTATCCACCATGGTGTGTGAATTACCCGAAATTGAAAACTTAGAACTGTCCGATGTGAGACTTCACGACAGTGGCAGTGTTTACGCAGATGTCACAGCGAATCTTAGACTATGTAAAAACTGGCGGCGCTATGAGCATCTTGCCATTCACCCTTACCCGAGACAATGGGTATCGGAGCGAGCATTGAAAAATGACGAGATCGCCACCGTTAGACCTGTTTTACCAAGAGATTCTGGCATCTTAGCGGACTTTGTTCGCAGCATGTCCCACGAGACTCGCTACTTTCGCTTTATATCCAATATCGAAGAATTAACACCACGCATGCTCGCCAGTCTTTCCCACATCGACTATGACCGCGAGATGGCGCTGCTTGCCGTGATTCAACGAGATGGTCAAGATGTATTAATAGGCACTGCTAGATATATAGATAACTTCGATGATCAAAGCTGCGAATTTGCTGTCGTATTAGGAGACGAATTCCAAGGCTTGGGCTTAGCGTCTTATCTGATGCGAAGACTGATGCAAGTCGCGGCCGACAAAGGCATTCGAGTGATGAAAGGCATCGTTTTAACTGAAAACAAACACATGATCGACTTCTGCCGCCATTTAGGGTTCACCATCCAACGTGATCCAGACGATTTTGGCCAAATGGTAGCGAGTATAAAACTCACACCAAGCATGCTGGAAAAATGTCGAGATGCTTGCTAGTTCAAGACCTTAATATCAACCTCAACCACTCCATCGCGTGTATTAGCAATGCGTTGAAAAGCCGACTTACTAAGATCAATAATCCGACCACGAACGAATGGCCCACGGTCATTGACTCGCACCACCACACTTTTACCATTGGCGACATTGGTCACTTTCACTTTAGAGCCAAAAGGTAGACGTTTATGGGCGGCCGTCATGGCCTTTTGATCAAATAATTCCCCACTGGCGGTTTTTCGGCCTTGGTATTTCATGGCGTAATAACTGGCTCCGCCGCTTTCTTCGAACCCTACTGAACCTGAACGACTGATTGGACCACTGGCGCAAGCGGTTAAAACGAGAGAAGAGATGACCCAACATAAGATGTTAATTGTTCGCATGGTTTTTCTTTTCCTTTAAGCCACTTTGATTTTCAGCGCTATAGTAGCAGATAGATAAACATAACAAGTTCAGCACTTCGAAACTTCCGTCAGCGTCTTGTCAGTTTTCAGGTATATCTTTTCATGATTACTCTACACACGCCTAATAATAATGAATATAAATTCGAGACATGATTAACATCACTTACGACACCAATAATATTGGCTTAATTAAGGTATGCTTCACGCCATCGAACACCACTGCTTTTTTCGAAAGATAGACATGACTTCTCGTTTTTTATTGCTTTGTAAAACCCCTACTCGTTGGCCTACAATTTGGCGATTATCCGTCTTATTAGCCGTGTCTTTTGTTTTAGTGGTGTGCTTTGAATACGCCAACTTGCCCGCAGCTCTCTTACTTGGCCCTATGATTACAGCCATTATCTTAGCGGTCAGCGAGGCAGGCATGACAATGCCCAAACCACTGTTTTTAATGGCTCAAGGCATTTTGGGCATGATGATAGCAAACAGCCTTCCGCTGACCGTCTTTGCAAAGATTTCTATGGAATGGCCGTTGTTTCTAATTGGCACTGTCTCAACGATTGTCGCGTCTAGCTTTTTAGGTTGGCTGCTTAGTCGTAGCGGTTTACTACCTGGCACCACAGCCATTTGGGGATCGTCTCCCGGTGCCGCCTCGGCAATGACCATTATGTCCGAATCCTATGGAGCGGATATGCGATTGGTTGCCTTCATGCAATATTTGCGTGTGGCGTGTTGCGCTATCGCGGCAACCGTTGTTGCGGCGGTATTTCACGTTGATGGTGTTACTACTGAGTCGATTGATTGGCTCGGCGTGCCTTCATGGTCAGGTTTCGCCATCACATTATCGGTCATCTTGGTGGTGAGCATTATTGGCGTAAAGCTTCGCCTTCCAAGCGGGCCTTTGCTGCTTTCTCTCGCGATAGGGCTGGTGATTAAGTTCACCGGTGTTTTACCTATCGTTCTACCCCATTGGTGCTTAGCGATCAGCTTTGCCATATTAGGTTGGGGTATTGGTTTTCGCTTCACTCGGCAAGTATTACAACACGCATGGCATGTCTTCCCGCACGTGTTAGGCGCGATTCTAGCGCTCATTGCCATTAACGCTTGCTTAGCCATGCTTTTGATCACTTTTGCCGATATCGACCCACTCACAGCCTTTCTCGCCACAAGTCCTGGCGGTGCTGACTCTGTTGCCATTATTGCCGCATCAACCAGCGCCGATGTGTCTTTTGTCATGGCTATGCAGGTGGCAAGGTTTTTATTGGTACTGATTGCTGGGCCAATGCTGGCGCGCTGGCTTTCAAGGAACCAAGACGACTAAACGAAAAAACCACCCGAAGGTGGTTTTGTAAACTAACAATTAAATACTAGCTAGCTTGTTCGAGATTCTCTGGGCCAAACGAGAAAGGCAATAGCTCGTTCATCGTGAGGGATTTTCTCACGCCTTCTGCGCCACAAATATGAATCATGGTATCCACAGAAGAGAACTCACGAATTTTTTGACGGCAGCCGCCACAAGGTGTTACTAATTCACTGCCTTTGCCAATCACATAGATGTCTTTGATCTGCGTATCTCCGCCAAGCACCATAGAAGCAATTGCACCCGCTTCGGCGCATGTGCCTTCGGGATAAGCCGCATTTTCTACATTACAGCCAGAATATAGTTTGCCGCCAGTGGTTAAAATCGCTGCACCAACAGGAAACTTAGAATAAGGCACATAGGCTTTATTCATCGCGTCTTTAGCAAGTTCAAACAGCTCTGCATTCTGTTTCATATCAGACATGCTAGGCTCGCTCTTTCACGTAAGGGCGACCAATGGCTTTAGGACCGATCGCTTTGCCAATGAAACCTGCAAGCAACAAGACAGTTAATACGTATGGTAAAACTTCAATTGCCTGAACTGGCACTTGGCCAATACCTGGAATCTCAACACCCTGCATGCGAACCGCCACAGCATCCAAGAAACCAAACAACAAACAAGCCAGCAATACTGGAACAGGACGCCACTTCCCAAAGATAAGCGCAGCCAATGCCATGTAACCTTTACCCGCACTCATGTCTTTCAAGAAACCAGCGTTATGAGCTGTAGACAAATACGCGCCAGCAAGACCACATAAAATGCCACAAATGATCAAGGCGCGATAACGAATGAAAGAGACCGAAATACCCGCCGTATCTACCGCATGAGGGTTCTCACCCACTGCACGCAGACGCAAACCGAAACGAGTTTTATAAATCGCCCAATAAGTAATAGGCACCATTAAAAATGCCAAATAAACCAAAATATTATGGCCACTTAGCAAATTCGAATAAATAGATCCGATCACAGGCACACTTTCCAACGCATCTGCAAATGGGAAGGTAATGTCTAAGAAGCGCGCATCACCAGTTAGTGCAGGTGTTTGACCTCCCATACCAAACCAATGCATTGATAAAGTAACGGTTAAACCAGCTACTATCGTGTTAATCGCTACACCAGAAACAATGTGATCACCGCGGTGTGTGATACAAGCAAAGCCGTGAATCATGGCTAAGCCAACCGAGGCCATTATACCAAAGCACAAGCCAATCCAAGCTGAGCCAAAAACAGATGCTGCCGCTGCTGCCGCAAAGGCACTGCCCAGAATTTTACCTTCTAAACCGATATCAACAATGCCCGCGCGCTCAGAATATAAGCCCGCTAGTGCAGCGAAAATAAGCGGAGTAGAAACGCGCATTGTCGCGTCTAACATGAGTATCAATGTTTCAAACATAATCTTCCCCTACGCGACCGCTCTGCGAATAAAAAAGCCTTCGATACGATCCTTGAACATATGCTCAAGCGCACCAGAGAACAAAATCACCAAACCCTGAATTACCACAACGATTTCAGGCGTAATGGTTGGAATTTCAAATGCCAACTCAGCACCACCTTGGTACAAGGCACCAAACAAAATCGCCGCCAAGATAATACCAATCGGGTTGTTACGTCCCATCAAGGCCACCGCGATACCCGCAAAACCATAACCCGCCGTGAAGTTGAGCAATAAGTTATGGTTCACACCCATGATTTCATTCAGACCAACAAAGCCAGCCAAGCCACCAGAAATCAGCATCGCCCAGATGGTTACTTTAGCGGTATCAATACCGGCATAACGCGCCGCTGTTGGGTTTGTACCCAGCGTTCGCAGCTGGTAACCCCAACGGGTATGCCAAACCAATCCCCAAACAAACACACAGCACAACAAAGCCCAAATGAAAGACAAGTTCAGTGGAGAGTCACCGATTTCGATGCCAAGTGGTGAAAAAACTTCATGCAAATAAGGTAACCAAGCATTTTCTTCAAATGTTCGGCTATTTGGTGCCATACGGCCATCTTGTTTTAACCAGTTCACGATTAAGTAAACCATCAACGAAGAGGCAATAAAGTTAAACATGATGGTAGTGATAACAATGTGACTACCACGGCGGGCTTGCAAGTACGCAGGAATATAGCCCCATGCTGCGCCAAATACCGCTGCACCAATTACCGCCAAAGGCGCAATTACATAAAACGGCATAGTGTGATCAAGAGACAAACAGATCAACCCCACACCCAAACCACCAATATAGGCTTGCCCTTCACCGCCTATGTTGAACAAGCCACCTTTAAAGGCAACCGATACCGCTAAGCCTGTAAAGATCAAGTTTGTCGCGTAATACAGCGTATAACCCATACCTTCATCGTAACCAAAAGCGCCATAGATCAAATAACCAGCGGCCTCAATCGGGTTTTCACCAATAGCAAGAATTACCAAGCCAGATACCAGAAATGCCAACAAAATATTCAGCACTGGAATAAGGGCAACATTTACCCAAGCAGGAACTTTCGCCTGACTCATGCCGATACCCCTTCTTCTTCGTTAAAAGCGTTAGCCATCATCAAGCCAAGGGTTCGTTCGTTCGCATCTTTTGCATCAAGCTCGCCAACAACCGCACCATCAAACATCACAATAATGCGATCACTTAGCGCCATAATTTCATCCAATTCAACGGACACAAGTAAAATGGCTTTACCTGAGTCTCTTAGTTTTACGATTTGTTCGTGAATGTTTTCGATCGCACCAATATCAACACCGCGAGTTGGCTGACCAATCAATAACACTTCAGGGTTTTGTTCAACTTCACGGGCAATAACGATTTTTTGCTGATTACCACCAGAGAAATTTGCTGTTTTCAAGTGAGGGTTTGGTGGGCGCACATCCCAAGCCGCCATGCGATCATTACATTCATCGAGCATCGCCTTGCGGTTCATTAGGATTTTACCGTTATAAACTGGCGAGTTATGGTAACCCAACACAGCCGCTTCATAAGCTTCAAAACCCGTTACTAAGCCCATTTTATGGCGATCTTCCGGCACATGAGCCATCTTTAAATCGCGCATTTGTGCGGCATTTTTCGGTGCTTTTGCGTTAATCACTTGGCCTGCAAAGTGGATTTCACCTTCATCCATCGGCGTAATGCCTGAAAGAACACTTAATAACTCGCTTTGACCATTACCAGACACGCCAGCAATACCTAGGATTTCACCAGCACGCAGCTCTAAACTTACGTCCTTTAAGCGCTTCACGCCTTGACTATCAAACTGAGATAAGTTTTTCGCAGACAGCAAAACATCACTCGGTTGAGCTTCATCTTTATCAACAGTAAGGCGGACTTTTTTGCCAACCATCAACTCAGCAAGATCTTCCTTGCTCGTATTGACTGTTTCTCGGTGCGCTACCATTTCACCTTGGCGCATCACCGATACATTGTCGGTGGAAGCCATGATTTCACGGAGCTTATGGGTAATGAGCAAAACAGTAACGCCTTGTTCTTTTAAGGCTTTTAGAATACGAAACAGGTGGTCAGCTTCCTGTGGCGTCAGTACACCAGTCGGCTCATCCAATATAAGAATACGTGCGCCACGATATAAGGCCTTTAAGATCTCAACGCGTTGCTGTAAACCAACCGGAAGTTCCTCTACGATTGCGTCTACATCAATGTCTAAACTGTATTCATGAGCCAAGCGTTGCAATTCTACGCGCGCTGCACCGATACCATTTTTAAGTACCGCGCCGCCTTCTGCGCCTAAAATAACATTCTCAAGAACACTAAAATTTTCCACTAACATGAAGTGTTGATGCACCATGCCGATGCCGGCATTGATCGCATCTTGAGAACTACGAATATCAACACGCTTGCCATCTACTTCAATATGGCCCGTGTCGGCTTCATAAAAGCCATAAATGATACTCATCAGGGTAGATTTACCCGCACCGTTTTCACCGATGATGCCGTGAATCGTACCTGCTGGAACTTGTAAGCAAATGTCTTTATTGGCCTGAACGGCACCAAAACGTTTACTGATGTCTCGCAACTCAATTGCGTATGGCATTGTTTTATTCGTCATATCTAAAAGTAATTCATCTGCTTAAGAATCAAACACACTAGAACAAAAAAAACAGTTACTCACATGACGCAAGTAACTGTTTTCTTTGGCAAGTTAGTAGTTACACGTGTTGTCAGACATGTAATCGTGAACTGCAATGTCACCACTAATAATTTTTGCACGAATATCATTGATCTTCGCTTTCATATCAGCAGTGATTAGCTTGGCATTATTATCATCCAACGCCCAATCAACACCGTCTTCAGCAAGACCCAATACAACTAGGCCTGGTTTCCAAGTACCTGCAGCAGAATCTGTATAGGTTTTGAAAGCGGCTTCATCAACACGCTTAACCATAGACGTCAACATTGTGCCTGGTTGGATATGGTTTTGGTTTGAGTCAACACCGATCGCCAACTTACCTTCGTCTTTTGCTGCTTGGTAAACACCGATACCCGTACCGCCGGCTGCAGCAAACACAACATCTGCGCCTTTAGAGAATTGACTTTTAGCTAATTCAGATCCTTTCGTTGGGTCATTGAACGCTGCACCAGTAGAACCCGTCATGTTTTGCAAGACAGTGGCGTTAGGAGATTCATATTTAACACCCTGTTCATAACCACAGCCAAACTTACGAACAAGAGGAATGTCCATACCGCCAACAAAACCTACTGTATCGGTTTTAGACGCCATAGCTGCCAAAGCACCCACTAAGAAAGAACCTTCTTGCTCTTTAAAAACAACAGACTGAACGTTTGGAAGGTCGATCACACCATCAATGATAGTGAAGTTAATTTCAGGAAAATCTTTCGCGACTTTCTCAACCGCAGACGTCATGTTAAAGCCAACCGTAACGATTGGAGAATAACCGCGTTTTGCTAAACGACGTAGGCCTTGCTCTACTTGCGCTTCGTTTTTAGGTTCAAATTCACGAACCTGAATGCCCGTTTCAGCCGTGTATTTTTTAACGCCGTTATAAACACCTTCGTTAAAAGATTTATCGAATTTACCCGCTTGATCATAAACAACTGCAGGTTCTGATGCAGCTTGGGCTAAACTTGATGAGATAGCCAATGCTGTTACTGACGCAAGAAAGACAGCTTTCATTCCAATTCCTCTTATTTATGTAATATGTTCTAGGCAACTATAGAATCTTGCCTAACTGGTCAAAAATAAACCGATTAACTCCATACCGCAACGATATATGCACATTTTAAGCAATATTCTTACTTATATGGCAAAAAGCCAATCCAGAAAACACTTTTTTCTAGGTAACAACAATTACCCATTATAGCTGAACAGCAATTCTTATGCCGCCAATCTCATGCAGACATAAACAAATGGTCAAGATTGGCAATTAACGCAAAAAACCGTGCTACGTTGAGCCTGACGAATTTCTTTTAAGGGAGCATTGCATGAGATACATGGTTTGTCTGCTCGACCATAAACCGCTAATTCTTGTTTAAAGTAGCCCGGTTTGCCATCACCACCAACAAAGTCTTTTAGCGTGGTTCCGCCCTGTTTAATGGCAGCGGCCAGCACCACTTTAATGCATTCTACCAAACGCGCCAGACGCACTTTACTAATTTTACCCGCCAAACGATCTGGACGGATTCCCGCTTTAAATAGCGCTTCATTCGCATAAATATTACCAACTCCCACCACGATCTTGCTGTCCATGATAAAAGTCTTAATAGGAACTTTGCGCCCCTTCGCTCTAGCGTACAGCATGTCAGCATTAAAAAGCTCTGAGAGCGGCTCTGGGCCTAAATGTGCGATTAGTTCATGCTCTTTCCAATCTTTCGTTGTCCACAGAATTGCCCCGAAACGTCTCGGATCCGTATATCTCAACCATACATCGTCATCGGCAAAGCAAAAATCCACATGATCATGAAACAACGGCGGCGTCTCGGCAGGCACAAAATACAAACTACCAGTCATACCAAGATGAACAATCAAGGTGCCTTTTGACGTATGAATACCAATGTATTTACCACGACGGGAAAGATGAGTAATTTCCTCACCTACCATTTCTGAGCTTAGCTCAGGCGTGATTAACCAGCGCAGCTTTGGCTGACGAATATCCACTCTAGCAAGAGTGCGTCCAACTAATTTGGGCTCGATGCCACGTAAGGTGGTTTCTACTTCTGGTAACTCAGGCATAGTTAACCTCAATGATGACTAGACACACAGACAATACTGAGTAAACAAATAAAGTGCAGCTACTAATTGCCACAGGAAAAATATTGACCAAATGAACAAGGTGTTTCTATTAGATACAAAAAAACCGACTCACTGAGTCGGTTCCTTTTGACAAAGACCGAAAATTATTTAATTTTCGCTTCTTTGTACATAACGTGCTTACGTACAACAGGATCAAACTTTTTCATTTCAAGTTTGTCCGGAGTATTTCGCTTGTTCTTGTCAGTTGTGTAAAAGTGACCAGTACCAGCAGAAGATACCATGCGAATTAGATCGCGAGCGCCTTTAGAAGCCATGATTCAGATCCTTATACTTTTTCGCCGTTAGCGCGCATTTCAACAAGAACTGTTTCAATGCCCTTTTTATCGATAATACGCATACCTTTAGAAGATACACGTAAACGGATGTAACGGTTTTCACCTTCGACCCAAAAACGGTGCCAATGAAGGTTAGGAAGAAAACGACGTTTAGTACGGCGTTTTGAGTGAGAAACGTTGTTACCTGTAACAGGACGCTTCCCAGTAACTTGACATACGCGAGACATAATTAAATACCTTTTGCTATCCAGAAAGATTATTGGAAGTGTTTCACTTCCTCAGGCGGAGCATGATTCCTTATGAATCAAAAAAATCCCATACCGAGGATATAGCGGCGCGCATTTTCCCATAAGCCAACCCATTGAGCAATTCTTTTGTTAAAAAAATGATCAATTGGCGCGTTCGAACAAAAAGCACCAACGAAACATATAGTCGCACTTCTTATTGAAACTAGCGTTTACCTCTACAGAGCATCACTATCTTCATTGTAAAACCGCCTATACCAGTCCCCTCTCAGCCAAGGACACTGGCGAGCCATCGCCGACCACAAAGTGATCCAACAGCCGCACATCGACGAGATCAAGAGCCCGTTTGATTTTCTCGGTAATACTGATATCCGCTTGGCTCGGTTCGGCTACGCCACTTGGATGATTATGGGCGAGGATTACCGCGGCGGCATTGTATTGCAGTGCTGCTTTAACGACCTCACGAGGGTAAACCGCGGCAGCATCGATGGTGCCCATAAAAAGCTCTTGGTAACGAATTAATCGGTGCTGAGTATCTAAGAAGAGCACCGCGAAGACTTCTCGCTGCGAATGGCGTAACTGGGAAGAAAGATAAGTTCGGACGTGTTCTGCACTGGTGAACACAGTTTCGCGCATTAGCTGCTCTTGCAGATGGCGCTTGGACATTTCCAGTACAGCTTGCAGCTGAGTGTATTTTGCATCCCCTAAGCCAAAGCCTTGACAAAACTCCTCTCGGCTCGCCGACATTAATGCTCGCAAACCACCAAACTGAGACAATACTTGCCGAGCAAGCTCGACCGCGCTGATGCCTTGCGTTCCAGTACGAAGGAAAATAGCTAAAAGTTCAGAGTCACTTAAGGCGCCTGCACCTTGGTGAATTAGTTTCTCACGCGGCCTTTCCTGCTCAGGCCAATGTTTAATACTCATGATCTACTCCTTGATACATGATAATCTTGCTTTAACTTAGACAAGCAAAGTTAGCGGTAACGTAAAAATACTCGCAAAAGGCATCCTGCCTTATTTGCTAACCTTATCTATCACAGATCGAATTGAGAAGTTTTTTATGTCAAGTCTCGCTCAAAAACGCATTCTATTAGGTATTACTGGTGGCATCGCTGCTTATAAAAGCATCGAGTTAATTCGTTTGTTAACTAAGGCTGACGCTGAGGTTCAAGTCGTTTTAACAGAAGGTGCAAAAGCTTTTGTCACTGAGATGACCCTACAAGCTATCTCTGGCAACCCTGTTCGCAGTACCTTATTAGACCCAAATGCCGAAGCGGGAATGGGACATATAGAGCTAGCAAAATGGGCTGACTTAATCGTCATTGCACCCGCTTCTGCTGACTTCATGGCGCGCTATGCTCAAGGCATGGCAAACGACTTATTAAGCACCCTATGTTTAGCCACCGAATCCCCTGTTTTGATTGCTCCTGCTATGAACCAAGCCATGTGGCGCCATCCTGCAACACAAGCCAATGCAAAACTACTAGCCGAACGAGGCGTATTAAACATCGGACCTGCTGATGGCGCGCAAGCTTGCGGTGATATTGGGCCTGGGCGCATGAGTGAGCCGAATGATATTTTTAATGCTGTTATCGCGCATTTCCAAGGCTCTCTAATCGAGCAAGATCTAACTGGCCAACACTGGGTTATTACCGCAGGTCCAACCATGGAATCTATCGACCCAGTTCGTTACATCAGTAATCACAGCTCAGGTAAAATGGGTTACGCCCTCGCCAGTGCAGCCATTGCCCGTGGCGCGAGAGTCACCTTGGTTAGTGGCCCAGTACAATTAACACCGCCCACTGGAGCGAATATTATTGCAGTAAAAAGCGCTGATGAAATGCTAGCTGCGTGCGAGCAGAGCATGAGCACTCAAGCTGATGTATTCATTGGTGCCGCAGCCGTTGCCGACTTCAAAATGAAAGCCGCCAGCGATCAAAAGATGAAGAAACAATCCGACACGGATGAAATGACTCTGACGCTGGTTAAAAACCCAGACATAATAGCGACACTTGTCCTACAAAAACGCGCCAAAACCATAGTGGGCTTCGCGGCTGAAACACAAAATGTGATCGAATACGCGAAAAGCAAGCTAGAACGCAAAGGTCTGGACATCATTATCGCCAATGACGTATCTCGTGCGGATATTGGTTTTAACCAAGATGAAAACCAAGTCACAGTGATTACCAAAGACAAAATTTGGTCACCTGACAAAGCCGCAAAAAGCAACCTAGCAAACCAACTCGTTGAGTTTATTCAGCAACACATTAAGTCTGCGCCTTAAACCTCATCATGCATTAAGAGAAAAGAGAAGATAACCATGAAACAAGCGATTCAATTAAAAATCCTGAGCGACAAAATCGGCAAAGAAATCCCATTACCAACTTATGCGACAGAAGGTTCTGCTGGTTTGGATTTGCGCGCTTGCCTTGATCAGGCAATCGACCTTGCACCAGGTGAAACAACGCTACTACCAACAGGCTTGTCTATTTACATCCAAGACCCAAATTTAGCAGCAACTATTTTGCCACGCTCTGGATTAGGCCATAAACATGGCATTGTATTGGGCAACCTAGTAGGTTTAATCGATTCAGATTACCAAGGTGAGCTAATGGTGTCTTGTTGGAACCGTGGCAATACAACATTCACCATTGAACCTGGCGAACGTGTCGCTCAATTAGTTTTGCTTCCTGTTGTTCAAGCAGAATTTAATATTGTCACGGAATTCGAAAGCACCGAACGTGGTGAAGGCGGCTTTGGTCACACAGGCACCAAGTAAGCACAGAATACTTAGAAAGGGTGAGAATAATTCACCTTTTCTAAGTGCCTTAATACATTCACTCACCCTTCCCACGCCAGTCTGATAATATTAAGTTTCATAAGTCAAAACTTCGTCAATTTCGTATAAATTTCTATAGTTAATCCTTCAATATCACGCTATTATTTCAAACCTAAGTGGTTGCTTACACTCTTTACTGGCCTTGTCTGTCATCGTTTTATCAAACTGACTCGGTAAAATTGTTATTTTTTTAAATAAGTAACACCAGCATATTGTATCTATTTTTCATGCAACCCATTCTTTGTTTACAGGAGTACATAAATCGTGGCTTTTTCTCGTGAGTCTGCTTTAGATGTGGCTAAGGTTTTAAGCGAATCGCTTCCTTACATCCAACGCTTTGCTGGTAAGACGCTGGTTATCAAATACGGCGGCAACGCAATGACAGATGAAAATTTACAAGCAGGCTTTGCACGAGATATCGTTTTGATGAAAGCCATTGGCATTAACCCTATCGTTGTTCACGGTGGCGGGCCTCAAATCGGCGACATGCTAACGAAGCTGAACATCGAATCAAAATTCATCAATGGTATGCGCGTAACCGATACTGCCACCATGGATGTTGTTGAGATGGTACTAGGTGGTCAAGTAAACAAAGAGATCGTTAATTTGATTTGTGAAGCAGGTGGTAAAGCCATTGGTATCACAGGCAAAGATAGCCGCTTTATTAAAGCGAAAAAATTGTTCGTTAAGCACCAAGCCGAAGGCATGTCTACTCCAGAACAAGTGGATATTGGCCATGTAGGTGAAGTAGCAAGCATAGATACTAGCTTTCTAAAATTGTTTGAAAACAGTGACCTTATTCCTGTCATCGCGCCAATTGGCGTGGACGATCAAGGTAACTCTTACAACATCAATGCTGACCTTGTTGCTGGCAAAGTGGCGGAAGCTGTTGGTGCAGAAAAACTCATGTTGCTCACCAATATTTCTGGCGTACAAGACAAGCAAGGTAATGTCTTAACAGGATTAAGCACAGCTCAAGTAGACGCGCTGATCGCTGACGGTACGATTTACGGCGGCATGCTACCAAAAATCAGCTGCGCATTGTCTGCAGTAAACGCCGGCGTCACAAGCGCACATATTATTGATGGTCGTGTACCGCACGCGACTTTATTAGAAATATTTACCGACACAGGTGTTGGTACGCTAATTTCCAATACCAAAGTAGGCGAATAAGCCTAGGTAAAAGCAATCAGTACAAGCAATAAATAACACTGGCAGAAAACTGGACTCGACACATGAGCAATAAAAAAAACGATCGCCGCACTCAAATACTGCAATCTCTAGCACAAATGCTAGAAAGCAGCCCAGGAGCACGTATAACTACGTCTGCTCTGGCAAAACAAGTTGGTGTATCGGAAGCTGCTCTGTATCGTCATTTCCCCAGTAAAGCGAAAATGTTTGAAGGCTTAATCGAGTTTATTGAGGAAAGCCTTTTTACTCGCATCAATTTGATCATCCAAGAAGAGTCGAATGTGGTTTCTCGTATAGAAGTCATCATGAAGCTGATTCTTGGTTTTGCCGAACAAAATCCAGGCATGTGCCGTTTATTAACTGCAGATGCGCTAGCTGGTGAGACGGAACGACTTAGAGTTCGTATTGCACAAGTATTTGACCGTATCGAAACCCAGTTAAAGCAGATCATTCGTGAAGCAGACTTAAAGCAAGGCCTACGACCAACGATGGGGGTTGCGCCATGTGCGAATTTTCTGATTGCAATTATCGAAGGTAAGATCCGCCATTACGTTCGCAGCGAATTTAAAGTTAAGCCAATGGACATTTGGCAAGAGCAATGGACAGTATTGGCACAGAACTTGATGCTAAATCGTTAAGGTTTTAGATTATTATCTAAAACCTTAACGAAATGTTTTGCATCAAATACCGTATTGATGACGGTATTCTTTAACCGCATTAAGATGTTGCGCAAACTCAGGAGAATCCTGTTCTGCTAAATACATCATGATGTCGTTTAAAGAGACAATGCTAATAACTGGCATTCCGAAGTCACGTTCGACTTCTTGAATGGCAGACAATTCACCCTGGCCTCGTTCTTGACGATCTAGGGCGATAAGAACACCAGCGGGAGTGGCATTAGCATCTTTAATAATAGCCATAACCTCTCGAATGGCTGTTCCTGCGGTAATAACGTCATCAATAATCATGACATTACCTGCTAAAGGAGCACCAACTAGAGAGCCGCCTTCACCGTGAGTTTTTGCTTCTTTACGGTTGAAAACGTATGGTGTGTCTACATTATGATGGTCATACAGGGCAACTGCTGTTGTTGTTGCTAATGGAATACCTTTATAGGCTGGACCAAACAGAACATCAAATGGAACATTTGCTTCCATTAATGAGGTTGCGTAAAAGCGCCCTAACTTCGCAAGTGCTTGGCCTGAACTAAATAAGCCGGCATTAAAAAAGTAAGGACTTACGCGTCCTGATTTAAGCGTGAATTCGCCAAAACGTAGCACATTTTGCTCAATAGCGAATTCGATAAAGTCTCTTTGGTAAGGTTTCATGCCAACTCCAGAAAGATAAAAATAATACACAACACAGCACCGCCAAGAACGAGCGAAGCCATGCCAACATTGGATAGGTGCTAATATAACACACGGCTAGGAATTGTAGGGACCAGAAATGAAGGTCATCAGCCTTAATGTAAACGGTATAAGACAAGCAGCAGAACGCGGCTTTTTTGAATGGATGGTTCGTCAGGACCCAGATGTTGTATGTCTACAAGACATACAGGCAGACGAACGTACGTTAAATGACAGTGTGTTTTTCCCGCCTGGGTACAACACATACTTCTTTGACTCCATGGAAAACCCTGAGCAAGCTGGGGTTGCGATCTATTGCAAAACCATGCCTAAAGCCATTATGACAGGAATGGGATTCCCTGAATGCGACTTTGAAGGGCGCTTTATTCAAGCAGACTTCGATAAAGTAAGCATAGGTGCTTTCTTAACGCCTCATGGCTCCAATCATGAAGAAGCATTGCAAGAACATAAATATCGCTTCATGGAAGGCTTTAAAAACCACTTAATTAAAACTCGTCGCAAGCGTCGTGAATTTATTTTTTGTGGTACGGCCAACGTGGCGCGTTCACCGATTGATGTGAGCAGCTGGTTCGTTAACCAACGCAACTCTGGCTTCTTACCAGAAGAGCGCAAATGGATTAACGAAATCTTCAATGAGTTGGAATACATAGATGCGTTCCGCCAAGTGAATAAGCAAGACAAACAATACACTTGGTGGCCAGACTATGAGCGTGCTTGGAAGCTGGATGAAGGCGGTCGTTTAGATTATCAAATCGCCACGCCTGGTATCAAAAACCTAATTCAAGGTGGCACGATTTATAAAGGTCAGCGTTTTTCTGACCACGCGCCATTAATCGTAGAATACAATATTGACTAAGAGTTCTTAAACACAAAAATTCTTGAGCGCCCTCATAGTCAAAGAAAAGCCCGCTAGGATCACTCCTAGCGGGCTTTTTACTTTATGGCACTCAATGAGCCAATAATAACACTATTCATTCACCAGCGGCTTGTGCCTCACTTTTAGTTTCAGCTGATGGATGCCACCGGGAGGAATATCGTATTCGTCAGTAAGAGCATTAGCGGCTTCCACACAAACAAAACGTCGGTAATCTTCGTCTTCCATATCAACGCGCTGTCTCGCCAATTCAGCACCTGGGTTCCACAACACAGTGCTATTGCTACCTTCGGTACTGATTACTAATTTTCTTTGCAAGCCTGGATCATGGATTTCGCACACATCTGGTGCAGATACATAGACGCGATCCATATGATCACACGGCGTCACAGCACCTTGTTGAAGGTGACGACTACCGTTATCAAATTTGTCAACGTAAGTGACTTGCTCTAGACCATGCACTTCTGCGGTTTGGTTGTCCGATATATTGAAGTAAGTATGCAGCGCTTCACTTACTGGCATAGCTTTATCAGATAGATTAGCTGCCGAGAAATTAATCCGGAAGCCTTTGTTTGAGAAACGAAACACTTGGCGCAATTCAAAAGCGTACGGCCACATTTCTTCAACCAAAGGATGATTTTCAGACGCCAAACGAATCACAATTTTCACGTCGCCATTTTTAAAACGTCCCGCTTCGATAAATTCCCAGCGAAAATAACGCGCTACTCCATGTGCAGGATAGTCATCATGGACATAATTGGCTCCAAACCACGGCCAACATACAGGAACACCAAAATGGCGGCGACCGAAGCGCCCTTCTCCACCTTGGTTTACGGATTGAAAAAGAAGGTCCTCTTGACCAGCAGGAATAAAGCTTTCTAAATGACCGCCCCACAACGCGATGGATGCGCTGAAGCCCGGTTGCTCGATAATGATTTGATCACATTTTCTAAAGCTTGACGGGCGAATTTCACCACCCAGCTCTTCCAACTCTTGAATCAGTCGGCCATTCATCTATAACTCCATAAAAGTGTTTTAATACGCCCATATTAACTGCAGCCAATATGATTACAATAGTTTGAAGTTATACTAACAATTCAGCAGAGTAGATAAGCAATCAGAACAGCAATTAAAACTTAACCTCACCACGCTTTTAAGCTATAAAACACAACAACCTAGCAGGTATTTCCCTGATATATAGAGTGTTCTATTTTTCTTTCCAGAGGCGCTGAATTTTTTATGAATCAACAAAGTGATCCTAAAATAGTAATTGGTTGCGAGGAGTGGTGTGCGTTTCCCTCTCTAAACATCCCAGCTATTAAAGCAAGAGTAGATTCAGGGGCAAAAACCTCTTCGATGCATGCGATTAACATCAAGCGCTTTACCCACAATGATGAACACTGGGTACGTTTTGAGGTTCATCCCCTACAAAAGAATCGTAAGGCAACCGTTCATTGTGAAGCTCAGCTTGTTGATCAAAGAGTTATTAAAAGCTCGAGCGGAGACAAAGAAAGCCGCCCTGTCATTCGTGTACCTCTGACACTTGGTAATAAAACTTGGGAAGCAGAAGTCACGCTAACCAATAGAGATACCATGGGCTACAGAATGTTACTTGGTCGTGAAGCAATGAATGGGCGCGTTCTCATCGACCCTGAGGGGCTATGCTTACAGGGTGACAAGCAAGAAGAAACATTGGTGGAACTTTATAAAATCCCAGCCAAGAAAAAATAGCAGAAAACACCTTCCTTTTCCAAAAACACACAAAAGGAAGGCACTATTTAGAAAGAGCTTGGCTCAGGCGTCGTAATTTATGGTTAGCAGCAGATAATGCCATTTTATTGGTTGCGATATCTGTAACATCATAGACAACCAAACATATATTCTTGATTGACCCATCAGGACTGGAGATTGGACGTATTGCTACATTCTGATACATCTTATTTGCCATACCTGTAATGGGACGATAACTTTTAAATGGAAAGAAATGCGGTCGCTGCTCCCAAGATATAAAAATCGGCGTTTTCAAAGCAAAGACATTATCCAACTTCTGGTGCAACCACCCTGTATCTAATTCTGGATAAAGCGTCAGCAAAGATTGCTCCTTCGCTATCGATGAACTCACACCACTATGATTTTCCATGAAGTTGTTCCATAGCTTTACTCGATACTTCGAATCCAACACCACAAGCCCAACATCAATATGATGAAGCATATCAAACATCCAATGAAGATCTGCCATTCCATCCGCTTCATTACTCATTCGTCTTCCTCAACCAAAAAGGACAATAAATTTTCTAGCGTTGGCACAGAATCTTCAGTGAAAAGCATAATTAAATCGCAACTAATCTGATAGTTTTCCACTTCATAGACAATTTCAACCGCTAACGTTCTTTTCCACGTCGCTTTCTTTTCATTAATCAAGTCGGCAATTTTAACATGTTGCCCCAGTAACAGCGGATGGCTATGACTAAAATCGATATTAAGTTGCTTCCCAATGGCAGCCATAAAAGGGCCAACCAAAACAGAAGAGACATCCATCAAAAGCTCTGTTTCTAACTCTCTCGTAATGGTATCCGTCACGCCTAAAAGTTTCGCCATATTTGGAAAGCTGGAATCACTAAAGATGAGCAGAGTTTCAAACGCAATACCAGAGCCGACATAACCTTGCGACACTGCTGAGCAACTGTCTTTTTTAACGCTATAGTCCAACGCCATTTGCAGTTCACTGACTTCCAAAATATTCACAGTCGGCACAGGTAACTTAATAAATACATTCAGCATTTCTGCTAATACGCTAGCGGCACGACCCATAGCAATGTTCGAAATTTCTTGTAAGCATTCATTGAGAGTAAATTGCTCTGCAGCCGTCTGCTGCTCAGCAACAACCTTACTCTGCAGATCATCACTATCGACAGAAAAAAGTTTTAGCGAAATCAATAAACTACGCAGCTCTTCAGCGGATGCGGGTTTTTTATGAAAGGCTATTGCTCCCATATCCCTTACCCGCTGGATAGCCTTCGGCTGAACATCACCAGAGACCACTATTACTGCTGGCGCCTGCTCAAAGGACTGTAACGCTTCGAGCGTTTCATAGCCGTCTTTCACCGGCATATTTAAGTCTAAAAACAGAATATCAAAATCTGAAGATGACAAGATATCCATTGCCTCTTGACCGTCTTCAGCAAACTCGACTTCGACATCCCAGTCTGTCGGCAATATTCTAGCCAATTGCTTGCGGGCAATCTTTGAATCATCACAAATCAGTACTCGTGTACTCATTATTACTCTCTTTTTGATACGTGCCATATTTAATGCGTTAGACATTAAAGACGATGCTCTAAAAATACAAATAGGTCGTTTGCATCTAATCAGTATATATCTAGACTAAAAACCTGCTTTGCATAAGAGCAGCATATACTTTTTTTGTAGCTCGAATAGACCCTTTATACAAAAGATAACAAAGCTCTAGCAACCAAATGCTCATCGTATTTGTATTGTTTATCGGTGATCAAAGGCGTTTTGATAACAGTCACCTTCAGATCATTCAAGAACACACTGTCTATTTCGCCATAATCATAGACATCGTCTAATAACAAATAATCCAATGAAGAGTATGGCCCTACATTCTTCGTATCGGCCGATATGGTGGATATCAAACGTGTCACACGCTCCATCAGAGATAAACCTTGCTGCTCGGGATCCACGCCCAAATTAGGCAGGTAGACTTTGGGGTTAGGATTTGCACAAATAGAGCGCCCAACCCCTTCAGGCATAAGGTTTGCTAACAGACTGCTATAAAAGCTGCCTGGGGGATAGCAAATCAAATCAGCCGTTTTAATTGCATCAACACGATCATTAGCAATATGGAGATTAGTCGGCATAACATGGCGCAAACCTTTATTCAGCCACATGCGCTTTATTGGACTGGGCAATATGTCGGTTTCTTTTCCCGTTATCCGATGTTGGCCTAGAACATACTCCCCATTTTCAAGCTCCACACCTAAATGAAGGCTAGCATTTAATGTCGTCTTTACCTCACCTAAAGCTTTAACTAAACGAGAGAATAAAAAAACAATGGGATCTAACTGGTGCTGATTACTTAAATAGCCTCCAGCCATAATCAAATTACCAATACTCGCCCCACGCAAATCAAAACTATCATTAATGTGTGATTGGGTGACAGCAAGTTGATTCTGGATTAACGCTTTCATCGGATTGGGAATGGTTTCGATAAGCGGATGCTCGCCCATCACCAGCTGCTGCAGTTGATACTTTAATGCTAGAGGATCGGCGTTTTGCTCAAGCCGGTGAGTAAATAGTGCATACACTTCCGGCTGCCCCATGACGGTTTCATCCGCCAAAGCCATTAAACGACTGCGCAAATCTCCCACGGCAGGAATATCAAACTCGGCACGCAAACGCGCGGAACTACCACCAGAATCAAACGGTGTCACTAAATGTACAGAGTGGTGTGTGTATTTTTTAAAAACTCGGCTAATTTTATTGAGTGCCGAGCCACCACTAAAAAAGAGCACTTTAGGACCCTGTTCAGGCAAACTCTGATAACGATGCACACGAATAAGATCTGGTACCTCCATACGACGCCAAATGCGTAAAGAGTTCGTCATAAAAAACCTCTTATTAAGACCATAAGGAGAGCGATAGCCAAGAGTGCCGACTCACCAAACAATACTCCATCATAAATTACAGAACAAAAACTCGAACATACAAACGACTCAAACAATAGCACGTATGTAGACGATAAATGTCATGAAAATCAACTAACATCTATCTATAATATTCAAAAAGCGACACTCTATACCAAGTACATTAATTCCTTGTGTTTACCCGTAAATTTTTTATTTACCATTAGAGCAAACCATCATGGCAATGACAGGCTTATTGGCACTTCTTGATGACATCACCACCTTATTAGATGATGTTGCCGTTTTTTCTAAAGTCGCGGCGAAAAAAACCGCAGGAGTGTTAGGCGATGACCTTGCCTTAAACGCAGAGCAAGTATCCGGCATCAAAGCCGATCGAGAATTACCAGTCGTTTGGGCTGTTGCCAAAGGCTCGTTTTTAAACAAACTTATTTTAGTGCCATTGGCATTGACCATCAGTGCTTTTATTCCGTGGCTCATTCAACCATTACTCATGGCTGGCGGATTATATCTGTGTTTTGAAGGCACAGAAAAACTCCTTCATACCTTTAAAGACAACCATGAAGAAAAAGAAACACTTAGACAAAATATCAAACAAGCAAAATCCGCCGCAGAGCTAGTCACTTTAGAAAAGAGCAAAGTAAAAGGCGCCATTCGAACTGATTTCGTTTTGTCAGCAGAAATCATTGTTATCGCTTTAGGGACCGTCGCAGAGCAAAGCTTATTAACACAAGCTCTAGTGGTGAGCCTGATTGCTTTTGCTGTCACCGTGGGCGTGTACTTATTGGTAGGATTAATCGTTCGCCTTGACGATATTGGCCTACACCTTAATCAATCAAAAAACGCCTTCGTTCAACCTCTGGGACTAGTCATATTGAAAGGCGCGCCCATGCTGATCCGGCTTCTAACCATTGTCGGAACTATTGCCATGTTCCTTGTTGGCGGCGGCATTTTTGTTCATGGTTTACCAGCTTTGCATCATCTTGCTGAACTAGCCATTTCTGGTGATATTGCTCACCTGCCGTTGATGACCAGCTTAATAAACACAGGCATTAGCTTCTCGGTCGGCTTGATTTTCGGTGGCGTTGCCGTCGGCATTGCCACACTCATATCGAAACGAAGACAGCTTAAGAAAGCCTAGCGGACAATACAAAATCTGCCAGCTCAGCAAAACCCAAACCACCCGGTTGCGTCGTCTGATAACGAGGTCGGTGGCGCATCATAGGCAAATGCTGGGCAATATTGGCAACACCAACACTCAGTGGAAAGCGCGCAAACATACTTTCATCGTTGGGCGCATCGCCAACATAAAGCACCTGTTCTTGCTGCTGCGCATCACTCAGTCCATACACATTACTCAATACTCTCTGCGCCATTGAAAACTTGTCATAGCCTTGCGAGCAAACGTTTATATGTATCGAACTGGCTTTCGCGTTTAATCCCATTTCAATGAGAGCCGCCAAACAAGCATCTTTATCGGCCACCGCTGCGGGTTTGACATCTTGCGCATAATCAATAGCCACATCAGTCAAACGATAAGCCTGATCTCTTGCCAAATGTAAACGCGGAAACTGAGTGAGCACTTCATTCACTTGAGCAAGAATAGCCGCTTGCTCGGCACGCATTTCTGACTCATCGCGCCAGAAAGAATACGTCAGATGGCGGTCAGCCGTTCGGCCAATAAAACACGCACCACCTTCAGTAATCACACCATCAACAGGCAGTGCTCTAGCAATCATATCGGACCAGCCAGCACAACCTCCTGTCACTGGAATCACCTTGATGCCTTTTGCTTCAAGTTGCGCCAACGCCTGTAAAGTTTCCACAGGCAACTGGCCTTCCCATGTTAGCGTGTCATCAAAATCCGTTAGAATAAATCGTAAGTTTTGGCAAATCTGGCTTTCTAAAGAAGAAAGCGACAACGCAGAAGGCACAGATATCGACATAATTGTCCTAAGCACAAAGTTTAATTTGAACACCATGAGCGGTGAGTAAATGAGTTTGCGACTCTGTCAGTACATCACTAAAAAGCCAATCTACTGCAGAAAAAGGCTGTACTCGCGCCATGGCCTTGCGCGCCCATTTGTGTTGATCAGCAACCAACAAACTATGACGACTTTGCTCGACCAAAACACGGCTCACCGCCGCTTCTTCAGGATCAAAATCCAATATTCCTTGATCTTCATCCAGACCACCACAGCCTAATACGCCGTAATCAAAATAATATTGTCGCAATCCAGACAAGGTTTCTTCACCCACTAAATCATGATGCTGATGACGTAACTTTCCAGCCAAAACGCGCACTCGTATCTCAGGGTAATTACCCAAGATGCTCGCCACTGTTAAATTATTGGTAAATACTTGTAGGTCACGATGAGACACCAAGGCTTTCGCCACATATTCCACTGTGGTGCCAATCCCTAGAAACACGGAGGCGCCGTCGGGTATCACCTGAGCAACATCAGCGGCAATCGCCTCTTTCGCGTCACTGTTCAAAAACTGGCGATGGTCGAACGGTAAATTTTCCGCACTAGACACTGGCGCAATACCACCATGAGTTCGACGCACAAGATGACGTTCTGCTAGTTGATTAATGTCTTTACGTATGGTCTGTGATGACACATTAAAGCGTGCCACCATCTCTTCAACCAATAGGGCGTCTTCTTGCTGCACCCAGTTTAATATCTGGTTTTGCCTTTCATTTAATCCCACACAACGCCCTTAATTTATTCTGCCAACAGTGATGAGAACTGAGTCGGATCATCGGTAATTACCGCATCCATTCCCCACTCCCAATGTGCTTCCACTTTTTTAGGGTCATTGGCGGTATAACACAGCAACTTATAACCTGCCGCTTTGATAGCTCGCGCTTGTGTTTCGGTTAATCGCGAATAATCACAATTCAAGCTGTACGCTTTAATAGCCTTAAGCTGCTCCAGCCAATTTTCAGGAATGTCTTCATACAAGGGCGCAAGATGGCGCTGAGCATCAATCTCATAACATAGCTCTAACGCCGCAAGATTGAAGCTGGAAATCATCAGTTTGTCATTGTCTTGCCAATGATCACGTAACATAGCTAATACAGAAGGCACAATATTTTCTACATCGGTGCTATCGTGTTTAATCTCTAGATTCAGGCCCAGATTTAACGACTGAACGCATTCCAATGCCTCCAATAAAGTGGGCACTTTCTCACCAGTGAACTTGTCCGAGAACCAAGACCCGGCGTCCAATTCTGCCATATCCATTGGTCTTGCATCACGCGTTAAACCCGAACCATCAGTGCAACGATCAAGTGTGTCATCATGAAAAATAACCAAGCCACCTTCAGCAATTAAATACACGTCGATTTCCACCCACGTTGCACCCACATCAGCAGCCGCTCGGATAGACGCCAAGGTATTTTCTGGTGCCAATAGTGCAGCACCACGGTGCCCCATTACTTTTGTATCCAACACCTTGTCTTTCAAAATATAACCTTTTGAAACATCATTATTTTGCATTTTGTTCTCACAGTCTCTGTTGAGTTTTCTCGTCAAACAAATGCCAGTGTTGTGCTGGCGCCATTAACCACATAAGACTATTCACATCCGGCAAATGCGGTCCAGACAAACGCACCACCAAGGGTTCTCCATCACCTGATGCTGTCTCTATTTTGCCGTGAATTAAGGTCTCCGCTCCCAGTGATTCTACCGCTTGGATACGCAAAGCGAAATCGGCATTGCGCTCATCACTCACTTCTAGATGCTCTGGGCGAATCCCCCAAACAATGCTTCCACGATGTTGATGGGACAAAGGCAGTGTTAAGGCGTCAGAAATTTTAATACCTTGCTCAGTCAAATTCGCATTGATCAAATTCATCGATGGCGAGCCAATAAACGCCGCCACAAAAGGCGTTGCCGGTTTATTGTATAAATCCATCGGCGTACCAATTTGCTCCGCCTTGCCTTTGTTTAAAACCACCAAGCGATCTGCCAAGGTCATCGCCTCAACTTGATCATGGGTCACATACAAGGTCGTGGTGCCTAATTTACGCTGCAACTGACGAATTTCGACACGCATCTGCACACGTAATTTTGCATCCAAGTTAGACAAGGGTTCATCAAACAAGAACACTTTCGGGTCACGAACCATGGCTCGCCCCATAGCAACACGTTGGCGCTGACCTCCAGACAATTGACGCGGCTTACGTTGCAGCAATTCCGTTAAGCCCAGCATCTGTGCTACATCACTGACTTTTTCTGCAATTTGATCCTTTGGCATGCCGCGGTTTTTCAGGCCGTAAGCCATGTTGTCGTACACCGACATATGCGGGTACAAGGCGTAATTCTGAAACACCATGGCGATGTCACGCTCTGCGGGTTCCTTCTCATTCATGCGCTCGCCACGGATACGCAGTTCACCAGTAGAAATACTTTCCAGACCTGCCACCATGCGCAACAAGGTGGATTTACCACAACCAGAAGGGCCGACCAGAACAATAAATTCGCCTTCTTCAATCGTTAAATCGACGCTTGGAATGGCATGATAACCATTAGGGTAAGTCTTACCCACTTTTTCTAAAATAACGTCCGTCATTACTACTTCTCCGAATCCACTAAGCCTTTAACAAACAGCTTCTGCATGCCTATCACCACCGCAACCGGTGGCAACATCGCTAATAAGGTGGTTGCCATAATTTGGTTCCATGCGATATCACCATCGGTCACCGACAGCATGCGCTTAATACTCATCACCAAGGTGTAATAAGCGTCGTCCGTGGTGATCAACAAAGGCCATAAATATTGATTCCAACCATAAATAAACAAGATCACAAACAAGGCCGCGATATTAGTTCGAGACAGAGGCAACAAGATGTCAAAGAAGAAACGCCATGGCCCAGCACCGTCTATTCGCGCGGCTTCCACCAGCTCCCCCGGAATACTCAAGAAGCATTGGCGAAACAAAAAAGTCGCTGTTGCGCTGGCGATCAAAGGCAGAGTTAACCCCGTATAGCTATTGAGAAGATCCAGATTCGCTACCACTTCATAGGTGGGAACAATCCGCACCTCAACTGGCAGCATCAAGGTCATAAAAATGATCCAAAAACACAAGTTACGAAACGGGAATCGAAAAAACACAATGGCGTAAGCCGATAACAAAGAAATGACGATTTTGCCGAAGGTAATGCCCAGTGCCATGATCAGAGAATTCAGCATCATAAACCAGACAGGCGTGTCCACACCGTTGCCCGCCTCTTCAAACAACACGGTTCCCCATGTTTCTACACCAGCATCACCAAACCACAGAGGGATATGCCCGACACCAAATGCCGAAGCAGGATGCGTCGACGCTACCAGAGCCATCCAAACAGGTAATGCCACCAAGCCGATCCCCACCAATAACGTGGCGTGGCTAGCAAAGGTTAACCAAGGTCGATTTTCGATCATGAGTACTGCACCTTCCGCTCAATAAAACGAAACTGAATAACGGTCATCAAACCAACAATCGCCATGAGCACAACCGATTGCGCAGCCGATCCACCCAGATCCAAACCAACAAAACCGTCATCAAACACCTTATAAACTAAGGTCGTGGTACTTTGTCCTGGGCCGCCTTTGGTGGTCGCATCGATTACACCGAAGGTTTCAAAGAAGGCGTATACAAGGTTAACAACTAACAAGAAAAACGTCGTCGGAGACAAAAGCGGAAAGACAATGGTCCAAAAGCGCTTAAACGGACTTGCACCATCAATCGCCGCCGCTTCAATAAGCGAGCGTGGCACGGCTTGCAAACCCGCAAGGAAAAATAAAAAGTTATAACTGATTTGCTTCCAAGTCGAAGCAATTACCACCAAGATCATCGCTTGGTTGCCATCAAGATAATGATTCCAGTCAACACCGGCCGACTTCAACCACAAGGCAATCGGCCCCATGCTCGGATCAAATAAAATCCACCACAACACACCCGCCAACACTGGCGCGACGGCATATGGCCAAATCAATAAGGTTTGATACGCTAGCTTGCCACGGATCACACGGTCCGCCATCACAGCTAAGAAAAGCGCCAACGACATGCCCACAATGGCAACAGAAAAACTGAACACCAAAGTGGTTAACATAGATTGGTAGTACAGAGGGTCGGTGAACAAATCGATAAAATTTTCCAAACCAATAAATTCACGACTCAAGCCAAAGGCGTCTTCTTGATAAAACGCTTGCTCTAAGGCTTGTTCAGCAGGCCAAAGGAAGAAAATCGCTGTGACCAACAACTGCGGCAACAACAATAGCCAAGGTAGGCCTTTTTGGGGAAAGGTAACTGTCATCGGACAATCCAAACAAAAGAGAACAACAAATAAAAAAACAAACTATCGTAGAAATATAAAGCGCCCTTACGTATAAAACATAAGGGCGCAGATTTTATTTACTTGTTCGCTTTTTCAAATCGACGAAGTTGCGCGTTACCACGTTCAACAGCCGTATTTAGTGCTGTTTGTGCATCAACCTTACCGCTCCAGACAGACTCTAAAGACTCATCGATGATGCCACGAATCTGTACAAAGTTACCAAAACGCAAACCTTTGGTATTGGCAGTTGGCGTGCCAGTCGTCATTTGGTTAACGCCTGTCTCTGTTCCAGGGTTTGCCTTGTAGAAGCCTTGCTCTTTGGTTAAATCGTAAGCCGCTTTAGTGATTGGCAGGTAACCAGAGAATTGATGCCAATCTGCTTGCACTGACGCTTTAGACAAGTAGCTTAGGAAAGAAGCAACACCTTTATATTCTTCTTTAGAGTGGCCTTGCAGCACCCATAAAGACGCACCACCAATAATGGTGTTAGAAGGCTGCTTAACTTTGCCTTCCCAGTATGGAAGTTCACTCACACCAAAGTCGAATGTTGCGTTACGTTTGATACCAGCGTAACCCGCAGAAGACTCAGTAAACATAGCGCATTCTTGGCTATAGAATTTAGCTGCGCCGTCATTGGTACGACCCGCATAACTAAAAATACCACTCTTTTGCCATTCACCCATTTTCTCTATATGAGCAACTTGCAAAGGACCATTGAATTTAAACTCTGTTCCCAACCCTGCAAAGCCGTTTTCCAGCGTTGCAAAAGGTACGTTATGACGAGCACTTAGGTTTTCCAACTGCACCCAAGATTGCCAAGCGGTCGTAAAGCCACAACTAACGCCAGACGCGAGCAGCTTCTTAGACACACTTTCTACTTCTTGCCATGTTTTAGGCGCTTGGCTGATGCCCGCTTTTTTGAATAAATCTTTGTTGTAATACAGAACAGGTGTGGAACTATTGAAAGGCATAGAAAGCATTTCGCCATCAGTGTTCGAGTAATAGCCTGTCACCGCACTCAAGTAAGCACTTTCATCAAATGCCTGACCAGAGTCTTTCATCAATTTATACACAGGATAAATCGCACCTTCGGCCGCCATCATGCTCGCGGTGCCCACCTCAAATACTTGAACAATGGCTGGCTGCTGTTTCGCCCGAAACGCCGCAATCGCTGACGTCATAGTCTCGGTATAGTTGCCTTTGTAGACAGGTTTTACCTCATAATCACTTTGTGAGTCATTAAAGGCTTTGGCGATTTCATTGACCTTTTCACCATTTGCACCACCCATTGCATGCCACCATTCTACTTGCGTGGCAGCAAAGGCCGAACTTGCCATAGATAAACCAACAACAACTGACGCTAATTTCAAATTATGCATTTCCGTGTTCCTCACAATGAGTTTTTATTAGAAAAGAAAGAACCACTATAGAAAGAAAATATTTCATTTTGATGATAGATAGGTTTCATTTGAAATACAACAAGCATTCAAATGAAACCAAAACGGAGGAAATACTCAAGACATAGCCAACAAAGACATTCAGTACAACCATATAAAAACGGCCATACCCATGAATATCGACAAAAAAATGAAGGGATAATTACTGTAAAACGTATTGGTTGAGCGCATAAACAAGCGCGTCGAATTCTTCTTTTAACATGCTATAACGAGATGAAAGAGTGTCGACGTTGCCCTGCTTCGACTGCATTTCCATTTCCACAATGAGCTTACAAAAACGGTTACCGGACACTTCTAGTGCCGCACCTTTCAAACGGTGCGACACCAATGAAAATTCGTCCCACTCTTGGTTAACAATATGCGCATGTAACATGTCCAATAAGCCTTTGGCTTCCTTAATGAACTCCGCTGCCACCAGAGCCATCAACTCCTGATTGCATGCTAAACGGTTACTGTAGTCAGTATTATCAAACACCTTTAGCTCAATCATTAGGAAGAACCTCAATATCTATGACCGTATTCATAATATCGCCTTAAGAAAGCCACTTTGTAAGAATCGCAGTTAACTTATCTTGTGAGATAGGTTTTGCAATATGGTCATTCATGCCTGCAGCAAAGCATTCGTCTTCATCGCCTTTCATAACATTGGCACTAAGAGCGACAATCGCAACATCTGACGGCGTTGCGCCGCCTGAAGACTGACGAATTACACGAGTTGCTTCATAGCCATCCATCACTGGCATCTGACAATCCATAAAGATCATATCAAACTTAGTAGTTTGGGCTTCTTCTACAGCTTTTTGTCCATCGCTGGCCACCACAACGTCAACGCCATACATATTTAATAGACCTCGAGCCACAATCTGATTGGTTAAATTATCTTCAGCTAACAAAACCTTGGCATTAAAGACAGGACGCCCTTCTGACGTGTTTTCCGTTTCTTTAACTGTCATAACCACCTCTCCTTCCAATACAGGTTTTATATTTTCTAATACTTTTAGCAAAGGCCGGATAAAGATAGGCTTGGTTAACCTATCAATATATTTCTCTTTCTCAGGCTCTGCATCAGAACGTCCATGCAATAAAATTTGCGACACTGTTTTAGCTATACAAAAGGTATCCCATGCTGTCACATCAACTTGGTTTCCTGCAGCCAGAGCATCGGTATCCAATAACACGCATTGACCAATTAACTCTCTTTCAGACAAGGCCTGCTCAAGGTTGCTATATGCATTGTGTGTAATACCAAGAGAGTCAAGTATCGCACTAACATACTCTCGCCCAGTGTCATTAATATACACTAACGTCATCTTAAATTGAGGCATTACCACCATTTCTTTGATAGGCGCAGAACGCGTTTCAAATGGCACACGGAACCAGAAGGTCGATCCCTTGCCTTCTGCCGATACCAAGCCAATTTCACCTGCCATCGCCTCGACAATTTCTTTGCTGATCGCCAAACCTAGTCCAGTACCACCAAACTTACGAGTCGTCGAACTGTCCGCTTGATTAAAGCGCTGGAACAATCGACGCTGACTCTCCTCAGACACACCGACACCAGTGTCTTCAACGCTAATACGTAACACCACATCCGCGTCGGATAGCGGCTCCACCTCAATCCGTAAAGACACTTCACCAGCACTAGTGAATTTAATCGCATTGCCTAACAAATTCACCAACACCTGCTTGAGTCGTAACCGATCTCCAAACAAGGTTAATTCAGGAACCAACACCGCAGGCGAGTTTAGTACTATGCCTTTTTCCTCCGCCCTGAGAACAAAGATGTTGGTCACTTCTTCAATCAAATCAGGCAGTTCAAACTCGTGTTTCTCTAACACTAACCCGCCCATTTCGATCTTGGACAAATCTAAAATGTCATTAAGAATATCCAACAAAGACTCAGCACTTTGCTGAGATATACTCACTAATTTAGATTGTTCAGACTGCAGTTTAGTATTCATCAACAAAGACAAACAGCCAATAACACCATTCAATGGCGTACGTATTTCATGGCTCATGTTCGCCAAAAACTCACTCTTCGCACGACTCGCTTCTTGCGCCTCTTCCTTAGCTTTACTTTGCTCCAGCTCAGACGCTTTTAAATGCTCGTTCACCAGCTGCAAGTCACGTGTTCTCAATCTAACGCGATTCTCGATTTCTGACGTATGACTACTGACGATCAATAAAAACCAACCAAATAAACCCGTGAACAAAAAGCCACACGCTAAAACAAATTTAACAATCCAAGGCGGTTTAAAGAAATAGCTGTCGCTAACCTGATAAAGCTGCCAAGATTTTGCGCCCACCTGAATATCAAACCTAACAGCGTGCTCAAATTTTCCTCCGTTATAGCGCGTGACAAGTTCTTTTCCTGATAAATTCGCAGCCGTACTTTTTGCTACAATAATAGGGTCAGGAGCGCCATTATCAGCATCCACTAAATACAGATCGGTATTAGGTAACCCCCCTTGATTAACTATAGTGTCGGTTAAAGAACTCAACTCAATAACCGCTGCAGCAACACCACGCACAGTGTCTGTTTGACGATCAAAGAACGGCAGAAACAAAAGCACACCGGTGGAATTTTGAACTAATTTAAGCGGAGATGTCGGATAAGCCTGTCGAAGAAAAATGGCATTATCTAAGGCAAAACGTCGATCTGACTGTGAATAGACATCGTAACCCAATGCCGCCTCATTCTTCTTAAAAGGACTCATAAAGGTTACGACAATATGTTTAGGTCTTGGCGTCGCCAACTTTAATACTCCTGTACTGTCTTTCTCCTTAACTCGAAACACATGCTTCGGGTAATTTCTTTGGATCTTTTCTTCAAAGCTTGGAATATCTTCTCCAGTCACCAAAAAATTCAGCGACACGGCTAAAATAGAATTATCACGTTGCATCACACTGTTCGCAAAAATATCAAACTCATTAGCTTGAATTTTTTCACTACCGTTTACCAACCCAACAAAACTGTGCAACATATCCACACTGTTTTTAATTCGATTTGCCAGTAACGTCTCTAACAATTCAGCATTTGCATCAAACTCTTTTGACTGCTTATTCCATTCGGAATAACTACTACCCCAAGACAACATGATCGTAATAGCCAAAACAAACAAAAAACCACTCAGCAGACGCAAAGAGTTATCGAATCGATTGCCAAAATACCGAGGGAAACAAACAGCAAGTAAAGGCACCATAACCAGCACCCCCATCATGTCGCCGCCCCACCAAACAAGCCAGTTGGTTAAAAAGGCTTCTTTGCCAATTACACCAAAAGCAAGTAACGAAGAGGTCCCCACACTTGCGCCAATAAGAGAAGAAAGAACACCTGCTAAAAGGATAAACCGCACAACCAACGCCGCACGATGAAACTGAAAAGGCACACCCACAAAGCGACGCACAAGATAACCAGCAACAGTTGACTGTAACGTCGATCCGAACGCGATGAGCGCCGGTAGAACAAAAGCAAAAATATGATGGTTATACCAAGTCGCACCAATATTGAGTAACAAGGACCCGATAAAAATACCAAGAGGCGCAAGTTTAGGATAAAAAATAGATGCAGCTACCGCTAACCCAGAAGCCGGCCAAATGATTGTTGAATAACCAGGAGAAATTGCCACAGCAAGTCCAAGCACACCAAGGACAAAATACCCCAGCGCTGTTACAGCAATGACAGACATCACCTTCATCATATTTACTTGCTCCACCAAAGACCTACTAAGCATAGCGAAATCGACACACATTTAAGATTTAATCTTAGTTACTTTATGTAAGAAAAAGCAATTCACCTTAAGCGATTGGCAACGAAAAGATGACATTGTGTGAACAGCGAAGTTTCAGGGACTTATTAAAAATGAGCATAATAAAAACGAAATGAGGTCGCTCGAATAAAAGAGAGCCATTCAGTATTTAAAAGGAGGTTTAAGAAATTACAATGGTGCCCAGAGACGGAATCGAACCGCCGACACGAGGATTTTCAATCCTCTGCTCTACCGACTGAGCTATCTGGGCAAATAGAAAAAAATGACTATGGAGATGAGCAAGCCATTTTGACCAAAAAAAAGCCTGCTAAAATAGCAGGCTTTCTCTTAATCATGGTGCCCAGAGACGGAATCGAACCGCCGACACGAGGATTTTCAATCCTCTGCTCTACCGACTGAGCTATCTGGGCAAGTGGGGCGTATTATAGAGAAACCTTTTTTAGGGTCAATAGTTTTTTTGAAAAAAAATTAAAATCTTAGTTTCTTCTGCTGCTCTGGTATTATCTTCCTATATCAAGGAGATAAAACCATGCTGCATATTGTACTTTACCAACCAGAAATACCGCCTAACACAGGCAATGTCATTCGATTGTGTGCGAACACGGGCTATCACCTTCATCTTATCGAGCCATTAGGTTTTGAGTTAGAAGATAAAAAACTACGTCGAGCTGGGTTGGATTATCACGAGTTCACTCGCCTAAAGCGCTATCCTGATTTTCAGGCGTTTGTTGATCAAAATGAGATAGGCACTGTTTATGCGCTAACGACTAAAGGCAGCCGTACACACAGTGAAGCAAACTTTGCCGAAAATGATGTCTTGGTGTTTGGTCCAGAAACTCGTGGATTGCCAGCAGAGTTTATTGATGCTTTACCTCCAGCTCAGCGTTTACGCTTGCCAATGCAAGCGAACTCTCGCAGTCTGAATCTATCTAATACAGTCGCGGTGATGGTATACGAATCTTGGCGTCAGCTGGGTTATGCTATGCATGCAGACAGCGAATAACCAGCAGAGGTACGATGAATTCTCTTTCACTGCTTTTAAAGAAAAAAAACAGTCGCCGCCAATTTCGTAAAAAAGTACATCTTCACGATACCAGCGATCTAAAAAAACGCCTCGTCTTCTTGGCGGGCGTTATTGGCTTCCATAGTTTAGCGATGGTTTTCTTTGAAGACCTAAATTGGTGGCAAGCCTTTTGGTTAACTATGACGTCGGCCAGTACCACAGGTTATGGCGATATTTCTGCCGCCACTTTTTGGGGGCAGTTTTCTACCGTTGTCTTAATTTATGGCATGGGAATAACGCTACTTGCTCAAATTGCCAGTGACTATGTTGAAATCAGGCTATCGCGCAAAGAAATGCGTATTAAAGGCCGTATGAGATGGGATAATATGCAAAACCATATTCTTATTATTAATACTCCTCAGTACGACTCTGAACGTTACCTAGAGCTCTTAGTTGGGCAGATCTGCCAAACGTCGATGTTCCTATCCAAATACTAACAGAGGCCTTCCCAGACGGTTTATCGTTGAATCTGAGATCTCAGGGCGTGGTTCATCATACTGGAGATGCGTTAGAAGATGGCATGCTGGAATCGGCAGGCGCGCACACAGCAAAATACATTATTGTGCTGTGCCGAGATAACCAAGACGGTCATTCTGATAGTTTAACCTTTGATATACTACATCGTATTAAAGCGCTTAACTCATCCGCGTTTATTATGGCCGAGGCCATCAACGACAAAAATCGACCAAGATTTAAAGACGCTGGCGCAAACGCCGTTATTCGACCAGTACGCGCTTACCCCGAAATGCTGGTACGCTCCTTGATCGCTCCGGGCACTGAGCAAGTATTAGAGGATCTGTTTCGACATCAAGGCGACCATACTATTCGACTGAATGTGGGCTTACATAATATTGCATGGGCGGAAGTCGTCACCACACTGATCCAGAAAGACATAGGAACAGCGCTGGGCTATGTTCATAAAAATGGCAGCATAGTGACTCACCCTCAGTCTACAGCGATGATCGATGCCGAGGGGCTTATCGTGCTGATAAACGACGACCAAGTTCTTCCATCAAACGAAGAAATAGGCCGATTGCTTAACGCCTAACAAAGATTGGGCCTAGGCTTGCTTATCTTGCAGCTTAAGCCCAATTACTTCTATTTTCCCACCATCCATCTGTCTGATAGTTAGGCGAATATTACCAAAACGTACTCGGTCACCAACAACCAAGTGCTTACCAAGCTGACGCTGCAACAAGGCTGCTGCGGTGTCGGCTTCATCAATGCCATCAAGCGGCACACCGTACACTTTCGCTAGATCAATCAAAGACGCATCGCCACGAATGGCAAACTCACCAAAGAAGTCCTGCAACAAGAAAGACGACGAGGCTTTCTGCGAGAAGATTTGCGCCACATCGTTCACGTCACCAGGATGAAGTAGCATCCAAATACGGTCACCAGATTTCAGCTCTGTTTGTGCGTCAACCACCATAGGTTGCTGATTACGTACCAGCGATACTAGCTGAGGCGTAGAAACCGTTTCGCTCGGCACATTCTGGAGAATAGTGCTTGGAATACGCACACCGTCGGCTTGCACTAAGAATTCATACAATTCTAGCGAGTGATTCGCATCCGTATCACTGATCAAAGAGAAGCTTGTGGTGGGTGCTGGTGCTGGTGGCACTTCGATTTTCAACCAACGCGCCACTTGCGGCACGGTTGAGCCTTGCAACAACAAAGAGATCAGTACGACCGTAAAGGTAATTTCGAATAGCAATCCCGAATTAGACAGTCCTGCAATGACAGGATATAGCGCCAAGACAATCGGCACCGCGCCACGCAATCCGACCCAGCTGATATAAAAACGTTCAGGCCATCGAAAATCAAATGGCAACAAACACAGAATAACGGCAACAGGGCGAGCAACAAAAATCAAGAAAGCAGCTATCGCAACCGCCTGCCAGCCATGGGTCAACAGACTAGAAGGCGTGACTAACAAACCTAGCAATAAGAACATGCCTGCTTGGGCTAACCACGCCAAGCCATCCATAACTTGTGAAATAGCTTCTTGCTGTTTGATACGGCCATTACCAGCGGTCAGGCCAACAAGATAAACCGCCAGAAAACCACTGCCGCCTATCATATTCACGCCAGAAAACATCGCCAAGCCAAATGCGATAATAAGCAGTGCGTACAAACCTTCGATTAAAGGAACGCGACGTAAAACCATTAATAGCAGCTTGCCGCCAAGCACACCTAACGCACCGCCTATCGCAAACTGTTGCAACATTTGCCCTAGGAACGCCAGCACGCTTAGCGGCTCAGAACTTTGCAGCAAGCCTGTCAGCATCACCACCAACAAGATGGCCATCGGATCATTGGCACCCGATTCGATTTCTAACGTACCTCCCACTCGCTCGTTAAGCTTAACGCCGCTATTGCGCAGTAAGCTAAACACCGCGGCCGCATCAGTGGAGCCAACAATGGCACCCAGTAATAAACCATAAATGAGTTTAACGTCTAAAAGCCAAGCGGCGAATGTACCAACGGAAGCCGTGGTTAACACAACGCCAAGGGTGGCAAGAGACAAAGATGGCCATAAGGCCACTCGGAAAGTACTGGTTTTGGTTTGCATACCCCCATCCAGAAGAATGACAGCCAATGCAAGATTACCAACGAAGAAGGCAAGATTTGGATTGTCGAAATCCAGTCGGCCTACCCCATCTTCTCCTGCCAACATCCCGATGCCGAGAAAGACAAGTAATAAAGGTAAGCCAACACGAACAGTAAACGAGCTTGCGAGAATACTAACTAATAGCAATATTCCCGCTAAAAAGATAAAACCATTAGCGTCGATAGCGGCAACAACCTATTAAACTACAGCTGACCTGTAAGTGTTAAATATTTTTCCATCAACTGCTCTTCTGTTTCCTTGCGATTTGGATCCAGAGGTATGCAATCAACGGGACAAACTTGCTGACATTGAGGCTCATCAAAATGACCAACACATTCCGTGCATTTTGATGGCTCAATTACATATATTTCTTCACCCTGAGAAATGGCCTCGTTCGGACATTCAGGTTCGCACACATCACAATTGATGCATTCATCAGTAATAATAAGAGACATACTTCTCTCCTAAAGTCGCCATCATATTGTCGGCGGTATAAAAAACGGCAATGAACAAAACCACGATTAAATGGTTTTATAGTGTTCCTGCAAAACTCGTTTTACATCAGGGCTAACGAACTGCCCGAAATCACCATTCAACGACGCAATTTCTCGAACCAAAGTTGAAGAAATATAAGAGTGCTTCTCTGAAGGTGTCAGAAAAATACTTTCTACATCCGGTGCAATCGCTCGATTCATATTGGCTAATTGAAATTCATACTCGAAATCAGACACCGCTCGAAGACCGCGAATGACCACTTGACCATTCACTGAACGAGTAAACTCGGTTAACAAATTATCAAACCCCACTACTTCTACATTGGGCAAATGGCCCAATACCGTTTTTGCCAATGAAATACGCAGTTCATGAGACAGGGCTGGACGTTTTTTCGGGCTCGCGGCCACAGCTACAATAACCTTGTTAAATAGCTTTGATGCGCGTTCAACCAAATCCGTATGGCCGTTTGTAATAGGGTCAAATGTCCCAGGATAAACCGCAATCGTACTCATAGCTTTCATCCAAAAAATTAATAAAGGAGAACATGTCGGGCTGCTGGCGCTTGTAATGCGCTCTAATTCCCGTTTAGGGGTCGCATCATATAGGAATACGACCCTGTTCTCAATTCGTCGAAACACAGTCCCCTGTGTATCGACGCCGTTGCGCCTAATTCTATGCGATTAAATACTGTAAGGAGCCAGCATTTGCTTCAAAAATGAAATCGCCAAGAAGATAAAGATCGGCGACAGATCAAGGCCACCTAGCGTTGGAATGAAGCGTTGGCAAGCACGGTACAAAGGGGCCGTAATTTGCCCAACCAGCATAGCGCCTGGATGATTCGCGCCCGGTGCAACCCAGCTCAGAATGACAGAGATAAGCATGGCCCAGAAATACAGATCCAGCAGGTGGTAAATGGTTCCTGCAACCGTATAAATAGCATAGCTGGCCGAAGAAATAACGGCACCACTAATCATCACTACTAATGCAACCGTGATAAATTGCACTAAAAAAGCCAACACAAGCGACGCGGTGTCCAAGCGACCAATCGCTGGAATCACTTTTCGCAAAGGCAATACAATAGGGCTGGTTGCTTTCACAATGCCTTGGCTAATCGGGTTATAAAAATCTGCTCTCGTCAGTTGCAATACCAAACGCAACAACACAATAAATAAGTACAGGTTACAAATAACCTTTACTAGCATTACAAATGGATCTGAGTACATGTTATCTATGTCCTTAAATTAATCTTTCTTAGCAGAAAAAGTTTTTGCCATCTCTTTCGAGCGCTCAGCACACGCATACATAGCATTCGCGACTATTTTATCAATATCAGCCGCCTCAAAAGACAACAAAGCTTGCTCTGTCGTTCCCTTTGGCGAAGTAATATTCTTTCTTAATTGATCAATCGGGTCTTCTAATTCAACAATCATTCGTGCCGCACCTAACATAGCGTGGCTGGCTAGCTGACGACTTGTCTCTTCATCTAGCCCTTGTTCTTTGGCATTTTTTACCATCGCTTCTACAAAACGGAAGAAGTACGCTGGCGCACTTCCTGATAATGCCGTCACTGTGTGCATGTGTATTTCGTCTTCTATCCACACTGAACTACCAATGCTTGCAAAAAGCTCGCTTACCCATTCTTTATGAGATTCATTTGTGTATTGGTTGGCAATCAAGCCCGTCATACCAGCACCCAGCTGAGAAGGCGTGTTTGGCATACTACGCACTACAGCAGCCGGTTTACCTAACCAGGTCGCCAGTGCATTCAGTTCCACACCAGCCGCTACTGAAATAAACAACTGGTCTTCACGGACAAAGGAGGCAAACTCTTCAACAACCATTTGCATTTGTGCTGGCTTCACACACAACACAACAACATCCGCTTCGTTCACAGCTTGCTCATTCTCTGAAAGCATGGAAATGCCGTATTGCTGTTGGTAATATTCGCGTTTTTCCGGTGTTCTAGAGGTTCCCATGATTTTATCAGCGGGATAACCACTCGCCAGCAAACCACTAAAAATGGCTCTCGCCATATTCCCAACGCCGATAAAAGCAATGCTTGGTGTCATTTCAAATCCTATTATTTCATTCTTGTAGCAGAGGCTTTATCGCCGTCTGTTTTAAAGTTTTATTACGATACAGCCCATCATGCCTTAGCAGAATAGTCTCGCGCACCGAAAATTGCCGTGCCCACACGAACCATGGTACTGCAAGACGCAATGGCCGCGGGTAAATCACCAGACATACCGATAGACAAGGTATCCATCATGCTATCGGATTTGGATAATTCAATGAACGCCTGATGTAAAGGCGCATACACAAGACATTGCGCGGCAAAATTGTCCTGTGGCGCAGGAATCGCCATTAAGCCCCTGAGCTGCAAATTTGGCAAACTGGAAACTAAAGCCACCATGTCCTTCAATTCAGACAAGGATACGCCCGCTTTGCTTTCTTCACCGCTGATATTTATTTGAATACAGACATTTAATGGCGGCATGTTATCTGGGCGCTGCTCACTAAGACGACGAGCAATTTTCTCCCGGTCAACGGAATGAACCCAATCCATTGACTCGGCAATTAAACGAGACTTGTTAGATTGGATAGGGCCAATGAAATGCCATTCAAGGTCGTCTAAGTGCGCTAAAGCATGATGTTTTTCTACGGCTTCTTGCACATAGTTCTCACCAAATGCTCGTTGCCCTACATCGTAGGCGGCTTTTATTGCTTCAATGGGTTTGGTTTTACTCACTGCCAATAAACGAACACTGCCTGCTGTCCGATCATATTGCAGCTCAAGCTCTTCAATCTGTTGAGAGACGACCGCTAAATTCGCTCTAATTTCTTTGGTGTCGTTGAGCTCTACTTCAGTCGCCATGTCTGCCACGCCTCTTTGTTATCGTTATTAAATCTAACGGTTATTCCAATACATCTAACCGATAATAAAGGAAGCGCCACAAAAGGCGAAGCATAGCATTCTTTTAAAAGGCCGAAAAAAGCTTAAAGAGAATAAAAGTCCGCACTGGATTGAAAACAATTGCCATGAAATTCTATTCGATAGCCAGGGACATTTCCCAAAGAATTAGCTGCCAACGACGCTGCTGCATAAAGAGACTCAAGGGATGAATGCTCTGGGTAAAAAGCAATACCGATAGACAAGCCTCCTTGTAACAAAGCATAGTCAGTGAACTTTGGTGAATTGAGTGATTTCTGTAACTTTTGCGCCACCACTTCAGCATCTGCTAAATGCTGGATACGAATTCCCATCACCAGTTCTCGCCCACCAAAATAGGCAATTAGGTCATTATCACGCACAGTATCTTGCATCACTTCAGCCAACGCTTTTAATTCTGTTTCTTTTATTGCGGACGAAGAAAGAACCCTAATTGAAAATAACGCTGCGCGTAAAAAATGGCGACGGGAGTCTTTCAGAATGATGCCAAAACTATTCTCAAAACTGTATCGTCTAAGCAAACCAGTTGTTGGATCTCGATGACTGTCTTCCAGCAATAATAAATCTGCCTGCTCTCTTTCAAATACCGCGCTCAGCCAAGACGCGTAATTATCCAACGCCAACATCATCAGATCACTTTCTAATCGATGCGCGTCTCGCTGGAATACTAACATCAGATAAATAGAACCTTGTCCGTCCGACACACTGACCATAGAGACCTCAGAAAAACCCCGTTCATTAATAAACGACTGCCAAATTTTCCATCCTGATGCGCTTTGAATTTCTTCATCATGGCGCTGTGGGCAAGAAGGACTTGCAGCAAAGGCCACTAAAGCTTGGGGGATTTTGCTAAGAAAATTATTCGAATTGAGCAATGCAGTATTAACAGAGTCTGTGTATTGTAGGTGCCACTGTAGGCAATCTTTATCAGTGGTAAGAAACAAACAATATGCATTCGGCAGCTGTGCTTGCATCTTAGTTTTAAAGCTATCCAGCAAGGAACTAAGCAAAGCACCTTTTGAAATTGTCTGCAGCATTTGAGGCATGCCACTGTACAACTTTTTTATGAAGTCTCGCTCTTTTTCAAGGTATGCAATACGAGAGAGCAAGGTTTGCTGCTGCTCTAGCAGTATATTTGAGGGGGCATTAGACATAAAAGATTAAAACCACATCCGTTTGTAATTCAAACTAGAGTAACGGCCGAATAGTAAAAGTAAAGAAATAGTAAGGTCTAGCCGAATAAAAACTTAGCTAGACCTTACACTACAGAGCGTTTATGCCACTTGATAAACGCGTTGGCCAGAAATGTATGTCGTCAGCACTCGACCTACAAACTCCTCACCAAAGTAAGGCGAATTATGGCCATTTGTCCTGCGCCCTTCGTAATCCCAAGTCCAGCGCACAGTGCTATCAAATAGGGTAAAGTCAGCAAAGCTACCCACGGATAAAGAACCCGCCTCTAAACCAAAACACGCCGCTGGACCAGAGGTTAAGCACTTCAAAACCGTAGTAAAATCCAAATCCCCTTCGTCCATTAGCAACATAGCCAATGGCAATAATACCTCGACGTTTGCCATGCCTGGTTCAGTTGCAGCAAAAGGCGCAGTTTTTGCCATTTTTTCATGAGGCTGATGATCAGAACAGATTGCTGTAATCACACCCGCCTTGATGCCCTCGATAAGCGTCAAGCGATCTTCATCGCTCCGCAAAGGCGGCAACACATGAAAATGGCCATCAAAACCACCTAGCACTTGATCGTTTAGCAGCAAGTTATGCACTGCAACATCCGCAGTCACATCCAAACCGGACGCTTTTGCGTCAGCGATCATTTCGACAGACTTGGCACAAGACAGGCGAGCAAAGTGCGCACGTACGCCTGTTTTCTCGACCAGTAATAAATCGCGCATTAAGGCGATGGTTTCCGCTTCTTCAGGAATACCCGCCAAACCATGCATAGTCGACATCAAGCCTTCATGGGCACAGCCACCTTCTGAAAGGCTGGACTCATCAGGATGGAAGACCACCAACAAATCGTGTGTCGCTGCGTATTCAAGCGCTCGAGACAACACCTTAGTACTGACCATTGGGTGACGATGATTCGACAGTGCAATACAGCCAGCTTCAGTTAAAGCAACCATGTTACTCAGTTGTGCGCCTTCTAGACCTTGAGTCAATGCGCCAATCGGAAACACATTCGCCATTCCAGCTTCATCGGCTTTGTCTTGAATCAATGCCGCCACTGCAGGCGTATCGACAATAGGTCGCGTGTCTGGTGGGCAGACCAAGGTAGTAATACCGCCGGCGACAGCTGCACGACCTTCTGTCGCAATGCTGCCTTTTTGAGTTTGACCAGGCTCACGCAGTGCCACTGCAAGGTCCACTAGCCCAGGTAAAATCCACTGACCAGAGGCATCAACCACCTCGGCGTTTTCAAAACCTTCTGGCGCCTCACCGATCGCAACGATTTTTTGATTATCGATGAATAATTCTGTTACTGCGTCGATGTCTTGACTTGGGTCGATCAAACGACCGTTTTGAATACGTAATTTCATACTATTCTTCATCCTTCACAGCTGACGATTCATCACTTTGCAGTTGCCCACTCATGGCCATAGACAATACCGCCATGCGCACTGCAATACCGTTGGTTACTTGATCCAAAATAACTGAATGTTTACCGTCAGCAACCTCTGATGAAATCTCTACGCCACGATTAATTGGGCCTGGGTGCATCACAATGGCATCCGGTTTTGCCCAAGCAAGCGTCTCTTCAGTCAAACCATACAAACGATAAAATTCGCTTTCACTTGGCAACAAAGCGCCTTTCATGCGTTCTTTTTGCAAACGCAGCATAACCACCACGTCGACACCTTTTAGACCGGCTTCTAGATCATGGCAAATCGTCGCACCCATTTCAGCAAAGAAACTAGGCACTAACGTTTTAGGACCAACCAAACGCACTTCACTCACGCCCAATGTTGTTAGCGCTTGAAGTTGTGAACGTGCTACCCGAGAATGAAGAATGTCGCCAACAATCGCGACTTTGAGCCCTTCAAAGCCTCCCTTGTGACGACGAATCGTCAGCATATCTAACATAGCTTGTGTTGGGTGCGCATGACGGCCATCGCCTGCATTGATAATGGCAACATTTGGCGTGCAGTGCTCAGCAATAAAATGCGCTGCACCACTGTCTGAATGGCGAACAATAAACATGTCGCTTTGCATAGCTTCCAAGTTTTTTAGGGTATCCAGCAAGGACTCCCCCTTTGATGTAGCTGATGTTTCAATATTTAAATTGATAACATCGGCAGACAAGCGTTTGGCGGCCAATTCAAAAGTTGTGCGCGTACGAGTAGAGTTTTCAAAAAATAAATTGACTACGGTTTTACCACGTAGCAGAGGAACTTTCTTTACAGACTGTTCGCCCATCGAAAGAAAGGAGTCGGCTCGATCCAGAATCTCCGTCAAAATGGTCTTATCTAATCCATCCAACGTTAGGAAATGCTTAAGCTGGCCGTGTTCATTTAACTGTAATGCCCGAGGTTCGGATCGCATCATGGTTTGCTTTCCTCAAACTGCAAAGACGACATGGTCGTCATTCTCTATTTTAAATAGGAAGTCTAGATAGGAAAATGCCCGGTACAGGCAATCTGCAACCGGGCATTAATGACACGTAACGGTTATTCCATCCTGTTTTCTGATGAAATGTCATTCTTGCAACCGCCGCACCGTCAATCTTATCCATACGTTAATTGTCGTACGTGTTTGACAAAAAATAAAGCTTTGTCGCGCATATTAATGAGCATCAATGACCGAGACACTTAAGTTTTCTGGCCCTACCAACTTAACCCTTTGTTCAGGATTAAGTGTCAATCGCTCACCCACAATATCCGCCGCAATCGGCAACTCATGTTGGCCAAGATCATAAAGGATGGCTAAAGTCACACTGGCTGGTCGGCCAAAATCAAAGATTTCATTCATCGCTGCGCGAATAGTACGACCAGACATAAGTACATCATCAACCAATATAACGTGACGGTCTTCGATTGCAGGCAACAAGGTTTGATTCACCTTAGGATTCAAACCGGCTTTGGTAAAATCATCACGGTAAAAGGTAATATCAAGCGTTGCCAAAGGCTCACTCGTTGGCACAGCTGCCATCAAGCGTTCTGCCACCCAAACACCACCAGAATGAATACCAACTACAATCGCGTCTTCAATGCTTTTCTGCTCACAATAGGCTGCTAATTGCACTTTCATTGACGCTAGAGATTTCTCTAAATCTAACTTCATTATTTCTCAAACCTTGCTAATAAATTCGTAAAAACTGCTATTCAAACCCGTTCGCTTAACTCGATTCTGCAAACCATGTTTCGACAATCATTTGAGCAGCCAAACCATCCACCGAGTTATCTTTAAAATTACGATTTCCCCCGCGGGCAATAACCTGCCCTTTGGCTTCATAAGAAGACAAGCGTTCGTCCATCATATGGTAAGGAAGGTTAAAACGTCCATGCAAGCGTTTGGCAAACTTGCGTGCACGTTGACACATCTCATTTTCTGTACCATCCATATCTAAGGGTAAACCAACAACAAACGCATCCGGCTTCCACTCTTCAACGATACGGGTAATCTCATCCCAATTAGGAATGCCATCTTTTGCCTTTAATGGATTCAGTGGGCGGGCAGTACCTGTAATACTTTGACCAATTGCCACTCCCATTCGTGTTGTGCCAAAATCAAAGCCCAATACTGAACGAGCAGTATTGGGCTTCTGGTTATCGTCTAAAGACATTTCTGTCGAGATTGACGCTGTCATTAACCATGTCCTATATCCGGTGAAAGTCTTGTAATATCAATTCCCAACACGCGTGTCGCGGCAGTAAATTGCATATCACTTGGTGTGTGGAATAATACGTCTAAATCCGCCTCACATACCAGCCAATCATTATTGGCGATCTCACCTTCCAGCTGACCTGCATCCCAACCGGCACAACCTAACGTAATACGAAAGGCTTCAGGGCCAGCGCCTTGCGCGATTTCTTCTAACGCCTCTAAGGACGCGGACAGGGAAACGTCGTCGGTAACACGTAGCGTGTTACTCCAAACTTTATCTGCAGTATGCAATATGAAACCACGCTCCGATTCCACTGGACCACCTGTGTAAATTGGTTCAGAGGTTAAACGTGGGCTGTGAATTTGAATTCCAAGATGGTCTGCCAATTCGGTAAAATCAACATTTGAGGGACGATTGATAATAATCCCCATGGCACCAGCTTTGGTGTGTTCACAAAGATAAATAACAGTATGTTCAAAATGTGGGTCATCTAGGTGTGGCATTGAAATTAAAAAGTGATTTTTAAAAGAATCGAAAAATGCATTCATAGTCATGTGCCCTCTTTAAATTGATGACAGCGCAACGAAAGCGCCTGTTATTAAAACCTAAGAAGTACTTGAACCTGAGACCAAACTTGCCAACAAAAACGAAAAAATAGACAGTAGAGAAGTGCTAAAGAAGACGGCAAATGTGGATAGCCGACCCCTGCAGTATAGGACAAACTGAGAATTAACCCACCCCTCTGTGACAATTTATTACTGAATCCCTTCAAAACTTACTTTTCAAACAGTAAACTAACACTTCTGATCCTTTATATAGGATTAAAAAAACCATGCGTTTAGGAGGCAGGTAGTGCCCTTAACATCATCACAACACGTACAAATTGAATCAGCTAACGCTGCGATATTTGATCGTCTGCACGCGATGAGTTTGACGCAATGGATTCAGCATTATCAAGCCGAAACCGTCGATTTGCGTTATTTTTTCCACAGTGGCTGGTCGTCTTAGATTCCCTATATTGTTCTCGAAAATTCTCCGTATCCATCTATTATCAAACGGTACTTATTCAGACAAAAAGCCAATATTTGGCCTATAGGAAACAATCATGCAATTACAAGCTATTGACTACAAAAGCCCAACCGCCGCAGAAGACTTTGTAAAATCCCTTCGTGAAACAGGCTTTGGTGTCCTTAAAAACCATCCAATCAAAAAAGAACTCGTTAGTGCTATCTACAAAGATTGGCAAGAATTCTTTGCGGATGAGAGCAAGTACGATTATCGCTACAATGTTGGTCCACAAGATGGTTACTTCTCGCCAAAAGTAGCCGAAACAGCAAAAGGCCACACCAAGCGAGATATAAAAGAATACTTCCATTACTACCCTTGGGGACAATGCCCAGCAAAGCAGAAGCCATCTTTAGAGCAATATTATGGCGAAGCCACCAACTTGGCAGAAGAACTACTGGCTTGGGTAGAAGAACACTCTCCAGCTGACGTGGCGAAGCATTACTCACAACCACTTTCCAGCATGGTAGAAGGTAGCCAGCAAACCTTACTGCGTATCTTGCATTACCCACCACTAAAAGGTGATGAAGAGCTCGGCGCGATTCGAGCGGGCGCCCATGAAGACATTAACTTATTGACGATACTGCCTTCTGCCAACGAACCAGGCTTACAGGTGAAAGCCAAAGACGGCACTTGGATGGACGTACCTTGCGACTTTGGTACATTAATCGTCAACATTGGCGACATGCTGCAAGAAGCCTCTGGTGGGTATTTCCCATCAACGTCGCACCGTGTAATAAACCCAGAAGGCGCAGACAAAACCAAATCGCGTATTTCTCTGCCTCTGTTCTTACATCCGAAGCCGGAAGTCGTGCTTTCCGAACGCCATACGGCAAAAAGCTATTTACATGAACGCTTAGTGGAATTAGGTGTTTTACCCGCCTAGTAGTTACTAATAAAGTAAAATGCAAAAAAGCCGCTGCTCATATTGATATGAACAGCGGCTTTTTATTTGTATGTAACCTTTAACCGCCCGTTGCCCAAATGATCATTGGAATACCAACCACAATCACAGCAGAAGAAACTAACGTCGTTGTGGCAATAGCGTTTGCCGTAGATTTGCCATCATCACCCTTAGCTACAGCCGTAACATAAGCAGATGCTGCAGTTGGAGCGGCTAAAAAGATAAATAGGAACAACAATTCTTTTTGACTAAACCCGAACACATAACCTAACGCTGTAAATAAAATTGGACTCAATGCCACTTTACATAGAAGAGCCATCGAAAAATGTTTTGGTAAAGTAAAGCCACTGGTCGCCAAAGAGCCACCGATACAAATCAAAGCTAATGGTAGAGATAACCCACCAATCAAAGAGCCAGTTTTTACAATGAAAACCGGAAGCTTTAGGCTAATCAAATTTGCTATGACACCCAACACAATACTCAATATCAATGGATTCTTCAGCAAACTTTTTAACACTGGCGCCAGCTGCAACTTACCATGGCTATACCGTGTTAAAATCACTTCCGCTAAAATATTAAACAGCAACACACTCAAACCCGACATCACGCCACCCAGAGCAACCCCATCTTGCCCGAACATGTTAACCACTAACGCGACACTAAAAATCCCACAATTGCCACGAAAGGCAACCTGAACAAAAACACCTCTCTGTCGTTCAGGAACGTCTAATTTAACGGCTATAAACCAAGCAAACAAAAACGTTAACGTAATCGCGGCAAGAAAATACGCTGCTAAGTTAGCACTAATAAGTCCACTTAAATTATTCCCCAACATGCCGAAGAAAAATAAAGCGGGCATGGATACCTGAAAGACAAATCGCGAACTAATAAGAATAAAGCCATCATTTATTAGCTGGATACGGCGTAAAAAAGCGCCCATCGCGATCATTAATAGTACTGGCGCGGCCACATCTAAAATCACACTTTGCGTTTCTAACCACATAGACAACCTCAAAAAACGCTCTAAAAACCCTCATGACAAATTAGAGTTTCCGATCAATAAGTGATCCTTGCGTGAATTAGCACAAGGATCACAATAAATAGAAAAGTCTATTTTATATCAACTTTCCATCCACCAATTGCGGCACATTCAAAGGATTCTTGTCTTGAATGGCTTCGGGGATCAATGAGCTAGGAAAGTCTTGGTAACACACAGGACGTAGGAAACGCTCAATCGCTGCGCTACCAACAGACGTAGAACGGCTATCAGAGGTTGCAGGGAAAGGACCACCATGAACCATGGAATGACACACTTCTACACCCGTTGGGTAGCCATTACATAGGATTCGACCCACTTTACGCTCTAGCGTAGGTAACAAAGCTCGAACGGCTTCAACATCCGCATCTGACATTTGAACCGTCGCAGTCAACTGGCCTTCTAAATGCTCAGCCACCACCTTGTATTCGTCCAAGGTATCGCATTCGATGATCAAAGACGTTGAACCAAATACTTCATCTTCCATTGACGCATCAGCCAAGAAAGCTTTCGCACTGGTAGCGAATACATGTGGGCAACACTGGTTTGGTTGATCGCTATCATTACCTTTCGCCAAAAGTGTCGCTGCTGAGTTGCTGCCCAGCTTATCAACACCTTCACAATACGCTTGATAAATACCTGGCGTTAGCATGGTTTGTGTACCCAATGCTTGTACTTCGCTGACAACCGTCGCTTTAAAGCTATCCGCTGCTTCGCCTTTCAACAGAACAACCATGCCTGGGTTTGTACAGAATTGACCTGCGCCCATGGCAAGTGAGCCAACAAAACCTTTCGCCACACTTTGCGCTTCAGCAGACAGTTTTTCAGGCATGACAAAGACTGGGTTGATGCTGCTCATTTCTGCATAAACAGGAATTGGCTCAGGACGATTTGCAGCAATATTCATTAGCGCAACGCCACCGCTACGAGATCCAGTAAAACCAACGGCTTTAATAGAAGGATGCGCTACCAGAGCACTACCGATTTCACGGCCAGAGCCATAAAGTAGAGAGAAAACGCCAGCAGGCAAACCGCATTTTTTAACCGCAGCCGTAATCGCTCGGCCAACAAGTTCAGACGTTCCAGGATGAGCAGAATGTGCTTTTACAACAACAGGACAACCTGCAGCCAATGCAGACGCAGTATCACCACCAGCAACAGAGAAAGCCAATGGGAAGTTACTTGCACCAAAGACCGCAACTGGGCCTAAGGCAATTTTTTGGAAACGCAAATCAGAGCGAGGTAATGGCGCACGATCTGGCATAGCTGGATCAATGCGAGCATCCGTTGCTTTACCCAAACGAACAACGCCAGCGAACAAACGTAATTGACCCATAGTACGGCCACGCTCACCTTCGATACGCGCTTTTGGCAAACCAGACTCCGCCATAGCACGCTCTACCAAGGCATCACCTAGCGCTAGAATTTCATCAGCGACACATTCTAGGAAAGCGGCACGTTTTTCTATACTAATGGCGCGGTATTGATCAAACGCTTGCCAAGCGGCACTCACCGCTTGCTCAACTTCGTCTTTGGTTGCGCCATTATAAGCAGGTTCAAGTGTTTCATTTGTCGCAGGATTGATTGCATAAATGGCTTTTTGCGTGCCAGTAATATCGCTACCTGCAACCAATGAAGTGCCTTTAAGAAGCCCTTTCGTATCCATGTTTCCCCCTAATTACTTATGAAAAATAAGCTATGAAATATAAGCTATGAAAAGCAAACGAATGCTGTAAAGAGACAGAAGTGAGCAAGGCTCACTTCTAGCAAACTCTTTTCTAAGGGCTTTGCAGGATATTGCGATAAACGAAATCGCTACAAAGCTCTCATTCTAAATCAAACTTGTTATCCGTCTGATAACGTTCGTACAGGTGGTAAGCACGGTATAAATGATTGTGCATCGCCTGTCTCGCACCTTCTCCATCTTTATTCTTAATACAATTCAGTATTTCAAGATGTTCAGTGCGAATACGATGCAAATATTCATCGGTAGCCACCTGTTTCAAGTTTGAATTAATCAATTTTGCTCTGGGGATAACGTTTTTATTAAACTGTTCATAGAACTGTTTAAGGAAAGGATTACGAGTGGCAGTACAAATAGCCAAATGAAAAGCATAGTCTTCTTTTCTGGCTAATTCGCCTCGGCTTAGTGCCTCGTCAAAATCATTAAAATGCTTCTCAAGTATTGCCACATCGTCTTCTGAGCGACGCAAAGCAGCCAGCTCACAAGCAGTAGTTTCAACACTCAAACGCATTTCTAAGATATGTAGAATATCGGCAATGGCAGTGGGGTCAATCTGATAAGCAAACAACGTCTCACTAGACTGAGCACGAATAACGCTGGTACCAACCCCACGTTTCGTTTCAACCAGACCCAGTGATTTCAGTTGTGTAATTGCTTCTCGGATAACGGTACGGCTCACACCAAATAGATCGCATAATGCATTTTCTGTTGGTAATTTATCTCCGACAGAAATATGGCCAGCCGAGATTTGCTTTTCAAGTTGTTTTGCAACATTGCTTGCTAAGCTATCGCCCTTACCCACTCGCTCTATTTGTAGTGATTTAGCCACCGTTTTAACCCCATCCATTCTAAATACGCCGTATATTCTAAAACCCAGAACATTACCCCAGTGCTAACTATCTAACAAGCGCTGGTTTTTTTAGGGTCAAATGCTAGCCTGATATTAGTAACTACATTAACAAGCTATTCGCAAAGTTGACCAAATGTTAACTCCTTAAGAATTTTTCTTAATAATTGCTTCCAACTCCGCCACTTCACCTGAAGTTGGCATAGTTAGTGGAGCGCGAACATCACCTGCGCTGTGACCCATCAATGTTGTGCCAGCTTTAATTAAGCTTACTGCGTAGCCTTTTTTACGGTCGCGTAAACGGCAGAATGGGATAAAGAAATCTTTAATAATTGCCGTAACAACAGCCTGATCTCCAGCGCGCAATGCTTTGTAAAACTTGTTTGCCATTTCCGGCATAAAGTTAAATACAGCAGAAGAATAGGTGTTCACGCCAATAGACAAGTACGCTTCAGCGAAAATTTCGGCGGTAGGCACGCCACCGATGTAAACCAAACGATCACCGACTGTTTTAATAGTATCGTTTAATGCTGCAATGTTGCCGACGCCGTCTTTCAACGCCACCATATTTGGATTCGCTGCAGCTAACGCTTTCACGCTTTCAGCCGTCAAAATACCATTACCGCGGTTGTAATAAATAAAATGCGTTTTGCTAGATGCCATGATTTGGCTAGCGTATTCCACAATGCCATCTTCAGGACATTCTGTTAGGAAAGGAGGCATCAACAAGATACCATCACAGCCAGCTTCATCCGCAATCGCAACAAATTTCTTCGCATCTGACACACTGCGGCCCGCAGAAGCAATCACAGGAACACGACCTTTTACTGTCGCAACAGATAGTTCAACGATTTGACGATAGTCGTCTTCATCTAGAGAGAAGAACTCCCCTGTGCCACCGGCAACAAAAATGGAAGAGACACCGTGCTCAATAAAAGATTCGATGCGCTGGCGGAACGTCTCTGCGTTGAATTTGCCATTCACATCAAAATCTGTAACAGGAAAGGACAATAGTCCGTCACTCAATTCTGATCTCATTTGTTCAACCGAAAAAGCCATGTTTTTTTTCCTCTTTTATATTAATAGAACATCTCAGATAGGAAGGATATCTGAGATTAGATGTAATACATCATACAACTAAGATTGCTAATTACAAGTCGAGTTTCAATATATTTTTCTCAAACGATTCAAACAGACGAGAGATTTATTCTTGCCCTAAACGATCTGCATCAGCTTATTTTTGTGGCTACTAAACAAACGTAGAACTCCCTGCCCGATTTTCCTAAAATAATTTTTATTGTTCACTAAGTACCAAAATCTATGCAGATCAAACCACTAGCAGGTTATCTAAGTTAGCCAGCAAGGTTCAGGTAAGGACCGATTTTTTGAATGTAATCCATGCTTAGACAACCTGCATAAATTTTCAAAATACATCTAATACTAAGAACCAATAATCCTACGGACGAACCACTCCCGAAGAAAGTAGAAAAAATATAAAAATCAATATCTTATAAAAAAATAAAAATGATAAAAGAATGATTGAAAAAAATTCATCAAATAAAGAACTTGACAAGGTTGTATGATGTATTACTTTATATGTCGTTCAAATAAGTAAACCTCTCACGCCAACGAAGGATACAAAATGAAAATAAAAAAAATATTACTTACCACCTTAATCTCTTCCACTTTGACCACTGCATTCGCCGCTGATTTTCCCAGCCGAGATGTGAGAATGGTAATTCCATGGGGTGCCGGTGGCGGAACTGATGGTATTGTGCGAAAGCTTAGTGTCATCGCAGAAAAAGAACTCGGTGGAACAATTTACGCAGAGAACATTGAAGGCGGAATTAGCGCTATTGGTGTAATGGATTTAATGTCAGCCAAAGCTGATGGTTATACGATTGGCTCTCTCACTTACGATAGCGTTGTGACAATTCCATGGCAAAATAAGCTCAAACGTTATGATTTGAGTAAGCTAAACTTCATTGCTCGAGTAACAAGTGAACCTGACGCTCTAATCGTTGACTCATCCTCTAAATATAAAACCTATGAAGATATTATTACTGATGCAAAAGCACACCCTGGTAAAGTAAAAATAGGCATTCAAAATATAGGGTCTCGATTACATTTAGCGGTTCTTCAATTAGAAAAGAAAGCCGATGTAGACTTTAAAATAATCGCTTACCCTGGCGGCGCAGCGGCTCAAAAAGAAGCCATATTAGCGAATGAAGTGGATATTGTTGCAACCAGCTTGGGAGATTTCTCAGGTCTTTTGGACGATGGCAAAGCCCACGGTGTTATCGAATTCTCAACTCAACGAAACCTAACCTACACCGACGTACCTACTGCATATGAAAAAGGCATCGACCTTGTCATGGGAAGCTTCATCGTACTTGCCGTGCCTAAAGGTACTCCCAAAGACATTCAAGAAAAACTTGAAGGAGCCTATAAAACAGCACTAGAAAGTGATGAATTTCAAAGCTGGGTTAAAAAAATTGGCGTAACTCCAGATTGGCTTGGCTCTGATAAAACAGGAGCTTGGGTAAACGAGACAAAAGATAACTTGCACATAATGATGCAAGACTTAGTGGATCAAGGCATTTTAAGAAAATAATAAATAAAGAGGCGCCCTAAAAAGGCGCCTTCTCTATTGGAGTTAGCAATGAAAGTCTCAACAATTAGAAATCTGTCTATTCCCATCATATTCAGTATTATTTCAATCATTTACTTGTACGGTATAGATTTAATTGATAGTGGTTATGATGAGGGTCTTTTTGGTGCAAAGTTTTTACCGATAATATCGGTATCATTCATTTTCATCCTAATTATCATTGATGCCATTAATTCAATTAAAGAAGACAAAGCCTTCGAAATAAAAAAAATCAACTTTAAGCCCATTTTAATATTTTCAATTTCAACCGTTATATACCTAATACTTTTTAATTATTTTGGTTATTTAGTATCAACGCCTTTATATGTTATAGCCGTCTACGCGTGTTTTTCTGATGAAAAAATATCTATACCTAAAGTTGTTTTAACTTCAATAATTTTGACTGCTATTTTTTACTTTTTGTTCTCGGTTATTTTTAATGTCAGATTGCCAGTTTTCTTAGGGAGTTAAGAATGGACATGTTTTCAGCTTTCATATCAAGCTTTGCAACCATATTGCAACCAGAGGTTTTGGCTTACATGATTTCTGGCTTTTTAATTGGCACGTTTTTTGGTGCCATGCCTGGTCTCACTTCCGTTTTAGCCATTGCATTATTACTTCCCATTACTTATAGCCTAGATGTCGTTAGCGCGCTGGTAATGTGTTCATCTATATTTATGGCGGGAATGTACTCAGGGAGTATTACCGCGATTACTATCAATATCCCTGGAGCACCCTCTTCTGTTATGACGGCAGTAGAAGGCAATGCTTTAATGAAAAAAGGTTATGGCGCAAATGCATTAGGTCACGCAGCACTAGGCTCTATGGTGGGTGGCGTTATTGGTGTTTTACTGCTTGTTTGCTTAGCGCCAGTTACCGCTAAACTGTCCCTGTATATTCAAACGCCTGGTAAATTTTCACTCATCTTATTTTCTTTAATCGTTATTGTTATATCACATAAGAAATTTATCATTAGAGCCGCTATAGCATCCTTAATGGGCATAATGATCGCAAGTGTTGGCATTGATGTAATGCAACCGATATCAAGATTCGATTTCGGTACAGAAGCACTTATGGAAGGCATTGATATGATGCCACTCATTATTGGTGTCTTTGCTATCAGTGAAATAATCTATCAAACACAGGTAGGGAAAATGCGTTTAGATGTAGGCGATGCCGCAAAACAAATTAAAAGAAGGGATTTCTTTCCAAAACTTAGCGAGATAAAAACCATTGGCCTTTGGACTTACCTAAAAAGCTCTGTGATTGGCTACATGGTTGGCGTCTTGCCGGGTGCTGGTGGATCAGTGGCAGCTTTCATTTCCTATGCAGACGCAAAAAGAAGATCGAAAAATAAAGAAGAATATGGCTCAGGCAGTAGAGAAGGCATCGTGGCAGCAGAATCTGCCAATAACTCAATGTGCGGGGGCGCTTTTGTACCTATGTTAGTCTTTGGGATTCCCGGTGACCCGACAACAGCAATAGTATTGGGGGTATTGATGATCCTAAATTCAGATAATAAGTGCGACACTGCAAATCAGGTGTAGAAGAAGCCAACTGCTGAAGTTGATACACTTCTTCTTACCACAGATAAAGCAG
>NZ_QPJQ01000030.1 GCF_003337275.1 Marinomonas foliarum | reverse complement strand
AGCCTCAAGATGAAAACACCGAATCAAGTGCGAAAAGAGAAAGGCCAGCTACAGGAGCTGGCCTAAAAACTGTCAACCTATTTTAGGACGACACATTTTGTTATTTTTCCCAGCTTAATAGCACGGGCTTCTGTGCGTCATGAGCAAAGAAGTAACCCGCTTTCGGAGTGACATACAAAGTTTGCCCTTTGTCGAAGCAGTTTTTATCGAATGCTTTGTGAGGTAGATCGATTTCCCAGACGTCGTTGCTTTGCCAATCAATCGGAGTGAGCTCTAGGCGTACTTCGGCGCCAATCGGGTTGATGGCAATGACGCGCAGCGGCAAGCTGGCTTGCGCCGTTGGTTCTCTTGATACAAAGAACTCATGAGAGCGAATATACAATTGTCCGTCTTTTTGTTCTGCACCATTTGGCAGAGCGATACTGGCTTGCTGATTTTGCCATTTGCCGTTTTCCATTTTGCCTTCAAAGACATTGGCGTTACCAAGGAAGTCGAACACAAATCGGCTATTTGGTGAGGCGTAAAGTGCACCGGGTTGGTCGATTTGTTCAATGTGTCCGTTACTCATGACGACAACGCGATCAGACAACTCCAAGGCTTCTTCTTGGTCATGGGTAACGAAGACACTGGTGAAACCTAGCTCATCGTGCAATCCGCGTAACCAGCGACGTAGTTCTTTACGAACCTTGGCATCCAAGGCGCCAAAAGGTTCGTCTAGCAGCAAAACTTCCGGTTGTGTTGCCAAGGCACGTGCCAAGGCAATACGTTGTTTTTGACCGCCAGAAAGCTGAGACGGAAAACGATTGGCAAGATGTTCAAGCTGTACCATTTCCAGTAAATGCATCACGCGTTTTTTGATTTCGGTTGGGCTTGGGCGCTCTTTACGAGGCAAGACTTCTAAGCCAAAGGCGACGTTATCCGCCACTGTCATATGACGGAACAAGGCGTAGTTTTGGAACACAAAGCCCACGCGACGATCTCGCACATGCAAGTTAGTCACGTCTCGGTCGCCAAATTGAATGCGGCCTGTGTCTGCGCCTTCGAGCCCAGCGATAATACGTAGCAAAGTGGTTTTCCCTGAACCAGATGGTCCAAGCAAGCCAATCATTTCGCCTTCGTTGATATCTAATGACAAAGGTGACAAGGCTTGAAACTGCCCAAAGTGTTTGGAAATGTTTTCAATCAAAATGCTCATTGTGTCACCTGTCTTTCTTTTTCAGCTTCAATTTTTAAACTACGTTCCTGACGCCATTCGATGAAGGCTTTCAACAACAAGGTAAGTAGGGCAATCATTGCCAAAAGCGAGGCGCTGGCGAAGGCTGCCGCTGCTTGGTAATCCTCATATTGTGCTTGTACTAATAATGGCAAGGTATTGGTTTCGCCTCGAATGTTGCCAGACACCACAGACACTGCACCGAACTCTCCCACGGCGCGCGCATTGGTTAGGATAACGCCATAAATCAGCGCCCATTTGATATTTGGTAGAGTCACACGGCGGAACAGCTGCCAGCCAGAAGCGCCCAGAATCACCGCCGCTTCTTCGTCTTCTCGTCCTTGTTGTTGCATCAAGGGGATCAATTCACGTGCCACAAACGGACAAGTTACAAACACGGTTACCATGACAATACCCGGCCAAGCGAACATCAATTGGATGTCTTGATCATACAACCAAGAGCCAATCCAGCCGTTATTGCCGTACAGCAATAAGTACAATAAACCAGCGACCACAGGGGAAACTGCGAAGGGAATGTCCATCAGGGTCATCAAAAGTTTGCGACCTGGGAATTCAAAACGCGTCACAGCCCATGCGAGCATAACGCCGAAGACCAAGTTGATTGGCACTGTTAACGCCGCAACGACTAGAGTTAAACCAATCGCGTGCAAGGTGTCGGCTTCAATCAAACTGTTGAAGTAGTGCGCAGCCCCTTCCATAAACGCCTGCTGGAAAATGGCAATCAGTGGCACAACTAACAAAATCGCGGTCAAAAACAGCGTGAGACCAATGAGTAACCATTTCACCAATGGGCTGTCGCCGACTCTAAGTTGGTTCGATGAGTGTTTAGACGATGACATATAAGCTTCCTAACTGCGTCCGTGAAGACGACGTAAATAACGCGCCTGCCAAATGTTAATGGCGAACAAGAGGATCAGCGACGCCATCAGTACAACCGAGGCAATGGCGCTGGCGGCAGGGAAATCGAACTCTTGTAAGCTAACGAATATCATTAAGGACGTAATCTCGCTGACGTAAGGCATGTTGCCCGCGATAAAGATCACCGCGCCAAATTCGCCTAAGCTACGAGTGAATGACAAGGCAATTCCCGTCATCAATGCTGGCCACAAGGCGGGGAAAATAACCCGACGAAATACAGACCAATCGGACGCGCCTAAGGTCATTCCTGCTTCTTCCTCTTCTGGTGACAGTTCTTCCAATACTGGCTGAACGGTTCTTACCACAAAAGGAATACTGGTAAATGCCATGGCAAGCACAATACCCCAAGGTGTGTAAGCGACTTTTAGCCCTAGGCTTTCGAGGATTTCACCATACCAACCATTTTGCGCATATAAGGTGGCTAAAGTGATACCGGCAACCGCGGTTGGCAAGGCAAAAGGCAAATCCACCAAGGCGTCTAGAATACGGCGTCCGGGGAAGTCGTATCGAACTAACACCCATGCGAGCAATAAACCAAAAAAACCGTTAAAAATCGAAGCAAGTAAAGCTGCCCACAGCGTCACCTTGTAACTGGCAACAACGCGTTCGTCGCTAATCACTTGCCAATATCTGTCCCAGCCCATATCGACCGATTGCATAACCAGCCCGCTCATTGGGAGTAATAGAATCAAGCTGATAAACAGTAGAGACGTGCCCAAACTCAAACTGAGTCCGGGCAAGACGCGTTTATGGCGAGGCCGAGTCTCGGTCGCGCTTAGATGTGTTGCCATGTATTTGCCTATTAGGGTCTTAATGAAAGCAGTTCAATAATAAAGACGCTAGTCGCTTTAGAGACAGAAAAGCCGGAGACGCAAGCGTATCCGGCTAGTTGTTATCTATTTAGATATTAGCGGCGCTGAAGTTGGTCTAGTTTACCACCATTTGCGAATAATTCTTTAGTCGCTTGTGGCCAGCCGCCAGCAATATTTTCGACGGTTAACAAATTCACTTCAGGAAACTTGTCGGCAAATTCTTTTTTCACTACGTCGTTGTGTACGCGGTAGTTGAAACCCGCCAATAGACGCTGAGATTCTTCGCTGTACAAGTAGCTTAGGTATTCATGAGACACTTCTTCTGTGCCGTTTTTCTTCGCATTTTTTTCCACTACAGCGACTGGGAATTCCGCCAAGATAGATGTCTTTGGTACAACCACTTCGTACTTGTCTGCACCGTATTGGTTACGAATATTGTTTACTTCTGATTCGAAGGTGATCAACACATCGCCAATGCCACGCTCAACAAAAGTCGTTGTCGCGCCACGGCCACCAGTATCAAACACAGACACGTTTTTTAGGAAAGTACCTAGGAAATCATCCACTTTCGCTTCGTTGTCTTTACCGAAGGTATTTTGTGCATAACCGTAAGCCGCTAGGAAAGTGTAACGACCGTTGCCAGAGGTTTTAGGGTTTGGGAACACCAATGCCACATCATTACCAGCTAGATCGCCCCAGCTTTTGATATTTTTCGGATTGCCTTTACGAACTAGGAAGGCAATCGTTGAATAATAAGGCGAGCTGGCATTTGGGAATTCATTTTTCCAATCTGCTGGGATCATTTTGCCTTTGTCATGCAAAACTTGAACGTCAGTGACTTGGTTAAAAGTAACGACGTCTGCTGACAAGCCATTCATGATGGCGTTGGCTTGTTTTGAAGAACCCGCATGAGACTGTTTAATCTCAATGGTTTTGCCCGTTTTCTCTAACCAATGTTTTTCAAACGTTGGGTTGTAAGTCGCGAACAACTCACGAGCAATGTCGTAAGACGTGTTCAGAATCGTTTGATCTGCAGCCGACGCTTGAACGGCGCCGCTCAACAACAATGTACCAATAATAGATTTTAAAAAGCGTGGCTTAGATTTCATAGTGACCTCATCTGGGAAGCTTAATATTTCATTAAGTGAGAGGTTACTTAAAAGATTTAGTTATTACAACGGCTATAAATAAACTTTTTTGGAATATGCATAAGGCGTTTTTTGCAAAAGATATTTTTCAATTATTTAATTCTTTAAAAAATGTTTCGTTTCAATGACTGATTGCAGCCAATCCATAAATACAGTTAGGCGTTTGGTTGTTTGTCTACGTGATGAGTAGAGTAAAGACACCGGCATTGGCTCGGCTTCAAATTGAGGTAGGACAGAGATGAGTAGGCCTTTCTTGATGAGGTTTTCTGCGCCAATAGCGGGGAGTTGGGCAATGCCAAGCCCTGCTAAACAAGCATCTAAATAAGCATCTGTGCCATTAACCGCTAGGCTGCTTGGCATGGGTTGTTGTTTTACTGTGTCGCCTTCCATGTATTCAAATTGGGCGTCGAAATTACCGAGCATATGAGAATATCCAATCAGTTTATGATTGGCTAATTCTGCAAGACTCTGTGGAATACCATATTTTTTAAAATAGCTTGGCGATACGCAGTTTACGCTTCGGTACAGCGTTAATGGGCGAGCGATAAGGCTACTATCTTCAAGATCACCCACCCGAATGACGCAATCAATGCCTTCTTTAATCATATCTACTCGATAATCTGCGCTGCTGATCTTTAAGCGTATGTTCGGGTATTTTTCGAGAAAGTCGGCCAAATGCGGAATGACAACCGTAGTGGCAAAGCGGCTTGGCATGTCGACTCTGAGTACACCGCGAACATCATCAGGGTTGCGTTGGAACTGGCTTCCTAGGGCATCTAGTTCGGCGAGCAGTGTTTGGCACTGTGGCAAGTAGGTCTCACCGTCTTGCGTTAAGGTGATGCTGCGCGTACTGCGATGAAAAAGCCGCGTGCCTAATTCACTTTCAAGTCCTTGTATGGCACTGGATATGCTTGATTTTGGTAAGCCAAGAGCGTCTGCTGCCTTGGTGAAGCTACCGAATTGAGCAACCAATGCAAAGCGCTGCATGGCTTCAAACTTGTCCATCTCTTCTACCTTTGTTCGTTTAATACGAACAATGTTATCACTTTTATCATGTATATCGATCACAATAAGTTATCTACTCTGTTCAACGTGCCCAGAGCCGATATGGTTTAAGGCTTAAAAATTCTTACAGAATAGATTGGAGTAAGTGATGAATAAATTAGCAATTATTACTGGTGCTAGCCGTGGTTTAGGAAAAAACAGTGCTTTAGCGTTAGCTGACAAAGGCATAGATGTTATTTTCACTTATCACAATAATCTTCAAGCGGCACAAGATGTGATTGAAGAGATTAAACAAAAAGGCCAAAAAGCTTTTGCTCTTCAATTGGATACACGCGATTTTGATGCCGTTCCTGAGTTCGTTAACCAGCTTCAAAATTTATTGATCAATGAGTTTGCACGAAGCGATTTCGATTATTTGTTAAATAACGCTGGCACAGGTTTGCGTGCAAGTGTTGAAGAAACCACTTATGAAGAGCTAGAAAATATGCTGGCGATCCATGTAAAGGGGCCTTTCTTTTTAACGCAGGCATTATTACCACATATTAAAGACGGCGGTCATATTCTCAATATTTCTTCTGGTTTGGCACGGTTTAGTATGCCAGGTTCAAGTGCCTACGCGATGGCCAAAGGTGCTGTAGAAGTCATGACACGTTATATGGCTAAAGAGTTCGCAAACCGACAAATCCGCGTAAATACCTTGGCACCAGGCGCTATCGCTACAGACTTTGGCGGTGGTAATGTGCGTGACAACCAACAAGTGAATAAAATGGTGGCATCTGTTACCGCCTTGGGGCGGGTTGGAGAGGCGGACGATATTGGTAAAGCCGTTGCCATGTTACTGAGTGAAGACAGCGGCTGGATTACGGGACAGCGTATTGAAGCGTCTGGCGGTATGTTTCTATAACTACACACTGCCTTCTTTTTCAATCACTAAAATGCGCGCCTCACCAACGGGGTGCGCAACATGTTCCGTGCCAATCGCCGCGTAGAAAATATCGCCGACAGACATCAATTGAACAAGCTCTTTTCCATCGACTCGATAGTGCATATTCACCTCGCCGTCTAACACCACAAACACTTCTTCACCATCATTGATGTGCCATTTATAAGGTTGATCCGTCCAATGTAAACGCGTCGTCACGCCATTCATATTGGCAATGTCCAACGCGCTCCAAGCATGATCCGCAGTGAAATCTTTGGCTTTGATAAATGTCATGAACAGACCTCTGTAAAAAAATAAAATGATGAAGGTGCCAAGGTACAATTGACTAGATTGCTCGCCAAGTGAGAAAGAAATAAAACGTCATTTTGACGGTAATACAGGTGTTTTGATCGTATAATGATAAGCCTATGGACTACATCAATTTACGATTTTTTTGATCCAAATTGCCACTTAATACGTAAAATTAAATAAAGTATTTTGTAAAAAAATGCTGATGATTTTTATCACTCAATCACTTCCGTTTCGTTCAATCGAACACCAATAGAAAGGCTAATAATGTCAACCTCCCCAGAAAAAGCGTTTAAAAATGATGTATTTATTTACCGGTTTTTATTACTGCAGATCTTAATCTTGCTAGTGAGCGGTATGGTGGGAGAAGAGTTGCTCTCGTTTACCTTAATCAGTGCGGGTGTGTTATTTATTGCGATACAGGCGTCTTACAGCCTGTTCAAAGGCAGCACTGTATTTTCTGTGCTTGCTGGTATTTTGATGATGCTGTTCTCATCGGCGCTCATCCAGAGTCAGCTGGGCATGATTGAAATGCACTTTCATATTTTCGCGTCCATCGTTGTATTTCTAATCTATCAGGATTGGAAACCCATCATTGCCGCCTTATTAACTACCGCGGTATATCACGTTGGTTTTATGTATCTTCAAATGCAAGGCGCACAGATTGGCGATATGCCCATCATGGCGTTTGAGGGGCACCATACAATGTGGATAATGATCGTGCATTGTATTTTTGCGATCTGTCAGTCCGGTCTGTTGATCTACATGGCGTCGTTGATGAAGGGTGAATCCAGCTCAAACCTAAACATCGCCAATGCGATTGAAAAAGTCTCAAAAGACAACGATCTATCCATACGACTTGCCAATCCTAAGTCGAATGCAGAACAGTCTTTTAATCTGTTATTGGATAAATTGGCGAGCATCTTCACCGATTATCAAAATATTGCTAACAAACTGGTTTCCAGCAGTCAGCAAATTCACACCATTAGCGAAGAAGTGACTGGTCGTGTAGTGCATGGCAATACGTTGGCTAAAAGTGCGTCTGAATTGACCTTTGATGTTTCTCAATCTATGCAATCTATTACTCAGCGCAGCGGCGAATCGGCAAACTTAGTAACGGATTTGGAAAAGGGGATTTTGAGTGACAGCCATCAAACATTGGAAGTGATGGAAGACATGCAACTCTTGTCTAAAAATACATTAACGGCATCGGAATCTCTTAACTCCCTTACTGCTGACGTGGAGTCGATAACGAAGTTGCTCAGTTCAATCAGAAGCATTTCTGAACAGACCAACTTACTGGCGCTAAACGCCGCTATCGAAGCGGCTCGAGCTGGCGAAACGGGGCGCGGTTTTGCCGTCGTTGCTGACGAAGTCAGAACATTGGCACAAAGATCCAGTGAATCTACCGATGAAATCGAAAAAGTGCTCGCTAACTTGAATACCAGTGTGAAACTGACTGTCAGCTCAATGGAATCGAGCAAACAGAGAACATCGATCAGCGTAGAACACGCACAGTCTATCTCGAACGCCCTTGTCGAAAGATCAAAAGCCGTAGGTAATGTCGCAATAGCCAGTAAAACTATTGCGGCAGAATCCATAGAGCAAGAAAAAGTGATCACCTTGATCAACAGCAAAATCAATGAAAATGAACAATCCATTAAAATGCTGTCGAATTTAATGGCTCACCTTCAGCAGAACAGTGAAGAGATCGCATCTATTTCTAAAACTTACGAGGCTAGCGCCTATTTGTTTAAAACCCAGTAATGCCAGAATAGTTGTAAGTGTCATAAATACAAAATAGCACCGCCAGACGGTGTTTTTTTGTGAAAAACGCGAGAGCAACTTTAATGGACTGACAGCTCTTGATAAAAATTTGGATTGTCTTGAATGGTTGCCAGCACTTTGGCCGCCAAACCTGTTGGGTTACGGCGTCGGCTTTCCCAGCTTTTAATCGTATCTATGCTGGTGCCAAGGGCTTTGGCAAATTCCGCCTGAGAGACTTGAAGGCTATCGCGAATAGACTTGACATCAGCGATCTCAAAGCGAGTAATACGAGAGGCTGTTTTACGGCCTTGGTGGATTTCTACCGCTTCTTCTAGAGAAGATTTTAATTCATCAAAAATACTCATGTTAAACCTCGCTCTTCAACAGTTTTGTTAGTTTTTTCAATTCAGCTTTTTCTGCATTGGTAAGCCTATCTTTCGTACTTTTAGGATAAGCCATGATTAAGTAGATAATTTCTTTCGTTGCCAAGAAATATATAACTCTTGCGCTACTGCTTTTGCCTTGATTTCCTATGGCCATTCTGGCTTTGCGGAGACCGCCTGTGTCTTGAATCAAATCGCCTTTTTTAGGCTGCGCGATTAACTCATATTGTAGCTGTCTTAATTCATCGTCAGTAGCGATGGCTTTTATTTGCTTAGTGAATAAATGAGTTTCGATAAACTCAATCGCATGATCCATAGACAACAAATCCTTTTGTTATTGTTTGGTGTACATTGTACTCTTTTTTGTTTGTCCATCAAGTACGAAATTTAAGATAGGATAAACTTGAGATTAAGGTAGTCAGAATGTTACATAATTGAAATTCAGATGCTGATTATAAATTTTTGGAAGGGTTACTTATTTATGGATAATTTGAGTCGCACAAAATCATTGGATGATTTTGTAAAAGAAGTTAAATCTGAGAATAGGTTTTTCCGTTCAGAGAAAACGATTGCTTTCTTAGAGTGGCTTCATAATGCCATTGATTTTTATGATAAAGTTTCGGTTGTACTGCCAAATGATCCATTCTATAGGGCAAGGAAAGGTAGTGAAGAATCCTGCTATATTGCTGAGTATGAGGAAGAGGATGGAAATCTTATTAAGTATGTAAATATTGGGGGAATTTATCCTAGGGGGATGGCAAAAGACTACTTCCCTAAATCTGGGATGATTGGCTCAGGAGGGAGAGCTAATCCAGAAGGAGTCCCATTCTTGTATGTTGCTACGACACCTTATGTTGCTGTTTCTGAAGTTCGTGCATTTTTAGATGAGAATGTGTCAGTAGCACAATTGCATTCAGCCGAGAAGCTTAGAATAGTTGATTTGTCAGATTTAAAGAGGTTCACCTTTGGTCGATACTGGAAAGAAAGTGCGGATGCGATGTCTGATGAAGAAGTCGCTCAATCTGTTTTTGGGGATGTAAGTGACGCATTTTCTAGACCCATTCCTGAAAATAGAAAGACTCTGGATTATCTTGCGACACAAATTATTGCTGAGTTCCTCCATTCCAAAGGCTTTGATGGAATTGGTTATCGCTCTCAATTTGAATCAATCGTATATGAAAAGGAACGTGATGAAGGAAATAGCGAGTTTACCGCCTCGCGAACAGGTGGTTATAACATAGTATTTTTTGATAAAAATAAGTTTTCAGCCAAAAGTTCTGAGATTTATACAATTAAGAAAAAAGTAAACTTTATAGAACGTTCTCCTGAGTCCCGAATAAATTTGAGTGTTAGAAGCTCTGTTGATGTAGTGGCCATACGGCAACAGTTTGGAATGGCTGAGGATATTTTTGCTCACTATCTCGGAGTAGATCTTGGTGAACTGAAAGATTGGGAAAAAGGTGCAAGCCAACCAAGGGGAGCTCATTTTCAAATTTTAAAAATGCTTTCTGCGCATCCCGAGTTAATAATGCCAATTCTTAAAGAATAGATAATAATTCACAAAAATAGCACCACCAGTTGGTGCTTTTTTGTGTCTGTTCCTCTTGCTTCTCTCCTTCATAACTTATACTGTACTAGTACGCGAATACATAACTGTTTATCAAATAGAAGTGCCTATGAAAGATTTGGTCCAGTTTTTAACCGAAGCCGGTGATGATGTGGTGTTGGAAAAGCGCTTAAAAGCCTTGCTAACACCAAAAGAAATCAACGAGATGCAACACAGACTACAAATTTTATCTCTGTTGGAGCAAGGCGTGCCGCAGAGAGACATTGCGAAACAATTGGGTGTGGGTATTGCCACTGTGACCCGTGGTTCCCGAGCATTGAAGGAATTAAAAGAGATATGAGTTCATATAATAAAAAGCCGGAGCGTATCACTCTGCCGCGTAAGCCTAAGTACGTCACTATCAGTTCTGCCTGCGATTTTTTTGATCTGTTCAAGAAGGTCGAGAAGCGTTTTGATAACTGTTTTATGTTGGAATCCCTTGGTGAAGAGAGCTTCATTTCCCGCCATTCGATTATCGGTTTTGATCCTGAAAAATTGATTTGGGCCGAAGGCAAGCAGCTGTTTATCCAAGAACGTGACGGCAGCACGGAATCTTACGAATCCGATAATCCATATTACTTACTGCGCGATATCGTGCCGCAGAACATTTTGTCGCGCGGTTTTGCTGGTGGTTTAACGGGTTATATCGGTTACGACAGCATGAATTACTTTGAGCCAACCTTGGATCTTCAGTCGAGCGAGATGTTTGATGCGTTTCGTTTTGGTTTGTACAAAGATGGCTTGATTCTGGATAAGATGACAGGCGAGGTTTTTTACTTTTATTACGACGATAATTCCACTGGAAATCGTGTGGAATTAGTGAACAGCATGATGGCGGAACCAACGCCAGAAAACGGTCCATTTGTGGTGACGCCAGCGGGCGAGTCCATGAGCAAAACCGATCACGCGGATGCTGTTGCTAAGGTGAAGCAAGACATCATCGAAGGTAAGATTTTCCAGTGCGAAGTGGGCTTCAAAAAATGGTTCGATATGGAAGGCGACACTATCAATTTGTACGAGCAATTGCGTGAAGTGAATCCATCGCCGCAAATGTATTACATCAAGTTTGGTGAGCAAAAAGTTATCGGTGCCAGCCCAGAATTGTTATTCCGTGTGCGCCAAGGCGAAATGGAAACCTTCCCATTAGCAGGCACGGCGAAGCGTGGTAAAGACGCTGCTGAAGATACAGCGTTTGCGCGTGCTTTGTTGAATGATCCGAAAGAAATCGCCGAACACAATATGATTGTCGATCTGCATCGTAACGACATTGGCCGTGTGGCGCGCTTCGGTACAGTGAAAGTTCGTAGCTTGATGGACATTAAACGTTTCAGTCACGTTCAGCACATTTCCAGTGAGATTGTCGGCATTATGGCGGAAGATCACGATATGTTCTCAGCCTTGGCGAGTAACTTCCCCGCAGGAACCTTGACGGGCGCACCAAAAATCGAAGCCATGAAGATCATCGATGATTTGGAAAACGACGGTCGTGGTCCTTACGGCGGTGCGGTGGGTCAGTTCTCTTTCAATGGCGACTGTATGTTTGCGATTCCAATTCGTACTGTGTTTGCCAAGGGCAACAAAGCTTATGTGCAAACCTGTGGCGGCAATGTGTATGACTCCAATGCCGAAGACGAATACGAAGAAATCCAACGTAAATTTGCTGGCACTAAACGCGTGTTAGACAGCTTTGCACCAAAAGCGAATCAGGAGTAAGGGAAGCATGAAAGTTTATATTATCGACAACTACGATTCCTTCACTTACAACCTGTATCAGTTTATTGGTGAAGTGTTAGAAACCGAAAAAAGCCGTGGCGAGATTGACACTTTTGAGGTGATTGTCAAACGTAACGATGAAGTCACGTTGGATGACATTCGTGCCGCTGCGCCAGATCGCATCATCATTTCTCCAGGACCAGGCTCTCCAGACGACAAGGCGTATTTCGGTGTGTGTGCCGACGTCATTCTAGAGTTCGGTAAAACCATTCCACTAATGGGCGTGTGCTTGGGAATGCAGGGAATTTGTCATGTATTTGGCGGCAAAGTAGTGAAAGCGCCATTGCCAATGCATGGTAAAACCAGCCCGATTACGCACAACGGCGAAGGTATTTTCCATGACATTCCAGATCAATTAGAAGTCATGCGTTATCACTCGCTCATCGCCGAAGCAGAAAGCTTCCCTGACGTATTGGAAGTCACCGCCTCGGTAGGTGATTTAAAAGAAGCCGACTTCAACGACATTGCTACGATTCACCAAGGCGGCAAATTTGAACTGATGGGCGTTCGTCATAAAGAATACCCGATCCAAGGCATTCAGTTTCATCCAGAGTCCTTCGCAACCGAAGGCGGAAAAGACCTAATCAGAAACTTCTTGTTTCAGGCTTGATGAGTTAAAAATTTAGTACCTTTGAAGTAATAGAAAAGCAGTGCTCAGAAATGGGTGCTGTTTTTTTGATTTTTAATCCACTGCCAGCCACGCCCAAGCCATTCGTAAAAGGCGCGTTGGCTTTTGTAGGCTCCGGTGGCGTCGATTTGCCAGTCGCTTTTTTCAGATCCTAAATACAGAGCCGGTGCGGGAATAATGTTGATTCCTGCTTTTTCGAAGAAGATAGACGCACGTTTTAGATGTGACGCTTCGGTGACTAGCGCGGCTCGTTTTCCTTCTAAATACGGTTTCATCGTGTTGGCTTCCTCTTCTGTGTCTTTTGCAAGAGGGAAGGCTTTAATTCGGTTGGGTTGTACGCCTAATTCTATGGCGGCTCGGCGCATGACTTCTGCGTGCGGTTCGGTCATTTCATCCGAATAGCCAGACACAAATAATTGCGCGTTTGGGTTGGCCTTTAAAATGCGCAAACCTTCCTCAAGTCTGAACAGTGCGCTGTTGCCTAGAGCCATGATTGTCGGTGTATTGCTTAAATCTTTGTGTCCACTGCCAAGAACGATCACTGCGTCTACCGGTTGCTGAATATCAAACACAGGATAGTCGTGTTCTACCGTTGCAATCAGTGTATTGGCAACTGGGTTCCAGCTGGTTAATCCCAACATTAATATGCCGCAAAAGAGGAAAAATTTAGCGACTTTAGGCCATTTCTTCATCAGTAAAAATGCGAGACACATAGCCACTAAAGTTAGAGGAATTGGCATGAGCATCATGCCTATGATTTTCTTGAGGTAAAAAAGAACAATGCCCATGGAGCTATCTCTTTAATTATGTCGTTTTAGAATACAGAGAGCATAAAGTAGTAGGTAGTCATCTTAAAGTGAAAGTGCTCATAGAATTTAGTTTTTAAGGTTCGTTATTTGAATGGTTTTAAGTATTGATCTTTACTACTGGCTATGGATTGATAGAGGTCTATTTAATAAGGAGAAAGCTCTATGTTGATTGAAGTTTGGCTCGCTTTTGTTGTCGCGTCTATTACCATGTTGGTCATTCCTGGCCCAACGATTTTGGCTGTGATTGCGAATTCAGTAGCCCATGGTCGACGAGCGAATATCCCTTTGGTGGTTGGTGTGGCGCTGGGGGATTCCACCGCGTTATTAGCTTCTTTAGTTGGATTAGGGGCTTTGTTTTCTGTGTCGGCTTTTTGGTTTACTGTGGTGAAGGGTATTGGTGGCTTATATCTTTTGTATTTGGGATTTAAGTTACTTAGGTCAGGCGCATCACCAATGAAGATTCCTTCATCTGACAAGCTCACGTCAAAATGGCGTCTGTTTTTGAATACCTACATTGTGACGGTTTTGAACCCCAAAGGTATTATTTTCTTTGTGGCATTTTTGCCGCAGTTTGTTTCTCCCCAAGGTAATGCAGCAGAACAACTTTTCATTTTAGCAGTGACTTTTGTGATGTTAGCGACCGTGTCTGCTTCTATGTATGCTTTTTTTGCCCTTAGAGCACGTACGCTACTTTCTTCTGAAAAAGCGATGCGCGGCTTTAATCTGGCAGGTGGTTCCTTGATGTCGATTGCTGGTATTTGGGCGTTGTTTGCTCGTCGAGTCTCATCTTAGTCATTGCGATTCCAAAAGGCGTTTTAGCGTACCGTTTTATGGGTAAAATAGTCGCGACTTTTACGTGGATTTTATGAATATGATGACGCCCGAGATCTTTATTAAGCGCCAATGTAAGGCCGACACAGTGGAGCGAACCTCTTTGATTCAGTCATTGTGGAGTGGTTACGGCGAGGTGGTGCGTTATGCGCTAACGGGACAAGAGTCGCCATCGTCTGTGATCGCCAAACATTGTACATTTCCCATGGACGTGAATCACCCTAGAGGCTGGCATTCGGAGCACGCGCATTTGCGTAAAGTTCGCTCATATAAAGTTGAGCAGAATTGGTATCGACAATGGGCGTCCCGCTGTAATCTTTCGGCTCGAGTTGCACAGTGCTACGGTGATTTGTATGACGAAAAGACAGGGCATCGATTAACCTTATTAGAAGATTTAGACGCTGCTGGCTACGCGGATCGATATAACGCTCACAATATCGAGTATTTGATTTCTTGTATTAATTGGCTCACAGCGTTTCATGCGGGCTTTATTCACCCAACACCTTCTTCTGATTGGCCGCAAGGCTTGTGGCACAAGGGAACCTATTGGCACCTTGATACTCGGCAAGAAGAGTGGTCAGTCATGGCTGAGGGCGAATTAAAATCTGCCGCGTCTGAATTGGCAAAATGTTTGGATAACGCACGCTTTAAAACCATCGTGCATGGCGATGCTAAAGTGGCTAATTTTTGTTTTTCTCCACTCGATAATCAGGTGGCGGCTGTGGATTTTCAATATGTGGGTGGTGGTGTTGGAATTCAGGATCTAGCGTACCTTTTAGGGAGTGCGTTATCTGAATCTGAACTGACAGAAAATATAGACTACCTACTGGAGCATTATTTCTCTGAGCTAGGGCGTGAGTTAATGGCGCAAGGAGAATCGCAAGCTTTTGCTCAAGAGGTTGTCGAAGAATGGCAATACTTGTTTCCTATCGCTTGGGCTGACTTCCATCGTTTTATTATGGGCTGGTCTCCGACTCATCCGAAGAACACACCTTTTAGCCAGCAACTAACGGATCAAGCACTAAGACAGTTACGACGATCTTAGTGCTCGGTTTGTTTTCGCAGTGGCTTCTGCACTCATAGGGTCTTCTGGCCAAGGATGTTTCGGATATCTTCCGCGCATTTCTTTGCGTACTTCAGGGTAAGCCTCACGCCAAAAGAAAGCCAAATCTTGGGTCACGGCAAGTGGTCGCTGCCCTGGCGAAAGCAGTTCGATACGGACGATTTGATTGAGTACGGTTGGGCTATTCGTATAGCCAAACATTTCTTGCAGTTTGACCCTTAGGGTTGGCTGTTGCTCACAGTAATCAATAGCATGACTCGCCCCAGATGGCACAGTGATACGCGAGGGGACTTTTTTATTGAGAAATTGCTGTTGGCTCCAATCTAACCGAGATAACAATATATCGTTTAACGGGAGTTTATTCATCGCTTGTTGATTGGTTACTTTACCAAGATATGGCCCGAGCCATTCTTCTAGATCGGCCAATAATGCCTTATCAGAACAGTCTGACCAGAGGTTTTGTTTGTCGTGCATAAAGGCAAATTGTAAGCGCGCTCGAAGTTGCTCGCTGGAATCGTTCCAAGGTAAAACCGAAAGACCTTCTTGGCGAATATGCTGGCAAATCGCTTGGCTGATGTCTGTTTCGGAAGGCTTGCTCAGTTTTTGTTTATCAATACACAGTTTGCCGATCCAACGCTGTGATTCACTTAACAGGCGAGCGTCTTTTTTTGACCAAGCGAGATGGTTTTTTATGATAAATAAATCGGAAAAATCATCTATCAACGTGGAAAGTTGGATCGGATAGGCGAGAAAAATACGATCCTCTTCTTGGCCATGATGTCCGCCGATATCCAGCGCGATAAGCCACTCGCTCTGTGCACAAGGGTCGAGTGACGATAGGCTCGCCATGCGCCCATTAGCCAACTTGTAGCGAGTCTTGTCGTGGTCTTGCCCTGAACGTTGAGCAATACGATCCGCAAACGCTCGAATCAACAAAAAGGCGACTTCCTGTTGATTATTCGCTGACGTTTGTTGAACGCTGATTTGATGACTGCGTCTTTGCCATTGTTGCTGAGCGTTTAAGTAGTTCTGTCTCGGTCGCTTACTCTGCGTCTGATTGTGACCGGCTAACCAGCTCAGTCGATCTGATAAGTCGCTATGATGATTCGCAAAGGGATCGCCTTCCGACAGTATGGTGCAGATGGCGCTGGCTGCATCACTGTCATCATTTTGTTTTCCATCTAAAAGCAATCGAGCGAGTCTGGGTTCGATGCCGAGATTGCTCATTTGCTCACCGAGTTGGCTTAACTCTAAATACGGTTGTGATGTTTGATTTTGTTCAAGAGCTTGCAGATTGGTTAGCAAGTCGATCGATTGTTGCCAGTGGCTGTTTGGTGGCGGTGTAATCCAATCTAATTCAAGACGCTCTTGTACACCCCATTTCGCCAAATCCATCACCAAACTGCTGAGGTCGCTGATTTCTATTTGCGGCTGAGCTTGCGGTGCGAGTTGATGTTGTTGACTTTCGCTCCACCAACGATAACAAATGCCTTCTTCGGTACGGCCTGCTCGGCCCATTCGCTGAGTGGTTTCTGCCTGGGTCGCGCGACGAGTATGTAAGCGTGTCGTTGCTGTGCTGGCATCAAAGCGCGCTTCTCGACTTAAGCCGCTGTCAATCACCACTCGGATACCATCAATAGTTAAACTGGTTTGGGCAATGGCTGTGGCGAGTACAATTTTTCGATTGGGCGCTGTTGTAGGTTCAATTACCGCTTCTTGTTCTTTCAAGCTTAATTCGCCATACAAAGGCAAGATGCTTAAATATGGTTCATGACCTAAACGTTGTTGTAATTGGCTTGCCGCTTGACGAATTTCTTTTTGACCTGGTAGAAAAACGAGTAGGCTGCCAGTTTCTTCATTAAAGGCTTGGCAGGTGAGTCGTACTACTTCATCGGTGACTTGAAAGGTCTTGAGTGCCTTGTTGCTGTAATGAACGGTGATGGGAAAACTGCGGCCTTGGCTGGTTAGAGTCGGGCAGCCGAGTCGTGTTTCAAGCGCCTCGGTATCAAGTGTGGCGGACATGACTAACAGCTTAAGCGGGTCTTCATCGCGATACAGTTGTCGTGCTTGCAAGCATAAAGCAAAAGCTAAATCTGAGTGCAAATTACGTTCGTGGAATTCGTCGAAGATTACTAAAGCAATGTCATCTAAACTGGGATCATCGTGCAGCATACGCGTTAGCACGCCTTCGGTGACTACCAAGACTTGCGTCTGAGCGCTTTCTTTTCCTTCGTGGCGAATACGATAGCCAACGCGTTTTCCAAGCGGCTCTTGCAAGGTATCAGCAAGACGCTTTGCCGCGGCTTTAGCGGCTAAGCGTCTTGGTTCTAACATGATGATCTTGCGACCTTTTAGCCAAGCCTCATTCATTAAAGCCAGCGGCACTACTGTGGTTTTACCTGCACCGGGCGCGGCTTCTAAAATGGCCTCGTGGTGATGCAAAAGCTGGTTTTTTAGCTGGGGAATAAGTTGGTAAATCGGTAGTTCGTTAGACATAAGACCGCTCATTAATACGCTGTGATAATGATAACGTTTTTAAGTGGTTAACGCAGTCTCACTTTGGGTTTACCAATGGCGATATCGGTTTTACAAGTGGCAATGCAAGGTAGAAAGTAGCCGTTGCGTTTCTCTTTATCGTTTAAGCCATGCGGTTGCCGATCCGCGTAATCAATCTCACCGGATAGCAAGGGCGTCAGACAAACACCGCAAACGCCATTGGTACAGGCTTGTTTAATTGGAACGCTTGCGGATTTCAGGGCCGACATGATGGTTTCTTCAGGTTCTGCTTGAATGGATTGCTCAGGATCTAAGAAAGTCAGCTGGATGAGTTTCTGCTGCACGAGAAGCTTTTCCTTTTGTTAATCTGCTATTAACTTTAACATGATATTAATAGTGCAATGATAGAGGCTTCTCTAGCTTGGTGTGCGTCTAATAAAAACGATAATGGATTCCAACCCAGACAATGACAGAACAACATAAAAAGACTTTATTGGTAGTGGATGACGATCAAGATATTCGTCAGTTGCTTTGTGATGCTTTGTCGCAGAAAGGTTACAAAGTACTGGAAGCGGAAAATGGCAGCCAAATGTGGCTTCACCTTGAAGCTGAGCCAGTCGATTTGGTATTGATGGATCTATATTTACGAGAAGAGGATGGTTTAAACCTTGCTCGTGATATTCGTGAACGTTTTGCAATGCCGATCATGATGTTAACCGGAAAAGGCGATGAAACCGATCGAATCTTAGGGCTAGAGTTAGCCGCAGACGATTATATGATGAAGCCGTTTAATTTACGTGAACTGACAGCGCGAATTCATGCCTTGTTACGCCGTTCTTATCAAGCCCCACCAACAGCGGGAAGTACGATCAATCAAGATCACGACTGTTTAAAATTCGGTAGTTGGACTTTGGATCTCACTGCGCGTCTTTTGCATGATCCGGACGGCAAATTAGTAACATTAACTTTAGGTGAGTTTTCTCTTTTAGAGGTATTAGCGCGTCATCCAGATCGTATCTTTTCTCGTGAGCAACTTATAGAGCAAAGCCGAGGCTTAGAAACTGAGGTATTTGATCGAACAGTTGATGTACTGATTCTGCGCCTAAGGCGAAAAATAGAGAGCAATCCAAAAACGCCTGAGTTCATCAAGACTCAACGAGGTCTTGGTTACTTTTTCCAAGGCCCAGTGCGGATTAATTAAATGCGTTTTACCAGTATCCGTCAGAAAGCCTCCTTGTCTATTTTAGCGATTAGCTTGGTGGCGTTTTTTATGGTGGGGATTGGTTGGCAATCCATGCGCGTCAGTGAAGCTTCTTTATCAGAATTTGAGTCAGAAACCCTACCTGAAATCTCTACCTCTTTAACGCTAGCCGAAGGCGTTGCGCAATTGGCCGCGATAGCTCCTTATACCGCAGGTTCTGGGCGTCCTTTTCAGTTACAAACTGAATCCGAGCGCATTCATCGTCGTATTCTTGAGCTGCGCGGAGTTGCTGACAGTTTGACGGATTCTGTCTTTCAACAGGATATCGATAAACGATTGGATGATCTGCAAACCACCCTTGAAGAGCTTGTTGCCTTGGTGCGTGAAGAGTTGTATCTGCGAGAAGACAGCTTGGCGCAACAGTTTCGGATTCGTCAGTTGCCGCTAAATGATGATGCCGCTAGTGTGACTAATCAGCAAGGTTTGGTATGGCTACTGCAATTACTAGAATCGCCGAGTTTGGTGCCAGAAAGCATCTTGGAAAGCTTAAAACTTTCAGAACAAAACGAGCAAGTGGCGAGTATTGCTGATGATTTGCTAATGGCGCATCGTCGTTTGAATCAAATACAAGAGCGCAAAAATTATTTGCTGATTGCAATTCGAGCTAAGTCGGAACAATTGAGTAAGCATGTCAGTGATTTCGTTGGTGGTTTGCAAAAGAAAGTGAGCCGTCAACGTCAGGAGGTATCGACCTTTGTAGCCCGTGGTCAGAACTGGATTATCGGAATCTCTGTGTTTCTTCTATTGGGTTTGACGCGTTTGTATTGGTACAGCCAGCGGATGACCAAAGATTTAGGCGTTGTTACCAACGACATGGAGCAACTGTCTTTGGGGCGTGTAGATTCAAAGCATACAGGCATTCGTCGTAACGATGAAATTGGTACCTTGGCCGATACCTTTGAGGTATTTCGCCGTGATGCTTTAAGGCGTTTGGAAGTCACAGCCGAATTGTCGGAACAAAAACGCTTGCTCGAAACCATTTTCGATAATATGAACGATGGCCTGAGTGTGTTTTCCTCAAAAGGTACCTTGATTGCTTGGAACTCGGGTTATCAGAAATTGTTTGATTTATCGGACGATGACTTGAGTGTCGGCATGTCAATTGATGAAGTGCAAAGCTTGATTAATCAAGGGCAACATAAAAATCTTAATTTAGAAAACCAGCAAGTTCACATGGAAGAAGTGAACGTTTCTCGTCATTTACGTTTTCAAAGCTTCGAACGCCATTTTGACTCAGGAAAAATCATCGAATTTCGTTCTAAGCCAATGCCTGAAGGTGGTTTTGTTACCTTATATACGGATTTAACTGAGCGCAAAAGCGTTGAAAGTCAGTTACGTCAGGCACAAAAAATGGAGATGCTAGGGCAGCTTACAGGTGGCGTTGCCCATGATTTTAATAATCTCTTAGCGGCGATTATGGGCAATTTACAAATGCTCTCTGACTCTCGCCCACAAACCGAGGATCAAGCAAGATACATAGAACGTGCTTTGGTCGTTTCTGAGAAAAGCAGCAACTTGGTACAGCGCTTATTGGCCTTTAGTCGTCGTCAGCAGCTTTTTCCTGTGTCGATTGGGATTGATGATTTAATTGAAGGCATGCTCGATCTAGTTGAGTACAGTGTTGGTTCACATATTGTTGTTGAAAGCGATCTGCAATGCCCAAGTGTGGTGAGCCTGATAGATCCTTCCCAGTTAGAAAATGCGCTATTGAATCTGTCTTTGAACAGCGCGAGTGCCATGCAGGGGGGTGGGCGTTTAGCCTTTTCAACCAAGTTGTGCACTTTACCAGACAGCGACGTGCCAGCCATTCGTATTCGAGTGGAAGACTCGGGTGACGGTATTGATGATGACGTAATTGGCCGCATATTTGAGCCTTTCTTCACGACTAAGCCTGTCGGCAAAGGCAGTGGTTTGGGTTTGAGCATGATTTATGGTTTTGTGAAACAAAGTGGTGGTGAAATCAAAGTCACCTCCGAAAAAGGCAAGTGGACGCGTGTTTGCTTGTTTTTGCCTCAACAAATTACATCGCCTGACTTGATTTTAGATAGTGGCGAAGCGGCTGAAGAGAAAGGCCTCAATCAAGGCGTGATAGTCTTGCCTGAATTGAGCTTGGTGTGGCTGGTAGAAGACGACGAAGAAGTATGTCGAGTCATGCGTGAGCAATTAGAAAAAATGGGCTTTATGGTGCAAACCTTTGAATGCGCTGAAGCGGTGATGAATGCCTTAGATAAAGCCATTGTGCCGGATGCTATTGTGTCGGATGTTAACTTAGCTGGAACCATGAGCGGTGTTGAGCTGGCGCACAGTCTGAATTCTGATTTGTCTGGTTTTACTGGGCCAATATTGCTGATGTCTGGCTTGCCAAAAGACGAATTAAAACAAAAATATCAATTAAAAGACGATGATTTATTTATTTCAAAACCTTTTACTATCAAAGAGTTGAACCAAATATTTCAAATTGAGCGTTGAAATATTACAAATATTACAAAAAAAGATTAAATGATGAAATTATTCATTAGTTTTTTATCTTCATAGTGTTTTATCAAAGCAGAGTCGGGGCTGGATCTGTTTTTGAATGGCATCGCTGCCAATAATAAAAACAAAAATTGGAGTTATAAAAATAATGAAATTCATGCATCGTATTCCGTACAAGAAACTGGCTTGTCTAGTGGCTGCAGGCACACTGTCCACTGTCGCTATGGCAGAAACCCCAATCATAGGTTTGATAACCAAAACCAACACCAACCCATTCTTCGTGAAAATGAAAGAAGGCGCACAGCAAAAAGCCGAAGAGCTTGGTGTTGAATTGCGTACTTTTGCAGGTCGCTACGATGGCGATAATGAAACTCAAGTTCAAGCAGTAGAAAACCTAATCGCCGCTGGCGCGAAAGGCATTCTTATTACACCAAGCGACACCGCAGGTATTGTTCCGACGATTCAAAAAGCACGTGATGCAGGTTTGCTTGTTATCGCGTTAGATACGCCTTTAAGCCCTGCTAGTGCAGCAGACATGACCTTTGCAACGGATAACTTCAAAGCCGGTGAAATGATTGGTATGTGGGCAAAAGCGAAAATGGGTGATAAGGCCAAAGATGCAAAAATTGGTTTGCTAGATTTGAGCACCAGCCAAATTACCGTAGACGTTGCACGTGACCAAGGTTTCTTACAAGGTTTCGGTATCGACCTTAAAGACCCGAAACGCATGGGCGATGAAACAGATCCTCGCATTGTTGGTAATGATGTGACTCAAGGTTCTGAAGAAGGCGGCCGTCGTGCGATGGAAAATCTACTTCAACAAGATCCAGAAATTAACTTGGTTTACACCATTAATGAACCCGCAGCTGCGGGTGCGTATGAAGCATTAAAATCATTCGGACTTGAAAAAGACGTGTTGATTGTTTCTGTTGATGGTGGTTGTCCAGGTGTTCGAAATATCAAAGATGGCGTGATCGGCGCTACCTCTATGCAATTCCCTCTTAAAATGGCCTCAGAAGGCGTCACTGCAATTGTTGAGTTTGCAAAATCTGGCTCACGTCCTTCGGCGTCAAATGGTCTGGATTTCTTTGATACAGGCGTTCAGTTAGTGACAGATGAACCTGTGAAAGGGGTTAATTCTATTAGCTCTAAAACAGGTTTGAGTATGTGCTGGGGCTAATCAATCTCTTGTGATAGATGGGTGTTAAGTTACCCTCATTTGCCGTTAGTCGATCTTCTGGCTAACGGCGTTTTTTCTATCTTAAGTGGTCTTTCTTTTCTGCCTAGTAATGTTTCCTGTCTGGAGTAGTCTATGAGTTCTACCAACACAAAACCGTCCACCGCGACACTTGATCATGATAAGGTCGCGGATCAGGCCAGTACCTATGTTGCTAAATTTGAGCGACATGAAACCCCTTTGCAGCGTTTCAAGAAGTTTCTTCATCATTATCCAATAGCTGCGCCTCTGATAGTGTTGCTGTTGGCTGTTATCAGTTTTAGTGTCATTGTCGGTGACCGTTTTTTGCACCCATTCAATTTGTCATTAGTGCTACAACAAGTGACTATAATTGGCGTCATCGGTGTTGCGCAGACATTGATAATCTTAACGGCAGGCATTGATCTGTCTGTTGGTGCCATCATGGTTCTGACCTCGGTTGTTATGGGGCGGATGGCGGTAAATCATGGTATTGATCCAAGTTTGTCTATTTTGATCGGTATCGGTGTTGGTGCCTTAGCGGGTTTGATTAATGGTTTATTGATAACGCGCCTAAAAATACCGCCTTTTATTGCGACTTTGGGCTCTTGGAATGTGTTCTTTGCACTGAACCTTTGGTATTCAAAAAGTGAAACTATTCGCTCGCAGGACATCAGTAATATTGCGCCATTGTTGCAATGGACAGGCCAAACAATTGATTTTTTTGGCGCAAGATTAACTTACGGCTCCCTGTTAATGTTGGGGATTTTCTTTCTCATTTGGTATGCCCTAAATTGGACTGCATGGGGCCGTCATGTTTACGCCACAGGCGATGATCCAGAAGCCGCGAAGTTAGCAGGCATTCGTACTACACGTATTTTGATGTCTGTCTATGTCTTGGCTGGCGTGGTATGTGCTATTGGTGCCTGGGTACTTATCGGTCGAATTGGTTCGGTCAGTCCACAAGCTGGCACTATGACAAACCTCGACAGTATTACTGCGGTGGTTATTGGTGGCTGTAGTCTATTTGGTGGACGAGGCTCTATATACGGGACGCTTATTGGCGCTCTGGTTGTTGGTGTCTTCCGAAATGGTTTAGCGCTTGCTGGTGTTGATGTGCTATGGCAAGAGTTTACTGTCGGTATTTTGATTATTTCGGCTGTGGGCATTGATCAGTGGATTAGAAGAGGGACAGCATAATGACTGCACAATACGATAAAACTCCAGTGCTACAAACAAAGAATTTGGTCAAACGCTATGGCAGTGTGACAGCCATTGATCATGCTGACTTTGAACTCTACCCAGGTGAAATATTAGCGGTGATTGGTGATAACGGTGCAGGTAAATCCTCATTGATTAAAGCCTTGTCTGGCGCTTTGATTCCAGACGAAGGCGAAATTTTATTAGATGGCAAGCCTGTGAATTTTTCTTCACCAATGGAAGCTCGCGCGTTAGGCATCGAAACCGTTTATCAAAATTTAGCGGTATCACCAGCATTAAACATTGCGGACAATTTATTCTTGGGAAGAGAGCTGCGTAAGCCAGGTATTTTGGGTTCGGTGTTCCGCATGCTTGATAAGAAAGAAATGGAGCGCCGCGCTAAGGATAAAATGACCGAGCTGGGCTTAATGACTATTCAAAATATCAGCCAAGCCGTTGAGTCGCTTTCTGGTGGTCAGCGCCAAGGTGTGGCGGTTGCTCGCTCTGCTTTGTTTGGCAGCAAGGTGGTGATCATGGATGAGCCAACAGCAGCACTTGGGGTCAAAGAGTCTCGCCGAGTATTGAACTTGATCAAAGAGGTTCGTGATCGCGGATTACCAATTATCTTGATTAGCCATAACATGCCGCATGTGTTTGAAGTCGCAGATCGTATTCACATCCATCGTTTGGGTAAGCGCGCAGCGATTGTGACACCTCAGTCTCATACTATGTCTGACGCTGTTGCCATTATGACAGGTGCAATGGAGGTTGGAGAGTCAGAGGAAGAAGCGGCTTAAGTCAAACCGCTATTTTTATCTGCCGTTAGGTAGGGCAAAATAGCGGCCTTTCATCAGGGGAAATATTATGAGCCTATTTAAACAGTCAATGTCGCGTTTCATAAAAGCTCGACAGTTTTGGAAGGGCTATCGCCCAATGCCAAGCCTATTGGCTGTTGCTATTTTTGCTGTATCGCTTTCCCCATTGGCCTCTCAATCCTCAGAGCCACAATCTTCAGAGCTTCAACCCCTTAAATCGATTGGTATTAGCGTAGCTGATTTGGGGAACCCTTATTTCGTTCAGCTGGTGGAGACTGTATCAGCAAAAGCGGAAGAGTTAGCGGGTGAGCCTGTTAAGATGCTAATTCGTTCAGATGCTTACGATTGGCAGCGACAAATTGGTCAAATCAATGATTTTATCGAGCAGAAAGTCGACTTGATCGTCCTAACCGCCGCGGATGAATACAAGGTTGCCGCCGTTGTCGCTAAAGCACAACGAGCCGGTATTAAAGTGATTGCAGTAGACGTAAATGCTCAAGGCGCAGATGCCACTATTACCACTGACAATGTCCAAGCTGGTGTCATTGCCTGTGAAAAACTGGCCGAAAAAATCGGTTACCAAGGTAACTTCGTCATTATTAATGGTGTCTTAGTATCGTCTGTTATAGAACGAGTTGCAGGTTGTAAATCAGCCTTAAATAAGTACCCAAATATTACCCTGTTGAGTGACAGAATGAATGGCACTGGCAGTGTCGAGGGCGGAATGGAGGCCATGACCTATCTAATGGAAGAGTATGATCATATCGATGCGGTATTTACCATTAACGATCCAACAGCATTTGGTGCTTTACGGGCATCGCAACAGGCCAAACGCAGTGAGTTTGTGTTAGCGTCGATTGACGGTGCGCCTTTTGCTACTGATATTATTAAACAACAGGATAACCCTTGGGTTGCGACCGCTGTTCAGCGCCCCATACCTATGGCGGAAAAAGCCATCGAGATCGGCATGGATTTGTTAAAAGGCAAAGACGTGGCTCAGCGTTTTATTTTGATCCCTTCTGTACTGGTTGAGAAACCTTGATCCTTATTGAGACTGAATTGCCACTTGGTCTTTTTTGGCAAGAGCGTTAAGCTAACGGCCTTCGTTATAGAGGCTATTAATGGACACTTCTACGCTATTTACTCAAATATTTAACACTGTTTTTCCCCTAGCAAGTATTGTACTCGTTGGTTTTTTTTATGCGCGAGTTCGTCCTACTGATATGACGGTGGCGAATCGTTTAAACATCAGCATTTTTTGCCCTGCTCTTATTTTTTCCGTGATGGCCTCAAAAGAGTTCCATATCGCTTTATACGTAGACTTAATTATTGCGGCTACAGTGGTTGTATTGGGCTCAGGCTTACTGGTTTGGCCGTTGTGCAAGTGGTTAAAAATTTCGCCTAAAACTTTAGTTCCTCCTATGATGTTTAATAATAGTGGAAATTTGGGTATTCCACTGATCGTATTGGCGTTTGGTGAGTCCGCGTTACCTATTGCCGTGGTGTTATTTCTTACTGAAAACTTGCTGCATTTTACGGTGGGTATGTATTTGTTAAACCCAAAGTCCAATCTTCTTAATGTAGTAAAAATGCCAATGATCATCGCCACAATACTGGGATTAATTTGGAGTTTACAAGGCTGGACTGTGATGCCAGCAGTGAAAGTGTCTGTGGATATGATGGGGCAAATTGCAATTCCACTGATGCTATTTGCGCTTGGTGTGCGTATGACCAATGTGGACTTTAGTGAGTGGAAACTGGGCGTGATAAGTGGTTTCTTATGTCCATTAAGTGGTCTGATTATTGCTGTTATTTGGTATTACGTCGTTGGTATGTCACCGGAGAATTTTGCTTATTTGTTGATCTTCGCCTGTTTACCGCCAGCCGTGTTGAATTACATGGTGGCAGAGCTATATCAACAAGAGCCTCATAAAGTGGCGTCGATTGTGTTAATCAGTAATTTGATGAGTGTGGGGATTGTTCCCTGTGTGTTGTTTTATGTTCTATAAATAAGTCCTAGGAGAAAAGATATGTTAGTACAGATAGGCCTAATCGCTTTATTGGTAGTGGCGTATATCATTGTTTCTCGTATCTTGAAGTCCAGTGTGACACTTCTGGGACAGAAAAAATACGCCAATGAAGTCCGTATTACTTATGTGTCGAAAATGCTTAATTTGGGCTTTACGGCTATTTTTGTTTTATTAGTTTGTATTGTGCTGGGCATTGGTTACGGCCAACTGGCTATATTTTTCTCATCGGTATTTGCTGTTGTGGGTGTGGCTTTATTTGCTCAATGGTCTATTTTGAGCAACATCACCGCAAGTTTGATTATCTTCTTTGGCTTCCCTTATCGGGTCGGCGATTGGGTTAAAGTCGTCGATAAAGACGATGAGATTCTTGGACAAATTATAGAAATTTCGACTTTTCACGTGATTATTCAGCGTTTGTCTAATGATGTAGTCACGTATCCTAATAGTTTGATTCTACAAAAAGCCGTCGTGCGGTTTGATAATCGAGAGACTGCCTTAGCCATGAGTCAATTTCAAACCCCAACTACATCAGCAAATAAAGTAGAAGGTAAGGGCAATTCTGCTTAGTTTAGAACAAAAAATGATCAGTTTTTTTAAGATTTGGGATATTTGTGTCATACTAAGACGCTTTCATCGATAAGAAGAGAAGCCTCTAGTGAAATCTGATCCTGAGTCCTTATTAAAAAACAATGATGAGCTCATTCATTCGGATGCGCTGAAAGTGAAATCCCACGCCCAACGTCCCCAAGAGGATTGGGTCCTACATACCTTGATGATCGAAGGCTACGACGTTCCTTTTCGTTTCAAACGTCAGGGTAAATATCGTACTTTGCGCGGTGCTCGCGTTAACCTCACTTATTATCCTGCTCAAGAAATGGTCGCAGGTATTCCTGTAGAGATCATGAAAGTCGTGCGAGTAAAACGTACATAACTTGCAAGTCTGGCCTCTAAATCTACTTCTGCTTTTCTTATGCCGGATATGAACTTAATATGGCGTAGCCTGTCTTTGATTCGGGCCGTTAAGATTGCATATTAGGTGTAGGGAAAATGGAAATAGATCATTCTGGAAGTTTGTTTGCCATGATGAAGCGCATTGAGCGGAGTGCGTGGTTTCAGGGCTTTATTATTAGTATTATTGTGGTCGCGGCACTCACCGTTGGTGCCAAAACCTATGCTTTACCGTACGGCATTGAAAAAGCCATCAATTACTTAGACAATTTCATCACCGTCTTTTTCTTAGTCGAACTTAGTCTGCGCTTCATTGCTTGTGATGATAAACGTCATTTCTTTAAAGATCCTTGGAATATTTTCGACACTATTATTGTAGCTGGTAGTTTGATGCCAATTTCCGAGACCGAGATGATTCTTGTAGCACGCTTGCTACGAGTGTTTCGTGTTTTGCGTCTGGTTTCAATTATTCCTGATCTGCGATTCTTGATTAACGCCTTGCTCAAGGCTATTCCCAAAATGGGTTATATCGCCTTGTTGATGTTTATTATTTTTTACATCTTTGCGGCGGTTGGTTCCATCTTTTTCCATCATGTAAACGAGGAGCTTTGGGGCGATATCGCGATTTCTATGCTGACGCTCTTTCGTGTTGCGACGTTCGAGGATTGGACGGATGTCATGTACGAAACTATGGACGTGTACCCGTTTAGTTGGATCTTTTACATCATCTTTATTTTCTTAACCGCATTTGTGTTTTTAAACATGATGGTAGGTGTTGTGTTAGATGTAATGACACGCGAAACGGCAGAAGAAGAGCACGAAAATCAAGAAAATCATCACCAAGCCTTAGTGACTCAAATTTCAGAGTTGCAAGCTCAAGTGGCGCGCCTAGCTGATAAAATCGACGCGCAACAAGATAAAAAAGAATAGCTCCTCGCGTTTTAAACGGCTTGCTGGTTAACTTTTCTTAGCCAGCGGCCACCAAATGTGTTCAGCATCAAGCCAAGTAACACGATGAAAATCCCCATCCATTGCATCGCGCTAACTGTTTCAGATAGAAATATTTCTGCTGATGTTAAGCCCACAACCGGAACGCCTAAGGTCAATGGTGCTACAGTTGCTGCAGGGTAGCGTGACAATAAATAGCTCCACATCCCATACCCAGCTAAGGTAGCAAAGAGTGACAGGTAAGCAAGTGAAGCAATAGATTTAAAACTTAACTCAGTTATATTGCTCCACATGACAGCGCCACCATCAATGAAGTACGCACAAATAAAGAAAGGGATTGGCGGAATCCAACTCGACCAAACGATTAGATTTAGATTGGCATCGTAGCCTTTGCGGCTGATAATTTTAGTGAAAATATTACCTAATGCCCAGCTAGATCCCGCTGCCAAGGTTAAGCCGAATCCCAGTGCTGTCATGGTGGTATCTTCATTGTCTAAGCCGATGATCGCCAAGCCTCCAATCGCAATGCCAATTGCGAGTACTTGATATGGTCGTATTGCTTCTTTTAACAATAAAATAGCGAATAGCAAGGTGAAAATCGCCTGAGATTGCAGCACCAAAGAAGCAAGTCCTGCTGGCATGCCAAATGACATGGCGCTGAATAAAAAGGCAAACTGCCCAAAGTTTAATGACAAGGCATAACCAATACACCAAAGCAGCGGCGTGTTCGGTCGAGAGAAAAAGAAGCAACCAATCATACCAATAACGAGAAAACGTAATCCGCCTAACATCATTGGCGTGAGTTCATCTAAGCCCCAGCGCATCACAATAAAGTTAAAGCCCCACGCTACAATAATAAAAAGCGCCAAAAACATATCTTTGCGAATCATGTCTAGTCCTTAACCATATTATGAAGGGGCGTAAAGCAGTCAGTTACTTTACGTGTTTTCGATAAGTTTGCACATGGACAGATAAAGGAAGAATGGAGGACAAAGATCAAGAGAATCCTTTATTGTTGAGGAATACACGGTATTCATTTTTCAGCAAATCCATTAATAGAAGTGATAGCCCATTCATTCATATTGGAATATAGGCTAAATTGATAAATTCCCTAGTCAAGAGGGAGCATCACATACTCAATCAGCCTTATAACAATAAAAGAGTCACAAGAGCATCAGCATCATGCGTATTTTAGTAGTAGAAGATGACCGTATTTTAGGCGAAGCCATTAGCCAAAGAATCAGTCGAATGGGGCATGGTCTTGATCTTGCCCAGACAGGGTTGCAAGCTAATCATATGTTAGCTGTGCAAGAATATGACCTGATGCTGTTGGATTTGAATTTACCTGATATAACAGGCCACCAAATCTTACAGATCTTGCGAAAAAAGCATTCTAACACGCCTGTTATTGTGTTGACCGCCCGTGATGAAATGAAAGATCGCATAGAACTTCTAGACCTAGGGGCGGATGATTATATGACCAAGCCAGTTGATTTTGGCGAGCTGGAAGCACGTTGTCGGGCCTTACTTCGTCGTAGCCAAGGGCAAGCCCATAATACAATTGAGTACGGTAATGTCAGTTTAGACCTACAGTCCTGTTCGGTGATGGTGGATGGTCACTTAATCGAGTTAAAGCAACGGGAATTTCGATTGTTAGAAGTGCTGATGAGCCACACTGGTCGCGTGTTAAGTAAAGAAGCTTTGATCGAGCACATCTACAATTTTAATGAAAACCCAAATCCCAGTGTGATTGAGATTTACATGACAAGGTTAAGAAAGTCGCTACAGAACAGCGATCTTCAAATCCGAACCATTCGTGGCCTAGGTTACTTATTGGAAAAATACCATGGCTAAAGCGACTACCTCAATTCGTCGACAATTGATTCTTATGGTAGCCACGGTACTAATTTTCATCAACGTGTTGGCTCTGTGGAGTGCTCACGTTTATGCGAACCGAACAGCGAAAGAGTCGTATGACCGTTTGCTATATGGGTCTGCTTTGCAGATGGCTGAAAATATTAATATCTTAGACGCTAGGGTTTATATTGATTTGCCAGTCTCAGCCTTTGAGACGTTGGCCTTGTCTACCTCAGACCGCGCGTTTTATTCCATTATGAATGGACAGTATCAGGTGCTGACAGGTTACAAAGATCTTCCTAATATCCCGTTTACCCAGTTGCTTCAGCAATCCAGCGAGAAAGAAAAATTTATTCCTATTTATTATGAAGCTATGTATCGCGATGAGATGGTTCGTTTTGTTGCGTTAGGGAAACGCCTGTTAGAGGGAGATAGTGTTAACGATGTTTTTATTATTGTTGGCCAAACATTAGATGCTCGGCGCGCAGCGGCGACGGAAATCAGCCAAATGGCACTGCAATTTGTTACTTTGTTTTTCTTTATCACGTTACTTTTATTGCTTTTCGTTATTTGGCGAGTATTGCAACCATTGCAAACGATCAAGCAAGCCATTACAGAGCGCTCGTCTCAAGAGCTGTCTCCTTTAGATGCAAATGTTCCCAGTGAGATAGCTCCTTTACTAAAAAGTATTAATTATTTTATGGCTCAGCTGGATAGTACGTTAAATCGACTAAAACGTTTTACAGCAGAAGCGGCTCATCAGATCCGAACGCCTTTGGCTGGCCTAAATTCACAGGCGCAAAACGCAATAGATGAAACCGATGAAATGTTACGACAAAAGCAGCTACAGCATATTTTAGAAAGTAGTAACCTATTGACCAATACGGTCAATCAGCTTCTTAGCCGCGCTACGTTGACACATCGTTATCAGAGTCATCCTTTTAGCCCTGTGTCTTTGGACTATGTGATCAAAGAGACTTGTCGTGATCTGGTGGTTTGGGCTTTAGAGCGGGAAGTGGAGATTGAATACGTTGGAGATATAAAGGCAACAATTAACGGAGATGAGTTTGCTCTCAAGCAAATGCTGCAAAATATCATCGAAAATGCCATTAAATACAGCCCAAAAGGCGGTGTGGTTGAAGTTGAGTTAATGATTGTTTTTGAGCAATCCGTACCCTTAATTGTGCTACAAATTCGAGACCAAGGAGTGGGTGTATCGGATCAGGATAAGGAGCATATTTTCGAGTACTTTTATCGTAGTCCTGACAATTTCGCATCAGGTTCTGGGATCGGTTTATCTATTGCTAAAGACGTGGCGGAACACCATGACGCTAGATTTCACTTAAAAGACAATCAGCCAACCGGATTAATTGTAGAAGTCATTTTCCCCCAACGAAAAGGACTGTCGTATGAAAGTTAGTTATCTGTTAGGGCTTGGTTTAATTTTGGTTAGTCGTATGGTGTTTGCTGATGCAGTGCGACAAGATTCTTATATCGCTTTCCCGAGTTTGAATAAACAACCCAATCATCAAGAGGATGTGCTCGCTATTTATGGTGCTGTAAATCATCAGGCAATTGAGCCATTGTTTAGGGCATACCAAGAAAAGTATCCGAATGTAGCCATTCATTACACGGAGTCGAATACTCGTCATTTATATGAGCAATTTATATCTCTGCCTAACGTTAGACCGGATGTTATGCTTAGCCCAGCGATGGATCTTCAGTTTAAGTTGGCAAACGATGGTTACGCATTGGCTTATAACTCGCCAGAGCTTGTTAATGTTCCCAAGGGGGCACATTGGCGAAATGAGTTATTTGGTTTTACTTACGAACCAATCGTGACAGCTATAAACAGCGATATTCTGGCAGGAGACGTGTTGCCTCAAAGTCGTGAGCAGTTATTGAATTTGATCCGGAATAAAAATTATCTGTTAGACGATAAAATGGGCTTATTTAATATTGAGCAATCTGGATTGGGTTACTTAACATGGGCCTATGACGGTCAGCAATCCCGTAGTTATGGTCGGTTATTGGAAGCGTTTGGGAGACATCAAGCTCGGCTTTATACGGATACTTCCTCTATGCTAAATGCGCTTTTAAAAGGCCAGATATTCATCGCTTATAATCTTGTTGGTGCCTATTCCTATCAGTGGTCGCAAAAGTATGCATGGATTAAAACTATCATGCCGACAGATTATACGACGATCATAATGCGCACCGCATTTATTCCTCGTGATGCTCAACAGCCGACATTGGCAAAGCGATTCATTGATCTCTTATTGTCTCCAGAAGGGCAGCATGTACTTGCTAATCAATCAGGTATTACGCCAATAAGTACAAAGGTTAAAGGTCCATATAGTCGAGACGAATTGAGTAAATTACCACATGGGATTTTTCGTCCAATTCCTCTTGGCTTAGAACTGCTTATTCAAACAGACGATGCCAAAAAACAACTTATTTATCATGAATGGGACAATGCTATGTTTGCTGAGCCTAACAATCTTTCTCAATAGCTTTTATTTTTTATGAAGTATTCAAGACCCATGAAAGGTTCATGAAAGGTTTCCTCGCTAGAGTGTTCTAAGCAATAACAAAACAAAAATAAGTTGGAGAATATTATGTTTAAAAAACTGCTTATAGCGAGTGCCTTGTGTGCGACTTTAGTCAATAATCCTGTTCAAGCAGCAGAACGTGTATCCATTGGAACAGGTGGAACTGGCGGCTTGTTCTATGTGATTGGTGCAGGGATTTCTGAAACCCTTAACAAGCATATGGACAACACTACTGCACGCGCAGAAGTAACAGGTGCATCTGTTGAAAACAACCATCGTGTTGCTGCGGGCCAAATGACAATGGGTTTATCTTCTTCTTCAACTTTGTTTGAAGCAAAAAATGGCCAAGGCCCATTTAAAGTTAGCGGACCTTTGGACGTGGCTGGTATTGCCTATTTATATCCAGCAGTGTTGCAGGTCGCAACGATTTCAGGAAAAGGAGTCGACTCCTTTGAAGGCTTAAAAGGCAAGCGTGTCAGCATGGGGCCTCCAGGAAGTAATGCCGCTGTTTTAGCAACACGTTTGTTACAAGAGTATGGTGTCTTTGACGATATTACACCACGTTTCCTGTCTTATAATGAAGGTGTAAAAGCGCTGGTAAATGGTCAAGTTGATGCCACAGTGGTTCTAGCTGGTGCACCGACTTCTTCTTTGATTGATCTTGATTCACAAACCGACATGAAATTGTTGTCAGCTGATATTGATAAACTCGATAGTTTGATCCAAAAATACCCTTTCTATCAAGCTTACTCTCTGCCTGCTGAAACCTACCCAGATCAAACCAAACAGATTTTGATGATTAATGATCCTGCTATTTTGTTCACCAGCGGTAAAGAAGATCAGAGCAAAATTTATAACATCACCAAAGCAATTTTTTCTCATTTAGATGAGCTTGGTCAAATTCACCCACAAGCAAAAGCAATTTCGTTAGAAACCGCAAAACGCACTCCTGTTACATTGCACCCAGGTGCGAAAAAATATTATGACGAAGTAAGCGAAAACTAGGAGAGCTATTATGTTGAAATCAGATTCCAGCAATGGCTTTCAAAGTTTGCTCCTTGAATCAAAATTCGCTGGTGGCAAGGAACGTCTAGCAGTCTCTTTATTGTTTAGTGTGATCGCCGCTGGAATCGCCAGTCTTGTGCTGTATGGTGCGTATTATGGCGGCATTACCGCGTTGCTATTGAGGTCTACGTTTTTCTCCCTAGTTGCGGCTGCTGCCATGCTGTTTTACGCGCTAAGGTACAAGAATATCATGGGCCGTGGCGTGTTTTATCTATTGGCCCTATTGGCTTTAATTCCGGGGCCTTACTTGTGGCATTACTACATTGATATTGTCATGCGCGGCGCTATGTCGGTTGAGCAAGATAGGTTGATCTTTATTGCTCTGATTGCGGTGGTGTTTGTCTTTGTTCGTATTGCTGTAGGTAGGGCATTGATTATTTTGATGGCCCTTGCTTTTCTTTATGCGTATTTTGGCTATTTGATCCCTGGTAAATATGGTCATGGTGGTTATGATCTAAGCCGTCTGACGTCAACTCTGATGTTATCGACTGAAGGGGTTTATGGTGTACCAATGGGGGTCGCCGTTGAGTATATTTTCCTCTTCGGTTTGTTTGGTGCCATTTTAACTAAAATTGGTACGGGTGAAGTTTTTGTTGATTTGGCCCGTGGTTTGACTGGACGTGTGCAAGGTGGCCCTGGCTTATCTGCGGCTTTGTCTAGCGCATTGCTTGGCTCCCTTAACGGCAGCGCTGTGGCCAACGTAGTGACTACAGGCACTTTTACTATTCCGTTGATGAAACGCGTAGGCTACAGTGCAAAACTGGCTGGAGCGATCGAAGCCGCTGCGTCTTCGGCGGGGCAAATTATGCCACCGGTCATGGGGGCTGCTGCTTTCTTGATGGCAGAAATGATTGGGATTCCTTATGCGGAAGTTGCAATGGCCGCTTTGGTTCCTGCACTTTTGTATATTTTAGCGCTGATGATTTCAGTGCGGCTAGAAGCTGGACGCCTTAATTTAGAAAGGGATACCGAAGCTGGCTTACAATTGTTATTAAATACACTGAGAACAAAGAGCTATCTTTTGCTTCCGCTGGTGGTTTTAATCGGTCTGATGATTTCAGGTAAATCACCAACCCAAGCGGCCGTTATGGGGATTTTGGCTGGTTTGCTTGTTTGTCCTTGGAAAAAAGCCACTCGTATAAATGTGGTCGATTTGATAGCGGCTTGTAAGGAAACCTTGTCTTCGACGCTACCGATAGTGGCGGCTGTTGCAGCCGCTGGCGTTATTATCGGGATACTGAATTTGACCGGTATGGGCCTGATGTTGTCTGGTTTGATCATTGAGCTGGGCGACGGCAATTTGTGGGCCGTCTTATTACTCACCGCATTGGCGTCTTTTGTTTTGGGTATGGGATTACCAACATCAGCTGCGTATTTGTTGCTCGCGGTATTGGTTGCACCTGCGATGACACAACTTGGTATGGAAACTTTGTCAGCACACATGTTCATTTTCTACTTTGGTTTAGTGTCTGCTATTACCCCACCTGTCGCATTAGCGGCTTATGCGGCGGCGACAATTTCTGGTGCCGAACCTAATGAAACGGCAGTTGAATCCATGCGATTAGGTTTTGTTAAACTCTTGGTCCCGTTCTTGTTTGTGACTATGCCGGGTATTTTATTGATTGGGACAACGGCGAGTGTTATCGCGGCGATCTCATTTGCGGCCTTGGCCACCGCATCGATGAGCATTGGTTTTTCTGGCTGGTTGCGTGAGAACTTATCTTGGGTAACTCGTTTGCTATATGTTGTTGCTGCGGTACTTATTGCTTGGCCTGCGGCTGCTACGGATACTTCCTTGTTTGTGGTCAGTGCACGTGTATTGGGTGTGATAGTGTTTGCAGTTTTGCTAGTGAAAGCAAGTATCGGCGCGAAAGCCGATACGTTTAAAGCGGCTAAAGTGTAACGATTATTGTCGTAACCTCTTACTGAATAATGCTAAAAAGCCTCGCACTTAAAGTTGTAAAGTGCGAGGCTTTTTTATGCGAATAGCAGTGCTCAAGGCAATCCCGTCATTAGCAGTTTAATACCATAAGATGCGGTTAATATGGCAATAAAGCCGATGCCGTACAGCAGCAAAAACCATTGCCACGATTTGAGTTTGGCGGCTTTTTCTTTCAGGCTTTTGAGTGACATTAGTAACCCTCCTGATAATCTTCCACCTTACCGGCAAAGACGCGATAACCCCATAAAGTGTAGGCACAAATCAAGGGCACGAAGATGCATATACCTGGCAGTAAGAAAAGCAAGCTGCTGTCTGGCGATGCTGCTTCCATAAAGGTTAACTGTCTTGGTATTAAGTAAGGGAATAAACCAACGACAAGCCCAGCAAAACCCAGTAAGAAGAGTGTTGCTGCATACCAAAAAGGTCGACCTTCGTGGTGAACGGTTCCTGTGGCGTGGCTGTTTAAATCTTTCCAAGCCAACACCGCGACCACCAAGGTGATGATAGGCAGTGGCGATAGCCACAAGAAATTCAAGCCAGAGAACCAGCGCTGTCGAATGCCCACTTGGCTAGCCACTGTCCACAAGCTCACAATGACCATAGCCAAAATAGTGATAATCAAGAGTTGTTTGCCCAATGTCGCTGCATGCTCTTGAATACGGCCACGGCTTTTCATAAACAGATAACAAGCGGCTAATAGTGCATAGCCAGCCATTACGGAAAAGCCAGTCAATATAGAAAACGGCGTTAACCAATGCAGGCTAGATAAACTGTCGACACCGACTGGCACGCCTTGAACGATTGAGCCTAGCAACATGCCTTGGCAAAATGCCGCAATAGCAGACCCTGCGCTGAAGGCAAAATCCCAATAAGGTCGAGAGGTATCGGACTTAAACCGGTATTCGAACGCCACACCGCGAAAGATCAAAGCAAACAGCATGAGCATGATGGGTAGATAAAATATTGAGGCAATGTCCGCATAAGCCGCTGGAAAGGCGGCAAACAAGACGACTCCACCAAAGACTAACCAAGTCTCGTTGCCATCCCAAACGTGTGAGATAGAACGCATTAAATGATCACGCTCGCCTTCTTGGTTAAACCAAGGGTAGAGAATGCCAATCCCTAGGTCGAAGCCATCGAGTAGCACGTACATAAAGATGGCAAAGCCTAAGACGAGGAAGTAGAAAAAAGCCAAATCCATCATTTATCTCCTTGTGCTTGTGAAGTTTGATCGTTTGCTTGCTGTTCTTTCGTTGTTAGCGACTTTACCCAAGCCAATGCATAGCCCGGCGCTTTCATACCAATCAATTGTTGTTCTAGCGCTTCCATGGAAGGCGGCCCTTTTTTAATCAACTTACGCATAAAGTAGAGATAAACACCGATCAGTAAGCTGTAAATGATGACAAACATGGTCAAGGTAAAGAGCACACGCTCCGGAGGAAGTGGTGATACGATCTCTGACGTTCTAACGAGGTTATAGACAATCCAAGGCTGACGGCCAATTTCCACCACATACCAACCTGCCAGCACCGCAATGACTCCCATCGGCGTAAAGAGTGTCACCAGAGATAAGAAGGCTTTGTTTTCATACAAGCGGCCTTTTCGACGTAACAAGAGCGCTAGCGCCGCGATGCCCATCATACCAAAGCCAATGCCAACCATGACGCGGAAAGACCAAAACACTAGTGGTACGTTCGGTCTATCTTCAGGTGGAACGGCTTTTAAGCCTTGTACTGCACCATCCCAAGAGTGAGTCAAAATCAAGCTACCAAGATTAGGAATACCAACCTGATAATCGTTTGATTCGGTTTCCATATTGGGCATAGCGAATAGCAGTAGAGGAACGTTTGCTTCTTCCGCAGGCCAAATACCTTCCATGGCCGCCAATTTAGTGGGCTGATGCTCTCTTACGTTCAAGCCATGCATATCACCTATCCATGCTTGCAGTGGCGTTAGCACCAAGGCAAACCACATGCACATAGACAGGCCTTTTTTTGCAAAAGGAATGTTTTTCTTTTTCAGCAAATAATAAGCACTGATACCTGCTACCACGAAAGTCGCAGTGATTAACGAAGCAACCACCATGTGAGTGAAGCGGTAAGGCATAGATGGATTGAAGATGACTTCCATCCAGCTCTCGACTTCGAATTTACCGTTGACGATTTTGTGCCCTGTTGGAGTTTGCATCCAAGAGTTCGCTACAATGATCCAAAACGCTGAAATCCAAGTACCTACCATTACGGTGAGAGTAGCGAAGTAATGCAGTTTTCGTCCAACGCGTTGCCAACCGAACAGCATAACGCCAAGAAAGCCAGCTTCCATGAAGAAAGCAGTGAGCACTTCATAGGCCATCAGTGGCCCAATCACAGCCCCAGTCATTTCGGAAAATTTGGAGAAATTAGTACCAAATTCATAGGACAAGACAATGCCAGACACCACGCCCATGCCGAATGTAATGGCAAAGGGTTTGATCCAGAACTTGGCGAGCTGCAAGTAGTAAGGGTTGTGTGTTTTGAGCCATAAGCCTTCCCAAATGGCAATTAGCGTCGCCAAACCAATGGTGATGCTGGGGAAAATAATGTGAAAGCTCACAGTAAAGGCGAACTGTATGCGAGATAAGATGGCGACATCGAGGTCCATAATGGCTCCCTTGGGAATCGATAAGCGTTAAGAGATATATAGATAAGGTTAGGCGTTTCTCTTAACTCTTAGCGTACGCATTTGCTGCAAAGCCAGAGGTAATAGGGCTAAGCCAACAATGCTAAAAAGCGCGATGATTTCGGTCATTAAAAATCCAGTATTCATGATGCTTGTCCTGTTATTTGAAAATGATTTGATTTAAATCAAGCTTGCCTTACCTACAGCAAGGGACAGGCCAATTATTAGTTAAATTTATACTATTGATTTTAAAGGAAAAATTTTCGTCTTTGCATGAAGTGTAAAAAAGGTTTACGATTTTCTCACTTTTAGGTGTAAACGAGGTTTACGATTTTGACACTTTCCCTGATGTTTGAAGCGGCCATGCTGGTGACCAGTGTGTGCGGCGTCTTGGTCGCGGTCTGGTTATTGTGGCGAGCCAGAAAACAAAGTGACCTACAAGCCTTGGCAGGTTTTGCCATTATGATGGCGATTTGGTGCTTTGGGCATGTGGTCTTGTTCCAAGGCTACGAGCAAATTGGCATTCATATCATTCTCGCCAACCCACTGATGCCGGCCTTCTTTTTACACTTTGCCATTCGTTTTGTGAACTCTGTTCCCGTTAAAGAGCCGATGCTTGAGCATTTATATCGTGCGGTGCCTTGGTTTTATCTCACTAGTTTCGCAGTGGTGTTACAGAGTTGGTGGATAGGCGCGGGCGATGCTATCAGTACCTTGGATACACGTTCCTTTTTTATTTTTACCGAGGCCGGGGTGTGGAATCTCGCTTATACCGTGTTGATCGGCATCTTGGCTCATGGTGTTTTGCTGTTTGGTTGGTATCGTCATTCTGGCAACAAGAAACGATCGATTCTCGCCATGTTTGGCGTTGGTGCGTGGGGCTTGTTGTTGGCGACCAGCTTTGTGTTTCCTTCTTTCGGCATTAGCTGGTTCCCTTACCCCATGTTACTGCTGCCGACGTATCTACTACTGCTGGTTTATGCAGTAGTTCGTTATCAGATTTTATCGGTTAATGCGTTCGCTAATCGGGCCTTGCTTTGGGTCGCCATGATGTTGGTGATTCTCTGTGTGATCGCGGTAATTAGTGTGGTGTCTGGCCGTATCGGTTTGCAGGCGCTGGCCAATGTACCCAGTTGGCAACTCTGGTTGTATTCCTTGCTGATCTTGGTGGTAGCTGCGCTGATATATCAGCCCTTGAGTCGCTTAATTTCTCGGCTGATTTATCCCGGAGCCTCATTAAATGAAGCGGTATTAGATACTTGGTCAACGCAATTGAAAGAGGCTCAGTATTGGACAGAATTGACAAGTGTTGGTGAGCAGTTACTTTCGCGACAAATAAGACAAAATGTAGCGATTCAATTGCAACACGGCGATCACTCGGTAGATGAGCAGAATAATGCATTGGCCATACAAGTGTTTCGATCGGAGTCTGATTGGCACTTTGTATTAATCGGTTGGGAAGATGCCAGCCCAGGTATGCGTTTGACGGCGGAAGTGTTTGCGTCTTTATTCACGACCAGTTGTGGTTTGCTTGAACGTTCGTTGGCCCTGGCGGTAGCCGAACGAAAACGCATGGACGAACAGCATCTGGTCGAGCTGGGGAGTTTATCTGCAGCGATGGCCCATGAGCTGCGCAATCCTCTGAATATTATCTCCATGGCGGCTTATGACGCACCAGCCGAAACGCGCCAGCATATTCAAACTCAGCTAAAACGTGCGGATCGTTTGGTGAGCGATATGTTGGTCTATTCCGGTAGTTTGTCATTGCAAATTGTTGCCACACCATTGCGATCATTAATTGCTAGCGTACTGGCGCAAGCCCAGCTAGAAGGTGTGGCGTTTGAGCTAGATATCGATGAATCGATTGAGCTGGATGCTGACCCCCAACGACTACAGCAGGTGTTTATTAATCTCATTGATAACGCCGTGTCTTTTTTGCGTAATAGGCCAGATGGCAAGTTATTTATTGAAGCCAAAGAACAAGGCCAGCAGATCGTTATTCAAGTGCATAACAACGGGCCTGCAATCGACACAAGCATGCAAGGCGAAGCTTTATTTCAGCCATTTGTGACTAAGCGAGCAGGCGGTAGCGGCCTAGGTTTAGCCATTGTGCGCCGTATTGTTGATGCCCATGGCGGGAAGATTCAGCATCGTTCTAATTCGACATGGCCTGTGACCTTCAAGCTTATTTTACCTCGCCATTTTTCTGGCACTGCTATTTCAAACAGAGAATTCCATGACTCAAAATAAAATATTACTGGTCGATGACGAACCTGCTTTTCGTGAACTGGCGAGCCGCTGGTTGGCTAATCAAGATTATCACGTGAAAACGGCGGGCAGCCTAGACGAAGCGCGGAATGCTTTGGCGTCGTTTGATGCGGACCTGATTCTCTTGGATCTTTCCATGCCGCCGAGTTTTGATCCACAAGTCACCTTGGATGCTATGGACGAATTCGCTGGCCGCCCAGTGATTATTATCACAGGTCACGCAGATCGAGACTTAGCATTAAAAGCCATTGAACTTGGAGCATGGGACTTCATTGCCAAGCCGATTGACCCAGATATGTTAGCGGTAGTAGTACGTCGAGCGATTATCAAAACCACTTTAGAACGAGAGCTGACTCAGCTAAAAAAAGTCAGTCATTCTTCCCAAGGGGCGTCGGCGTATATTGGTCATTCAATCAGTTCGCAAAAGGTCAGGGCGCTGGTGGAACGAATCGCTCCGACAGATGTGCGGGTCTTAGTGACTGGGCCATCAGGTACGGGCAAAGAAGTGATTTCCCGCACCTTGCATGACTTGAGTCATCGCGCGTCCAAGCCGTTTGTTTCTGTGCATTGCGGTGCTATCCCTGCTGATCTATTGGAAAGTGAGTTGTTTGGTTATGTGAAAGGCGCGTTTACTGGGGCAGAAAAAGACAAAGTTGGTTTGTTGAGTTTGGCCGATGGTGGCACTTTATTCTTGGATGAAATTGGTGAAATGCCGCTGGCCATGCAGGTTAAGCTGCTGCGAGTGCTGCAAGAAGGCACTTTCTTTCCTGTGGGCGGTCGAGAGCAGAAATACATCGACATTCGGGTGATTTCCGCAACCAATGCAGATTTACTTGAAAAGGTTCGAGAAGGCAGTTTTCGAGAAGATCTGTATTACCGCATTAAAGGCGTCAATATTGAAACCCAAGCGTTGTCGGAGCGACTCGAAGATGTTCCAGTATTGCTGCAGTCATTTCTACAGCGTTTGCAAAGTCAGCAAATTAAACCGTTACAGCTCAGTCCTGAGGCGATGCAATGGTTTCGAGATCAGTCATGGCCAGGTAACGTCCGTGAATTGAAAAACGCCCTAGAAAGTGTTGCGTCTATTTGCCCACAAGGGCAAATTACCGTGGAAGACATTCAGCTGCTTTATCCTAGTGGCGAAGCCGTTCGTAAAACCACTGCGAACTCGCCGATAAGTGATGCTTCGTTAGACGAGCAAGTTCGAGATCTTGAGATTCGGCTGATTAACCAAGCCTTAAAAAAAAGCCAAGGCAACCGCACCCAAGCTGCTAAGCAATTAGGGATTTCCCGACAAGGGTTGATTAAGAAAATCGAGCGCTATGGGCTGTAGGCGAATATTGGTACCAATGAAGCATCAGCCTTGCTTTTTAAGCGACTCGGTAAGGTGACTTAAAAAATACCTTACGATAACGGGTAATTTCCTTCTCGACATGATTTGTACTTGAAGGCTGCGTTGAGCCAATGAAGGATCGCGGATCGGAAGAATAACCAGTCCATCATTCTGAGCACGTCTAGCAACCGTCAATTCACCACATAATGCAATGGCATTGTCACTCTCGCAAACAAAAGTATATATGGCTCCTACAGAGCTGCTAGACAACGCTGGGATGACTTGCACACCTTCAATATGACAAGCTATTTCGAACAAGTAACTCAGTGTTGTTCCTGGTTCAGATGTTGCGATGGGATACTCGGTTAAATCCCTTATGCTGATTTCTTGCTGACTAGCTAAAGGATGCTTTTTTGAGAGCAAAGCCACAACTGGAGAAGGGACTTGCAGAGAGACCTCAACACCTTGCTCAGGTTGTAAGTTAAAAGTAAATGCGGCATCTACACTGCCGTCTCTCACCAGTTGTGTGGCTCTACTTGAGTCGACGACCTGCAAAGAAAATCGAGCGCTAGGATACTCCAAACGAAATTGTGTAATGATATGGGGAAGAAAGTCCCAAGCCATACCTTCTGGGCAGGCCAGTGCGATAGATTGCTGCTGGATATTGCTTATGCCCTTCATTTCCGACATCACATTTTTAAATTCCAATGTATTGCGTAGTGCATAGGTATATAAAATATCGCCAGCTGGCGTGAGTGCCATCCCTCGTGCTTTACGCTCGAATAAAGTCAGCTGAAGCTTTTCTTCTAATTGGGCTATTTGTCGGCTGATTGCAGAGACGGCAACGTGCATTTCTTCTGAAGCAGCAGAGAGTGATCCTGTTTTAGCAACCGCATGAAAATATTTTAACGAGATGTCATTCATAAGCTTTCTATTTTATGGAAGGTTTTGTTGTGTATTTGATAATTGTTGTAAAGCTTATTACAACTTAAGCTAAATACCATAGCAAATTCTTGTATTTTGGAGAGGTAATGTCTCAAGTAGTTAGTCAAGATAGTCGTGAAGTAGCCTTACAGCAAGCGGTTGCAACCATTATGAACGGCCAGTTTATCGAAACGTTGACGCGTCGAGTAGCGTTTGCATCAGAAAGTCAAAACCCAGGTGCCAGTGCTGAACTGATGAAATACTTAACAGACGAAATTCAGCCAACGTTAGAGAAATTAGGTTTTGAGTGCGAAATCTTTCCAAACCCCATCGCGTCTTGTCCGCCACTACTAATCGCTAAACGTATCGAAGATGAGTCTCTACCTACGCTGTTAACGTATGGTCATGGTGATGTTACTAATGGACAGATAGAATTATGGCAGGCAGGTACTCATCCTTGGGAATTATCGCAGATCGGAGAAAAGATCTTTGGGCGTGGTACAGCGGATAACAAAGGTCAGCATACGATTAACCTGTTGGCGCTCGAATCGGTATTGGATGCTCGTCACGGTAAGTTGGGCTACAACGTTAAAATACTATTTGAGATGAGTGAAGAGGTTGGCTCTAAAGGTTTAGAGCTCTTTTGTCGTGAGCAAAAAGAATCGTTAAAAGCGGATCTGTTTTTAGCATCTGATGGTCCGAGATTGAACGCACAAACACCGACTATTTTTCTGGGATCTCGCGGTGTTTGTCAGTTCCGATTGCGTTGTGAAACCGGTAATGGGGCACGTCATTCGGGTAATTGGGGCGGTGTTATTACCAATCCTGTGACACGTTTGCAGCACGCACTTGCTAGCTTGACGACAGCGAGTGGACGAATCACTGCTGAGTGTTTACGAGCACCGTTACCAAGTGGTTTGACTGCTGAGATGATGCAAGCGCTAACCGTTGGTGGTTATGCTGGCGACCCAACATTGAATGATCAATGGGGGGAAAAAGAGCTTACCGCGGGCGAACGATTATTCGGTTGCAATACACTAGAAGTCATCGCTATTGGCGCTGGCGATATCAACAAACCTATTGGCGCGATTCCTGATGTTGCCGAAGCGGTGTGCCATTTGCGTATAGTACCGGGCACGGATTGGCAAAACCTTGTCTCTAATCTGACCTCTTTTTTAGAAGAGCAAGGTTTAGGAGATGTGAAAGTTGTTTACGAAGGTGGCTATAACGCAACTCGCTTAGATCCGACTCACCCTTGGGTTGGTTTTGTTAAGAGCTCGATGGAGGCATCGCTGGAACAGAACGTAACGGTTTTACCTAATTTAGGCGGTACGATTCCAAACCATTGTTTTGCTGATGTATTAGAGCTACCGACTGTGTGGATGCCACATTCTTATCCATCTTGTAAGCAGCATGCACCTGATGAGCATTTACTGGAAAGTGTTGTTAAGCAAGGGTTAGCAGCCGCGGCAGGTTTATTCTGGGATCTGGGTGAGCAGTGGCCTAAGTAAACGTCTTTGTGTATTTAAAACGGTGGTCCAATGAGGCCACCGTTTTTTTTGTGGCAAAGCTTATGGCAAAAAAAACGCCACATTAAAGTGGCGTTAGCAAAGTAAAAGGGGGCGTTTTTCTAATTGATTTTGAAATGTCTACGTATGCCAAATAAAGCGAGTAGGCTAACGAAGCTCGTGAATAATAAGTAATAGCTTGGTGCAAGCTGGTCACCTGATGCACTGATAGACCAGACAAGTAAGAAGGGCGTGAAGCTACCAAAAAGTGTCGTGCTGATGTTGTAGCTCAACGCCATGCCTGTAGCTCTGACTCGTGTTGGAAACATTTCCGACATCAAAGCTGGTAGGCCACCAAAATACATAGACTTCAGCACACTCAACCAAAATAGAACGCTGGCAAGCATGATCAAGGTTGGTTGAGTCGACAATATGAAAAAAGCTGGCCAAACGGTTAGAAAGAAAAGAACACCTGCACCAATCATAAGACGAGTACGCCCAATACGGTCGGACAGAATGCCAACGAAAGGTGTGAGGAACATGAGCACGGTGTAGCTGATCAGTGTGCCACCGTAACCAATAGAATTACTTAAACCAAGGTATTTTGTGGCATAGGTCGGCATGAAAATGATCGAGTAAGTTACTGATGTAGACAGTATCATGGCGCCTATATTGAATAGAATGCCCAGCTTGTTATTGGCGAACAATTCTATCAGCGGGATTTTTTCTTCTTTTGACTCTGTAAACTCCGTTGTTTCTTCAATATGTCTGCGAATGTATAAACCGACGGGTCCAATTAATAGGCCGAAGAAGAAAGGAATACGCCAGCCCCAGCTTTCAAGTTGGCCTGTAGTTAAAGTTGTTGTTAGCAACAAGCCAAACCCTGCACCTAATAAGCCGCTAAGCCCTTGGCTTGCGAACATAAAGCTAGAAATAAAGCCTTTACGTTCTGGGTAATGCTCAACCAGCATTGCTGTTGCGCTACCAAACTCCCCGCCTGCAGAGAAGCCTTGTAGAAGTCGAGCAAGCAAAATACCGAGAGGAGCTAATAATCCAATTGTTTCATAGGTAGGCATAACTGCAATGAGAAAGGTCCCTGCCATCATTAACCAAATTGTTAGCAACATGGCTGCTTTACGTCCCACTTTGTCCGCATAGCCGCCGATAACAATGGCGCCAATTGGGCGAATAAGATACGACATAGCGAAAGCGAAAAGCGCTAGCATCAAGGATAGCGTTTCGTTATCTGTTGGGAAAAAGAGCTTCGAGATGGTACTTGCAAAAAATGCGTAGACAATTAGATCAAACCATTCCAACGCATTACCGATAGACGACGCGACAATGAGTTTTAGTAACTTTTTATCTGCGGGTTTCTTAGTGGAGGCTTCAACGCTCCCCACATTGTAGGTGTCTGACATTAATATGGCTCCATAGCTTTTATATTGTTTATAAGTCTTTAATCGATACTAGGGAATGATAAGGTTTTGCACAATTATTCATTTATTAAAACTTCTTTGCTTATATTCGAAAGTATAAAGAGCCATTTTGGGGCGTAACTGCGCGTAATGTGATTTTTAAGGCTGCTTTTGTGTGTTGATGCTCAATATTCATTAGAAGGATAGGAGGGAGTGTTGATGAAAGGATCGGGCTCATGTTTAAAGAATGAGCCCGGTAAGTAGAAGGTTAGAGGTCTGTTACGTCACACGAAATGACCCCATCTTGAACTCGGACGGAAATTGCATCGCCTTTTTCAACTTCATGAATAGAGCGAATAACTTGCTTGTCTTTTGATGCAATGGCATAGCCTCTAGCCAAAGTATTAAGCGGGCTGACGAGGTTGAGTTTGTCTATAAGACGAGCAAAGGCGGTTTGCTTGTTGGCTAGTGTGTTGCTTAATGCGCGAGCAAGGCGGGCATCTATGTCTTTGAGCTTTTGTCTGTCCTGATCGATACGGCGAGTCGGGCTGTTTCTTTCCAGTCGATGAGCGAGGTTGGCGGTTTGGTTTTGTTGCTCCAGCACCTTGCGTTGCATGCTTTGTTGTAAGCGATGCTTAAGCTGGTCTAGCTGAGTTTGCTGTTGCTCGATTCGCTCCTTTGGATGGCGAATACGCTTGGTCATAAAGTCGAGCTGTTGTTGGCTTTGTTCGAGAATGCGTGACATGCGTCGAACCAGTTGCTTTTCTTGCTGCTCGATTTGTCTAATCAATTGATTGCGGTCAGGGCTTAAAAGCTCCGCAGCGGCGGTTGGGGTAGCGGCTCGAACATCGGCCACAAAATCCGCAATGGTGAAGTCAGTTTCATGACCTACGGCAGAAACAATAGGAGTTTGGGCTGCAAAAATAGCGCGAGCCAAGGTTTCGTCGTTAAAACTCCATAAATCTTCCAATGAACCGCCACCGCGACCGAGAATAATGGCGTCAAAGTGGCCGCTGCCATCGGCTCGCTGTAATTGTCTTAGAATGTTTTTGGCGGCATCTTGGCCTTGTACTAAAGAGGGCAGGATGGTTAGCTCAGTTAACGGAAAACGACGACGAAAGGCGATGATCATATCGCGCACAGCGGCACCGACTGGTGAGGTAATGATAGCAACACGTTCTGGTTGGGTCGGCAGTGGTTTTTTATGCTCTGGTGCGAAAAGGCCTTCGGTTTGTAAGTTGTTTTTTAAGCGTTCAAACGCCTGTTGTAATGCACCTTCACCTGCCGACTCCATGCTTTCGACACTGAGTTGGCAGTCGCCTCTTGGACCATAGAAAGTGACGCGAGCACGCAAGCGAACCATGTCACCATCTTTAGGTTTGAATCGTACGGCTGCGTTTTTACCTTTGAACATGGCGCAGCGGATTTGTGCACGGTCATCTTTGAGTGAAAAGTACCAATGTCCAGAGCCTGGCTTGGCGAGGTTGGATATCTCACCTTCGACTAAAATCCACGGCAAACTGGCTTCAAGTAGTTGTTGTATCTGTCTATTTAGCTGCGATACGGTAAAAGCCGTTTCTTGTGACGCAGAAGTTGTAAAATTTTTCATCAATCTCTCGTGGTTTTGATTTACCGAATGCAACTAAAGGAGTAGAATTACTTGCCATCTTAACACCCTTGTTGGCATTGGAAACTCCCCATTATGTTACGAATCGTGCAAGAAGCTTTAACGTTTGACGACGTACTGCTTATCCCCGGCTATTCCGAAGTTCTTCCTAAGGATGTTAGCCTCAAAACGAAAATCACTAAAGACATTGAGCTAAATATTCCGCTTACGTCTTCAGCGATGGATACCGTTACTGAACATCGCATGGCGATTGCTCTGGCTCAAGAAGGTGGCATTGGCATTGTGCACAAAAACTTGACCATTGAAGAGCAAGCTCGCGAAGTTCGCCGAGTGAAAAAGTTCGAAAGTGGTATCGTTCGTGATCTTGTTACTATCAACCCAGAAGCCAGCGTTCAAGAGCTAATGGATTTGACGGCTGCGAACAGCATCTCAAGTGTTCCAGTTGTTCAGGGTTCCGACCTAGTTGGTATCGTGACAAGCCGTGATGTGCGCTTTGTTAAAGACTTTGATAAAAGAGTCTCTGACATCATGACACCAAAAGATCGCCTAGTGACGGCGCTTGAAGGTGCTTCATCTGGTTCTATCCGCAAGTTACTTCATGAAAACCGCATTGAGAAAGTGTTGATCGTGAATGAGCAATTTGAATTACGCGGCATGGTTACAGTAACCGACTTTAATAAAGCCACGACTTTCCCGCATGCTTGTAAAGACGAACAAGGTCGTTTGCGTGTTGGTGCTGCTGTTGGTACTGGCGCAGATACTGGTGAACGAGTGAAAGCTTTGTCTGATGCAGGCGTGGATATCATTGTTGTTGATACGGCGCACGGTCATTCTAAAGGCGTTATCGATCGCGTTCGTTGGGTAAAAGAAAACTTCCCACACATTCAAGTGATTGGTGGAAACATTGCGACAGCAGAAGCCGCAATTGCTCTAGCTGACGCAGGCGCTGATGGCGTGAAAGTGGGCATTGGCCCAGGTTCTATTTGTACTACTCGTATCGTTGCTGGTGTGGGTGTTCCACAAATCAGTGCCGTAGCGAATGTGGCTGAAGCTATGAATCCTCGTGGTATTCCGGTTATCGCTGATGGCGGCGTACGTTTTTCTGGTGATATCAGTAAAGCAATCGCGGCGGGCGCTAGCGTTATCATGGTTGGTGGACTATTGGCGGGTACTGATGAAGCGCCAGGTGAAGTGGTTCTGTTCCAAGGGCGTTCATACAAAGCGTACCGTGGTATGGGCTCGTTAGGTGCGATGTCTCAGTCTCAAGGCTCAAGTGATCGCTACTTCCAAGATTCCAGCAGTGTTGAGAAGTTAGTACCGGAAGGCATTGAAGGTCGTGTAGCATCAAAAGGCCCAATGGCAGCGGTTATTCATCAGTTGATGGGCGGTGTGCGTTCTTCTATGGGCTACACTGGATCGGCTGATATTGAAACAATGCGTACCAAGACTCAGTTCTCTAAAATTACGGGTGCTGGTATGCGTGAGAGTCATGTTCATGATGTGACGATTACAAAAGAAGCACCAAATTATCACGTGGGCTAATTGCTCTATAATTTGGTGATGAGATGGGGCGTTTAAAACGCCCCATCTTTATTTATTGCTCTTACTATTTTATTGATTACTTCTACGAAAGAGTTATCTCTTAAGTAGAGTGAAAGGAATGGCTAATAATGTCGCAAGATATCCACGCTCATAAAATTCTTATTCTTGATTTCGGTTCTCAGTACACGCAACTGATTGCACGTCGTGTTCGTGAAATCGGTGTTTACTGTGAAGTTCGCGCTTTTGATATGGAAGATCAAGAAGTCATCGACTTTGATCCAAAAGGTATCATCCTTGCTGGTGGTCCTGAATCCGTTCCAGAGCCTGGTTCTCCTCGCGCTCCAGAAGCAGTATTTACATTGGGTGTGCCGGTATTTGGTATTTGTTACGGCATGCAAACCATGGCAGAGCAATTGGGCGGTAAAGTTCAAGGTTCTGAAATTCGTGAGTTTGGTTACGCGCAAATTCGTAAGCACGAAGGTCCTGCACTGTTTGATGAAATTCAAGATCACATTGCAAACAACGGTGTTGCCTTGCTTGATGTTTGGATGAGCCATGGCGATAAAGTGATTGAAATGCCTGAAGACTTCACTTTGATGGCATCCACGGATAGCTGCCCAATCGCAGCGATGGCGAACGAAGCTAAGAAATTCTACGGTGTACAGTTCCACCCAGAAGTAACGCATACGTTGCAAGGTGGTCGCATTCTATCTCGTTTCATCGTAGATATTTGTGGTTGCGACACTTTATGGACGCCTGCCAACATCGCACAAGATGCAATTGAACGCATGCAAGAGCAAGTGGGTGACAGCAAAGTATTGTTGGCCTTGTCTGGTGGTGTGGATTCTTCAGTGGTAGCGGCATTGCTTCATAAAGCGATTGGCGACCAATTGACGTGTGTCTTTGTCGACAATGGCTTGCTTCGTCTAAATGAAGGCGATCAAGTAATGAAAATGTTTGCTGACAACATGGGCGTTAAAGTCATCCGTGTTGATGCGGAAGACTTGTTCCTTGGCAAGCTTGCTGGTGAAGCGGATCCTGAGAAAAAACGTAAGATCATTGGTAATACCTTTATCGAGATCTTCGACGAAGAATCATCTAAATTGGATGGCATCGACTTCCTAGCGCAAGGCACGATTTACCCTGACGTAATCGAATCCGCAGCGGGTAAAACTGGTGGCGCGCACGTGATCAAGTCCCACCACAACGTAGGTGGCTTGCCAGAAGATATGAAAATGGCCTTGGTTGAACCACTTCGTGAGTTGTTCAAAGACGAAGTGCGTAAACTGGGATTAGAACTTGGCCTACCGTACGACATGGTTTACCGTCACCCGTTCCCAGGGCCAGGCCTTGGTGTGCGTATCCTAGGTGAAGTTAAAAAAGAGTACGCCGACATCCTTCGTCGTGCGGACGCTATCTTTATCGAAGAGCTACGCAACGCTGGCTGGTACGAAAAAACAAGCCAAGCGTTCGCGGTATTTCTTCCAGTTAAATCTGTTGGCGTAGTAGGCGACGGCCGCCGTTACGAATACGTGGTAGCACTTCGTGCAGTTGAAACCATCGACTTCATGACAGCTCGTTGGGCGCATCTGCCATACGAACTGCTAGAGAAAGTGTCTGGTCGTATCATCAACGAAATCGAACACATTTCTCGCGTGACTTATGACGTATCGTCCAAGCCACCTGCTACTATCGAGTGGGAATAATCCTCCTGAGTTAATAGTTTAATCAAACGGCTCTCTTTATAGTAAGAGGGCCGTTTTTGTATGTGTTGGCTGTTTAAAAAAGAATACCTTTCACCTGAATGTCCTGTTATCCTTTCTGTGAAATAGTCGGGGGGCCAATGCATTGGCTGAGATCGAAAGAGACCCGCAGAACCTGATTCAGTTAGCACTGGCGTAGGGAACTATTTGCACTTTGTCTCTAGCCGAGCAATAGCGGCTATCTTTATGTGAGTTAGGTCTTCGACCCTTTCTCTAGTATGCCAAAGTCAGTTCCTATACGTCTTTAATAGGAGCGATAATGGCATCATCTACACAGCAACATCCCCAACAAGCCGCGTCAAAAAATATCCCTGTTGTGCTTACCATCGCAGGGTCGGACAGTGGTGGTGGTGCGGGTATTCAAGCGGATATTAAGGCTATGTCTGCTACGGGTAGCTTTGCCTGTTCGGTTATTACCGCCATAACCTCGCAAAATACACTAGGTGTTTCCGCCATTTTTCCTATCCCGCTGGATCATGTCGCGAGTCAATTAGATGCTGTTTTTACTGATCTCAATGTTGCCGCCGTGAAAATAGGCATGCTGGCTGATGTCAGTATCATCAAGGTCGTGGCCGCTAAGCTGCGCCAATATCAGCCGCAACATGTCGTGATTGATCCGGTGATGGTGGCGACGAGCGGCGATTTATTGCTAAAACACTCGGCGATCTCCGCGTTAAAAGAGACGTTACTTCCCCTTGCTGACATTGTTACACCCAACTTGCCTGAAGCCGCAGCGTTAACCAATCGCGCCGTACCTCAATCCGAAGTCGAAATGAATGACATGATGGCGGACTTGCGTGCATTGGGGGCAAAAGCGGTCTTGTTGAAAGGAGGTCATTTAGAAACGGACGAAAACAGTAACGACCTTTTGATCACACAAGACGGCTTTGAGTTATTAAGCGCTAAACGCTTGTTCACAAAAAATACCCATGGAACAGGGTGCACGCTTTCTTCTGCGATTGCTTCTTACCTTGCTCAGGGCAATAGCCTGCAGCAATCCGTTCAGTTAGGTAAACAGTATATTACCGGCGCGATTGCCCACGCGGATGAGTTAGATATTGGTCAAGGCCATGGCCCAGTTCATCACTTCTTTGCAGGCCATCAAGATGTGCGTTAATAGCATCGGCATAAAAATTCGCCATGGGAATCTGCAATTCAGAGGTAGCTCGGCATCGACTTTAGCCGGTGTGAACATGACTATTCCGGCGAAGCAGTGGACGGTGCTGCTAGGTCGCAGTGGCAGTGGTAAAACGACGATATTGCGTTATCTTGCTGGTCTACTAGACGATCAAGTGGAATGGCAAGGTGAGATTGAGGTTAGTGGCAATGACGTATCTGCTGAGAACATAGTATTACATGACCATATTGCGTATATGGCACAGCAAGATTTGCTCCTTCCTTGGTTAAATGTGTTGGATAACGTGTGTTTAAGCTCACGCTTTTCCAGTGTCGCTCCTAACAAAGAGCAGGATAAGCAGCGTGCGCTGAGTTTGCTTGAGCAAGTCGGCCTTGCAGATAATGCCTATATGACTCCCGCCCAGCTGTCTGGAGGAATGCGTCAACGCGTGGCGCTTGCTCGTACTTTAATGCAAGACAAACCACTGGTGTTGATGGACGAGCCTTTCTCAGCCCTTGATGCGGTTACTCGGCACAAGTTACAGACCTTGTCCGTCTCCTTGTTAAAAGGCAAGACCCTTGTATTGATCACTCATGATCCGCAAGAGGCTGTGCGCTTGGCCGACCAGTTGTATGTTCTTCAAGGTACGCCCGCCCAAGCCCAGCAGTTGGATGTTCCTGAGTCGTCGCCCCCTCGAAAACTCGATGCTGAATGCGCTGCTTTGCAACAAGCTATTTTGGATCAGTTGGAGAAAGACTATGAGTGATATGGCTCAGTACCATTCTGTGTCGACACGCCTTAGTAAGAAAGAGCGTATTACGTATTCGGCGCTACGGTTGGTGATCAGCACGGCAGTGATTCTTGGTCTTTGGCAAATTGTGGTGGTGGCTTTTCAGATGCCAAGCTTTATTTTGCCGTCGCCAATCGCGGTGCTCGATCGTTTAGGAACCCGCTATGATGTGCTGCTCAAGCATACTTGGGTTACCGCGCAAGAAATTTTGCTCGGTCTCGGTTTAGGGTTAACCATGGGCTTATTGTTTGCCTTGATGATGTTGATGTTTCAGCCGCTTAAGCGTTGGCTGCTCCCCATACTCATTGCTAGCCAAGCCATTCCTGTGTTTGCTATCGCGCCCGTGATGATGCTCTGGTTAGGCTATGGCATCGCCTCAAAAGTGGTCATAGCGGCCATTATTATCTTCTTTCCGGTGACTACCTGTTGTTATGACGGCTTGCGCAACACACCTATCGGCTATTTAGATCTTGCGAAAACCATGGGTGCCTCGAAATGGCAATTGTTGCGACACATTCAATTTCCTGCAGCCTTGCCTACGCTGGCCTCAGGCATTCGTGTTGCCGTTGTTATTGCGCCGATCGGCGCGGTGGTTGGCGAATGGGTAGGGTCAAGTGAAGGATTGGGCTATCTGATGCTGCAAGCGAATGCGAGGATGATTATTGATGAGATGTTTGCCGCTTTATTTATTCTCGCGGTGCTCTCGATCACTCTGTACTTCACCACCGACATAGTATTGAAAAAAGCCATCCCTTGGGAAAATAAATAGAATCATTAAAGGAAAAAATCGATGAATAAAAATACATTGCTGAGTGCTATCGCTCTGTTCGCGGTGCTAGTTTCGAACAACGTTATGGCAGCAGAAAAGAACCTAACATTAATGCTCGATTGGTTTGTTAATCCAGGTCATGGCCCGATCATTATTGCTAAAGAGCGCGGCTACTTTGAGCAGGCAGGTCTGCAGGTGAAGATCGAAGAGCCTGCTGACCCAAGTACGCCAGCTAAATTAGTTGCTGCTGGTAAAGTGGATTTGGCCGTGTCATACCAACCAAATTTAACAATGGATGTGTCTGCTGGTTTACCTTTGATCCGTGCTTCAACATTGGTCGCGACACCGTTGAATACTTTGTTGGTGCTTGATAATGGTAAGAACGACTCCCTTGCTAATCTAAAAGGTAAGAAAATCGGCATCTCTATTTCGGGTAACGAAGAAGCCACCCTTAGCACCATGCTTGGGCAAGAAGGCGTTAAATTTTCTGATGTAAACATTATTAATGTGGGTTGGGCGCTCTCGTCCTCACTTGCCTCAGGCAAAGTGGATGCGATTTGGGGTGGTTTTCGTAACTTTGAAATCAATCAGCTCGCGCTAGAAGGTTACAAAGCCAAAGCCTTTTACCCAGAAGAGCACGGTGTGCCTTCTTATGACGAGTTGATCTTTGTCGCCAACGCCAACACCTACCATAAAGAAGACATAGAAGCCTTTAATAAGGCCATTCAACAAGCAACAACCTACATCGTCAACCATCCAAGTGAGGCGTGGGAGCAGTTTGTTGCTTACGCCCCAGATACGCTTAATAACGAGTTAAATAAGCGCGCTTGGAATGATTCCTTGAGCCGCTTTGCGCTACGCCCAGCCGCGGTAGATTTTAAACGCTATGACGATTACGCCCAGTTCTTGTATGACCATCAAATCATTAATACGTTGCCGAAAGCGAAAGATTACGTACCGACTTTTGACTAATACCTAAAGCACCTTACTTTAAGAGATTTGTAATATGAAATACCAAGATTTGATCGCCGCCTGTCAGGAAGATTGGACCGCCTACACAGAACACGCGTTTGTGCAGCAGTTAGCAAAAGGCACTCTTGAGCAACCGTGCTTTTTGCATTATCTAAAGCAAGATTTCTTGTTTCTCAAGCAATATGCCCGTGCGTATGCCTTGGCAATTTACAAAGCGCGTACGTTAGAAGATATGCGCCGTGCCTTGCCGACTGTGTATAACCTGTTAGATTCAGAAACCGCTCATCATGTGGAATATTGCGCACAATGGGGATTAACAGAAGCGGATCTTGAAAACGAAGCGGAAGATTTTGGTACGGTGGCCTACACCCGTTATGTATTGGATGCGGGTATGACTGGCGATTTAGTCGATCTTTATGCGGCGTTAGCGCCATGTTCTGTTGGTTACGGTGTGATTGGTAAACAGCTACTTGAAGATGAAAGTACCGTCATTGAGGGTAACCCTTATGCGAGCTGGATTGAGCTTTATAGTGGTGACGACTACCAGTCGAGTGTTATGACAGGGATGGAGCACTTTAATAAGCTATTGGCCGAGATTGATATAAACAGTCAGCGTGGACAGAATTTAGTTGATGTATTTAAGACGGCTACCCGCATGGAAATCGCCTTTTGGCAACAAGGCTTAAACGCTAAGTAAGATTGACAGGAGTATGAAGATGTTAGTTGAACAAATCACTCAAGCACTTACTGCCGTAAGAGAGCAAAAGCCTTTAGTAGTAAGCATTACCAACTATGTGGTGATGAACAATACGGCTAATGCACTGTTGGCCATTGGCGCGTCTCCCATTATGGCGCATTCTAAGCAAGAAATGGCAGAGATGATGGCGTTTGCTGGGGCATTGGTGATCAACATCGGTACGCTAGATAGCGCTTGGATTCCACGTATGACGTTTGCTGTCGAACAAGCCAATGCGAATGGCAAAGTGGTCGTACTTGACCCCGTCGGTTGCGGAGCCAGCATATTGCGGACTGACACCTCTCGCGAAATAGCGCGCTTGGCCGATCAACTGATTATCCGAGGCAACGCATCGGAAATCATCGCACTGGCCAACGAACAAGCAAAAAGCAAAGGCGTGGATGCACTAGATAGCAGCGATACCGCACTGAGCGCGGCGCATTTCTTGGTGAAGGAGTATGGCGCCCGTGTCGTTATTTCCGGAGGGACCGATTACATAGTGACAAGTGAGCAAACGGTTAAGCTCAACAATGGCCATGCCATGATGCCTTGTGTGACCGGAATGGGTTGTACATTGAGCGCTCTGACGGCGGCCTTTGCGGCGGTGGGCGAAGAAACCGGTGTGGCGGCTGCAGCTGTGCTTGGTGTTGTCGGAGAAATCGCGGCCGAACAGTCGCGGGGGCCGGGCAGTCTGCAACTAACCATTCTCGATGAATTATACCTGTTAGATGAAGCGACACTAGCCAAGCGCCTGAAGTTGCAAGTTATTAATTCATAAGAGGCTCAAGAGGAGGACGATGAACGCCTATCGCTTATATTTGGTAACTGATGATCAACAAGACCTCGCCACCTTGACGGAAGTCGTTTCTAAGGCGGTAGCTGGTGGTGTGACCATGGTTCAAGTTCGCGAAAAGCATGGCGATGTGCGTGCTTTTATTGAACGAGCTTTGGCCGTTAAAGATATTCTTAAAGGCTCAGGCGTTCCTTTAATTATTAATGATCGAGTAGATGTCGCGCTCGCAGTGGATGCCGATGGCGTTCATCTCGGCCAATCGGACATGCCAGCTAAGATCGCTCGTCAGTTAATCGGCCCTGATAAAATATTAGGTCTATCAATTGAAACGCAAGAACAACTCGCTGAGGCCGATGCTTTGCCGATTGATTACATTGGTTTAAGTGCCATCTTCGCCACACCAACAAAAACCAACACCAAGCATCATTGGGGAATAGATGGATTGAAGTCGGCACTCAAGGTAACGTCTTTACCTATTGTTGCAATTGGAGGGATCCATGAAGGGAATATCCCTGAACTTTGTTCCACCGGTGTGCATGGTTTAGCGCTGGTCTCTGCAATTTGCAGCGCTGATGATCCTAAAGCCGCCGCAGCCCATTTGCTTGAGTTGATGGGATAAGGTTTCACTTGTCGACTGTGGTAGGGGAGGATATTCCTATACTATATCGTTATCAAAACAGCTCTCTTTATCGTAAAGAGGGCTGTTTTTGTTTGTGTTTACTGTCTAAAAAAATCTGGGCACTGTTGAAGTCAAACTAATCAAGATAAGGCGTTAATACTTCCTCAATCCAAGATATAAAAATGCGTACTCGACGAGACAAGTTTTGTCTGTGTGCTACGACAATAGAAACAGGTAAGGGTTCTGATTGTAGGCTTGGTAGTACTTCAACAAGAGATCCGTCGCTTAAAAATGGTTTCAGGCTGGATAGGCCGGCTTGTATCAATCCAAGTCCAGCTATGCCCGCGCCATGGTAAGTCTGAACGTTGTTGACACGCAGTGAGCCGGGGAGGTCTAGGGATTGATAGCTTTGACCATCATAATATTCCCATCCGAATGGACGATTACCTAATGTTGGTGTGTAGTGAACAATGCGATGGCCTTGGCTTATTAAGTCCTCCAGTGTGTGCGGGACTCCGTATTGTTTAAGATACTCAGGGCTTGCTGCATTCACCATTTTTAGATCGCCAAGGTGCCTAGCAACCAGTGTATCGTCGAGAACACCTCCGACCCTAAGTACACAATCCATTCCTTCTTTTATTAAATCCACCCTGCGGTCTGTACTGGAAATTTCGAGTTCAATACCAGGGTACTTTTCCATGAATTTAGGTAATTCAGGAATAATGTTCGCGCGCGCGAATTCTGTTGGTAAATCTGCACGTATTCGACCTTCAAGCAGAGCATCATCCTTTGCAAACATAAGATTGAGTTCTTCTGCATCAGCGAGTAAAGCGCAAGCTCGTAGATAAAAATTTCGCCCGTTTTCTGTGAGTTGAACTTTTCTAGTTGAGCGGTGTAGAAGACGCGTTCCAACCTGAGCTTCTAATTGGCGTACGACATTAGAGGCTCGACCTTTTTGGATGCCAAGGCTTTCTGCGGCGCCTGTGAAACTGCCCATTTCTGAGATACGAATAAATATAGCTAGATTATCAAGGTTTTGCATTGTTTCTCTTTTTGATAACAATGGGTTTTTATTAGGGTGCTTTATCGTAAAAATATCACAAGGTAAAGTGGAATCCTAGAGAGTCAGGCGAGCTGGTTCCACTTATTTGGGAGAATGACATGCGCTATAACCAACTGGGTAATACTGGGTTATTTGTGTCGGAAATATGCCTTGGAACTATGACATTTGGTCCGGTTGGTCAGCAAGGTCTATATCACGATATTGCTGGAATGGATCAGGCGACAGCAGACAGTATTGTGGATTGTTGCTTTTCCGCTGGTGTTAATTTTTTTGATACGGCGGATGTGTACACAAATGGCCACTCCGAGAAAATGTTAGGCCAAGCTTTAAAAAATCTGAACGTGCCTCGTAAAGATGTGGTCATTGCAACTAAGGTCTTTAATCCTTCGGGCAATGGTCCGAATGATAGAGGCGCTTCTCGAGGCCATATTTTGGATTCGGTGGAGGCAAGTTTGGAACGTTTGCAGACGGATTACATCGATCTATATCAAATTCACGCTAACGATCCTGTTACGCCCATTGAAGAAACACTTCGTACACTTGATGACCTTATTTCGCGAGGAGTGATTCGTTATATCGGTTTGTCTAATTGGGCGGCTTGGCGGATCGCGAAAGCACAGGGCATTGCTGAGCGAGAAGGCTTTGCGCGATTTGAAACGGTGCAAGGCTATTTTTCTTTGGCTGGGAGAGATTTAGAGCGTGAGATGGCTCCCATGTTAATGGAAGAAAAGATGGGATTACTGGCCTGGTCTCCTTTGGCTGGCGGACTGCTATCAGGAAAATTTTCACCAGACTCAAAAGGTGAAGGTCGACGTGCCAATTTTGACTTCCCTCCTGTGGATAGGGACAAAGTTTGGGCATGTGTTGATGCTATGCGCCCGATTGCTGCAAAACATGGTGCTTCTATTGCTGCCGTGGCGCTTGCTTATGTATTGAGTAAGGGAACATACGAACAAGTAAGACAATTTTTAGCTGACTTTCAGCTTGTGACAGTATTTCCTCAGAAGCGACATTTAATCACCACTTAACCCACTTG
>NZ_QPJQ01000029.1 GCF_003337275.1 Marinomonas foliarum | reverse complement strand
CAAATATGTTTTGGTGTTGTTAAGAATCAAACAGAATATCAGCCTCAAGTTAGTTAAATAAAAACTTGAGGCTGATTAGGAGAGATGGTATCTACAAGATCGAGAGCAGTCGTTTTGCGACGGCTTCCTTCGAGAGAATGGCATATGAATAAAGTTTAATATTGCTCGGATGAAACACCGATACCCCGCAGCTTGCTGCGGGGTATCGGTGTTTCATGTGTTATAGGCACCTAATAACAGTCTTATGCGAAAAGGGCATGAAGGCCCTTTAAGTGCTGTTCTTTAACATGGTCTTCCATCCAGCTTCCAGTGATGCCGTTTTGGGCTAACTGAAAAAGCTCATCTTTGCTAATGCCAGTGCCATTAATAAGTGATGCATAGTTGTCGTTCATGTAGCCACCAAAGTAAGCTGGATCGTCAGAATTGACGGTAGCATGTAAACCAAGTGCCAGCATATTTTTGATCGGGTGGTCTTTCATGTCGGTGACGACACAAAGCTTTAAATTAGAAAGCGGGCAAACCGTCAGAGTTAAATTACGCTCTTTTATCGTATCAATAAGTTTATCGTCTTCTAACGCTCTGTTGCCATGATCAATTCTGTCAACGCCGATTTGGTTTATAGCTTGCCAAACATATTCTGGAGGGCCTTCTTCACCAGCATGGGCAGTGATCTTTAAGCCAAGATTTTTGCAGGCTTCAAAAACACGTAAGAATTTTTCCGGCGGATGTCCGACTTCTGAGCTGTCTAATCCAACACCATCAATCCAAGCTAAATAAGGTTTTGCTTGTTCTAGCGTGTCAAAGGCGCTTTCTTCACTGAGGTGGCGTAGGAAAGACATAATGAGCTTGGAGGTCATTCCCCATTTTTTCTCGGCGTCTTGCAGGGCGTTGTAGATGCCTCGGATTTGGGGCTCAAAGCCCACCCCTCGAGATAAGTGGCCTTGTGGGTCAAAGAAAATCTCTACGTGCACAACATTTTCGCTATTAACTTTTTCCAAATACGCCATGGTAAGGTCGTAAAAGTCGGCTTCATGGAGCAGTACAGACATACCTTGATAATAAAGATCGAGAAAATCTTGTAAGTTCGTGAATTGATAAGCGGCTTTTAAAGCATCTACTGTGCTGTATTTTAGTTTCACTTGATTTCGTTGGGCTATGGCAAACATCTGCTCTGGCTCAAAGGTGCCTTCAATATGTAGATGAAGTTCTGTTTTGGGCATTTTCTTTGATAGTTCGATTAGTGTTTCCATGGGGTTACCTTTCGTTGCTTTGCCTTTGATTCTTAAATATAGCGATAAAACCGATGATGAAAAAGGATGGTTGGCTGAGTTTAAGAATAGTGATTAGGAAAAAAACGGCAGAATATACAGCCAGCGGCGCTGGCTGTATATAAGCATAGTAGGACTTAGCGAGGAATTTCGTCAGTAATGCCATCAACATACCAATTTACTTGAGCAAGCTCTTGATCTGTTAGTGAGTGGTTGGCTGGAACTGCGATATTGCCTTTGTTGTCTTTAATAGGCCCTGTGAATGGTTTGAATTCACCAGAATTGATTGCAGTATAAGTTGCATCAATTTTAGCTCGAACATCTGCTGGAAGGTTTGGGTTAATAGATGCTAGAGATAGCATGTCTTCTTGGAAGCCGCCCCAGAAATCTTTAGAATCCCATGTGCCATCCATAACGGCTTGCACTCGTTTGATGTAGTAAGGTGCCCAATCATCACGAACAGAGAAAATATGTGCGTTTGGCGCAAATTTACTTTGGTCAGAAGCTTGGCCAATGGCGCGTAACCCACGTTTCTCAGCAGCAATAAGCGGCGCTGGGCTGTCGGTGTGTTGTAGCATTACATCAACACCTTGGTCCATTAGTGCGTTTGCAGCATCTGTCTCTTTACCTGGATCGTACCAAGTATTCGCCCAAACAATTTTCATTTTTACATCTGGATTAACACTTTTTGCACCCATGTAAGCGGCGTTGATGTCACGGATAACTTCTGGGATCGGAAATGAGCCAATATAACCAATGGTATTGGTTTTGGTCATCATGCCTGCAGCCACGCCTGAAATATAACGGCCTTCGTAGGTGCGAAGAACGTAAGTGCCTAAGTTTTTAGACAGTTTGTATCCAGTAGCATGCTCAAACTTTACTTTAGGAAAGCGCTTCGCGACTTTTACCGTTGGGTTCATAAAACCAAAAGAGGTAGTGAAAATAAGGTCATTGCCTGCTTTAGCAAGTTGGGTGATTACTCGCTCGGCATCAGCACCTTCTGGCACGTTTTCAACGTAAGTGGTTTTTACTTTATCGCCAAAATATTCTTCTATGCCTTTACGACCTCTGTCATGTTCATAGCTCCAGCCTAAGTCGCCAACGGGTCCAACATAGACAAAACCGACTTTGAGTGGATCCTCAGCTTGAACAAAACTTGCTCCCGCTAAAAGTCCCAGACCTATCAATACACTTTTAAGTTTCATTGCTTGCTCCTTTTGTGCCCGAAGGCATTTTATTTATGGTATTCACTTTTTTTGTTTAGGCCATTTGTCTTGGGTCAAAGGTTTTTCCTAATGACCTAGGGGCCAATAATTTTTCTTTAAATTTATCTGCGCTGATAATCACCATGACAATGACTGTTGCGACATAAGGCAGCATGGCAAGTAGGTTTGGTGAAATAGACCAGCCCAAGCCTTGAAGGACTAAATGCATAATGCTTGCTATGCCGAAGAGGTAGGCACCTAACATGATTCTGCCGATTCGCCACGATGCAAAGACGACCAATGCAAGGGCGATCCAGCCGCGCCCCGCTGTCATGTTTTCTACCCACATAGGAGTATAAACAAGCGACATATAGGCGCCTGAAATGCCCGCCATGACACCGCCAAACATGACGGCTAAATAGCGAACTCTTAACACTTTAATGCCTATGGCGTTTGCTGCGTGAGGGTTTTCTCCGACGGCGGTTAAGGTTAGTCCGATGCGTGTTTTGTAAATCACAAACATCAGAATAAAGGTCATAGCAAAAGAGGTGTAAACCAAAATGTCATGACTAAAAAGAATGCGACCGAGAAAGGGAATGTCCGATAGCAGTGGAATGGCAATAGGCTGAAAACCTTGAATGGTTTGGCCAACAACACCTGATCCAATAAAAGCACTTAAGCCGGTTCCAAAAATAGTTAAAGCAAGCCCTGTGGCTACTTGATTGGCGCCAAGATGCAGAACGAGTACTGCGAAAATTAAGCTCATTATGCACCCCATTATCATGGCAGCAAGAACACCAAGTCCTGCACTACCTGTGCCATAAGCCGCTAGGAAGCCTACTACAGCGCCCATTAACATCATGCCTTCTTGGCCAAGGTTTAACACGCCAGATTTTTCACATATAACTTCACCTAGGGCAATAAAAAGCAACGGAGTGCCAGTTTTTACGGCGGCAAACAATATTTGTACGATTAGATCTGAGTCCAAAATAGGCTCCTAGTTTGTCGCTTTATTAGAAAAGGCGAGTCTGTTGTTAATAAAAAAGTCACATGCCAAAAGGAAGAACAATAAAACACCTTGGAACATACTCACCACGGCAACGGGGATGCCCATTTCGATTTGTGCTAAATCGCCTCCCATATAGAGAACCGCCATGAAAACTGCTGCTAAGATAGCGCCAAGAGGATTTAGTCTTCCTAGGTAAGCAACAATGATGGCGGAATAGCCGTAACCGGGTGATACATTGGGAACCAGTTGCCCAATTGGGCCAGTGGTTTCACTGACACCTGCTAAGCCTGCTAATGCACCTGCAAAAAGCATCACCATCCAGCTTAGTTTTCTGCTACTAAAGCCTGCGTACTTTGCTGCTGGTTCATCGGAACCAAAAACTCGTATTTGAAAGCCAAGGTGGGATTTGCTTAATATAAACCAAGCGATAAAAGCGGATATGATGGCAAAAACTATACCAAGGTGAATTCTGCTGCTCTCAAATAGTGTCGGTAAGAGAGTGGTATCGGAAAACATTGCGGACTCAGGAAAGCCGAAGCCTTGGGGATCACGGAGAGGTCCATGTACTGCCCAAATAAGAAGATATAGGCCGATGTAGTTAAACATGATGGTGGTTAATATTAGGTTTGAATTAAAGCGTAACTTTAAATAGGTCGGAATTGCCGCCCAAATCATGCCTGATGCTATGCCGGCTAATAAGGTTATTGGCAAGGCAAGAATAGAGTCAGAATCGCCAAAGTAAAGCGCCATTGCCGATCCACCTAGAGCGCCTGCTAATAGTTGACCTTCAGCACCAATGTTCCATAAATTGGCTCGATAACATAAAGACAGGCCAACAGCACAGAGTAGGAGAGGCCCCATTTTGACAAACATTTCTCCAATGTTGTAACTGTCCGCTAATGGTGCGATTAATAAGACATGCAATGCTTGAATCGGCGATTTTCCTATGGCTGAGAAAAGAACGCAGCCAAAGATCAGGGTTAACGCAATAGCTAGAAGCGGTGAAGCCACTTTCATCAATGAGCTTGGCTCAGTACGAGCTTGGATAAGAATCATGCGGTTGCCTCTTGTTTGTCAGAGGCTGACGTATTTTTTATAAAAGTACCAGCCATCCATTGTCCTATTTGATCTATGTTGGTGGTTTCAGTTTTCACAACAGGTGATAGGTAGCCATCGCAAACAGCTGCCATTCGGTCGGCCAACAAAAATAATTCATCAATGTCTTCCGAAATAAGCAAAATGGCAGCGCCTTTATCACGAAGTTCTAATAGGGCTTGATGAATGGCAAGTGCTGCGCCTACATCGACTCCCCAAGTAGGGTGGGCACAAATAAGCACTTTAGGGTTCTGTCCAATTTCGCGCCCCATGATGAATTTTTGCAAGTTGCCGCCACTTAAGCTTTTCGCTTCGGAGAATTCACCGTGACATTTTACTTTATATTTGGTGATGAGCTCGCTGGTGTAGCCTTTTATACTCTGCCAATCGACTAGGCCGTTTCTAATGAAGCCTTGGCTGTGAGTTAGAAGGGTATTTTCTGTTAGGCTCATGTCTGGAACAGCGCCTCGACCTAAGCGCTCTTCTGGAACGTATGCCATACCAAGTTTTCGACGCTCGCCAGCATTTAAATCACTAATGTCTGAACCATCAAGTGATAAGCTGTTCTTTACACTGCGTTCATCTTCACCACTGATAATGGCCATCAATTCGTCTTGACCGTTGCCAGCAACGCCAGCGATGCCGAGGATTTCACCTGATTTTAGTTCGAAGTTGAGGTTCTTAAGCGTTGTCCCAAAAGGCTGCTTGGCTGCAAGAGATAAGTCTTCGACGTTAAAAACGCCAACAGTGCCTTCTTTTTTTGTGTACCCTGCATCTTGTTCAGCAAGATCACCTACCATCATTTTTGCAATAGAAGCTGGTGTTTCTCTTTGTGGAATGCAGGTATCAACCACTTTTCCGCCTCGTAGAATAGTGGCTTTATGGCAAATTTCTGTAACTTCATGGAGCTTGTGGCTGATAAATAAAATGCTACAGCCTTCATTTGAAAGTGTACGTAGAACGCCAAATAACCCTGACACTTCTTGGGGGGTTAAAACCGAGGTAGGTTCGTCTAAGATTAGTAATTTTACGGATTGAACTAGGCAGCGCATTATTTCAACACGTTGTCTTTCTCCTATTGATAGTGAATGTACGTATCGGCTTGGCTTTACGTTTAAGCCATATTCTGCAGAGAGGTGAGTAATTCTTTCTGCTAAATCTCCGATTTCATTTAATTGTGTCTTGCTCAAACATAACTCAATGTTTTGGCTAACTGTTAATGTTTCGAATAATGAAAAATGCTGAAACACCATCCCAATACCTAAATCACGAGCAATAGAGGGTGATTTGATAGAGACTTCTTTCCCATTCCAAATAATGTCTCCTTTGTCTGGAGCCACCACACCATAAATGGTTTTTACTAAAGTGCTTTTGCCTGCACCATTTTCTCCTAGCAGAGCATGAATTTCTCCTGGCATCAGGGTTAAGCTGATGTTGTCGTTGGCAAGGCAGCCGGGGTATTGCTTGGTAATGTTTGTGAGCTCAAGGCGTGATACCAAATTGTGCTTTTTCAATGTACTGGCACCTTATTCTATTAAATGAGTAAAAGACTTGAAGATACTGTGTCATCCGATATGTATGATAACTTTTTCATCTTTGTGCACCGTTTTGGTTTATGCCTCGCTTCCTTTTGGGGCATTTCTGATCTTTCTCATGTATTTTTGACCGATCAGTTAATTTTTTGCTTTTAGTATTGATAATAATCAAGTTTCATGCCAACGAAGTGGATTCTTTGACGAAAAGTTTACTTGATTTTGCAAAATGATAGCATGTGATTGTCGTTATTTTTTAGGAGATAGGAGGGGAGGTTGTCAAACCCTCTTTGTAGGGTTTTTACTTGGCTTAATTTATAGAAAAAATAATTGGTTTTCTGTAAAGTATGCGCTTTAGCCTGCACATTATAGAAAACTGTTTTTTTGTACGTATTGGGTGATGAATATAGCGATTTGATCGCAATTTAAATTATTTCAGGCAAATATATACGGGGTATTGTGTTTTCATCGATAAAGCAATTCATAAATACGCTTTTGAATATTGGTTTTGAGGATGAATTTGGAAATGACCTCAATCAAAAGCATGTAGTGAACTTCTCTTACATAATTTTTTGTGTGGGCTGTTTGTTTTTGATCGCTGTTTTTACCTTTCGTCAAATGTACTCTATTACCATCCTTTCTACTTTGGGTCTACTAGTTGCCTTGGTGGGTCTTCGATACAATTTTATTGGGCATCTTTTTAGGGCTCAGATTTTAATGCCTATCATTAAAATTTTTCAAACATCTATTCTCAGCTTGTTTTATTTTGGTACTGAAAGCGGTTTTCATTGGTTTTTTGTCAATGTTATTGCTTATGCTTTAGTTGTTTTTAGAACAGATCGACAAGCAGTGAAATATTGGGTTGTTGGCATCTCATTAGCGTTATTTTTACTTTGTGAATTGACCGATACCAATGGATTGTATCTTAATTCAACAGATCAAGAGTTATCCGTTATCTTGGTGTTTTTTGCGGTGACCTTTAATTTTGCAATGGTTATAAACCTAGTTATAAGTCGCTTGAAGTCAGTTAATCAGCATTTACGTATCCTTGCTGAAAAAGATGAGCTGACGGGGTTATCTAATCGGCGAAAGGTATTGGCCGATGCAGTTAATATTTTTGCAGATTCAATTATCAATAGAGAATCATGTGTTTTCTCAATCGTAGATTTGGACCATTTTAAAAAAATTAATGACACCTTTGGTCATGAAGCTGGTGACCTTGTGCTGGCTAAAGTATCTGCAATGATGGCTTCTGTTATTCGGCCACAGGATGAGATTGGTCGTTACGGCGGTGAAGAGTTCATCGTTATTATGCGTGGAACTAGCATCAAAGACGCTGCTGATATCATGGAAGCTATGAGGCGGTCTGTTGAAGATATGTTGATAGAGACGGAAAATGGAATTGTTATTCCTGTTACTATTAGCATCGGTTTGGCTGCAATAGACCCTGGCGTTTCACGTTATGAAGAAATACTAGCGCAAGCTGATAAAGGTCTTTATGTCGCGAAGCGTAGTGGTCGTAATCGCCTTTCTGTGCAGTCAGATTATCAAAATTAGATTATATTTACTTCCCTGTATTGACATATGAGTTGTCCACTTTCTCTGTGGATAAACTTGTTGGCTAATCCATTTTTTCTTTATTTATTCGTGGTGGGGCTCATTTGCTTCCTATATTGTTTCGTTGTGATGATTATTGGGTGATCGATAAGCCCGCTGGTATGAGCTTTCATGCAGAGTCAGAAGAGATGGGAGTTATGCAGTCTTTGTCTGCCTATTACCCTGAGCAAACGTTTTATCCGGTGCATCGATTGGATAAAATGACGTCGGGTCTGTTGGTTGTGGCGTGTCACGCAAAGGCAGCGGCTGACTTTGGTAGGATGTTTGAGCAGCATGCAGTTGAAAAACGCTATTTGGCGTTATCAAAGCGCAAGCCTAGAAAAAAACAAGGCACGATCGCTGGTGGTATGTCCCCTAGTCGAAGGGGGCAGTGGAAATTGACCAAAGAAGGTGAGAATATGGCTGTCACTCAGTTTTTTTCTTCATCTTTTCAAGGGTTTAGGGTTTTCATTGTTAGGCCTTTAACGGGGAAAACCCACCAGATTCGTGTTGCATTAAAAAGTATTGGTTCGCCCATTTTTGGCGATCTTAGATATGGTGGTGAAGAGGCAGATAGAGGATACCTTCATGCTTATTTTTTGCAGTTTAACTGGCATGGAGAGGATAAGGTTTATGTTTGTGCACCAAATAATGGGGCGATGTTTTCATCAGCTTTAGGTGACTTTGTGGGCGCTCAGTTTGATGAGTCTTTATTAAAATGGCCCTCTAAAAAATAATTGATTAACTTAGCTAGCTTGAATGCTTGCTAAGAAGGAATTTGAATGAAAAATGTTTTGGTTTATTGTCGTCAAGGCTTTGAAAAAGATTGTGCGGCTGAGTTATCTGAAGTAGCGAGCAGTAAAGGTTTTTACGGGTACGCCAAAGTTGTGCCGGATGCTGGCTATATTGTGTATAACTTTGACCAGCCTGATGCTGGCGAAACCTTGATTCAGCAATTGAGTTTTAACCGCCTTATATTTGCTCGCCAGATTATCGCTGTGAATGACGTGATTGAGTTGGAGCAGGGTGGCCGAGTTGAGTCCTTGCTAGAGGCCGCTCGGGAATTGCCGCTTGCGGAAGAAATCTGGATTGAAACAGCAGACACTAATGAAGCTAAATCTTTGTCGGGTTTAATTAAGAAGCTGGAAAAGCCATTGCGTGACGGCTGGAAAAAGTCGGGGGTGTTGCGTAATAAGGCGGTAGGTGTTCGTCATCATGTGTTTATGCTGGATGGTGAGGCGGCTTACTTAGGTGTTTCATACGCGGTCTGCCGTAGTGAGTTTCCGATGGGGATTCGTCGTTTGCGCTTTCCTGCAGCAGGCCCAAGCCGTTCAACACTTAAGCTGGAGGAAGCTTTTCTACAATTTGTGCCAGAACAAACGCGAGAGTCTGACCTAACAGAGGGTATGACTGCGGTTGATCTTGGTGCGGCCCCTGGCGGCTGGACATATCAGTTTGTTAAAAAAGGCATTCATGTTATTGCAATTGATAATGGCCCAATGCAAAAAGAATTAATGTCGACGGGTTTGGTTCAGCACGAAAAGGCAGATGGTTTTAAATATGAGCCACCTTACACTGTAGATTGGTTAGTTTGTGACATGGTGGAGCGACCAATTAAAGTCGCAGAATTAATGGCTAATTGGTTGGCAAGTGGATGGACTAGACGAGCAATTTTTAACCTCAAGCTGCCAATGAAAAAACGCTACCAAGAAGTGTCTTTGTGCTTACAGATGATAGAGGCAATGTTGAGAAAAGCTGGCGTCGGTTATCAGTATCAAATAAAGCACCTTTATCATGATCGTGAAGAAGTTACAGTATGTATTATGGTTCGATAATATAATGGGCTAGTTGTTGAAGTTGAAAGTCTGAAAGCGGTACATATAAAAATGCCCGGTAAGTAAATAATACTTATCGGGCATTGTTTTATGGTGGTTTTGAGGGTTTTAAATAGAGTCCCTTGCTCTGAATGGCGAGTAACCCATCGCTTCTTCCATTAAGGCGTCTCTTTCGTATACATCGTTACGAAACTCCAGCATACCGTTTGCATTTGGAACTACAGTGAAGTAAACCAAATACACAGGGATGTAAGTAGGTAGCGAGATGACTGTGTTGCTTTTATTCTTCAATGAGCTGTTCATAGCGTTGAGTTGTTTGCTGCCTTTGGTAATTTCTCTAGCAAACTCAACAGGGTTCTCTAGTCGTACACAACCGGAGCTAAATGCTCTGTCGCTTTCGCGAAAAAGGTGCTTAGCAGGGGTGTCGTGTAAATAAATTTCGTTTTTGTTTGGAAACATAAACTTATACTGGCCTAGGGCATTGCCTTCGTCTGGCTCTTGTTCAAAGCGAAAGGCTAACTTGTCCTCACTGATCGCTTTCCAATTGATTTTGGTTGAATCAAGTTCTTTTGCGCCAATACTCCAGCTTGAGAAGACTTTATAGCCATGTTTTACAAGATAGTTTGGATCAGCTTGTAGTTTTGGTAAAAGGTTTTCTCTGGCGATACGGTGCGGTACTCGCCATGTAGGGTTGGTAACCATATAGGTCATTAGGCCCTTGAATACGGGGGTTTTTCTGTCTGGCCTTCCTATGACTGCCTTCATTGAAGTGAGTTCGCCGTTAAGGTGCATATCGACGGTGTAATTGGTTAGGTCGACCCAGACTCGGTTCGCTTCTAGCTCGCTTGGCAGCCAGCGCCATCTTTCTAAGTTGTAAGCAATTTGCTTCGCTCTAGTTTCTAGTGGAACATTAAGCATTTCTATTGTTCTGGATCCTGCTGCACCGTCCGCTGTTAGGTGATGGCGGCGCTGAAAGCGCATCAATGATTCTTTTAGGCGAGAGTCAAACTGTTCTTCATTTACTTTGCGTGTGGAAAAACGAATGTCACCAAGTTGTACTAGTCTCGCTCTTAGTTGGGCAACTCTTGGACCAGTATCGCCAAGGGATAAAGGTACACCAGCGTTGACGAAGATGTCGCTTTCTTTTGCTGCTAGGTCTTGGTAATAAACTAGCCATTTTTGTAAAACTTGATATTGCGGGCTGCGAGGGGATAGCAGTTGTAATGAATTGACCATATCTGTTGCAGAATCAATGTACAGCAAGTCTTTCCAGTTATTGCTTGGGGCATCAAGCTGCCAATTTGGATCTATGAGTTGGGGTTCATAGCGCCCATTACTAATGTCATGGGCGTAGCTGTTTAATGCTATGGTCGAAATAACATCCATCTCGGCTAGTTGTTGAGGAGTGGGTTGTTTTAGGGCCAAATATTCTTTAATAATACCAGTGTGGTAGTGGATTGGGTTTAGTCCCTGGCTAAGGGATTGTTCAAGAATATCAACAAGCTTATAGATCGACATGTTGATTTTTTTGTCTTGAATCCAGATAGGCTCGTAGCCACGAGCTTCATAGGCTTGAAGAACAGTGTTGTTTGGAAGGGCTTGCCCAGCAACTGGTGTGAACGCATTAAGTGCTAATGAAACTTGCTCCTTCACACTGCTTTCTATTTGCGATTCACTTGGTGGAATAACAATGAATTGTTTGCTTGTTTTTGAGGTTGAGCAAGCGCCGAGCAATAAGCTAACACAGAGTAAAGGGAGTAGGTGCTTCGCTGGTATCATTGATATTTCCTTTTTAATAAGCCTGTGTTGATTGGGCTAGTTTCATCTTCCAAATGGGTCAATATGAAGAGTGCTTCTTCACGGTTACTTCCGCACGTGTATTCTTCGGCACTAAATTTGTCACAGACCTCTGGTCTTGAGGGGTCGCCAAATATAGCGCAGCGATAATCTGCAAGTAGCTGTATGCAAGGCTCTCCAGCGGCTTTTCCATTTGGCATACCTGGTATAGGAGAGCTTATGGATGGGGCTGTACAGCATGCTCCGCAATTTTCTCTGCATTGCATATATAGAACCGCCTTGCATTTAGTTAGATTAAGTTAATGTTAAGTATTGTCTGATTTTTACAAAACCATAATGTAGAGTAAGTATTTTAGAGTATCGGAATCGTGGGTCATAGGGGATAATTTAAAAATATTCAAAAAGTATGGCCTTACTTTTTATATTGGGAATTGAGCATGGTAAAGGAAAGAAAAATATTAGTCGTTGAGGACAGTCCTGTCGATTTGAAGGTTCTCCATCATTTGCTTTCCCAAACGGCTTTGTTTACACCGATTTTGTGTACTTGTTACAAAGAAGCTGAAGATAAATTGGCGCATTCTGGTGAAGAGTATTTTGCGGCGATTGTTGATCTTAATTTGCCTGATGCGCCAAATGGCGAGATTGTTGATCTGATTTTATCTCGTAGAATTCCCTGTGTGGTGCTGACTGGGAACTTTGACGATAACTTGCGGCTAAGGCTGCTTAATAAAGGGGTTTTGGACTATATCACTAAGGATGGTCGCTATTCTTTTAATCATGTAGTTAAGGTGATTGAGCGACTAGACCGTAATCGAGACATTAAGGTTCTGGTTGCTGAAGACTCCTCTACAAGCCGTTTGTTTATCAAAATATTATTGGAGCAATATCGGTTTAATGTCGTTGAGGCTGAGAATGGTCAGGTTGCTTTGGCTAAGTTGGAGGAAGATCCTTCTATACGCATGCTGATAACAGATTTTAATATGCCTTTGGTTAATGGTTATGACCTTGTGCGTATGCTTCGTTATAACTCTCGTTTTCAGGACTTAGTCATTATTGGTTTGTCAGCAGAGGGGGACAATGCTTTATCTGCTAAATTCATAAAGGCTGGTGCGAATGATTTTCTGAAGAAGCCTTTTTATCACGAAGAGTTTCATTGTCGGGTTATTCATAGTCTAGAGGCGCAGGAGATGCTCGAGACCATACGAGATCTTGCTAACATTGACCCTTTAACTAAGTTAAAAAACCGCCGCAGCCTATTTGAAGAGGGTGAACAGCTGCTTCGAGATAATGCCCTAGGGCTTTCTCTCGCTATGCTAGATATTGATCATTTTAAAAAAATTAATGATACCTATGGCCATCTTGTTGGAGATAGTTTGCTTGAAGCGGTAGGGCGGGAGTTTATTGAAGCATTTCCAGATATGCTGGTTGGCCGTTTTGGCGGAGAAGAATTTTGTGTCGTCACGAAAGTAGAGGGCCAAAAATTTCAGGATAGGTTACATGTTTTCTTGGAAACTTTGCGCTTAAAGGAATTCACGGAAGGTAAAATTCGTTTGGCTTTCAGTGTTGGTATTTGCAGCGATAAAGTCGATACGTTCGAGGAGTTGATTCGAATAGCAGAGCAGAATTTGCACGAAGCGAAATGTTCTGGTCGAGATAGAATTGTCGCCAGTTTTTGATGTGTGATTACGTAACTCAAGTACAATAAAAAAGCCGCACTCATGGTGCGGCTTTTTGCATTGTAAATGAGCGATTTTAGCCTTTCAGCATCTTGGTCAGTATAGGGTTCACCAAACCTGGATTGGCTTTGCCTTGCGATGCTTTCATAACTTGCCCAACAAAGAAGCCGATCATTTTCTTCTGCTTGTCTTCGTCTGCTGCGCGGTATTGCTCAACTTGAGCGGCATTAGCGTCTAAAATAGTTTGGATCATGGCTTCGATTGCGCCAGTATCTGTCACTTGTTTTAGGCCTTTAGCTTCGATGATTTCATCGGCAGAGCCTTCGCCGTTCCATATGGCTTGCAACACATCTTTTGCTGTTTTGCCATTGATGGTGTTGTCTTTAATTCGAACGAGCAACTCGCCAAATGCTTTAGCGCTAACCGGTGCGTTTTCAATTTCTAGCTGTTCTTGGTTAAGAAGCTTGCTTAGCTCGCCCATTACCCAGTTTGCCGTCAGTTTAGCGTCTGCCACAATGGTATTGGCTGTTTCAAAAAAGTCCGCCATGGCGCGCGAAGAGGATAGGACGTTGGCATCGTATTCGCTTAGTCCGTGCTCGCTTTGGAAGCGTGCCGCTTTTTGGCTTGGCAGTTCTGGTAGTGTTGCTTTAATTCCGTCTACGTATTCTTGCGTCAGTACTACCGGAAGTAGATCTGGGCATGGGAAGTAGCGGTAATCGTTGGCGTCTTCTTTAGAGCGCATGCTGCGAGTTTCGTTCTTTTCTGGATCATACAGGCGAGTTTCCTGAATGATGCGACCGCCGTCTTCCAAAATGTCTGCTTGGCGCTCTATCTCGGTGTAGATTGCTTTTTCGATAAAGCGGAACGAGTTAACGTTCTTAATTTCGGTGCGTGTGCCGTATTCTTTCTGGCCTTTAGGGCGTAGTGACAAGTTGATGTCGCAACGCATAGAGCCTTCTGCCATGTTGCCATCGCAAATACCAAGGTAGGTTACGATAGAGTGGATCATCTTAACGTAAGCCACGGCTTCTTTTGCTGAGCGAATATCTGGCTCAGATACGATCTCAAGCAAAGGCGTGCTAGAGCGGTTCAGGTCTATGCCTGTCATGCCCTGGAAATCTTCATGCAAGGATTTGCCTGCATCTTCTTCTAGGTGGGCGCGAGTAATGCCAACGCGAGAGGTGGTGCCATCTTCTAGCATTACATCGAGATAGCCTTTACCAACAATAGGATGATCCATTTGGCTGGTTTGGTAGCCTTTTGGAAGATCCGGGTAGAAGTAGTTTTTACGAGCAAAAACGGATGACATGCCAATTTCAGCGTTGATGGCGTGGCCAAACATAACGGCCATGCGTAACGCTTCCTTGTTAAACACAGGTAATGCACCAGGCATACCTAGATCAACAAGTGTGGTTTGTGTGTTTGGTTCGGCGCCAAAGCCAACGGCAGCGCCTGAAAACAACTTTGATTTTGTAGAGAGCTGAGTATGAATCTCAAGGCCAATAACAACTTCCCAGTTCATGCTTATGCTCCTTTTGCCATAGTTGGTGTTTGTAAGTGCCAATCTGTATTTTGTTGATACTGATGCGCTACGTTTAAAAGCTTGGCTTCGGCAAAATAGTTACCCATTACTTGTAGCCCAACCGGCATGCCATTGGCAAAGCCTGCTGGAACAGACATGGCTGGGATGCCTGCAAGGTTAACGGATAGGGTGTAAATGTCTTCAAGATACATGGCAACTGGATCACTTGTTTTGCTGCCAAGACCGAATGCGGTAGTTGGTGCAACGGGTCCCATGATGACATCGACTTCATCAAGTGCTTTAACGAAGTCTTCTTTAATCAGGCGACGAATTTTTTGTGCTTTTAGATAGTAAGCATCGTAGTAGCCTTCAGAAAGTGCATAAGTGCCAACCATGATACGTTTCTGTACTTCAGTGCCGAAACCTTCAGCACGTGAGCGCATGTACATGTCTAATAAGTCTTTTGGATCGTCGCAGCGGTGGCCGAAACGAACGCCATCAAAGCGAGATAGATTTGAAGAGGCTTCAGATGGTGCAATTACGTAATAGGACGGAATACTTAGCTGTAAGTTTGGCAGGGAAATTTCTTTTACCGTCGCGCCCAGTTTTTCAAACTCTTTTACTGCCGCCATAATGATGTCAGCGACTTGTGAGTCTAGACCTTCGCCAAAGTATTCTTTTGGTAATCCGATTTTTAGGCCTGTTAGCGGAGCGTTCAAATTGGCTAGATAATCTTCTGAAGGCGTATCTGCAGATGTAGAGTCTTTTTCGTCAAAGCCAGCCATAGCCTGCATCAAGTGTGCGCAATCTTCAGCGCTTTTTGCCATTGGGCCGCCTTGGTCAAGGCTGGATGCGTAGGCAATCATACCGAAGCGAGATACACGGCCGTAGGTTGGTTTTAGGCCAGTAATGCCGCAGAAAGAAGCGGGTTGGCGAATGGAGCCGCCCGTATCTGTGCCTGTTGCTGCAACAGCTAGTCCTGCAGCAATAGCTGCCGCAGAGCCACCTGAAGAGCCGCCAGGGACCATGTCTAGGTTCCATGGGTTTTTTACGGCACCGTAAAAGCTGTTTTCATTGGAAGAGCCCATCGCGAACTCATCCATGTTGGTTTTGCCTAGCATTACTGCGCCAGCCTGTTGAATGCGACTAGTTACGGTGGATTCATAAGGCGGAATGAAGTTGTTCAGCATTTTTGAGCCACACGTGGTTAATGTGCCTTCCGTGCAGAATAAATCTTTGTGGGCAATAGGGATGCCGGTCAGGCTAGTGCCTTTGCCATTTTGAATAAGTGCATCAGCTGTGGCTGCTTGTTCAAGAGCGCGCTGCTCGCTAACAGTAATGTAACTATTTAATTGCGGATCAAGCTTGGCGATACGCGCTAAAAATAGGCGTGTTAGCTCAACGCTTGAAATGTCTTTGTTGCGCAGCTTTTGCGCTAATGTCGAGATGCTTTGTTCGAACATGCTTGTCTCTCTTAATCGATCACTTTCGGTACTAGGAAAAGGCCAGCTTCGGTCTGAGGTGCGTTTGCTAAGAATGCGTCACGACGATTTTCTTCGGTGACTATGTCTTCTCTTAAGCGTTGAGTCATCTCAAGTGGATTAGAAAGAGGTTCAACACCATCGGTATCAACAGATTGCATTTGCTCAACGAGTGATAAAACGCTTGAAAGAGAGTGTTGGTATTGATCGGCGTCTGCCTCAGTAAGAGCGAGGCGTGCCAAGTGTGCAATCTTTTGCACGTCTTGTTTGTCTATGGACATGTTCCACCTAAATGTTTTGATTATCGTAAATGCCCGCCATTGTATCTCTTAGTGGTATTGCTATAAAGCAAAGCGGGTGAAAAAGAAGGCATATTTTAGATTTATTAATTTTTTTTGCTAAACAATGAAATACCTTGGAACTTTTTTAACATTTACGCGGAATCAACTTGCCCATTGGCCCCGTCATTGTTACATTTTGACGCTGTTCGTATCGTATTATCAGGGTGTAAGAATTCATGTTTAAGAAAATCAGGGGAATGTTTTCAAGTGATTTGTCAATTGACTTAGGAACGGCAAATACCCTTATTTACGTTCGTGACCGCGGAATTGTGCTAGATGAGCCGTCTGTTGTTGCTATACGTCATAATGGAAACCAAAAAACAGTGGCGTCTGTTGGTACAGATGCGAAGCGCATGTTGGGTCGTACACCGGGTAATATTACCGCCATCCGACCGATGAAAGACGGTGTTATTGCTGACTTTCATGTTACAGAAAAGATGCTGCAATATTTTATCTCCAAGGTTCATGAAAATAGTTTGTTAAAGCCAAGCCCTCGAGTTTTGGTTTGTGTGCCTTGTAAATCTACCCAAGTAGAGCGACGTGCGATTAAAGAATCCGCTTTGGGCGCTGGCGCACGCGAAGTTTATATTATTGAAGAACCTATGGCGGCGGCTATTGGTGCAGGTCTTCCTGTTGCTGAAGCGTCAGGTTCCATGGTTATCGATATCGGTGGTGGTACGACAGAGATCGCTATCATTTCTTTGAACGGTATTGTTACATCTGAATCGATTCGAGTAGGTGGTGACCGTTTTGATGAAGCCATTACTACATATGTTCGTCGCCAATACGGTAGTTTGATTGGTGATGCGACGGCTGAGCGCATAAAAACAGAGATTGGTATGGCTTACCATACTGGTGAAGAATTACAGATCGATGTTCGTGGTCGTAATTTGGCTGAAGGTATTCCTCGCTCTTTCACTCTAAGCAGCACTGAAATTCTAGAAGCGCTACAAGAGCCATTGGCTCAGATCGTACAAGCAATTAAAGGTGTTCTTGAGCAATCTCCACCAGAATTAGCTGCAGATATTGGTGAAACGGGGTTGGTTTTGACTGGCGGTGGTGCGTTGCTACGTGAAATTGATCGCTTGATCAGTGAAGAAACTGGTCTACCAGTTATCATAGCTGACGATCCGTTAACCTGTGTTGCTCGTGGCGGTGGTATGGCTTTAGAGTTGATGGACAAACACGCTTCTGAGTTGTTTACAGCAGATAACGAATAAGCGTTAGGAGCGTACCATTAATAATTCGCTTCTTTTCAGTGGCAAAGTATCCAGCACACGTTTTGTTGTGTTGGTTATTTTGTCTGTTGCGATGATCGTTGCTGATGTACGTTACTCGGCTTTTTCACAAGTAAGGCCTTATCTGACTTTGCTTGTGACACCTATCCAAGTTGTTGTTAACACGCCTCAGAAAATGTTCAATTGGGCTGGTGAGCATCTTGCGAGTAGGGAAGGCTTGGTTAAAGAGAATCAGTCTTTACAGTCTGAAATTTTAATCCTACGCAGTCGACAGCAGCGCCTTGAATCTCTGCAAGCAGAAAATGTTCGCTTGCGAGAGCTTTTAGATGCATCTCAACGGGTTGATGAAAAAATCGTAATGGCTGAGGTAATTGGTTTTGACCAAAGTGCTTACAGTCATCGATTGATGATAGACAAAGGGTTTTCCTCTGGCGCTTATGTTGGTCAACCTGTCTTGGATGCGACTGGTGTGTTAGGGCAAGTTGTTGAAACATCTGCTTATAGTAGTCGTGTATTGTTAATTGCCGACGCTAATCACTTTGTGCCTGTGCAGCTTTCACGTACTGGCTTTAGAGGGATTTTGCGTGGTACTGGAAGCGTCACCATTATGGAATTGATGAGCGTTCCTCGTTCAGTTGATATAAAAAAAGGTGATGTGCTCACTACTTCTGGTTTAGATAATCGCTTCCCCAGTGGTTATCCAGTCGGTGTTGTTCGGAGTGTGAAATATACTCAGGGCAAAGCTTATGCTGATGTCGAAGTTGTGCCTTTAGCTCAATTAGGTCGAAGCCGTCACGTTATGCTTATTGAAAAGCCTAAGGCGGGACGGTCATGAAGCCTATCTTTGTATTTTGTATTACCTTATTAACCGCTTTAATGCTTGAGGCTGTGCCTTTTCCTGGTGATCTTGTCTGGTTCCGCCCTGAATGGGCTTTGTTGGTCATTTTATATTGGGTTATTGCTTTGCCATTCCGTGTTGGTGTTGGTTTGGCATGGTTTCTAGGTTTGATGGTTGATCTATTGCAAGGCGGCATAATAGGTCAGCACTCATTAACCTATGTGATTATTGCTTATACCTGTGCCGTGTTTTATAAACGGTTGAGAATGTATCATCGTTGGCAACAGGGTTTTTTTATATGTTTGTTGGTAAGTGTGAATCAGCTTGTCGACTTCTGGGTTGATCATTACCTTGGTAATGCTGAGCCAACATTAATGATTTTTATGCCTGCGGTTATTACTGGGGCTTTATGGCCTTGGTCTTTTATTATATTGCGCAGTGTGCGCCGTATTTATGCTATTCGCTAGGTTTATTCTTTAGGGATACATTATGCTTGTTTTGGCTTCAGCTTCGCCGAGAAGGAAAGAGCTGCTTGGTCTTTTGGTTAAGCGTTTTGAGGTGTTGCCTGCTGACATCGACGAAACCCCAAAAGAGCAGGAGGAAGCGAAAGAATATGTTGTTCGTATGGCAGTGGAAAAAGCGCATGCAGCATCCAGAATATATAAGCAACAAAATCATCACCTTGACTCTTCAGTGATTTTTCTCGCGTCAGATACCAGTGTGGTTGTAGACGGCTGTATCCTTGGTAAGCCGGAGTCTCTTGAGGATTCAAGGTCAATGTTAAGGCGGCTGTCAGGTCGTTCTCATCAAGTCATTACCTCCCTTTGTCTGTGCAATATTAATCTTGAATATGTCGCTACGGAATGTGTTGTAAGCGATGTGAGTTTTCGAGATATCTCAGATGTAGAAATAGATCAATATTGGAAAACCAATGAGCCTAAAGATAAAGCTGGTTCATACGGCATTCAAGGTTTGGGTTCTATTTTCGTGCGCTCTATGTCAGGATCTTATTCTGCTGTTGTTGGGTTGCCCCTTTATGAAACGGCTGAGTTGTTAGCCCAGTTCGGAATTCATTCACTAGAGGAAATGTCACATGAGTGAAGATGTACTCATTAATGTTACTCCAATGGAGATTCGCGTTGCTCTAGTTGAGAACGGCGTATTACAAGAAGTTTATATAGAGCGTTCCAGCCGTAAAGGGATTGTCGGTAATATTTATCAAGGCAAGGTTGTCCGAGTTCTTCCTGGTATGCAGGCGGCATTTGTTGATATTGGCTTGGAAAGGGCTGCTTTTATTCATGTATCAGAGGTTGTGAGCCGTGATGCTGTTAACCCAAGTGATCAAATTGGTGATTATTTGCGTGAAGGGCAATCTCTAGTGGTTCAAGTGACCAAAGACCCTATTAGTTCAAAAGGCGCGAGACTAACAACTCACCTTTCTATTCCTTCTCGCTATTTGGTTTACATGCCAGATCAGGCGCATGTTGGAGTGAGCCAAAGAATCGAAGATGAAGTTGAGCGTGAACGTTTAAAATCGTTAGTTTCTGAAGCGCTCACGGACGCAGATGAAAATAGTGGTTATATATTAAGAACTGCAGCAGAAAGAGCGGGTGAAGACGAGATTCTTGCTGATATCAAGTTTCTTACTCGTCTATGGCAATCTGTAAAGCGTCGTATGCAAAATGCAAAAGCGCCTTCTGTTATTTATGAAGATCTTCCTTTGCACTTACGTACTATGCGTGATTTGGTTGGACTTTCGACAGAAAAAATTCGAATAGATTCCAAAGAGAATTATGCCAAGTTACGTTCTTTCGCTGAAGATTTTATTCCTGACCTTAGAGATCGCATTGAGTATTATCCTGGTGAGCGTCCGATCTTTGATTTATACAGTGTTGAAGATGAAATTCATAAGGCGTTAGATCGTAAGGTGCAATTGAAATCTGGCGGTTATTTGCTTGTTGAGCAAACCGAGTCCATGACCACTATAGATGTTAATACTGGTGCTTTTGTCGGAAGTAGAAATCTTGAAGAAACCATCTACAAGACAAATTTAGAGGCGGCCACCGCAATAGGCCGGCAACTTAGGTTGCGTAATCTAGGTGGTATCATCATCATAGACTTCATTGATATGGAAGATGAAGAGCATAAGCGTCAAGTGCTACGTATGCTTGAAAAAATATTAGATGCGGACCATGCGAAAACCAAAATTACTGGGGTTTCTGAGCTTGGTTTGGTTGAAATGACGAGAAAAAGAACGCGCGAGAGTTTGGGACAAACCTTATGTGAGCCCTGTCGTTCCTGCCGAGGCAGTGGTCTTGTTAAAACACCAGAGACAGTGTGTTATGAGGTGTTCCGGGAAATATTAAGAGCAGATCGCGCCTATAATTCACAAACATACACTGTCTTGGCAGCAAGTGCTGTTGTTGAAAGGTTTCTTGACGAAGAAAGTGTTGCTGTTGCTGAGTTAGAGGCATTCATTGGCAAAACTATCCGTTTTCAAGTTGATTCTGTTTACACGCAAGACCAGTATGATGTCGTTTTGCGTTAACTAAAAAGGACCTAAGATGCGTTGGATACTGCGTAAACTGATCCTTTTTTCTTTTTGGGGGAGTGTTGCATTAACAGCATTGTTGGCCATTTTTGCGCTCAGTGTTGGGCAGCTGCTTCCTTATATGGATCGATATCGTCCGCAGATCGAGAATAATTTACAGCAAATTATTGGTTATCCTGTGACGTTGGCTAGCATTGATGGGGGATTAGAGGGAGTCGATCCTACTGTTTCTATTAGCGGGTTTAACATCCTCGCTAATAGAAAGGTCGCCGTTAGTATTGATGAAATGCGTATTCGCTTAGACACTGTTAAATCCCTGCTTAGTTTAAGTCCTCAGTTTACCTATATTCGTTTTGTCCGCCCCTATTTAGGGATGCAAGAGAGTAATGGTGTTTGGCATTTAGATGGCGCCACACCCACACGCAATGTTCGTAATGAAGTGGGGGTTGAGCGTGCTTTAGATTACCTATCTGCACAGAAAAACTTTTCTATTTATGATGGTCAAATAGACGTTAATAGCGAGCAGCTGGGCCTACATAAAATCCGAGTCCCACACCTGTATCTATTTCAGAAGTCTTATGAGTCTTTGCTGACATCAACTGTCTTTTTAGATGGCTATCAATCTCCGTTCAAAATTAATGCCCGCATAGCGGAAGCGCGAGGTTTACTTGGTAACTATCGAGTAAAAGCATCGCTTCATGCCCCGAAGATATCTTTACCTATTAATAGTTTATTACCGAATAATTCATATTCAATTGCATCTGCTGATTTTGGTGGTGAAATATGGCTGGATGCGATTGTTGGCAAAGAATATGAGGTTCGTGCCGAGTCAACAAATTTCAATGTTGCTTTTGAGGATGGGCAGCGTTTTGACACGACATCTTCTGTAAAGCTTCATTACTCGCAGAAACAGCCTGCGGTTCGTGTTGATGTGCAGGATTTAACCGTTAGGGATAGTGATGGCGTAAATTACCCAGCAATCAAGGGTGTGTTTGATTGGTCGTCTTTAACAAATCGTTCGACAATTCGCTTTAATCAAGCTGATCTAGGGTTGGGGCATGAGGTATTAGCGTATTTTTTACCAAAAGATTCTAACGCATTCAGTATTTTGAATGGCTTAAATCCAGTGGGAATGGCTAGCAATGGCAGTGTCCAAGTATGGCGAGAAAATGATCAATGGTCATTCCAGTTTTTAAGTAACCTACAGTCGGCATCGGTTAGCGCCTATAATGGCATTCCTCAGGCCGATAATGTTAATGCCGTTTTCAGTTTGTCTGAGGACAATGGTTATATTGATTTTCGAAGTAATGGAAGCAAATTGTGGTTCGATACAGTTTACGAGTCGCCGTGGCTGGTTGATAAACTTTCGGGTTATGTGGGGTGGCGGCAACAACAAGATGTATTTTTAGTGAGTGGTCGGGATTTGTTCGTGCAGCGTCATGGTGCAGATGTTGATGGTGGTTTTCGTTTAGAGGTTAGAAGTAATGAGCCTGACTGGCTTGCTTTAGATTTGCATGGTCAAAACTTATCTGTTGCAGATCGACTGGATTATATTCCGCCTAAAGTGCTTGATGAAGCGGTTATGTCTTGGATTCAGAAGGCATTTCCTAATTCTGGAGAAATCACTGATATTGATGTATTGGTGCAGAGTGATTTGTCTGACGGTGCTAAGCCTCACGTACGAGTGCAAATGGGGCTAAATGATACGGATGTGGCGTTTGATGAAAACTGGCCTACAGCGACGGATGTCAAAGGCAATTTTTCATATGACGGCTTTGGCATTAGTGTCCGAGTGGACTCAGCAAAGCTAGCAGACTTACCGATACGTGATCTTTTGGTTACGGTTCCAATCATAAATGAGCGAGCGGATTGGCTAAATATTTCGGGTGCAGTGGATGAAGACGCGCCGCTGGTTATGTCTACATTACAATCAACGCCATTGGCTCAGTCTGTCTTGTCACCTTTTGCTAATTGGCAATTGAAGGGGCGTGTAAAAGGCGAATTTGATGTTGCGATTCCTTTTTCAGCTGACATGGAGCCCAAGGTACAGCTTGCGCTAGATATTAAAGACAATTCGTTGCGAATTAATGAACTTGACTTGACCGGTTATGTTCAAGAAGGGAGGCTGAATTACAGCTCTAGTGAGGGTATAACCGATTCAGGATTTGATGTGCAAGCTTTAGGTGGAGTCTCTCACCTAGCGTTGTCTTCTATGGCAACATCTGATGGGAGCGGTGGGTTGGCAGTTATTGGCGATCTTTCCGGCAATGTGGATGTTAAGGAAGTACTTAAATGGCGTAATGTTACTGATGTGGCCGTAAATAAAGTTTCTGGTTTGGCAGATTATGTCGGCAAATTATCAGTGAATCAATCTCAACCGGGTCAAGTCGACTTTACTATCGATAGTGATTTATTGGGTGCAAAAATCGATCTGCCAGAGCCTATTGGGAAAGAATCGGGTGAAGTAAAGCCGTTACAAGTTAAAGTAAGGCAGCATGAATCCGATCTTGTTATCGATGCAAGCTACGATGCTTTTTCGAAGGCAAGGTTATTGCTCCAAAACGAAGAGTTTGTTGGTGGCGAGTTGATTGTTAGTACGGTGCAACATAAAGGGCTGGGTTCAACCATACCAAATGGTTTGGTGATTAGTGGTGATCTAAAACAGCTTCTTGTTAATGAGTGGCAGTCTGTAATCGCTGATTTTTCAAACGAAAATACTACGTCTGATTCGGTGGAAATTCCTGCTCTACCTGCTTGGTTGAGTCGTGTTGACCTTATAGTGGATAGGGTGGTGGTAAATCCAAATAATACTTGGCATAACTTTAAGGTGCTTTATAACTCGTCTACGGATAAGCCACTCTTTGTAAATTCAGATGAAATGAATTTTGCTTTTATAAGGAAAGATGGTGTGGTTAATCTTAATTTTGGTTTTCTAAGCTGGAATTCTGATTCTTCAGAGGATGATGCTGATAGCGGTAAAGCGGCACCTTTCTCGGCTAAGCAAATTCCCAATATGAAGTTATCGGTAGATCAACTTTATTTTAATGAAAAGCCCTATGGTGATTGGCAGCTAACTATAACCAGAGAAGGAGATGTTGTAAGGGTTGATCCTATTTCATCTAAGTTAAAAACGGGCAGTTTTAAAGGTTCTTTATTTTGGCAAGACAGTGGGAAGGCTTCCAATGTTGAGCTAGTTATTACTGCTGATGGTGCTGACCTTGCAGAATTAACACAAAAGTTTTCCAACGAGGCCATTGTTACGTCTAAAAATTACAACATCGATGTGGGGTTAAGTTGGAAAGGGCACCCATTTTATTTTGATCGTGAATCTGTATCTGGACGGATTGCTTTTTCGGCATCGAATGGTAATTTCAGTAAAGTTGATGAGTTACCTCCATTTTTGAAAGCGCTAGGTATCTTTAATATAGGGGCCTTAAGTCGACGTTTGTTGTTGGATTTTTCAGATGTTTATGAGCCAGGGTTAACTTATGATGAGTTTAAAGGGGTGCTTTCACTTGGCGACGGGATTTTGAAAACGGTTTCTCCAATTACCATCAAGTCTCCGACTGCTGAGCTTGTTGTTGCTGGTGAGGCGGATATTGTGAATGAAATATTGAATGAAAAATTAACGGCGACTTTCCCCTTAACTGGCACGCTTCCTTTGGCGGGTTTGATTTGGGGGACACCTCAATTAGCAGGTTTATTGTTCATAACTGATAAGCTAATAGGTGATCAGTTATCGAAGGTAACGAGTGTTCAGTATAAGGTTGAAGGTTCATTTAATAATCCTGTTATGACGCCAGTTCGATATCAGCCACAGGGTAAGTCAAATGACAAATAGATTGTCTGTTGCCGCTATTCAGCTGACGAGCACGAAAGATTGGCGAAGCAATGTTAAAGAGGTTAAGCGACTCGTTACTTCAGCTGTTCTGGATGGAGGTGCGCGTCTCGTAGTCCTTCCTGAGAACGTATTTTTGTTTGATGGCAAAAGCATGCGTCGTTTGGCTGAGTCTGAAGATCAAGCTACGATTTTTGCTGAAGTTAAGGCCCTTGCTGTATTGCACTCTGTCTATATCGTTATTGGCTCTCATCCATCCCTTCTTAGGTTTGACGGCAGTGTGGTTCCTAATGAGCGTGTGAGGCAGTCTTGCTGGGTAGTTGGGCCGGATGGCGCAGTGCTTGAACGATATGACAAGATTCATTTATTTGATGTGGCTGTCGATGATAAAGCGGCCTCTTATAAAGAATCTGACGTTATAGAAGCGGGTGAATTATCATTAAAGGTGTTGGACATTGATGGTTTTAAAGTTGGTCTAAGTATTTGCTATGACTTGAGGTTTCCAGAGCTATATCGACAACTGGTAAGTCTAGGGGCCGAAATATTGTTAGTGCCATCCGCATTTACTTATGTCACTGGAAAGGCGCATTGGCGCACATTGTTGTCTGCTCGTGCAATAGAGAATCAGTGTTATGTATTGGGTGTTGGTCAGTGTGGTTGGCATAACTCAACAAGACAGACTTATGGTAATAGTGCTTTATATTCGCCGTTTGGTGAGTGTTTGGCGGATTTGCAGGAAGAGCCTGGCTTTTTTGTTTTTGAAGTGGAAAAACAAAGGCTGAATGGCTGCAGGAAAAAGATGCCCTGTTTAGTTCATCGTAGATTTCGCTAAAAAAGCCCCGGTCAGTTATGTCTGTACCGGAGCTTTTCGTCGTTAATTCCAATAGACTTAGTTTTCTTTGTTAGTCTTTTAGGCCCAAGCGCTTTTCTTCGGCTTCACGTAAAAAGCGGAAAAGTTTTTTACGATTTGTTGTGTTTGAGGCTTGGGATACTTCCTTCTGTGATAGGCGAATTAACTGCCTAAGCAATTGAATGTCTTCAATCTGAGGGTTTTCATCTAAGTATTGTGACAAAACCTCTTTGCTATTTTCACCAATCAGTGCATCACGCTTTACTTCAAGTTGGTGAAATAATTTATTGTAAGCGGCCGACGTCGAGTCAAACAGAGCGACACGATGCGCAATGGCTTCGTGGTCTTCTGTGCGCATTACCTTGCCAATATATTGGAGATGTCTTCTCATTGCTTCGTGTTGTTTTATGCGCCCTGCTTCAACAAAGGCTTCGCGTAATGTGTCTGACATCTCAACTTTCTTAAGTTGATTTTTACTTAAGCTTAGTAGTTTTTTACCTAGATCTTGCAGGGCTTCCATTTCACGCTTGATCTGGGTTTTACTTTTAGGGATGTCTTCTTCGTTTTCAAATTGATCAAAGTCTGTCATGGGAACCTATATTAGAAAAATAGTAGCGAGACCAAGGAAAGAAAGGAATCCAATCACGTCGGTCACGGTAGTCAAAATTACGCTGCCAGCAAGGGCAGGGTCGATACCAATCTTTTTCAAGAAAATTGGCAGAAGTGTACCAGTGGTTGCTGCAAATAGCAGGTTTATTATGGTGGCACCCGCAATGATATAGGCAATCTTTATGTTGTCAAACCAAAGAGCGGTAAGGGCTGCGATAACGGTTGCCCACAAAATGCCATTGAGAAGACCTACAACAAGCTCTCTATTCAAAAGCCAGCGAGTGTTGGTTGCTCCAATCTGGTTGAGTGCTATACCACGAATAACCAGTGTGAGTACTTGTGAGCCAGCGATGCCGCCCATGCTGGCAACAATAGGCATTAATATTGCCAATGCGACCACCTGATCCAATGTGTTTTGAAATAGACCAATAACATAGGAGGCAATAAATGCAGTAATAAGGTTTATACCTAGCCAAACAGCACGACGTTTGGTGGTTTTCATAATAGGGGAGAAGGTGTCTTCGTCATCATCGAGGCCTGCCATGCTTAACATGGAGTGTTCTGCCTCATCTCGAATAACATCAACCACGTCATCTATAGTGATACGGCCAAGTAATTTTCTGCTTTCACCATCAATAACCGGAGCTGAGACAAGGTCCATTTTCTCAAATAACTGTGCGACTTCACTCGCGGGAGTTTCTGCATTGATAGCGGTAAACTCTGTTTCCATAATATCACGCACGGTTGCGCTTGGGTTGGAAACTAATAACTTTGTAAGGGACAATGTGCCTAGCAGTTTGTCTGAGCGGCTTACGACCAATAGGTTATCGGTCATATCTGGGATTTTTGCGTGCCTGCGTAGATAGCGAAAAACAATGTCAACGGTAATGTTTGGACGAATTGTTATTGTATCCGTGTTCATTAAGCCGCCAGCAGAATCCTCTGAATAGCTTAATAAATCTTCGACTCTTGTTCTGTCCTGCGCCGTCATTGACGCAAGAACTTCTTTTACAATTTTTTCTGGTAGGTGTTGCAGTAAGTCAGCTAGGTCATCGCTTTCGAAATGTTCAGAGACGGCGATTAGGCGTTCTGTGTTCATGTTTTTCATGAATTGAACACCAATATCTTCGGGTAGATACTGTAATACTTCGCCTTCGTTTTTGTCTTCGATGAGTTCCCATAAGAGCTTGCGCTCTTTTGGTGGGGAAGATTCTAGTAGTCGCGCAACATCTTGTGCAGGCAAGGCACCGTTAAGTAGGTAGCGTATTTGCATCGTAGCACCGGTCTCAAGGGACTCGGTAACTGTCTGCAAATGATTAAGGGTGTTTTGCTCCGACATGGTGCTCTTTACTCATCTTCACCGAAGCGATTGTTAATTAATTCAACAATCGCGTTAATAGCGTCTTGTTCGTCTTCACCATTTGCTTTTATGTTTATTTCGGTGCCTTTTCCTGCAGCGAGCATCATCATTGCCATGATGCTTTTTCCATCCACATTACGGCCGTCTTTCTCTATGGTGATATCGCAAGAAAAGCGTGTGGTTGTTTCAATGAGTTTGCCTGCAGCACGGGCATGCAAGCCAAGCTTGTTTATAATAACAATAGACTCTTCCAGCATGCTCTATACCTATACTAATGAGTTAAAAATATTGAATAGCTCTTCGTTATTTTGGGCTGTACGCAGCTTGTCTAATGACTCTGGAGACTGTGCTAATTCTGCTATTTGAGCTAATGTTGCAAGATGTTGGTCGCACTCATGTGGCGGAACAATCAAAGCAAATATTAGATCGACAGCTCGCTTGTCTATCGAGTCAAAATCGATAGGTGTCTGTAAGGACATCACGACTATGGCAGTATGATTTGCAGACTCTAGTCTACAATGTGGAATTGCTATTCCATTGCCTATACCGGTACTTCCAAGTTTTTCTCGACCTAGCAGGGCGTCATAAACCGCTTCGTTATCACAGTGAAGTCGGTTAGATGCTACTTCCGCGAGGTTTTCTAATACGCGTTTTTTGCTAATGATATCTTGCTTTGCGAGAACGAGGTCTGCTTTTAATAATGATTTCAATGACATGATAAAATGCTTTCCGTTTAGATCAGTCGTTTGCGTTCATTGGAAGGAGGGATGTTCATCGCCTCACGATATTTGGCTACAGTTCGTCTAGCAACTTGTATGCCTTGATCTGCCAGAATGGCAGCTAACTTGTTATCACTTAAAGGTTTTTTAGCAGGTTCATCGGCAACAAGCTTTTTGATCATGGCTCTGATTGCTGTCGAAGAGCATTCACCGCCGGATGCCGTATTAACATGACTAGAAAAGAAATATTTTAGCTCAAATATGCCTTTGGGCGTATGCATGTATTTTTGAGTAGTCACCCTAGATATGGTCGATTCATGCATGCCTACTTCTTCAGCTACGTCATGAAGTACCATTGGTTTCATCGCTTCTTCACCAAGCTCGAAAAAATCGATTTGTCTGCTAACAATGCAACTGGCTACTTTTAGCAGTGTCTCGTTGCGGCTTTGCAAGCTTTTCATGAACCATTTTGCTTCTTGTAGAGAGTTTTTGATGTAAGAAGCATCTTCAGCTGTTGTAGCTGTACTTGCCATCGCTGAATAGGTTTCATTGATTTTTATTGGTGGAAGAGCGTCATTGTTTAATTCAACTTGCCATACGTCGTTGCGCTTTTTAACTGATACGTCAGGAATCACGTAATCTGTATCATCCGCATCAATAACAGAACCTGGGCGCGGGTTTAGTTGCTGGATTAGGTTAATGACTTCTTTTAGGGCTTCGTCTTTTAATTTAGTTTTGCGGCTTAATTGCGCAAAATCTCTATTACCCAATAGGGGTAAATAGTGGTCAATAAGGTTATATGTGCTTTTAAATAGAGGATGTGTTTGAAAAGCCTCTAATTGCACTAATAGGCAATCGCGTAAATCAATAGAGCATACACCGACGGGGTCGAAGCGCTGTAGTCTATGTTGAACAGCAATGACTTCTTCCATTTCTAAGTCTTCAAGTTCAATGCTGAGTGATTCGCAGATGTCGTCAGGGGTAATGCTTAAGTAGCCATCAGGCTGAACACATTCAATGATGGCATAGGCAATCTCGAGGTCTCTATCTGACATGTGGGTGAGGTTTAACTGCCAAATAAGATGGTCTTGAATGCTTTCGGCTGGAGCATTGCGGCTTTCAAAATCGCTATCGCCTTCAAAACTGTGGCTGTCACTCACCGCTGCTGAACTTTGGTAGGTGTCATCCCAATTACTATCTATAGACAGTTCTTCGGGGATGCTTTCCGTCCATTCAGACTCTACGCGCGCTTCTTCACCGTTGTCTAGAGGTATTTCTGTTTCGCTCTTTGATTCAATGCTAGCAGGGATATCGTTATGAGTTTGCTCGTCATCATCAAGCTCAAGGAGCGGGTTAGACTCTAGAAATTCATGGATCTCTTGCTTTAAATCCAACGTAGAAAGCTGCAGTAAGCGTATTGCTTGCTGCAGTTGGGGGGTCATGGTTAGCTGTTGACCTAGCTTTAATTGTAAAGACTGCTTCATGGAGCAACTCTTTTTGTTTGAATGAATTGGAACGAGTTGTGCATACTACTCCCTTTCTACAGCAATGATAAGGGGTTACAGACGGAAGTCGTCGCCTAAATAGACCTTTTTAACCTGTTCATTGTTGATGACAGTACTAGCATCACCTGACGCAATGATGTAGCCATTGCCAACAATATAGGCTTTATCGCAGATGTCGAGGGTCTCTCTGACGTTGTGATCGGTGATCAATACACCTATACCACTTTCTTGCAGATGTTTGATGATGAGCTTTATGTCACCAACAGAAATAGGGTCTACACCAGCAAATGGTTCATCTAGAAGGATGAATTTTGGGTTCATTGCAAGTGCTCTTGCAATTTCGACCCTACGACGTTCTCCTCCAGACAATGCCATGCCTAAGTTGGTGCGTATATGAGTAATGTGAAACTCTTCTAAAAGAGTCTCAAGTCTCTCTTGTTGTTGGCTTTTATTTAGCTCTTTTCGGGTTTCTAAGATAGCTAATATGTTATCTTCTACCGACATCTTTCGGAAAATAGATGCTTCCTGAGGAAGGTAGCCAATGCCTTTTTGTGCACGTGTATGCATTGCGTCGTGGGTTATATCTACGCCATCAATAAAAATGCCGCCAGCGTCATTTGCTACCATGCCAACAATCATATAGAAGCAAGTGGTTTTCCCTGCTCCGTTTGGTCCTAATAGACCAACCGCTTGTCCTGATTCAACAGAAATTGATACATCTTTTACAACTTTGCGTTTTTTATAGCTTTTTGCAAGGTGCTTTGCTTCTAGTAAGGCCATCTATTATTTTGCCTCAGTAGCTTGTGGTTGTAATGTCATAGACACGCGTCCAGAATCTTTTTTCTCTGCGCTAAAGGTGCCGTCTTGAATCATATAGAGGATATAGTCAGCAGTGATAGAGTTCTGCATGCGGCTCAAATAGCCATCACCAGTAATTTCTAACTTAGATTCATCTGTTTGGTAGTGGATTTCGTTTCCTCTGCTAATAACAATGTTTCCATTCCAGTCAATTTGTTGGCTGAACTTCGCAGGCAAACCAGTCGCTTCAAGGCTATTGAATTGTTGGGTTTTTGGATCTGTGGAAACTTTTAAATACTGCGCTTGAATCTCGATAGAGCCCTGCTTTACAAATACGTTGCCTTTATAAATGGCTTGACCTGAGTTTTGGTCGAACGATGCTTCATCGGCTTGTATTTCTAACGGCTTATTGATGTCATCTGGTAATGCGTAAGTGTATTGTCCAATAAGGGCAGAAGTGAGCAACATGCTGGCGTTAATGAATTGTTTCATAGCTTCCTCGTACAGATCCTGTCATCACGACTTCTTCTGAATTTATATAGGTTGTAATCTTGCTTGCGGAGGTTTTTCCTTGAGTTGATATCAGGGTAGCAGCTCCGTAGCTGGTCAATGATTTGTTTTTATCTTCGTAGTGCATGTTGTCTGAGCTTAAATTGATGTCTTCAGACTGTTGATACTTCTTAGTTGCTCTTACGTTGTCAGTTAATAGGATATCATTACTTCCGTCCTCAATAACCCCTTTATCTGCTTTTGCATTCCATTGCCCTGACTCTGAGTAGCGCGCAACACTAGGTTGTTCAAGGAATGTTTTGTCTTGCAAATCATAGTGGAAGGTTTGTTTTGCATTCATAGATTCGATTAAAGTTCCACTTTTATCAAACTCTTTAATTTGTACTTCGGTGACAAAGTAATCAGGTGATCCACGAAGTGCATCTGCTTCCACCAAGTTTTTGCCTGGCTCTGTACTGTACCAACTGATAGCAATCGCAAGCATAATTATCACGACTAATATGAGAGTGTTTTTGGTCTTTAATAGCTTTGCAGTATCCATTGTTATAAAGCGCCATTCGTGCTGATTGCGAATAAATACACGCCATAAGAAGCGATTAAGGGTAGACCTAACCATCTAGGGATAGCATTGCTCTTGGATTTTTTAAAGATGAAGATGGCAACAGCAAGCGCGACAGTCAATCCTAGTACCCAAGGGAAATCACGCTGTATCACGCTCGGATCAATGATTCCCGGGGCAATCAGTGCAGGTAAAGGTAGTACGGTGGCTAGGTTAAAGACGTTTGAGCCCAATACATTGCCAATGGCAATGTCATGATGGCCTTTTCTCACACTACTAATGGAAGCCGCTAACTCTGGAAGGCTGGTTCCAATCGCAACAATAGTTAAGCCGATGACTAGCTCGCTAACACCTAATGCTGTGGCTATCCCTATGGCTCCCCAAACGAGTAGTTTGGAGCTGCCGATTAGGACGATTAGTCCGATTAATGCAATGACTAGTGATTGTAGTATTGATGTGCCGTCATCTGCAGGAAGCTCTTCTTTTAGTTCACTCTCTAGATCTTTGTTGCCGCGCAATAGAATGATCAGTACGACGATAAAAGCAACAATGAGTATTATACCGTCCCAAAGATCTAATGCTTGGTCATATAATAAAAAGCCGGTTAGTAGTGTGATTGCTAACACTAGGGGGACTTCTTTTGTGGAAAGTCCTTTTGCTATAGGGATGGCGGAAAACAACAAGGTGATACCTAGCACTAGAGCGATGTTGGCAATATTCGAGCCTAGAACATTGCCGATTGCTATTTCTGGCGCATTATCCATTGCGGCAATAGCAGAAACCACCATCTCGGGAGCTGATGTGCCAAATGCTACTAGGGTGATGCCAATAATCATAGGGCTTACGTTGAGCTTTTCAGCTACGAGAGCAGCGTGCTCAATGAATTTATCAGAGCTAAATACGAGTAAAACTAGTCCTGCGATGAGAGCAATAGAAAATAACAACATATTAATGGTATGACTCATTGTAATAGAAGGCACCATTTAATGAGGTTTGGCGACTAAATTCAAGGCTTGATATTGCAAACAAAGTAGTTTTGCCTTTGTCACGATTCTAATTGTTAGGGGGCAATGATAGTATCAAACCATATTTGGGAAGGATGCTAAGGGTGTACCAGTGACTGATGCTTATATCGAAGTCCAAAATGTGAGTTTTTCAAGGGGGGAGCGGCTTATTTACGAAAACGTCTCTCTAACGATTCCTAGGGGGAAGATTACCGCTGTCATGGGGCCAAGCGGAACAGGTAAAACTACTTTGCTGCGTTTGATTGCAGCTCAGTTAGCGCCAGACTCTGGGGCGGTTTTGGTAGATGGTCAAAATATCCACTCATTGTCTCGGTCGAATCTGTATAAAGCGAGAAAGAAAATGGGCATGTTGTTCCAAAGTGGTGCTCTATTCAGTGACATGAGTGTTGCTGAGAACATAGCTTTTCCAATGGAGGAGCACACCAAGCTTGACGCTGAAGCAATATCTAACAGAGTGTTGGAAAAGCTTTACAGTGTCGGTTTGCGAGGGGCGGCCGAATTAATGCCATCTGAACTTTCTGGTGGTATGGCGCGACGTGTTGCATTGGCTAGGGCGATAGCCTTGGACCCTGAGTTGGTTATGTATGATGAGCCATTTACAGGCCAGGATCCAATTTCAAAAGGTGTGCTGGTGAAGCTAATACGCCAGTTAAATGATTCAGCCAAGATCACCTCAGTGCTTGTTTCTCACGATGTTGAAGAGTCTCTTTCTATTGCAGATCATGTATGTATTTTAGCTGGCGGTCGTGTTATTGCGGAAGGGTCAGCTGAGGAGATAAAGGCGTCAGATAATGCTGAGGTCCAGCAGTTCTTAAATGGTGAGCCAGATGGGCCAGTGCCATTTCATTATCCAGAAAGTAGCTCAGTTGCGGATAAGGTGTCTTTATGAAAATGGTTGCAGAACTTGGGGCTGCGTTGCTGAATTGGCTAGAGTCGGTGGGGCGTGCTGGGATTTTTCTCATTCAAAGTGTCTTTAGATTGCCAGTTAGGCCGAAAGAGTCTTTAAATTTACTGGTTAAACAGTTGTATTCTGTGGGTGTTTTATCTCTAGTGATAGTGGTCGTTTCTGGCGCTTTCATTGGGATGGTATTGGCGTTACAGGGCTATAGCATACTGGCTAAGTTTGGTTCAGAAGAAGCGGTAGGTCAGTTGTTGGCTTTGGCTTTATTGCGAGAGTTAGGTCCAGTGGTAACCGCTTTATTGTTCGCAGGTCGTGCTGGGTCATCTTTGACTGCTGAAATTGGCTTGATGAAAGCAACAGAGCAGCTATCTAGTTTTGAAATGATGGGTGTTGATCCATTGCGTCGAGTCATTGCACCTAGGTTTATTGCTGGGGTTATTTGTTTGCCTTTGTTGAGTTTGATCTTCTCGGCGACAGGGATTATCGGTGGCTTGATTGTTTCTGTTAACTGGTTAGGTGTCCATGATGGCGCTTTTTGGTCGCTGATGCAGCAGTCAGTCTATTTTGATACCGATATTCTTAATGGTTTTATTAAAGCGGTGTTTTTCTCTGTTGCTGTTACTTGGATTGCTGTCTATCAAGGGTATGAGTGTGTACCAACCTCAGAAGGGATTGGTAAAGCCACGACTCGTACTGTCGTTTTAGGTTCATTGGCTATTTTGGCGTTGGACTTTGTATTAACTGCCGCCATGTTTGGAGATTTTTAAGATGAGAAGTAAACGTATTGAATTGTTTGTAGGGGCCTTTATTGTTGTTGGTATTATGGCCTTTGTTTACCTAGCGGTGCAGGTTAGTGGCTTGGCATTTTCTGATAAAAAAGATACTTACCAGATAGTTGCTAGATTTGATGATATTGGTGGTTTGAGTAATCGAGCAAAAGTCACTATTGCTGGCGTAAATATTGGTAGTGTTGAATCGATAACGCTAGATAAAGATCTTTATATGGGGTTGGTTACCATGAATATCGATTCGGATGTCGATAATATTCCGACAGACAGTTCTATTGCTATCCTGACAAGTGGCTTGTTGGGAGAAAAATATTTAGGGTTATCAATTGGTGCTGATGATGAAATGCTGACTGATGGCGGTGAGATTTTTGATACGCAATCGGCTCTTGTTTTGGAGACATTAATTAGTCAGTTTTTATTCAAGGCAGGTGATTCGGAGTAGTATTATGTTAAGAATTTTTTCAGGCGTGCTTGTGTTTTTTTCCTTGGTCAGTGCAAATCTTGCATGGTCAAACGTAGATGAAGCGAGAAACACTGTTGTTAATGTGGTTGAGGCTTTTCGAACGAATATTGTTGCTGATAAGGCGGTTTTAGCAAAAGACCCAGCGTTACTTGAACAGCGTGTAAATGATATTTTGGAAGAGGTTGTTGATTTTGATGATTTCTCAAAAAAGGTAATGGGGAAGTATTATCGTAGAGCTTCTCCAGAGCAGCGAGCCCGTTTCGCAAATGTGACCAAAGATACCTTGCTGAAAACATATGGCGCATCGCTTTTGGAGTTGGACGCAGATCGAATTAATGTTTTACCCTTGGGGCCTCAGGGGCGAGGAAAGGAAACAAAGGTAGATGTTAATTTCCAGATGGAAGCAGGCGGTGTTCTAAATATTTCTTTTTATATGGAACAGGCAAAGCAAGGAAATTGGATGTTGAGCAATGTAGTCATCAATAACATTAACTTCGGACTGACTTTTCGCAAGCAGTTTGGTGTGATGATGGAACAAAATAGAAATGATATTGAGTCGGCTATTTCGGCTTGGAGAGAGTCGTTAGCTAAAAAGTCATAGTTTCTCCTCCTTGATATAAAGCACGTTAAAAATCCGAATTCACTCTGTGGGTTCGGATTTTTTGTCAGTTCGATTGTCAGCCTAGATTAAAATGTTAGAAAACAGCCAGTTTTTTCTTCAGAGTTACGCTTTGAGGTGTTAAGTAGTTGGCTGTACTAAGGTAGAATAAAGCCAATTATGTATATTTAATCTATTGGAGCGACTGTGAACGCAGGTGAAGTTAAAGCACTTTTAGAATCCTCTATTCCTAATTGCGAAGTGATCGCAGAAGGTGAGGGGTGTAATTTTCAAGTAGTGGTAGTAACAAGTGAGTTTGAAGGATTATCAACTGTCAAAAGGCAGCAGCTTGTTTACTCTCACCTTCAGGAAGCTATTTCCAGTGGCGCCATTCATGCCGTTACCATGAAAACCTACACGCCAGAACAAAAAAATAAGCTGTAATAACGCGATTATAAGAGATTTAAAATATGGACAAGCTTCTGATTACCGGTGGTACTCGGCTTAATGGTGTTGTTCGTGCGTCTGGCGCGAAAAATGCTGCGCTGCCAATTCTTGCAGCCACTTTGCTAACAAAAGAATTAATCACAATAAAAAATCTTCCGCATTTACATGATATTACGACCATGTTGGAACTGCTTGGTTCTATGGGGTGTGGCGTTGTAGTAGATGAAAAAATGAGTGTTCAATTGGATGTATCAACACTCAATAATTGTGAAGCGCCTTATGAACTTGTTAAAACCATGAGAGCTTCTATCTTGGTTCTAGGTCCATTAGTAAGTCATTTTGGTAAGGCTATTGTGTCTCTACCTGGCGGCTGTGCCATTGGTAGTCGACCTGTAGATTTGCACCTGCGTGGCTTAGAAGCTATGGGCGCAACTATAAGTGTCGAAGGTGGTGATATTGTTGCTAGTGTAGATGGGCGTCTTAAAGGTGCGCGCATTTTCTTCGACAAAGTGACTGTGACAGGTACTGAAAACTTGCTAATGGCTGCAACCTTGGCTGATGGTCAGACTATTTTAGAAAACGCTGCACGTGAACCGGAAGTGGTTGATTTGGCTGAATGCCTTATTGCTATGGGAGCAAAAATTACTGGGCATGGCACAGATACTATCGTTATTGATGGTGTTGAAAATCTACATGGTACTAACTACCCGGTGATGCCAGACCGTATTGAGACAGGTACCTTCTTGGTTGCTGCTGCAATTACTGGTGGTAAAGTGAAAGTGATTGATACTGATGTGAAATCACTTGAGGCTGTACTTGCTAAGTTGGAGGAGGCGGGAGCTAAGGTTACTTGTGGTGATGATTGGATCGAAGTGGATATGGAAGGTCGTCGACCGCAAGCTGTGAACATTAGTACAGCGCCTTACCCAGCTTTCCCTACTGACATGCAAGCGCAATTTGTTGCCTTAAACTCGGTTGCTAATGGTGTTGGCCGAGTCATTGAAAATATCTTTGAGAACCGCTTTATGCACGTAGACGAAATGTTGCGTATGGGTGCAGATATAGAAGTGAATGGTAATACAGCTATTGTTCGTGGTTGTGATCGCCTTAAAGGTGCACCAGTAATGGCGACAGATTTGCGAGCCTCCGCTAGCTTAGTGCTTTCTGCATTGGTTGCTGAGGGCGATACTAAAATTGATCGTATTTATCACATTGATCGTGGTTATGAATGTATTGAAGAAAAATTCGGTGCATTGGGTGCGAAAATTTCACGGGTTCTGAATTGATATGAGTAAAACATTAACGATTGCTCTGTCGAAAGGGCGTATTCTTGGTGAAACCTTGCCGCTTTTAGAGAAGGCGAATATTGTTCCTGTTGAAGATATTAGTAAAAGTCGAAAGTTAATATTTGATACTAATCATGAGCATATAAAATTAGTTATTTTGCGCGCAACGGATGTGCCCACATATGTTGATCATGGTGTGGCAGATTTTGGTGTGGCGGGCAAAGATGTATTGATGGAAGCCTCTACTAAAAATTTATATGAACTATTAGACCTTAAAATAGCAAAATGTCGTTTGATGACGGCTGGTGTTGTGGACCAACCTTTGCCAAATAGACGTTTGAAGGTGGCTTCTAAGTTTATCAAAACTGCGAAAGCGTATTTTGCTGAGCAGGGCGTTCAAGCAGACGTTGTGAAACTATATGGCGCGATGGAGTTGGCTCCGATCATGGGGCTTGCTGATCTTATTGTTGATATAGTGGACACGGGCAATACGTTAAAAGCGAATGGTCTGGAGGCGCGGGAATTGATTGCGCCAATTAGTACGCGTTTGGTGGTCAATAAAGCGGCTTACAAGACTAAATACTCAGAAATTGAGCCTATTTTAGAAATGATAAGACGAGCGGTTGAAGATAACGAGGGTAAGTAATTGAGTCTGAATATTCGAGAATTTTCTTCTAGAGCTGAAGGGTTTCGTTCAGAGCTAGAATCTCTACTTGCGTGGGACTCAGTGTCTGATAATGGAGTTCAGCAAGCGGTAGCAAATATTGTTGAGCAGGTTCGTCTTAAAGGCGATACCGCTCTGATTGAGTTTACCAATCAATTTGACCGCCGACAGGTTGCATCGTCTTCTGAACTTGAAATTACCCGTGAAGAGTTAGCGTTAGCGAAAGGTCGAGTAAGCATAGAACTGGTGGCTAGTTTAGAGGCGGCAGCGGAGCGAGTTCATAATTACCATGAGCGTCAAATACAGCCTTCTTGGCAGTATCAAGAAGACAGTGGTACTGTGCTGGGGCAAAAAATCACTCCGTTAGATCGAGTTGGTGTCTACGTGCCTGGTGGTAAAGCAGCCTATCCTTCCTCTGTGTTGATGAATGTGATGCCTGCAAAAGTGGCTGGCGTTGGTGAAATCATCATGGTGGTCCCGACTCCTGATGGAATAGTTAACGATATCGTTTTAGCTGCAGCCTATATTGCTGGTGTTGATCGTGTATTTACGATTGGCGGTGCCCAAGCCGTTGCAGCTCTGGCCTATGGTACAAAAAGCGTTCCTAAGGTTGATAAAATTGTTGGGCCAGGGAATATCTACGTAGCTACCGCCAAAAAAATGGTGTTCGGTGTGGTTGGTATCGACATGATTGCCGGCCCTTCTGAAATATTGGTTGTGTGTGATGGCAAAACTGATCCTGATTGGATTGCTATGGATTTATTTTCACAGGCTGAACATGATGAAGATGCACAATCGATTCTGATCTCACCTGACTTGGCTTTTCTTAAGGCTGTAAAGGCCTCAATGGATAAGTTGCTCGAAACGCAAAGTCGCAAAGATATTATTAAAGCATCCTTGGAAGGTCGTGGTGCATTTATTCATGTTGAGAACATGGATGAAGCGATGGATATTGCGAATGTTGTTGCCGCGGAACATCTAGAATTGTCTATGGATGATCCCGAAAAATGGGTTGAGAAAATTCGTCATGCTGGTGCTATTTTTATGGGGCGTCATACTCCAGAGGCGCTAGGCGATTACTGTGCTGGGCCAAATCATGTTTTACCAACATCTGGCACTGCACGTTTTTCATCGCCTTTAGGTGTGTACGATTTCCAAAAGCGTAGTTCTTTGATTTATTGCTCCCCTGAAGGGGCGAGTGAGTTGGCGAAAATTGCTTCCCCTTTGGCGCGTGGTGAATCATTAGAGGCGCACGCATTGTCAGCAGAGTATCGTATTCTGAAGGGTGCGAATGGTGAGTAATTTATCTCACCCTGCAGCGCTTTATACGCTCAGAAAAATAACACGTATTTCTGCGTTGGTTATTTTGCTTTTAGTGGTTGTTGGATTTTTCATGCCAACTGACTATCGAGTAGAGCGCAGCGTGGTTATTCAGGCTTCTCGTGATGCTATTTATCGAGATATTCTTCAAGGGGATCGTTTGCCGAGCTGGATGTTTATTCAGGGTGGTAAGGTTGCTGATTTTGAAGGGGCGTTGAAAGAGGGTGATTCTGTCGCTTTAGTTTACGATGAAACCGCTGAGCAAGGTTTGTTGACAATTGTTGAGTCTTCATCATCCGTTATTCGTTTTGATGTGCGCCCTAAGCCAGCAGTTGATTTAGTTCGAAACCAAATTGAGCTGCGAGATAGTGGTAGTGAAACTATGGTTGTATGGACTATTGAAGGTAGTCTGAATACTGGGTTACTGAGTCCTTATCTTGCTATGTTTGCGAATGATATTGCGGGAAGTAATTTTGAGCGCAGTTTGCAGAGTCTAAAAGAGCAAGTTGAGCTTCTGAATTAGTATTATTAAATAATGTATTAATAGTTAATGCGTTGCATCGTGGGCTGCTTTTCTAGCATGATATTTGTTTGATAGGATTGCTGCCCACGAATGCCAACAAGTGAAATATTGGTGCCGGGCTTTAGTGATGCAATTAAATGCCTAATCTGAAATGGATCTTCGCTCGGAATATTGTTTATTTCAATAATAATATCTCCAACTTCTATGCCTGCTTTCTCGGCTGGGCTTTCCTTTGTTATATCGCTTACTAATAGTCCGTGCTCTGAAGGTAGTAACAAGTTTTCAGCTAGTGCTTTTGTGACCTTCTGTGCGTCCATGCCCAGATAGCCTCTTATAACTTCACCGTGCTCTATAATATCCGCCATAACCTCAAGCGCGTCGTCCACTGGTGTGGCAAATCCTATCCCTTGTGAGCCTCCTGTACTTGAATAGATGGCAGAGCTAATGCCAATCAGTTCGCCTTTTAGGTTAACGAGTGCACCGCCTGAGTTACCTGGATTTATAGCGGCATCTGTTTGTAAGAAATTTTCGTAGGTATTCAATCCTATGCTATTGCGGCCTTTGGCGCTGATTATTCCAGCGGTAACCGTTTGACCTATTCCGAAAGGATTACCAATGGCGAGAATTTGGTCGCCAACAAAGACGTCATCACTGTTGCCCATTTTTATATTTGGTAAGTTGGGTAGCTCTATTTTTAGAACGGCTAGGTCTGTGGATGGGTCGGAACCAATAATTTTAGCCTCAATGCGTCTGTCATCATATAGGGCGATAACAATGCTTTGGGCATTTTGAATGACATGATGATTGGTTAGAATAAATCCATCTTTCGTTGCTATAACGCCAGAGCCTAAATTTATGCTGTGTTTTACTTTATTTGCATCGTTAAAGGCTTTTGGTTCTGCTACTTGGGTGTATATATTTACAACGGAAGGAGTCGCAGCTTTTACAGGTGAAGAGTAGCTTGTAATAGGTGTTTTTTGTTTCTCTTGAATGAGTAAGACGGCTAGGCCTATACAAGTGCCGGTGAGAATGGAGATAATGGCCGAAACCCAGTAAGTTTTTTGATTCATAGATGTGAGAGGTTACTTTGCTACGCAGTGAATTTGAGTTATTGCTTAATGAAACATTAAGTCCAAGTCGTTTCAAAGATTATGCGCCCAATGGTTTGCAGGTGGAAGGAAAAAAAGACATTAACCGTGTTGTGACAGGTGTTACAGCAAGTCAGGCGTTAATTGATGCTGCTATTGAACTAAAGGCCGATGCAATCTTTGTTCATCATGGGTATTTTTGGAAAAACGAAGATCCTCGTATTGTTGGTATGAAGTATCGCCGTATCGCCGCATTAATAAAGCATGACATCAATTTGTATGGTTATCACTTGCCGTTGGATGCGCATCCAACTCTGGGCAATAATGCGGGCTTGGCTGATGCTATTGGTTTGTCTTGTCGATCTGCTCTACAGACTGGGGTTCCTATCGAGGAGTCCATCGGTATTGTGGGTGAGTTAGAGGAAGCTATGTCACTTGATGCTTTTCAGCAACGAGTTGAATCAGCGGTCAGTCGAAGTGTGTTGTTTGAGCGTGTTAGTGATCAGCCTATACGTCGAGTGGCTTTGTGTACTGGAGGTGCGCAAGGTTATATAGAGCAGGCTGTGGCTATTGGGGCAGATGTTTTCATTACAGGTGAAGTGTCTGAGCAGACTATTCATATTGCTCGTGAAATGGGAATTCATTTCATTGCGGCTGGGCATCATGCTACCGAACGGTTTGGGGCTAAATCTATAGCGGCGTATTTGTCGGACGAATGTGGCTTAGTTGCGACCTTTATTGATGTGGATAATCCTGCTTAATGTTGATGGTTAAGCGTAAAAAAGGGCTTTTAAAAAAGCCCTTTTTTTATATAGTGCGTTTCGGTTCTAGATCTGAATCTCTGTTTCGATCATCTAGGCCAAAGCTTTCACTGAGCATGCCAGGTTCTTTATCTTTCTTGAGAGCGTAATCTCTAGGTGCTTCTGTTATCTCGGAGTCATCTGTCAACACTGAGGTGGTGGTTTGATGGCTTTCTATTTTAACATTGCTTAATTGAGGTGCATTGCTGGCAAGGCAGTTTCTCAATTCTGCTAGGCGCTTTTCGGCAGCAATAAGGTGTTCATTGCTGTCAGTGAAGAAGTTATCAATGATGACTTGTTTGCTGTCTAGCTCCTGTTGTAGCGATTTAATGGTGATAACGCTTGAGTTAGACATTGTTTGCTTACTTTGTCTTGTGTTGAGGCTTTTAACAAAAAGCGTGGCAACGCAGCCAATAATGATGCCAGTAATAAATATGATAATGTTGAATTCTTCCAAGTTCATGACTTTCTCCAAAAAACAGATAATCCATTATAGCTAAATCACTTCTACGATAACAGCTTGATAGGTGTTGTTTAAGGCGCAATTTGTTAGAATAAACGCAATTCACCTAATTGAACGAATAAGAGCGGCGATGACACCCATTACACGTTACAAGCAAGATTTGACCAGAGAAGACTTCCATTATGATCCAGCTCAAGAAGAAGCGGTAGAGGCTCTTCAAGATTTATTTGATCGCTTAGTCGCAAATCAGGCTAATAAGCCTTCAGATGGACTTTTGGGAAGGTTTTTAAAGAAAAAAACACCTGCTGTAGAGCAAGGTCTCTATTTTTGGGGTGGGGTAGGTAGAGGAAAGACCTACCTAATGGATACGTTTTTTGATTGTTTGCCGACAGAGAAGAAAATGCGCCTGCATTTTCATCGCTTCATGCAGATGGTTCATCAGGAATTGCGTAAGTTAAATGACGTTAAAAATCCGCTAGAGATTGTGGGTAAGCAAATATCTTCGAAAGCGCAGGTTTTGTGCTTTGATGAGTTTTTTGTAACTGATATTACCGATGCGATGATATTAGCGGGCTTGCTAGATGTGTTGTTTAAGAATGGCACTACCTTAGTTGCTACTTCAAACATTGAGCCAGATGGCTTGTATAAGAATGGTTTGCAGCGAGCGCGTTTTTTACCAGCTATTGATCTGGTTAAGCAGCACACCAAAGTAATGAATGTTGATGGTGGTGTCGACTATCGATTGCGTACGCTGAAGCAGGCTAAACTGTATCATTACCCTTTAAGTGAAGCGGCTGATAAGGAGCTAAATGACAGGTTTATGAGTCTTATTTCTGATGCGTCTCATATTGTAGAGGGTGGTGGTGTCGAAATTGAGGGACGTACAATCCCTCTTTTGAGGAGTTGTGAAAGTCTTGCTTGGTTTGATATTAAAGCGCTTTGCGATGGCCCAAGAAGTCAAATTGACTACATCGAAATTGCGCGTCTTTATGGTACGGTGATTATTTCTAACTTACCTCAGATGGACGCTTCTCGTGATGATTTGGCGAGACGCTTTATTAACTTGGTTGATGAGTTTTATGATCGTCATGTCAAGGTGATATTTACAGCCGAGGTGGCAATCCCTGATATATATACAGGTACAAGGTTGGCCTTTGAGTACGACCGGACTGTGAGCCGATTGTTAGAGATGCAATCTGAAGAATATTTGTCTTTAGAGCACCGTCCTTAAGAGTATTTCGACTTTCATATTTTATTAGGTTGGTATATACTTCGCTCGCCTTTTTAAAGGTAAGTGTACGTTGATCGGAAGCTTTGCTTTCGGCCAACCAATAATAATAGGTATAGCGTGTCATTGAACACGCATATTGATAGGGTTTTTTCATGAAAACTTTTACAGCTAAACCTGCTGAAGTGCGCCGCGACTGGTTCGTGGTTGATGCTGAAGGCAAAACTCTAGGTCGCTTGGCTACTGAAATTGCTCGCCGTCTTCGCGGTAAGCATAAAGCGGAATATACTCCTCATGTTGACACTGGTGATTACATCGTTGTTATCAATGCTGAGAAAGTTCACGTTACAGGTAACAAAGCAGCTGCTAAACAATACTACCGCCATACTGGTTATCCAGGCGGCTTGCGTTCTATGAATTTCGAGAAGTTGATTGATCACGCTCCAGAGCGCGTTCTTGAAATCGCCGTAAAAGGTATGTTGCCAAAAGGTCCTTTGGGCCGTGCAATGCACAAGAAAATGAAAGTGTACGCTGGTACTGAGCATCCACATGCTGCTCAACAGCCTCAAGCCCTTAACATTTAATACGGAAGATCATTATGTCAGCTACTCAATACTACGGTACAGGTCGTCGTAAAACGTCTACCGCTCGTGTTTTCCTTAAAGCGGGTACTGGTAACTTAGTTATCAATAACCGTACTCTTTCTCAGTACTTCGGTCGTGAAACAGCTCAGATGGTTGTTCGTCAGCCTCTTGAACTTGTTGATGCTACTGAAAAATTTGACGTTTACATCACTGTTAAAGGTGGTGGTATCTCTGGTCAAGCTGGTGCGATCCGTCACGGTATCACACGCGCATTGATGCAATACGATGAGACTCTACGTCGTACTCTACGTTCTGCAGGATTCGTTACACGCGACTCTCGTGAAGTTGAACGTAAGAAAGTTGGTCTACGCAAAGCACGTCGTCGTCCTCAGTTCTCTAAGCGTTAATTTTCGCTTTGGAATTATTATCAAAACGCTTGGTGTATTCGCCAAGCGTTTTTTTTGTTTGAAATAAATACAGTGTTACTATCGTTCAGCGTGATGATTTTTCTAAGAAAAATTGTTTCAAAAAATGTTAGAATAGCGGCTCTATAAAACAAAAGGTTTTCTTGGTGTTGCAAATCTCTTGTTTTCTGAAGCTGCGTGGTTATTAAACCGTAGAAATAATATTTTTAGTGTGACGAAGTTGTGTAATGTGTTTGTTACTTCGTCTCCATACTATAGTTTGTCCTTTTCTTCGAAGAGGGCGTTGATGTTTTCAATATAGGGGTTAGACATGGGTGTTATTGCAAAGCGCTCCTCAATGACGTTCTTCTCAGATGGAGAGGATCATTACAGCCATAGAGTTCGTATTGTATTGGCTGAAAAAGCCGTCACAGTGGACATCATAGATGTAGACCCATTTAACAAGCCAGACGAACTGGCTGATGTTAATCCATACAATGAACTTCCAGCATTGGTTGATCGTGATTTGGTTCTATACGAACCAAATGTAATGATGGAATATTTGGATGAGCGTTTTCCGCATCCACCATTACTACCTGTTTACCCTGTAGCACGCGCTGAAAGTCGCTTGTTTATGTATCGTATTCAGCGTGACTGGGCAAAGTTAGTTGATTTGATTTTGACTAGTAAAGACAAAGACGCGGTTGCTCAGGCACAAAAAGAATTGCGTGAAGGTCTATTAAATGTAGCGCCAATCTTTGAAGAGAAGCCTTATTTCATGAGCGATGAGTTCACCATCGTTGATTGCTGTTTGGCTCCTATTTTATGGCGTTTACCGGCATTGGGCGTAGAGATTCCTAAAGAGCAAGCAAGAGCTCTGTATAAATATATGGACCTTGTATTTGCTCGTGAATCTTTCCAAGAAAGCTTATCTGAAGCTGAACAGGAAATGCGTTTAGACTAAGCTGAGAGCCTTCTCAAGCTTTGTTTAGTAACAAAAGAGGAGCTCTTATAGCTCCTTTTTTTTACAAAGATTTATATGTAGTAGGAGTGAAAATGTTACCTAAACGATCTTATTTATTGAATGCAGCGTATTCTTGGGTTGCTGATAATGACATGACACCTTATCTTTTGGTCGATGCTGAGCAAAAAGACGTTGTTATTCCTACAGAGTTTGTTAAAGATGGACAAATTGTTCTTAACATTAGTATGACTGCTGTGCGGCACTTAAAAATGGATAAAGACGCTGTTTCTTTTGAGGCAAGGTTTAGCGGTAAGCCTATGCAGGTTTACGTTCCTATGTCGGCGGCTCTGGCTTTGTATGCAAAAGAAAATGGTGACGGTTTTGTGTTTCCGGATGAAGAGTTTCTTGATAAACCAACTCCGCCGACGTCACCGGAGCCTAAAAAGGGTTTTCAGTTGAAAGTAGTGAAATAAAAGATTTCATTGGTGTTACATTATCGACAAAAAAAGAGCCGCAAACAGCGGCTCTTTTTTTGTCTTGAATTTAGGTTTATTCGATTCTCTTAATCTTCATAGCCAAAAAGTTGTCGTTCAAGTAAATCTATTAATATATGGATAACACTCAGTTGGCACTCGTGTACTCTTGCAGTGCCAAGCAGATTTATTTTTATTTCTGTATCGTCTTGTGACGTAAGTGATGAAACGTTTTTGGCTTCTGGGCTGGTAAGGGCGACTATCCCCATTTTGCGCTCATGCGCTGCTTGAATGGCTTGTATGATAGGGGATGTGTTGCCACGGTTGGCTACAACGAACAGTATGTCCCCAGGATTGCCCAATGCAGTAATTTGCTTTGAGAAGACGTCGTGGTAACTGTCGTTATGGGTTATAGCTAATAAAGCAGCACCTTCACCGCTTAGGCAAATGGCAGGTAAGCCGGGGCGTTCTCTATCCATTCGATCTAGCATCAGGGTGCTGAAGTATTGCGATAGGTGGGATCCCGTACCATTACCAACACAAATCACTTTACCGCCGGAGGCAATGCTTGAAAAAATGACTTTAGCAGCGTGTTCAATGTAAGGGGGTAAACTTTCCAGCGCCTGTTGTTGTGCTTCAAAACTCTGGGCAAATTGTGTATAGATTGCTTCTTGAAAATCCATAGTTATTAAAATACTGCTTTCAGCCAAGTTAAGTGTTGTCGGTCTATTTCTGCGTCAAATAAGATTGCATCAAAACGACTTGCGTGATGTTCTTTACGGTTTTTTTGTAACCATAGTGCCGCGCTGTTGCGGACTTTTTGTAATTTAGAAGCGCTTAAGCTCTCGGCTGCGCTACCGTGTAATAGCTTTGCCCTATAGCGCACTTCTATGAAGATATAAGTGTCATTGTCTAAAAATATTAAATCTATTTCACCCATACGGCAGAAAAAATTTCTTTCAACAAAGCGAAGTCCTTCTTTTTTTAAAAAGGCCTCAGCAAGTTGCTCTGCTTTTTTGCCATTATTTTTCGAGGCTTTCCTTCTGTTCAAAAAACTGCTGACTGTTTGCATATACCAAATTTCCTTTTCGGTAGGTCATGATTTCAGGTCTTTTATGAAAAATACCATTTTCATCGATCGTTATAATGCCAGTATTTGCAGAAACTTTGGTGCTTGGGAGTAAGGCGAACAGCTTGTACTTGTTGGCTAATAGGTACGAATCTGCTCCCAATGCTTGTAGGCGTCGTAAAATGTTTGAACTTTGATTTTTCGGTAATGCACTCAATGCCGTATTTTTAGGGGTGAGTGCAGGGAGCTCTGTAAAGAGTATGCGCTCAATGTCTTCAGGCTTGGTTGATTTTTCAGGAGCGCTATCATTAAGAGTACTGCTGGCCAACATAGGGATTTTTTCGGCAAAGTAGAAATCTAATAAAGGCCTAATTTGCTTAGCATCATTTAACTTGCCTACATAGTAAACGTAATCAAGATCTTCTCGAGACCTTGCGATACTATCTACATTGGTTCCAGTCCACCTCTCAATCAGTCTTCGGCGGGCAAAACTCTCATCGATCAAGAGTAATTTCTGTATTGCCTCTTGTCTGCCTTTCGGCGTGTTAGCGTAGGTTTGGTTTGAAATTAGGTCCACATTTTCTTTTTCTGCAGCGGCTCGAAAATCATCCCCTTGCTTTAGTGCCCATGTGTCTTGAATGCTTAAAATAGCAGCTTTATTAGCGCTTTCTTTTTTGGCAAAGGCGATGATTTCGTGAATTTCATCTTCAGGGCTGAGAGAGAAGTGGAACAAGTTCTTAGGGTGCCGATTAATATCTAGCTGATTGAGTGCAATCACGGGGATAGGCAAATTTAAGCGACTAATCTGCGCCACATTATTTTTTTGAAGAGGGCCGATGATAACATCTGGCTGTATCTCGTTCGCGGCATCCAAAGCATCAGATATATTGGAGTAGTCCTCTACATTGATAATGACAACTTTTGGCTTTGCTTCTTTTTGATTGTAATAGCTGACAAAAAAGCCATCCACAATGGCTTGGGAAGCACGCTCTAATGGTCCGCTCATAGGGAGTAATAACACAATTTTTTCAGGCGCCATTTGGCCAACAGATGCCATTATCAGAAAGTCTTGTGGTGGTGATAGTGCAGCTGGGTGGTTTGGATTTTCTGCTTTCCAGTTGTCGAATACTTTTAGCTGTTGTTCGATTGAAAGTGACTGATTGCGTAAAATTCCACTGATGGTTAGCCATCCATTCAAAAGAGGCGTTTGCTGCTGGTACAGTTCGTCAACTTCATTCTTGGTCAGGTTTTGAATTGCTAACCATAATTTAGCTTGATTGTCTTCGCCTTCATTCAGTGGCAGGTTGAAAGTCAAGTCCATACGCAGATTGACCACATCTAACCAGTTACCGAAGTATTCTAAGATACTGGCTTTGGTTTCTTTTAGCGTGTTTTGATTGTCAGGGTGACGAGCAGCGGCCAAGGCATCTGCTTGGACTAAATAATTCATGGCAGCCGTTGAGTTATCTAGTTGAGAGGCGGCTTGTGCTGCTAATAAATATCCAGCAAAGCGAAGCGATGAGGTCGTGGTCAGTACGTCGTTTTCAAGTAGATCTAACGCCTGCTGGTATTCACCTTGTTCGTAAAACATTCTTGCAGAGGAGAAGCTTTTAGCCAGTGACTCTGAAACATCAGACGTTTTTCTTGGATGGTATATGCTTGCTGGCAAGCTGTTCTCTTGCCCTGCGTTTGCTTTCTGAGCTGCAGTTTGTTGTTCCATGTTTAAATTCATGGAATTACAGGCGCTTAGCAGCACACTGCAAAGAGTTAATGATATGATGCGGTAATTAATTAGGCTCATAAGCTTATAAAATGACAAATAAAAGAGGCAACATGGTACCACATAGTTCTGATGATGCGAGAGGGTCGCTGTACATAGTTGCCACTCCAATTGGCAATCTAGATGATTTCAGTAAGAGAGCAGAGCAAACTTTACGCGATGTAGACTATATAGCCGCAGAAGACACTCGACACACTCGCCGCTTGCTCAATCATTTTGCGATTGAAGCTAAGCTATTTTCAATTCACGATCACAATGAAAAAGATAAAGCTAACTACGTTGCCAGCTTACTAGAGGAAGGCAAAAATGTTGCCCTAGTCTCTGATGCGGGTACGCCACTTATTTCAGATCCTGGCTATCACGTGGTGCATGCATTACGAGAGCAAGGTCATAAAGTCGTGCCGATCCCTGGTGCTTGCGCGTTGATTTCAGCATTGTGTGCTTCTGGTTTGCCTACCGATCAGTTCTTTTTTGCTGGCTTTGTTCCTGCTAAATCCAAAGGTCGTTGTGACTTGTTTGAATCTTGGAAGAAGCAAACTGGCACCGTGGTTTTTTATGAATCTACTCACCGAGTTTATGACTCCATTGCGGATGTACAAAAAGTCTATGGTGAGGATGCTCAGCTGGTTTTAGCGCGGGAAGTAACGAAAACGTTTGAAACGTTTTTATCCGGAACGGCCTCAGAAATACTTGCCAAGTTCGATGCAGATGCCAACCAAATGCGTGGTGAGTTTGTCGTTATGCTGAGTTTTACGCAAGAAAGCGGTAATGAAGCCGAATTAGAAGCGAAGCGTATTCTGACGATTTTGTTAGAAGATTTACCGGTTAAGCAAGCGGCAGCCATGGCGGCTAAATTAACGGGTGAGAAGAAAAATTACCTCTATAAAATGGCGCTGGAAATGCAAGCCGAGTAGTTTTTCGTTGATTGGTTCCCCAAACGCTTGCTGAAAATGTGGGTGTTTACATTCCGATAAGACTGGGTATACTCAGCCCTACTTGTCGGAGTGCCATTTGGCTGAGATCGCATAATTAAATGCGGGATCCGCAGAACCTGATCGGGCTAATACCCGCGTAGGAAACAAGAAAGTCTCTATTTTTCTTTTCTGCATCGAATGAACTCCTGATTTTTATGGAATCGATGCGGTCATATGTCTATAGCATCCTTTCCTAATAAAATTCAGGGTTCATGTTTTGCAAATTAACGCCAGTAGTGCGTTTGCCTGTAAAACAGCACCCCAGACAAGCAATTCTCCATTTTTTAAATAAGGGAAGTGCTATGTCGACTACTAATGAACCTCAAAAAAAACCAAGCAAACAGACTCGAGAAGAAACGCGCCAAGCCGCCAAGTCTTTTATCGAATCATTACAAGCCAAGCCTTTTCCAGCGTCTGAGCGCATATATTTGAGCGGATCAGACGATTCGATTCGCGTTCCTATGCGTAAGATCAACTTAACCGATACACCGATTGGTTCTGATCCAGATAACCTGACTTTCGAACCCAATGAAGCCATCTATGTTTACGATTGTTCTGGTCCATATGCAGATCCGCACGAAAATATCGATGTGTATCGTGGTTTGGCGCCAATGCGTGCTTCTTGGATCGACAAGCGTAATGACTCCGAGGTGTTGCCCAGTGTGTCGTCAGAATTTGCGCAATCACGTTTAGAAAACTCGGCTCTGGATGAATTGCGTTTTAAAGAGTTACCTAAAGTACGCAAAGCGCGCCAAGGCAAGTGTGTGACGCAAATGCATTACGCTCGTCAAGGTGTTGTTACGCCAGAAATGGAATACATCGCTTTACGTGAAAATCAAAATATCGATGCGATCAAAAGCGAATTGTTATTGAAGCAGCACCCAGGTCAAAGCTTTGGGGCGAACCTGCAAACACGCATTACGCCAGAGTTTGTTCGTGATGAAGTGGCAAGAGGTCGCGCCATTATCCCTAACAACATCAATCACCCTGAATCCGAGCCCATGATCATTGGTCGTAACTTCTTAGTGAAGGTGAATGCCAATATTGGTAACTCTGCCGTGACATCTTCCATTGAAGAAGAAGTAGAAAAACTGGTGTGGTCGACCCGTTGGGGCGCAGACACCGTGATGGACCTATCGACCGGTAAAAACATTCATGAAACGCGTGAATGGATCTTGCGTAACTCGCCCGTGCCAATCGGTACCGTACCTATTTATCAAGCTTTGGAAAAAGTCGATGGCGTGGCCGAAAATCTGAACTGGGATGTGTTTCGCGATACCTTGATCGAGCAAGCGGAGCAGGGTGTGGATTACTTTACCATTCACGCCGGCGTTTTGCTGCGCTATGTGCCCATGACGGCGAAACGCCTGACGGGCATCGTGTCTCGCGGTGGTTCTATCATGGCGAAATGGTGTTTGGCGCACCACACAGAAAGCTTCTTGTACGAGCGCTTCCGCGAGATTTGTGAGTTGTGCGCGCAATACGATGTGGCCTTGTCGCTTGGTGATGGCTTGCGTCCGGGGTCTATCATGGATGCCAATGACGAAGCACAAATGTCGGAACTTCGCACCTTGGGCGAATTGACAAAAATCGCTTGGGAATACGATGTGCAAGTGATGATCGAAGGGCCGGGGCACGTGCCAATGCAGCTTATCGAAGAGAATATGACCGAGCAGCTGAAGCATTGTCACGAAGCACCGTTTTACACCTTAGGGCCATTAACGCAAGACATTGCTCCGGGTTACGATCACATCACGTCTGGCATTGGTGCCTCGCAAATTGGTTGGTACGGCTGTGCCATGCTGTGCTACGTGACGCCGAAAGAGCACCTTGGCTTGCCAAACAAAGAAGACGTAAAAGAAGGTTTGATCACCTATAAAATCGCCGCTCATGCAGCGGATTTGGCCAAGGGACATCCAGGGGCGCAAATTCGTGACAATGCCTTGTCGAAAGCGCGTTTTGAGTTTCGTTGGGAAGATCAGTTCAACCTGTCGTTAGACCCTGAAACCGCCCGTTCCTACCATGATGAAACATTGCCACAAGCTTCCGGAAAAGTGGCACATTTCTGTTCCATGTGCGGGCCAAAATTTTGCTCGATGAAAATCACCCAAGAAGTTCGCGATTATGCAAAAGGGTTAGAGAGTGCAAAAGAGTTCGAAGGCACACAGGCAATCGATGTGAGTGCTTTAGAAGCGAACGCAGGTATGCAGCAAATGTCTGAGCACTTTCGTGAGCTAGGTAGTGATGTCTACTTAACCACAGATAAGTTAACCACAGATAAAATAACGTCAAACAAATCAAAAGAAGAATCGCTGTAAGCGAAAGGAGGATATATGTCTATAAAACCTCCTGTGGTCTGGTGCGTGGGCGAGTCGGACTCGTCCGCCAACGTTGGACTTCAAGCGGATTTGGGTACAGGGCAAGATTTAGGTTGCCATGTGCAAACCATCGTCACTTGCATCACAGCGCAAAACCCCAAAGAAGTGCGCTCCGTCGAGGCTGTTTCTTTGTCCATGTTCGATGAGCAGTGGCAAACCTTGCTCGATGATGTACCGCCAGATGCTATTAAAGTGAGCTTGCTACCATCCATTGAGATAGTAAAAGCCTGTTCGATTTGGTTGAAGCGTGTTAAAGCAGACTTTCCTACTGTGTTGGTTGTCTTTGATCCCGTTATGGCGGCGAGCAGCGAGTTGGGAGATCAATTGCAGCAAGACTCAGTCGCAGCGTCTTTATTGGAATCAGTGCTGCCTTATGTGGATGTCATTACACCCAATTTGATGGAGTTTGAACGGCTGACAGGTTTATCAGCTCAGCAGTCAGTGGTTGATATACAAGGTCAGTTGGCTGCGTATTTATCGTCGTCCAAGTGTGCTTGGTTGCTGAAATCAGGTCAATTAGATTCAGAGAAGGCAACAGGCTGGCTAGTGAACCGGGATTCTATCATTGGTTTCGCATGCGAAAGACTGGTTGTACAAAACACCCGTGGCACAGGCAACGCCTTGTCGACAGCATTAGCGAGCTTTATTGCTCATGGCTACGATCTTTTGGATGCGATGACTATGGCGCAAGCTTATATCACTGGTGCCTTGAAAACAGGCGTGGAAATAGGCAAAGGAATTGGTTCATTGGGTCGACCTGGTTGGCCTCTTCAGATTGAAAACCTTCCAGCGATTGTTTCACCAAACATGAGCACAAAGGCGCCAACAAAACGGCCTTTTGCCAAGATGGACCTCAAAAAAATGGGCTTGTATCCCGTTGTTGATTCTGTGGATTGGTTGGAACGAGTGTTAAAGCAAGGCGTGAAAATCGCTCAGTTGCGCATCAAAGACCCTGACGACGCAGATCTAGAAAGTAAAATCCAACAGGCGATTGCCTTGGGTAAAGAGTACGACGCGCAAGTCTTTATTAATGACTATTGGCAGCAGGCCATCGCTTTTGGCGCTTATGGCATTCATCTCGGTCAGGAAGATTTGGAGGTGGCGGATTTAGCGAAAATCCAAGCTGCAGGGCTGCGACTCGGCATCAGTACCCATGGCTACTATGAAATTGCTCGAGCTCAATCTATCCAACCAAGCTACATTGCTTTGGGCCATATTTTTCCAACACAAACCAAAGATATGCCATCTCAGCCACAAGGCTTAAGTCGACTGGTCCATTACGCAACTTTATTAAAAGGCGCGTTTCCGACTGTGGCCATTGGTGGTATCAATGCCGAACGATTGCCGAGCGTTACGCATACGGGCGTCGATAGTGTTGCCTTGGTGACAGCCATCACTAAAGCGATTGATCCAGAAGCAGCGACACAATTACTCATTAGGTCGTTTGAACAGCACTCGAACACTCAAAGAAATAAAGGAGGCGAGCAATGAAGATTATGTTGAACGATGCGTCTCATGAGTTTGTTGGAGAGACGCTCCAAGATTTGCTTACTCAATTAGGCAAAAGCGAGCAGGGTATTGCCATTGCGATTAACCAGCAAGTGGTGCCAAAAAGCTTGTGGTCTAGTACGGAGCTGAATGAGCAGAGTCAGGTATTTATTTTTGAATCGATTGCAGGAGGCTAATATGTCGTCTTTATTTATTGCTGGACACGAATTTCATTCTCGGCTTTTTACCGGAACTGGCAAGTACGCCAGTGCCGATGCCATGATGGATTCTTTAAACGCTAGTGAGAGTGAGTTAGTCACGTTATCGTTACGTCGTATGGATTTAAAAAATCAGACGGACAATATTCTTCAGCCTTTGCTGCAACAGGGGATGAAATTATTGCCTAATACGTCTGGTGCGCGCACCGCGAAAGAAGCGGTATTTGCCGCTGAACTTGCTCGTGAGGCATTAGAAACCAATTGGGTGAAGTTGGAGATTCATCCTGATCCGCGTTATTTGATGCCAGATGGTATGGAAACCCTATTGGCCGCTGAAGAGTTGATCAAAAAAGGCTTTGTGGTGATGCCTTATGTTCATGCCGACCCCGTGCTTTGTAAGCGATTGGAAGAAGTGGGCTGTCAATGTGTTATGCCGCTGGGGTCGCCTATTGGCTCGAATATGGGGTTGGCGAGTCGTCCTTTTCTGGAAATTATTATTGAGCAAAGTAGGGTGCCTGTGATTGTGGATGCAGGGATTGGTGCGCCATCTGATGCTGCTTTAGCGATGGAGATTGGTGCGGATGCGGTATTGGTAAATACGGCCATGGCCGTCGCTAAGCAACCGGCTCAAATGGGCAAGGCCTTTAAACTTGCTGTGGAGGCAGGGCGTATGGCTTATGAATCGGGTTTGGGGGAAAAACGCTTGCAAGCGAATGCCACCAGCCCTTTGACGGATTTCATTGGGGCTCTGTCATGATAGAAGGAGCCAGTCAAAAAATTCGCATGCTAGAACAAAGTCCTGCTACGAAAGGTCAATTCAGCGAGTTTGTTGAAAATGCCGATTGGCAGGAAGTGACACGGTCGCATCAAGAAAAAACTGAGCAAGATGTGTTGCGAGCCTTGAGCAAAAGCAAGTTGGATGTGGATGATTTTGCAGCCTTGATTTCTCCTGCCGCAGAGCCGTATTTGCTGGAAATGGTGGCGAAAAGCGAGCAGCTTACTTTGCAACGCTTTGGTAAAACGGTGAGTTTGTTTGCGCCTTTGTATTTGTCTAACACCTGCGCGAACGAATGTACCTATTGTGGTTTTTCTATGAGCAACGCGATTAAGCGTCTCACTTTAAATCAAACCCAGCTAGGAAAGGAAATCGAAGCGATTAAAGGCAAAGGCTTTGATCATATTCTCCTGGTGACAGGAGAAACCAATAAAGTCTCTATGCCTTACTTTGAGCGCATGATTCCGCTTATCAAGCCGCATTTTAGTCAGCTCTCCATGGAAGTTCAGCCATTAGATGCAAACGAATACAAACAGCTACAAGGTATTGGCTTAGATGGTGTGCTGGTTTATCAAGAAACTTATCGACGAAAAACCTATCTTGAGCATCATTTACGCGGCAACAAATCCAACTTCAACTATCGACTAGACGCGCCGGATCGAATCGGGCAAGCAAGTATCCATAAAATTGGCTTGGGTGTGTTACTTGGCTTGGAGGATTGGCGTACTGACTCTGTGATGATGGCACATCATTTACGGCATTTGCAAAAGCGTTATTGGCGCAGTCGTTTTAGTGTGGCGTTCCCGCGTATTCGTCCTTGTGAGGGTGGGATCGTTCCCAAATCAGTCATTTCAGATCGTCAATTAGTTCAGCTTATTGCTGCGTGGCGCTTGTTTGATCGAGATTTGGAAATGAGCTTGTCTACTCGTGAGTCCCCTGAATTCCGCCATCATGCGGTGCGTATGGGCTTTACCACCATGAGTGCGGAGTCGAAAACCCAACCGGGTGGATACGCGGATGATTCTCTGGAAGCCTTAGAGCAATTTGAGATCAGTGACGAAAGGCCAGTTGCAGAAATCATGGAGATGATTCGTCAACAGGGGCGCGAAGTGGTCTGGAAAGATTGGGATCCAGCGCTTTCTTACATTTAAATGTGGATGATCGTAAAGCCAATCATTCGCACTTCTAAGAATATGTTCAGGTTTGCTCGCTTATTAGGAAAAAACGGTGAATGCGCACTTTCCTTTACGTTCTCATGACAAGTTGTGCATCTCGATTCACTCTCTTTGGCACTGTTTGACAGATAAATCGACATAATGGATTTCATTCAAACAGGAAACAGAGCGTAAGGAGCTAACTATGTTTAATCGTAAAAAAGCAGGAATGATGGGTGCGATTGGTTTAAGTGCCGCGATTATTACTGGCGTAGCCGTCAGTGCATTTGCAGAAACTAAAACGCCTCAGGGCGATATGTCTAAAGGTGAAGCGGTGCAAAGCGCTCCAATCAATACTGCACCAAGCCATGAACAACTGGCAAGTCGCATCGCGCAACAGCTAGGTTTGGATGAAAAAACTCAAACCAAAGTGTCTGACCTTTTTGAAAAAGACGGTAAGGCAATTCGTAAAATTCAAGAGCAGTTACAAACGACTCAAATGGAGATAAGTAGTTTATCACCAGGCTCTAAAGGCTACATGGATAAGGTGGATGATCTTGCAGAAAAAAGTGGTGAGCTAACAGAAGATCTGACCGTGGCTTATGCAAAGAACCGTGCAGGCCTTTATGAGTTGTTGACGCCTCAGCAAATTGAAAAGCTGGAAACTCCAGTACAGCCACAATCGTAATATTTCATTAATACATTTCCCTTTGTATTGAGAGCCTTGCCCCAGCCGTTCATGCTGGGGCTTTTTTTTCAAAAAAAGCCAAATCTCTGATAGGGATTTGGCTTTTACTATTTTTGTTCGAAGAAGTAGGTTTAAAGAAGGCTTGCGTCCTTTAAAAACTTAGCTTGCAACTGTGTTGAACAGTTCGAAATAGGTTGGGAAGGTTTTTGATGTGCAGCCCGGATCGTTGATAGTTACAGGTGTATCTGAAAAAGCAACCAGCGAGAAACACATAGCGATGCGATGATCGTTATAAGTATCGATGGCGGCATGTTGTAGTTTCTCAATGGGCGTGACGGTAATGAAGTCTTCGCCTTCAATTACATCAGCACCGAGCTTTTTCAACTCCGTTGCCATGGCGTACAAACGGTCTGTTTCTTTTACACGCCAATTGTAAATGTTGCGAATCGTCGTTGTACCTTTTGCAAAAAGGGCAGTAGTCGCTATAGTCATGGCTGCATCTGGGATGTGGTTCATGTCTAGATCAATGCCATTAAGTTCGTTATGTTCTGCGGCAATCCAAGTTGGGCCATAAGTGATCTTAGCGCCCATTTTTTCGAGTACTTCCGCAAATTTTACATCGCCTTGTACACTGTCAGTGCCAACGCCATGAACTTTGATTTTTCCACCAGCAATAGCTGCTGCGGCTAGGAAGTAAGACGCAGAAGAGGCGTCACCTTCTACCATTATTTCACCAGGGCTTTGGTAGGTTTGTTGACCTTTTACCACAAATGCTTGGTAGTTTTGGTTTTCAACGTCGACACCAAATTGCTTCATGGCATGCAGGGTGATATCTATGTATGGCTTGGAAACTAGTTCACCATCTACTTTGATGGTTAAGTCACCTTTCGCCAATGGCGCGCTCATTAGAATAGCGGTTAGGAATTGGCTTGAGATGTTTCCTTTAATAGAAACTTCACCGCCAGATAGGCCGTTCGCTTTAATTCGTAAAGGCGGATAGTTCTTCTCGCCTTCGTAAGCGATATCAACACCGAGAGCTGTTAAGGCATCAACTAGGTCACCAATTGGGCGTTCATGCATACGTGGTTCACCATGTAGGTAGAACTCGCCTTTGCCTAGACAAAGTGCCGCGGCTAAAGGGCGCATAGCTGTGCCGGCGTTACCCAGAAATAGGTCTCCGAAATCAGCTTGAATCGGCCCAGCAAGGCCTTCTAGTACACAGGTTGTGCCGTTGTTTTCTAGAGAATAGTTGACGCCTAATTTAGTTAGGCTTTCTAGCATGCGGCGAATGTCGTCGCTGTCTAGTAGGTTGGTGATTTTCGTGGTGCCTTTTGCTAGCGTTGCTAGCAATAAAATGCGGTTTGAAAGGCTTTTGGAACCTGGGATCTGAATCTCTCCATTTGCTTTGGAAAGAGGGCCTAGCGTAATTGAATTCATTATTAAGTCCATCACAGTAGTGTTGTGTTTATTGTTTCGCTCTTGTGCTTACTGATGTGTCGCTGCGTGTAAATTATAAGTGTCCGATATTGCCCGCAATTAACTCGTGATAATTTGTCCGTAATAAAGGTGGTCGCGTCGCTCTTTCAGCAGAGGTCAGTCTTGAATGTTGCATAGTATACCTTCGATGATGTTTCCTGTCAGTTGTGCCGATTCACTCAGTTTGCTGTTTTTTATAGCAAAGTCTCTTTAGAATGCTGATAAATAAAATAATGACGTTGAGGAAAATATCCATGAGACACCAATATCACCCCCTTGGTTTTGACGGGTCACGTATCGCACAAGGTTTTTGGCGACTAGAAGAGTGGAATATGACGTCCTCAGAAACACTAGGTTTTATTGAGGCATGTTTAGACCTTGGCGTGACGACGTTTGATCATGCGGATATTTATGGTGGTTATCAGTGTGAAGCTTTGTTTGGCGAGGCACTAAAGCTTAAACCCGCTTTGCGAGATAAGATGGAAGTCATCACTAAGTGTGGGATTTTGTTGCCGTCTGACAATCGTCCTGATATTCAGGTTCATCGATATGATTATCGCGCTGAACACATATTGGCAAGTGTCGATCAATCTTTGGCAAATTTGCAGTGTGAATACATCGATACTTTGTTGTTGCACCGACCGAGTCCTTTGATGGATGCGGATGAGGTCGCACAGGCGTTTGATTTGTTATTTACACTCGGTAAAGTTAAGCACTTTGGCGTGTCCAATTTTACTACTCGTCAATTTGATTTGTTGCAGTCTCGCCTTGATGCGCCTTTGATCATCAATCAGGTGGAATTGTCACCACTTGCGTTGCAGCATTTTGAAGATGGTACATTAGATCACTTGCAGCAGCATGCTGTAACACCAATGGCATGGTCGCCTTTTGCTGGTGGCGAGTTGTTTTCTGGAACCAGTGAGAAAGCTAAGCGCGTACAGGCTGTGTTGAATGAATTAGCTCAAGAAAAAAACTGCACCGTAGATCAGATTGTTGTGGCGTGGATACTAAAGCACCCGTCAGGAATATGTCCTGTAATGGGGTCTGGTAAGATCGATCGTTTAGCTGTCGCGGTAGAAGCTATGTCAACGCACCTTAGTGATGATGACTGGTTTAGAGTTTGGATTGCTTCAAAGGGCCAGCCGGTTCCATAGCCTTTATTGTTATCACTTTTTCTATCATCGCTTACGCTTTCTAGCTGGGCGCTTGTCTAACGACGCTTTCGGAGTGGCTACGTAAGATAGCTGCTTCGCAAAGCGTTTTTTTTATATAAATGTGTTTCATTATTTTTCTTTTGTTCTTGTCGGTGTAGAAAGTGTGTTGTTTCGTAAGGCGTTGACGGAAATCTCATATTTATTCTTTATACTCCTTGGAAAATATTCATTTATATAGGTGTACTGAATGAAGCAGTATTTTGTCTTAGGCTTGATCTCTGTAGCCACCGCACTTCCATTGTCTAATATTCAAGCTCATGAATTACCTAAGCCGTCAGGTAAAGTTATTCTGACTGTCAGCGGCAGTATAAAGAACACCAATACTGCGGATAGTACGGCGGAGTTCGATCGTGAAATGTTGATGAGTTTAGATGTAATCGAATTAAAAACAGATACCCCTTGGAGTGAAGGTGTTGATTCATATCGAGGCCCTTTATTACGTTCTTTAATGGCTGCGGTGGGAGCTCAGGATGGGGCCTTATCAGTAACTGCGTTGAATGATTTTAGCTCGGTTGTTCCGAGTCAAGATGGTGAGGAATACAATGTTATTTTAGCTATGGATCTGAACGGTGTGCCTATGTCGGTAAGAAATAAAGGACCGCTGTTTCTCCTTTATCCTTTTAGTGATTACCCCAGTTTAAACAATGAAGTAATTCACAATCGGTCTGTTTGGCAAATCAAATCCATACGTATTGAGTAAAAACCAGCATGCATCGATATATTTCTACTGTGCTCCGCAGATTTGGGGTTAACAAAACCTCACCTATACTTTTATTAGTAATGGCAGCATGCATTTTTATGGGTGCCTCTGTCATGATTTTCTTTGAGTTGGTTGATCGGCAAAAAGTGATCATGTCTGCGGTCGAAGAAGATGCACTTTGGGCGGCATATCAACTAGACAGAGAGTCGCTGAAGCTTAAAAGTACATTGAAGTTATTGGAAGATGAATTTACTGAAGAGCGCCTTGAAGAAGCCAAATTACGTTTTGACATACTTTATAGTCGTATCCATGTATTAGAGGCTGGCGAACTTCATGTGCTATTTAAGCGTTTACCTGAATATGAAAGCCTTTTGCTTTTTTTACAAGAAAAAATGCTGGAAATTGAGCGACTCCTTTTTAACGAAGGGAACGCTACGATAGTCGCTGACATCCTGATAAAAAGTGATGAAATGCTAAAGGAGACGGAGAGCATTGTTCATAAAACATTGGCTTCTCGTTCTGTTGAAAAAGTGCAGCAGCGAAAGGATGCATTGGGTCTTTTTATTGAGCTTGGCTCGTTAATCGCATTGTTGACCCCTGAATTCAAGTCCGAAGTGCGACACTTTCACTTCAAGCAACTAAGCACATTTCTTTAAACACTACGGCTGGTTGCTTGAACCCTAAACACTTC
>NZ_QPJQ01000028.1:40497-60567 GCF_003337275.1 Marinomonas foliarum | reverse complement strand
GACAAACTCGATAAACCTGCATTAAAGCCCCTTCTTAGGCAGCGTTACCTGTACACCGAAACCAAACGAGCCAAAGTTGGCCCCGACTACCACATCGAATATCTCCGTCATTACTACTCGGTTCCCCATCAACTTGTGGGCCATCATATCGAACTGGAAGCCTCCAACCGTCTAGTGCAGATCTACCATCAAGGGAACTTGGTTGCTCAGCATCCACGTAGCCAAAGGGAGCGTGGAACCAGCACTCACTCTGAACACATGCCGAGCAATCATCAACATCAAAAGTGGTCGCCTGGACGTTTGCTCAGTTGGGGCGCCAATATCGGCCCAGCCACACGAGAAGTGGTGAATAAGATGCTGAGCTCCAAGCCTCATCCAGAGCAGTCTTATCGTTCCTGTCTAGGGTTACTTAATCTGAGTAAAGCCCATGGTGAGTCGCGCTTAGAGCAGGCCTGTCAAGATGCGCTGATGCTGACAAAACCTAATTATACCTTCATTAATAACCTGCTTAAGAACCATCGGGAAGGACAGCTGAGCAAAGACAATACGAACACCCCGAACCTTGTTCACAGCAATGTTCGTGGTCTGAACTGTTATCACTAGGAGAAATAATATGAACGCACTGAGTGATCAACTCAAAACCCTTCGCTTGAGCCATGCGGCGAAAGCGTTAGAGCAGCAACAAGAACAACTGAGCACCTACGCAGAGCTGGACTTCGAGGAAAGGCTCAGCCTGCTTCTGGAGAGTGAAATTTTGAATCGCAACCAGACTAAAATCCAACGACTTAAACGACAAGCTAAGTTGAGAGTTGACGCCCAAGCAAGCCAACTCGCGTACAAAGAAGGACGTAACCTTAATCGCAGACAGATGAGTGAACTTCTAACGGGCAGCTATCTGCACAAACATCAGAACATCTTGATCACAGGCCCAACAGGTGCAGGAAAAACGTACCTTGGTTGCGCACTGGCAACCAGTGCCTGTGACCAACAACACACGGTCAGATACTACCGATTAACTCGCCTGCTCGATGACCTGAGCGCAGGTCGACTGGATGGCAGTTATCAAAAACAACTTCAATCGCTTGCTAAGAAAACCTTACTGATCCTCGACGACTGGGGAATGGAGAAACTGACTCAGGATCATGCAGGGCACCTGTTAGAGGTGCTTGAAGATCGTTATCAAAACAGCAGCACAATCGTCATCAGTCAGTTACCTGTAAAAGAGTGGTACAACATGATCGAAAACGCGACCGTCGGGGATGCACTGATGGATAGGCTGGTACACAACAGTCATCGAATAGAACTGGGAGGTGAGTCAATGAGAAGACTGGCGCAATCCGAACACTTAGAGTAAAAATAGGGAAAGAGAAAAAGTGCTGGTTCAAGTGTTCGGAATAAACCGAAACAAGCGTTCGCAATCACCGGAATACGCACAAAAGCAAGTGTGGCGGCCTATCTACTCGCTCTGGAATACGAACAGGTTTCATAAAACTTACTTTTAATTAGTTTCTTCTTATTTTGCTTTAGGCAAAGTTCTGCATCTAATGCGTTATGGTCTTTTTTGGGCAGTTACAGCATTTTCAGGTACTCAATTAGAAAAGAATCAGAGGTAGACAAAGCACTGAGCTAAAATAAAAACTTTTCGCATGTGAAAGATTCTTGGCAATCAGAATGAATTTCTGTTTCGATTCTGAATCGATGCGAATTTTTGACCTAAAGTTGGAGAGAGAGGCGGAGGGATTAAAGCACTTTTTAATAAAAGTCATTCTATCCACAGGCATGTTTATTTATTTATTCTTGTTTACCTTGTTTATACTTGTTTAGATGTGGATAACTTATTGATTTATATGAACATAGTTCAAGAAGTTGCTACATAAAGCCAGTAAGTTGCTACATAAAGCTAGTAGGTTGCTACATTTGGGCAGCAGGTTGCTACATAAAATCAGTAAATTGCTACGTTTGGTTAGTAAGTTGCTACATAAAGCCAGCAAACAGCTCTGTTTTGCTACGTTTAACCAGTAAGTTGCTACGGAAGATCATTGAAAAGTGGCCTTTTGAGTGATTGAAGTGACATTTTGTAGTAACTTTAGGGTTAAGCGCTGACTTTATGTAGCAACTTATAGATTTTATGGTCTAAAGTTGCTACGTTTGATCAGTAAAAAGAGCCATGGCTCTATTTTTTGGTTAAATCACTGGCTTTATGTAGCAACTTTTAGGCTTTGCGGTCGTAAGGACTACATTTTTATCAATGTGAAAGGGCAAAATGCCTTTTTTTGGCTGAGTCACTGGCTTTATGTAGCAACTTTTTGACATCAAAGAGAAGCTAATCAGGTGTAGGTTTTTATGATAGGCGAAAACGAAGTTCTTGAAGGCACACTAGAGCATGACGGCACCGAAATTGATTGTGTTAAAAACGTTACCCCCGAGTTAGCTTTAAAGAATGACTTAGTCATTTATAAGGATAATGCTCTAGTGTGGGGAAGATTTGATCTGTCGAAGGTTGAACTGAAAATTGTGAACGCACTGATTGCGCTAATAAATCCTCTTGAACCTTTCAAAAAGCAAAACCAGTGGAATTTTACGAAGGCCGATCTTGAAAACTTGGGTGTGTCGTCAATTGGAAATCTTCATCGACATATTGATGAGATAACAACCAACCTACAAAGCCAGATTATTAGGTTGCCAATGAAAGACAAAGATGGAAAACAGATCGACGACGGAAAATCGTTTGAGAAAGTGAACCTCTTTTATAAATCAAAATGGGATGATAAAGAAAAAATTGCTTCTTTTAGCTTTCACCCCGAACTGGAACCTTATCTTATCAATCTCAAAGGCCATTTTACTAAATACCATTTACATCATGTCCAAGGGATGGAGTCACAATATGGTATTAGATTGTATGAGTTACTGAGGAGTATTTATTCGCTAGAGAAGGTAAAGAAAGGGAACTTCAGTATTAGTCTGCCGCTTAGCTATGATAAATTGCGTGAAGTGCTTGAACTGGGTGATAAATATCCTCGTTTTAGCAATTTCCATACAAGGGTACTTCAACCTGCTGTAGATGATTTAAACACTACTGACATTGATGTGAAGTACAGTTTTCCAGATCGCCTCACGCCAAAATCAACGGCCAAGGTGAAAACAATCGTATTCACTATAACGACGAAGTTTGGTTATCACCCAACTAAAATAGTTAAAGGCTCGCTTGTTCCGATAGAGGGGGAAAACGAAGTTCGATTGTCTGTTAAGCGTCAGCTTAATCTTTTCTTCAAGTCCTCTGTTTCCGACAGGTTAATAGCCACCTATGGCGTAACACGCTGTCTCTCCAATATGAAGCTCCTTTCCGCAGAGGACAGTGCCACAAAAATTAAGAATGCCGCTGGATGGCTTAATAAAGCCATTGAAGAGGATTATGCGAATTCAGATACTGGTGCTGATTTGGTTGATTTGCTTAAAGTGTCAACGGAGACAGACGTCCATAAGAAACGTTTTTTGGAGGAGCAACTTATGCCTATTTGGCCGAGCTTGGAGTCCGAGGAGCAAAGGGACTTTCTTCAACACCGCTTCGACCAAGGCGCAGTAGCTGTTCGCTTTGCACAATACTACGCCGCTTCATTGTCTGGGAATATTCCAGCTCCAGCTATACAGGTAAAAACAGTTAATGCTAAAGCAGATCGTGACGCAGTAAATGCGGAGCTTACTAATCTTTTAAATACAGATTGGGCGTTTTGATCAAATATATGCCGCATACTCGTCGGCTTTAGCCACGAGTAGTTCACTAATGGCTTCATGTAACAATTCAAATTTCGTTACTTTTACGCCAAATGAACGTCTACAAACGGTTTGTTTCTTAGTTGGTGGGATCGCTTCAAGTTCAATGCACGAATCGCTATTGAGCTCTCTGACGGTTCACAATAAAACCACTTAAAACTGACCTCTGATGACTCTAGGAGAGATATTGGCTAGGTCTAGGTCTAGGTCTAGGTCTAGGTCTAGGTCTAGGGCTGTGGTGATACCCAAGGCACTTAAAAGATTTGGGTCTACAAAGTCACTGCTTTGTGGACCCAATTTTTTACATTCTAAATTCATTATTAGTAACGTTGCCTAGAAATTCGTTACTCACAGTTTTAAATAGTTTCGCCAAATTATTTTGCAGGTAAACTTGAAACTTATCCTGAGCTAGGGTTCTATCAAATACATCTGTTGGTAAGAAACGTTTCATTTCTGCAATGAATGCTTCACTAGACACAATATCAGGAAGTCGTTCGAGAAAGTTTTCTAACATTTTGTTGAAGTGTTCAAGTTTATAATCTGACGCCTTTTTCTTAACTAAGTCCATATTGAGTGTCGCGCCTTGTTGCTGTAACCAAGCTAAATCCCATATATCTCGGTGGCGGACATACCTTGTTGTGGCAGGTAAAGAAATGATTTTATCCGCCATGACTTCATCCAAGCTTTCTGTCAAAATTAGCGTATCACTGTACCCATCAGGCAAAAAATCATAGTTTATTTGAAGAGGTTGCGGCTCTCTTGTATAGGCTGGAATGTTTGCCACTTCTACCTTGATTTTTTGTTTTGGTAAATCTTTTCTCTCAGGAGAAGTCACTACCGCTATTTGCCACTTATCAATGCTCAATTCAGAATATTTAGGATCTTGCTTTAGATCCTTTGGTTCTTTTACTGTCACTTCAAGCCCGTATCGTTCGCCAGTGTACTTTTCTATACAATGTTTCATGTCTGCCAATATTGCTGAGCTGAAATCCTTCCCGCCAACAAAATCAAGATCTTCGCTTAAACGATTGCCTCCATAACAAAGTCGTAACGACGTGCCACCTTGAAAAGTTAGTTTGTCTAAAAGTCCACCCTTCTCTAGCGCAAATAAAATATCGTAGTGTAAGAGCTCTTTCTCTATCACTGAACGCATATGAGATACATTTTCAACCTTCATTGCTTTATTCACCAATAGCGCGAAATTTTCTTGATCAATTTTCATATAGCCCATCCTTGCTTACTAAATGTGTATTTCGACCAACTCGTTTTAAGTCTCTGTATGCCGTTTGTTTCGTTGCTAACCTAAGTGGTCTGCCGACTAAACTGGTATTTTCTATAATATCCATTGGATCTCGTTTCGTATGCGTAAATTCAATTGTACCCAAAGGTGTTTTGAATTCACCGGAACGCCCCGTTGTCATAACCGTTAAGCGATCTACTGGAATTTGCGAAATAACACCGAAATCAGAAAGTGCTGACTCCAGGCTAATGTAGTTATATTCCCCACGTCGAATAGTTTTAGCAATTTGCTCCAACGTATCACTGCCTTTCGACTGCGCTAAATTGAATAAGTACACACCATTAATCATTCGGATGAGTAAGCCATCTTCTTGCAAACGTTTAATTCCAGCGCGCAAAGTTCGATCATTATCTTGATGAAAAATTTTGGCTAGATCTGAATTAGTAAAAACACAGCGACTACGCTTGTCATATTCTAAGAGCTTTTTAATTGCCTCAGACTTTTTCACAATACACCTCTAGTTAGCAAAAATGACATTTAAAGATGTCATAATTGTAGACTTAATTTCGGTAGGACACAAGATTACAATAATGACACTTAAAGATGTCAAATTTGTTAACTTGACTGCTAGGAGGGATTGAAAGGACTTGGTTAGTTTGAATTAATCGTGCGGTCGACCACAAAAAACTGTTCTCTACACAGTTCTTTTTTAAGATCGTACGCGACAATATTGCATAGCCCATCAATGGCTTTAGGACTGTCGATTGAGTTATATATTTCTATTGTCCGCCTTGATCTCTTTCACATGTGAAAGATACTGTGTGATCGATTCGAAATAGTTAAGTTAAAAGTAGATCGAGAGCCTAGCTTTAAAAAACCATTAATGCCTTTCTTGTCCTCTTTCACATGTGAAAGATTTCGGATGGTCAGAATTGACCACCCAGAAACAATCAAACTCTTTTTTGAAAATTACCGATGGCAAAACCGATGAGTATGCAGGCAATCATCATAACAACAGGTATAACAAGAGGGCTTACGGCGAAGGGAGAAAAAGAAACAACGCAGAAAGCGAGAAACAAGTAACCTATCGATCTAATGCCATAACTGTGAATAATAGGCGAAGCATAATCAAAGTTTGTTCTTTTGATCCGCCACGTCATCAGACCATCGTAGACAGCTGGAACAAGAAGTATCAGCATGTAAGGCGACCAAACAACAAGCAACGCAATTCTTGCCAGAAATTGGTAAACCACTTCAGATAATGTGTTTATTCTGCCTTTAATCCAATCAAACCAGAACTGCCCCATATCCTCCATGCCTCTTGATGCTTTCCGCGCCTTTTCTGTAGGAATGAACGTTCGGTAGATTCCTCTTTCTATGCCAGAATCGATCATGATGAGTTTATGCCAACTGTCAGCTTTATTGTTTATCTAATCGCTCGTTTTAGGGCCAAGACTTGACTCAACATACGCGCTTTCTTTTCGTATTGCATCTTTGGTAAAGCTACCGGGTACAAGCAGCAATACCGCGCCAAGCTCAATAACGAGTATGCTAACTATCAGCCATAAGGGTATTTTTATACTTAGCTCTCCTTAATACATTTTTTACTTTATGGCTGGTTATGAGGTTAAACAGCGGGTCTCGAATTATTTCCTTATTAGTATCCTCACCGGATGACGCGTCCCCTTCTCTGCTTATAATCATAAAATCTGTGATGGAATTAACTTCGACACAGCTTCTTGCTAACACTTTAATCCCTAGTGCTGTCGATGCTTCCGAGATTAAGGCTTCTAAGAAAACAGCAAATCGCATAGGATCTGGCATCTTCTTTCCTTTTTTAAAATAGACAGCTTCACCATATCGATACAGCGCCTTTTCTATTATTTGATAGACTTCCTCATCTTCAAGATCGGATTCATAATAAAAGCACTCGCTTATCCTTTCTAAAATGAATAGAGAAATCGGCCAATCAAATTATAATAGCGATAGCAGTTCAATATTTTTCTTGCCTTTAGATCTTAATTAAAGCCCGCTGGTCACTTGGTAATAAGGGTTCTTGTACATTGTGCCTCCTTTAACATGGTTTATGTTTGCACTTATTACTCTAGAATTGGCAGGCGACCTTTTATTAGCCTTCCACCAGAAATGGTTGCGAAAAACTCTAAATTTGGCAGCATACCGAGTAGTTGAGGTTGTATTAAATCGGATTCCTCTTCTATTAAACGCTCTCCTTGGTTGCCACCGTGCATAGCCGGTTCGTCTCCGTGCGTATTTTGTCCTTGCGTCCTCATGACGTATTTCACCCTAGTTTTTGGCAAATTGCTGGTGATGTATTCTTGTGTTTCTGTATTAAGCACACGCAAAGCAAATTTGTTGTTAAGGTTCCCTAGAACCTGAATGGCTTTGTCCTTGCTGCCCATTCTGGCTGAGAAATCTGAAAAAGTTTGCGTTGCAACAAAAAGGCGAAGCTTTGCACCACGACCTTTGTTTAGCAGCTGAATAAAAGGATCGTTTATCACTTCAGCTGCCTCATCTACAAAGATATTCACGACTCTATTGTTCACTCCAAAGTTGTATCGATCACCTGCAACGGCGGTGAGATCTGACAGCATTATTGAGCCGATAGCACTACCAACCATGCTGTCCGTGAGTGAATCGAGGCCAATGTAAGCAACTTGGCCGTTGTTTATGATTTTTGCTGTATCTGTTATGCCACGCAGGTCGTGGAGGTCTGTAGCGTCAGGAGAAAGCATCTTTCCTAACTCTCCTGATGTCAGCATATTCATTATTGGCAGTAGATTTGAAACCATCTTTGAAAAGTGAGTGGCGTCGTGCTGAAACATGCTTAACAAACCTTCAAGTTCAGAACTTGGGTAGTCCGGCTGAATGACATCATAATAAAATCGCAACAGAGCGAACGCCAGCTTCTCTTTATGGCCGTTTTTGGCCTTGTCTTTATAAGGTTGTGCTAAATTTTCCCAATCCTTAAGGTTTTTTTCTGCATAGGCTTCCACGGCTTTGATCACTAAACCGGCCGGGCCACCTTCCAGAAATCGACGAAGCAACGTTAAGTTTGGTCTTTGGTACGTCATGACCAACCCTTGAGCGATGTTATTAAGGGCTTGCCATGTAAAGCTCTTAAATGAATTTGCACCGGCTTCTGAAGGTATTAAAGCTGCAAGACGACTCGCTATTTCAGTGACTCGCGTAAAGTATCTAAGAGGGTCGATGCGAATAGATTCATCAGGGAGCGCTGGATGGAAAGAAACATACTTTTCAAGCTCTTTTAACTAGCGGTCTTGCTGGAGTTTTGTTTTGCTCCTGCCATGCAGCCGGTTGAGATTTTGGCTTTGGGTTTGACTTTACTGCTTTTTCTTTACTTGTTGTTCCGCTTGTTTTCTTCTTACTGACAGCATCGATTTGATCTTTCATTGGTAAATAGTCATTAGCATTAGCGTCACTGTCTGAAGAGATGGCATTTAAAATCATTGATGAAATTTCTGGGATAAGAACAACATCCTTAACGCCTCTAAAGCTTTGAATTTTCTTATTCGGCATGACCGGATCGCCAGATACCAAGGCTGTACTCCATAAAGAAGCCAGCACTTCAGATGATTCTCCCAACTTTTTTGCACCATCGGGATAAAGTATGGCTAATTGGTTATTCATCATGACAAACAAAACATCACCAAGAGTCTCTATCTAAAAGAGGAAGCACCGCCTTCTTCACTAAATCGGTTACCGCGTCAGAATATTTATCGAGTTTGGTGATTAATTCCGCTTTTGCTTCTTCTATACCCTGATTCTATCTTTTTCAATATTCTGTATCTTTCAAAACACTTGGATCGCCGGGATCGGCAAGATCTATGTCAGATGGAGGCTTTTTCTTGCGAAGTTTTGCTTCATTATCATGAGCATCAGAAAGCTTATTGGGGGGCTTTTTTCTTAGTGTTTGCATTAGGCGAGTCAGAGGTCTCTTTAACTCCAAACCCTTCAGTGGCAAAATCCAGACTTAAATCATCATTTTGACTGATCTCGCTTTGAATTTTCAGGTGTAGCCGACGATCAATACGTTGTGGAATTTGAGATCTGATGGTTGAAGTCCAATCTTTCACATGTGAAAGATTGGACCTCTAGTATAACACGAGCTGTTCTGTGTAATCAGAAATACTAATTTCAGGGATCTTCAATACGATCTACAGATCGATTTATAATGCGATTTACGGTTTCGTGTTCAGTGTCCTTCACTAGAGAAACTAGGTCATCAATCGATATAAAACGAAGTTTTACCTCCATGATTTTTTTGTTACGCCTAGAAATAATGACGGCCACTACCAATACAAAAAAACAATATCGATGCAGACAAAACATAAACACTGTTTATAGCACCCCCTCTAGTCTCGCTGTAAGAACACTCTTAAACCATAGATTTTATGTAAAACTTAAAGAACTCATCACGATCTATAACACCCCAATCGGCCAAAATATAATAGCCTACTGCGCCTCTATTACCGTCAGGCTCACGGACAAACAATATCCTCATGCCAAAGCATGCACGTATGGCCGCCAACTGCCTCTTAAGCGTAGATTCTGGAATGTCAGTCTCGTGCTGCAAGTACGACAGCGTTGGCCTCTCCACCTTCGACAGCGCGTTTATGATATCGAACTTTCTTTTTATATCATTCGACACTTCCATTCTGTCTCCTACTTCAAGCCTTTCATGCTTATAAGCTCAACGTCGGACGCTAATACAAGAACATCTTTCTCTTGAAAGTCTTCTGTCACTTTTACCCAAACAAAACTAGGCTCGTTACAAACTCTATTTAGTAACAATATGCCTGACTTAACATCATCGTCAATTAATGCGTTGACTGACAGTACGAGCTTTTTAGGATCAACGTACTTACATGCCTCGCCACCACCTTTATTATCGTCAGCTTCATTTGTACCATCGGCTTCGTAACCTTTTAAAAGGTCAATTTGATTTTCAGTATCACTGGGGTAGATTGTATCGTCTGTAGAATGTGAAGCAGATTTGTTGAAAGCTGTATCATCAGTACTTTCCTGGTCTGAAGAGTCACCACCTTTTAAATCTTCGTTAGACTCAAATCTTTCTACAATATTATTGGTAAGGCCCTCTTCAGGATCAACAACCACATTGGCTTTCTCTTTCTTAGCTTCTTCTTTTACACGCTTAGCGTCATTCAAAAGATCCCGGCTCTGCTTACGAGTAATGCCATCTTTTGTTGCAGATGCACAAATGGCCTTGCATTTCTTTTCGTTAAGATCAAAAAGTAAACGTAGGTTATTTAGCGTTTCGGTGTCTCCACAGATGCCTTTTTCATAAATATTTTGAACGCAATCTGGTAGCTTAAGCAAAGAAAGGTGCGTCGATACAAATATGGCACTTTTACCCAAGCGTTTTGCGATATCTACTTGCTTCCAGCCTTCACTTACGAACACTTTTAAAGCATTTGCTATTTCCATTGGAGCTAGATCTTCTCGCTGGATATTCTCTATAAGTTCACCAGCCACTTCATCCAAAGATGACATTTCTTTGTCGTTAACAATGATGTCTATTTGGTCTATACCAGCGACCCTTAACGCTCTCCAGCGACGCTCTCCTTTCTGAATAACATACTTACCACTGTCGTTCTTCGGGTAAACAATAACAGGGCTTTGCTGCCCCTCTACTTTCATTGTGTCAGCCAAGCCTTCAATGTTGATGAATTGCTTACGCACTTGATTCTTTGATTGAACATCATCTAGTGATACCGTGATAACTCTTTTGCTTTTTTTATCTGCTAACTCTGCACTGAACATGGATTTCTCATCTTCAGTTTTTCTGTTTGAGGCCGCTTTAGCCAAAGCGGATAAGCTCTGTAAATTTCCAATCTTAGCCATGTGTTACTCCGTTCTCTCTAATATTTCTTGCAGCACTGCTTCAACTTCTTTTGCGGCCACATGGCCATAACGAAGCTCCCAAACTGGAATCCCCTCCGTCACAGCGGAATCTAAGGGTGGACGGTGCATAATTTTATTTTTAAACAATAAATCTGGGATAGAGTCTTCAAGTTCTTTGAAAGCCCGCTCTTGGTTGATTGACCTGTCCATGTCATTAATTACAATGCCAAGTATTTCCAAGTAGCTGTTGTAACCTTCTTTGATACCGATGATTGTATTGAGGAGGCCTTCAACGCCATCTACAGCAAAGCCAGAAAGCTTAACCGGACAAACCACATGAGTTGACATAACTAAAGCAGCCACAAGTTTACGTCCAAGGCTGGGTGGACAATCTATCAGCACGTAATCGTAATTAAGAAACAATTCTTCGAGGTGTTTTGCCGGGTTCATAGCCTGATCAAGCTGAACCGTTTCTATCTCGAACAAGTCTGGATCGTTCTTGGTAGCATGAATGAGATCCATACCTGAAGGACATTTTAGAACTTCTATCTCACCGACATGATCGCCAAAAAGATCCGCTGTTTTTGTGCCTGAAAGGATTGGAGTGAAAAGATAATCCGCATCCTCAACTCTTGGAGCCAACCGGCTAGAAGTGTTGCCTTGACCGTCCATATCGATAACTAGGACTTTTTTCTTCTTTTTGATGGACAGATAAAAAGCCATCTGGATGCAGATAGTGCTTTTGCCCACTCCTCCTTTTTGATTCGCAAAGCTGATTACTTTTGCCATATATACTCCACCATTTATAAGTTTAGGAGGGCTAATTTTCTTTCACATGTGAAAGCCATCGAAGTATTGTATATCATTTAATGATTCTTAAAAATTGCTTAATGATCTACAAATAAAGAAAAAACGTAAAGAAAAGATCTATTCAACAAGATCCGTTCTTTTTCTGTTTAGTGCAGGGTGAAAATTAATCAGATGGCAATCTGTGTTAACACGATAATGACAAGGACGGCAGCAAAGGTATGCAGCTATAATAAAACGACTTACTGACTCAGAGAAATCTTCTAGCTGTTAAATTTCAGGATGAAAGATATCTCCTATTTAAAGAAGAAAAGAGCACGGTCTCAGGCTGCTCTATTAATAATAGGAGTTTACCGTGGGACACCTAGGGGAGATACGAATAAGTCCTATGTATGAGACAATTCATTTTAACCTTCGAGATTGACCATGTCGCATCAACTCACTTTTGCCGACAGCGGATTCAACAACAAGCGTCGTAAAACACGTAAAGAGATTTTCTTGGCTCGAATGGATAACTTGATGCTGTGGGATCAGCTTGCGGTTGTAGACGTTCTTGATCATGTACCAGTAGAAGTAGTGTCCCCTGACGGTGCTTGGTAGCCAGGTGATGTCCCAGCACCTCAGCTGGTTCGGGCTGTCGGCCACATGGGTGGTCAGTGTCCGCTTCACCAGTGGTCGGCTGCGACCACGCGGATGCTGTTGCTGGGCTTCCTTCAGTACGCGGTAGAAAGTCGACTCCGAAGCCAGCTAGGTGCCGCGATCGGCCAGGCGCGCCACGATCTGATGCGGCGGTAGACTGGCGAACTCCGCCTGGTTGGATACTTCCAGCACACTGCGGCGCTAGTCCGGACTCAGCTTGTTGGCCGGTACTGGGCGTGGCACGTTGGGGCGCCGATCCTCCGGACGGTGCTGCCAGCGTTGCAGTGTGTGCAGAGTCAGACCCAGCTCGGCATAGGCCTGGGCTCGACGTGCGCCCGTCGTTGATCAACTGCACGGATTCACGGCGATCTGGGGCGCTGATCATTCGTCCTCGTCCTTCCCCTAGAGCGCCTCGGCTTTTTTTCGCAGCACCAGAAGCGCTGCGGTTTCCGCCAGGGCCGCATCTTTGCGGCGCAACTCGCTCTCCAGCTGCTTGATCCGCTTCTTGACCGCTTTCTCCTCGTCTCATCTCCGGCGGGTTTTGGCTGGCCGGGCCGGTGTGTTGGCCTGCTCATAGGCTTGGCTCCACGCCTTGATCTTCTCGACATACAGACCCTTGCGCCGACAGTACTCCGCCTCATTGAGACCGGTACTCTCCAACACCACACGAAACTTGTCTTGTCTCGACCATTGATCGGCCTGCTTCCCACCTCTCGGCACCACGGCTCCTGCTGCTCTGGCTTGTTTACGCCAAGTATACAGGGTTGCATCGGTAATGCCGGTCGCCTTGACCAGCTCCGGCACACTGCGGTTCAACGGTGGCATCATCTGCCGTACCATCCATTCCCGGTGCTCTTTCGAATAACGCGCCACACAGCTCTCACTTCTGTCCACCGCACAATATTTAAAGAATCAATTCACACGACAACTATCCTGATATGGCGGGTTCCTTATTACGCTAAGTAATATTTGTTGACTGACGCAAATTTATGGGCTAGATTAAAAAATTAGATATCTAAACTTTTATATCTAAATTATTTTCTAATGAAGAAGGTAGTCACGCTGATACAGATGTGAAAGCTAGTCCTACTCGTTAAGCCCTTTTAGCTGCGACGAAGTGGATAAATAGCAAAGCCGCATACAATTCCGACTTTTAAAGTTTGTTGTGTTGGTAGTATAAGCGGCAGAGAATTATGGAATGCGAAGAGCTTGGTATCAGGAGAGAGCGGTAACGGATTTGTTTCTGAGTCCGCTGGACTGACGAGCCCACTAAAACAACTATAACGAAAGGTGTGAAGAGCATGAGTAAATTGAAATTATCTGTTGCCGTTGGTAACTACGATCGCATGAGACCTCTGGTAGACGGAGATGTTCAAATTGATGGGGTAGACCCCGTTTTTATGCTACATGATCCGGAAGAGATTTTTTTCCGTGCGTTCAGGCATGCAGATTTTGATATCACCGAGCTCTCAATGAGTAGCTATACGGTGAAAACTGCTGACAACAACAGCCCATACATCGGGGTGCCTGTTTTTCCTTCTCGTGCTTTTCGACATACGTCGGTCTACATCAGAACTGATCGTGGCATTAAGTCACCAGAGGATCTGAGAGGTAAGCGAGTCGGTGTGCCTGAATACCAATTGACAGCAAATGTTTGGGTTCGACTCTTTTTAGAGGAAGAGTATGGAGTTAAGCCTAATGAGATCGAGTGGGTTCGTGGAGGTTATGAAGACCCGGGCCGCGTTGAAAAAGTCAACCTGAATCTCACAGATGGTGTCGAAGTTAACAATATTCCTGAAGGTAAAACCCTATCAGGCATGCTCGCTGCTGGTGAGATAGATGCGGTGATCGGGCCTCGCGCACCAAGTTGTTTTGCAGCGGGACATCCTAATGTAGGGTACTTATTTGAAGACCCAATGGCTGAAGCGAAAGCTTGGTATGAGAAGACTAAGCTGTTCCCAATCATGCACCTTTTAGGGATTCGAAAAACATTAGTAGAAGAACATCCATGGCTTCCATTCTCTGTTTACAAAGCGTTTGAAAAATCGAAAACAATTGCTCTCGAACGTTTGTCTGATACGTCTGCGACCAAGGTGACTCTTCCATTTGTTGAGGATCAGCTTCGAGCTGCGAAGTTGATGATGGGTGATGATTTTTGGTCGTACGGATTCGATCAGAATAAACACACTCTAGAACGGTTCCTAGCACAACATCACGCGGAAGGTTTGTCGAAGCGATTAGTAACGCCTGAGGAATTATTTCACGCGTCAAGTATGGAGGGTTTCAAGATATAAATAGGGTGTCTGTCAGGCACTAGGTCACAGGTTAAATCTCCAGTACGAGATTAAATTGCTGTTACATAGTTGGTTATTAAGCAAACTCAAAAAACAAAAACAAAAGGAAAAGATTATGTTTTCAACCATTAAAAAAGGTATGGCCGGAACGCTGGTCTCCGCAGTATTAATGCTATCACCGATAGCGCACTCAGAAAGCTACGAGATGACTATAGCCGGTGCATCTCCTGGTGGGCTTTGGAGTCTGCTGGGAGCGGGTGTCGATGGCGCGGTTAGAGAGAGTTACGAGGGTTCTAAGATAACCTATCAGACTTCTGGTGGTGGCGTTGCTAACGTAGGATTGCTCGATCGTGATCAGGCAAACCTCGCGATTATTCATGATGCGGAGCTCCTGTTAGCAAAAAAAGGAGACGATCCGTTTCGTGAACCGATAGACTCAGCTCGTGTTTTGTCTTACCTCTACACTTGGGCGCCTATGCAGGCGCTGATTAGCAATAGCTTCGCAGAAGAATATGGCATTAAGGCTTTTGAAGACATCGCAAAAGTAAAACCACCAATCACGATTGCCATCAATAAACGCGGAAATATTGCGTCTAATATTGCAGTGGAAATGCTAGAAGCTATCGGTGTTACTGAAGCGGATATCGAGAGCTGGGGTGGCAAGATTATTTATGCTGCATCTGGCGAGCAGATTTCTCTGATTCAGGACCGCAGAGCAGATCTTCTGATCAATTCTCTCTTCGTAAAACATAGCTCGATTATGCAAGCGGCTAACAGTGTAGACCTTACTCTGCTGTCGATGGAAGAGGGCACTGTAGACGCTATAAATGCGGAGAGTGGGACTGTTTCTTTTGATATTCCAGCAGGAACATATGAGTTTTCTCCGAATGCCGTACATACGGCTTCTTTGGGGGCAACTCTGGCGGTTCGTGAGGACATGGATGAAGAGCTCGCTTACAACCTGACCAAGGCGTTGTTTGAAAATTACGAAACGATCGTGAGTGTTCACTCTGCGATGAAGGCGTTAACGCCCGAAATCATGGCTTCAGTAACCGTAGTTCCTTATCACAAGGGCGCACTCAAATATCTTGAAGAAGTTGGTTTGAAGTAAAACTATAACAAAAACAAGAGCAGGAATTATCTAAATGAAAGACATACTATCATTATTAATTCAGACGGGGTCCAAGCGCCGCCTCAGTTCAGGATTAGCGAAAATTATCCAGGCATTTGGCGCAATAATAGCATTGACAGTGATTTATACGACGACGGTTGTATATGTTGACCTGTTTGGAATGACAGTAGTATTTTTATCATCAATCCTTGTTCTGCTCTTCATTATGTATTCGGCCGGCCCCTGGGGTCGGTCTGATATGCCTGGACCGACTGATTGGGTTCTGTCGCTGGCTAGTGCGGCTGTTGGGATCTACTTTTTTGTTGAAAGTAGTCGGATTGTTGAGAGGATCACACTACTCTATCCTCTAGAAATGCCGGATCTCATAGCCGGTTCGATACTTCTATTCCTGACTATCGAAGCTACCAGACGAACTGTGGGTTTTGGTCTGACAAGTGTTGTAGCAGCGTTTGTAGTTTATAACTTATTTGGCCACGATCTTCCATTTGGGTTGGGCTTTCGTGAAGTTGGATTCAATCACTTTCTAGACATTATGATGTTTACGAGTGATGGGCTCTTTGGCGTTCCTCTTCGTGTTGCTGCCACCTACGCATTCCTTTTTGTTCTGTTCGGTACGTTTTTGTCTCGTGCGGGTGGTGCGGATTTCTTCTACAACCTGGCATCTGCTCTTGCAGGGCGCCGAGTTGGTGGTCCAGCTAAGATAGCAATTATTTCCTCAGGTCTTTACGGAACAATGTCAGGAAGTCCGACTTCTGATGTTGTTACCACGGGTTCAATTACGATCCCAATTATGAAACGCCTTGGTTATAGGAGTTCTTTGGCAGGTAGTGTGGAAGTTGCAGCCTCGACGGGAGGTAGTCTTTTGCCTCCGGTTATGGGATCAGCAGCTTTTATCATGGCGGAGTATACGGGTATCGAATACCGTGATATCGCGATAGCAGGTATTGTTCCCGCTTTGCTTTACTATCTGTGCGTATATGCGCAGGTTCATCTTCGCTCTCAGAAAATGGGACTGGGTGGACTTGGCGAAGATGAAGTGCCTAAAGTTAAGGATGCAATGTCTAACGGAGGTTTGTTTATCCTTCCGCTAGTTGTCCTTTCAGGGGCGTTGATTATGGGATTCTCGCCTACTTATGTTGCTGCCTTTGCCACCATAGGTGTGGTTGCAGTTGCGGCTGTAAAACCTTCAACTCGCATGGGTTTAAAGGCGATCTGGGAAGCCCTAGGTGAAACTACCGTTCGAATGGTTTCGGTTGTGGCTGCTTGTGCTGCTGCCGGCTTGGTAATCGGCGGAATTTCGATGACTGGGCTGGGTGGCAAGTTTGCTGATCTAGTGTTTTTGTTGGCAGGAAACACTACTTTCCTTGTTCTCGTAGTTTCTGCCATATTAGCAATCATCCTAGGTATGGGAATGCCGACACCCTCAGCCTTTATTTTGGCTGCGGTGCTCGTCGGACCGACCTTGGCTTCACTGGATTTCTCTCCTCTGCAGTCAAATATGTTCATCCTGTACTTTGCAGTATTGTCAGCAATGACACCGCCTGTAGCGGTAGCTGCATTCGCTGCTGCGGCGATTGCTGATGCCAAACCTCTGGGAATTGCGGTTGGTGCAGTGAAACTTGCGATAACTGCATTCATCGTACCCTTTGCATTTATGTATGGTGATGGGCTGCTTCTAGAAGGAAGTATCTCTCACATTGCAATTAGTTGTGTAGGTGCGGCCATCGGCGTAATCCTGTTGAGTGCTGCAGTGGAAGGGTTCTTCATAGAAGCGCTGAATGCAGCTGCTAGGGTAGCCCTATTTATTGCTGGCTTATTGTTTATCTCGCCTGGTGCAGTTCCTCTGATTACAGGCAGCATAATAGTGCTTTTGACTATCTTCGTTACTCCTCACTTGAGACAACGCGTGAAGGCAATGGTTACGAGTCGCGCTTAAAGGATTGGTCCGGTGGGCAGGGAAGCCCTAATCACTGGAGAGAGTAATAGAGTGGAGATACTTTGGGCGACGTTATCGTCAATGATGTTTGCTGGTACGTTTTTGCTAATAAAGATGGGTCGCCTAAACGCATCAAATTTGAGCGTCTTGTGGATAACGCTAACAGCTAACGTACTGTTTCTAGGTATTATATCTTTAGCTTGTTTATCGCCGCTCCCTTTCGATATATGGGAGTGGCGATACTTTATCCTCGCGGGTCTATTCGCTCCTCTACTGGGACGGCTATTCCAATTTATTGGAATGTCCACGTTAGGTACCAACGTTGCAACGGCTATTACGCTGACACACCCTTTAGTTTCTGTTGCGTTAGGGGTATTCGTAATAGGGGAAGCAGCTTCATACGCTCAAATGCATGGCGCTATTTCGGTAGTGCTAGGTTCTTTGCTTATCGGTATGTCAACTCAATCCAAGAGGGTAAAGATTCCAATCTTAAAGACATTTTTGTCTTTTTATGCACCAATACTTGCTTCTATTGCATATGGTGTATCGATATCGTTTAGAAAAATCGGAATTGAAAATGGTACTGATCCTATAGTGGCGAGTGCCATTACGGTAATCACATCGTGGATAGTTCTCACGGGGTACGTGGTATTTACAAGAACAAAAATCACATGCAATAGCCGGGAACTGAAGTATTTTTTAATCGCGGGTGTTCTTTCCAGTGTTGGGCCGGTGTTTCTTTATATTGCACTTGCCTCAGGAACATTGATCGTCGTAGCTCCGCTCGCTGCAACTACACCTCTATTTGTTCTTGCAGGTACATGGATTTATTCAAGGCAGAATGAGATTTTTAATCGTCGCATTTTATTTGGCGTGTCTTTTATTGTACTTGGAGTGATTCTTTTTACCGGTAAATTCTGAGAAGAGACACCTGGTAAATCTGATGCGCTGAAAGTGAGATCCAAAATTGGATTACTTCGAAATTAAAACTAAAACGGGAGTCATAAATTGGGAAAGTACGAATCACCCTATTTAGCACTTGGATCGGATGGAATAAAAGCGCTGGTAGATCATTTTTATGATCTGATGGATAACGCTCCGAAATACAAAGCACTTCGTGAGATGCATGCAGTCGACTTGTCCAGCGTCAGGGGTAAGTTGACAGACTATCTTATTGGTTGGATGGGTGGACCTCAGATTTATTTGGAAAAGTATGGCTCAGTATGTATGACTGGTCCGCATGAATCCTTCCGAATCGGGACTAAAGAAAGAGATCTATGGGTGGCATGCATGTATGAATCCATGGAGTCCATGGATGTGGATGATGAGGTTCAATTAATGCTCAGGAAGCCGCTGGCTAGGCTCGCAGACGCAGTACGAAACACACACTAAGTGTATCAGACTATCAGGCACCGAATTTGCTAGATGGCTTGATTCAGCAATCTGCCGACTGTCGTTCTAACGTCGCGAAAGCCATGGCATTAGTTTTCTAGAAAGGCAAGGAACAATAAATGTCGTAGTGAGTCCAGTTAGAATAGTTACCACTACGAGTAATCCTATCGCTTCATGTAGCGGGGAAATTATGGGGCGCAGAGTATTTATGAGAAGGATCAAAAGGGGATATACCGCTAGTATACTCAGAACCCAGTGTTTCCAAAGCAGTGGTGGCAGAGGCTGTGACGGAAGGCGGGTTACGGGCTCGAACCAAATATTCGAGCCGGATGTGTGTTCTCTTGAGATATCGGTGATATACATCTCTTCAATTGGTGCTAGGGCTTCAATTCTTTCTCGTGATTTTTTCCAAGTGTCCAGCGCTTTAACAGACTCGAAGCGAGTTACTAGGTAGAAGTCCACACCTTGCCCCCCTTTTCTTCGTATGATGTCTATAGATTCAAACCCGAGCGTAGCTTCTAGTTTGGGTATTAATCTACTTAAATGTTCGCTAAGCTGTCCATCATTTTCATGACTAACTCGAAAAGAAACCAGGTAGGAGGTTGAATCTGTCGCTAGATGTTCTGCGGTCAAAGGTGTTTCAGAAGTCATGAGTCAATTACCGAAGTTATATGAAAATTTAAAAGTACTCTTAGGTGCTTGCTGGAGTCATGACGAGCCAAATAAAAAACTGGTTGGATAGCTGGTCAAGTTGAAGTGTTTCGGCACCTTTTTCGCTTCAAGGATCAGTGTTCCTAAGTAATTTCTTGGTCCATACAACAGTTTGCAGAACAAGAAGGCGTTAAGCTCTCCACCCTGTATAGTTGGCAAAAGCAATTCAACACATCAGGATTTAGCGAGTCAAAAGTGAGTTCATCAGATAAGTGGTCAAATGAAGAAAAATTTGCTGTCGTAC
>NZ_QPJQ01000028.1:0-40400 GCF_003337275.1 Marinomonas foliarum | reverse complement strand
GTATAGTTGGCAAAAGCAATTCAACACATCAGGATTTAGCGAGTCAAAAGTGAGTTCATCAGATAAGTGGTCAAATGAAGAAAAATTTGCTGTCGTACTTGAAACTGCTGCCTTGTCTGCAGCGGATCTGAATCAGTATTGCCGAGAAAAAGGGTTGTACCCTGAGCAAGTAAAGCAATGGAAGCAAGCTTGTATTGCTGGCAACACGGTGAAAGCGACAAGAAACACTAAGCTCACGGCAGAGCAACAATCAGCCAAAAAACGCATTAAAGAACTAGAGCGTGAGATCAGACGAAAGGAGAAAGCGTTAGCAGAAAGTGCTGCGCTACTGGTGCTGGGAAAAAGTTCGATGCCTATTGGTAGGAAAAAGAGGACAGCTAATCACGCTTGACAATAGGAAAAAGTACTTCAATTGCTCTATATTTGGGATCTTTTTTTAGAGCGAGTAAGGCTAAAAACCTTTCTGATACAAAGGCCTAAAAATAGTATGGCGTTTCATATTTGAAACGCCATTATTCAGTGACGATTATTAGATTTTTTTGGATTAATTAATATTATATTTCAATATTATCATGGGGGGTTATATCAGTTTAATCATAAATTAAGCTAGGTAACCACAAGGATAGTGGCGCAATGACCACTATAAGGAACAAGCGTATAAGATCGGCGGTCCAAAAAGGCAACACGCCTTTGAAAATGGTACCAGTGCGAACGTCTTTGATGATGCCGCTAAGTACAAAGACGTTCATACCAACCGGTGGCGTGATTAGACTAATTTCAACCACTATTACCGCCACGATACCAAACCATACTAGGCTATAACCAAGATCTACCACAATTGGGAAAAAAACAGGAATGGTTAACAAAAGCATCGAAAAGCTCTCTAATACCATGCCAAGAATGATGTAAATCATTAGAATTACAAAAATAACCATGATTGGTGCTACATCTAGGGACGATACAAAATCAACCATCATGCTTGGTAGCCCAGCGCGGTTAATAAAATCAGAAAAGATCAGCGCACCAATAACAATAACGAATAAGGTAGCAGAAGTTCGTGCACTGTCAGCCAGTGTTTTGAAAAGAGACGATAAGCTCAAACTACGACGAAATAACGCAATGATAAACGCCCCGCCTGCACCAATACCCGCCGCTTCTGTTGGAGTGAAGATACCCAAATAAATACCTCCCATCACCAACACAAACAAGCCTAATATGTCTCGTACGCCTTTTAGGGCTCGCAATCTTTCAGACCAACTCATCCGCTCAGCACTTGGGCCGGCGTCTGGATTTCTCCAAACTGTGTATTTTACTGCACCAAGGTACAATACGATGCCTAAAATCCCAGGAATTAGGCCTGCGGCAAACAGCTCACGAATACTGGTTTCAGTTAACAAACCATAAACAATTAGCATGACACTAGGGGGAATCAAAATACCCAATGTGCCACCTGCAGCAATGGAAGCGGTCGCTAAGGCATCACTGTAGCCATACTTTCTCATAGGGGGCATGGCTACTTTTGCCATTGTGGCCGCAGTGGCGAGGCTTGACCCACTTACTGCAGAGAAGCCACCACATGCTGCGATGGTCGCCATCGCAACACCACCTTTCCTATGACACAAAAAAGCATAAGAAGCTTCATACAACTCTTTTGATAGCCCAGATCGAGTTATTAAGTTACCCATTAAGATAAATAAAGGAATAATAGAAAGCCCATAATCCTTTGCGGTATCAATAATGCGATTAGAAGCCATAGAAAGGGGGATTTTCCATCGGAAACTGTCGATATTGTCCCACGTAAGACCATTTAGAATAGCAAAACCAAAGAAGCCTACTATCCCCATTGCAAAGGCAATAGGGATTCGAAACAGCATGATCATTATCAAAAGGATAGCGAAGCCAACTAATACTAATGTCATTTTACTTCTCCTAGAGGGGATGATTTACGGGCTGATAAAACAAAATATAGAAGAGCACTGATGCCTGTAATCCAGCTTAATATGGCAATGTATTGAACAAAAAAGCCCACCTCTAGATACAAAAAGTCTGTAGTAATATTGCGCCTTATCATTCGCGCTCCCAAATCCCAAATTCGAAAAGAAACAAAATAAAGAGATGAGGCAATAACAGCACTAGACAGCAAAGAAAGTAGGCGTAAAACAGAATGCTTCACAAATATATCAATCAAATCAACAACAATGTGTGCACCACGCCATGTGACAACTGGCATCACTGAGAAAATAACAATAGCTAAGCCAATTTCTGTCAATTCAGTTGTTCCAAGAATAGGTTGACTGAAGAAGTAGCGACCAACAACATCAAAACAAGTGAGGACCATAAGAGCAAATAGCGTACTGGCTGCTATTAGTTCAAAGAAGAAGGCCAACCATTTCATTGGCCCTCTCTCCTCATAGTTTGCGTCCAACCATGAGATAAACGACATACTAGCGCGCTCCAGCGTCTTTTTGTTGCTCTTTGGCATACGCTTGAGCTTCTGCTCTCAACATTTTTAATGCCGCTCTTGCATCCACATTTTTATCCTTGACTGATGCCAGCCAATTCTCATCTAAACCGGATGTTTTTTCTGTATAAGACAACGTGATAGGATCATTTTTGTCCAACACAACGACTGTGCCGCCTTTCTCTTCGGCATACTTTTTAGCCGCAATATCAGCCTTGTCCCATGCTGCCCCTGCCATAATTGACAAACGCTCTCCCGAGACACTACGAATAGCGTTGGCGTCTTTTTCACTCAAAGAATCCATGAAGTCAGGACTAATAAACATTACAAAACTGCCCATGTACATTCCAGTTGGCAGTGCCGTAACGTAAGGTGCAACTTCATACAACCGTTGGGCTTGCTGTTCGGTCATAGGCATAAACACACCATCTACTACGCCTGTTTGCATGAGTTCATAGACCTTATTTCCAGGCGCAGCCACAGGGATCACTTCCAATCGACTGCCAATCTCGGCTTGAATGCCACCGCCAATGCGAATTTTTTTACCTTTCAAGTCATCAAGACTGGTAACAGGGAAGCGTGTTTGCATTACTCCTGTACCGTGAGTAAACAGGCCAATCAGCTCTAAACCATCGTGTTCGTTGGCTTTTTTAAGGTATTTTTCATAAGTACGCCAGTGAGCAGCTGAGGCTGCTTCAGCGTTCACGCCAAGTCCTGGTAGCTCTACGATTTCTTGTAATTTAAAGCGCCCTGGAATGAAACCATGAAAACTGAATGCAGCATCTGATACACCGTCTTCAACTATGTCAAAAAGCTGAGCTGGATTGTTCGAGCTGTATTCGATGTTAACCGTGACACGCCCCTCAGTGGCCTCCTCTACCCATTTACCCCATGTTGGCCACACCACAGCATTTTGGGCGTGTGTCGGCGGTAGCCATGTGCTGACATTAAGCACGGTCTGCGCTGAAGTATATGTACTGAATCCCGCTAAAACGGTACTAGCTAATACAATAGATCGCATATTTTTAAACATATTGGCTTTCTTCCTATTTTATTGTTATTGGGTTTATAGTTTTATGGTTATTTTTCCTGATGCTCTGGAGCAACAAGTCATCATTCTTTTATTGCTTTGCCTTTCTTTTACGCTAAGAACGTGGTCTCGATGATTTATTTCACCTCCTCCTAGAACGATTACTTCACAGCTTCCACAAAGTCCTTCTGCACAATCGTTGGGTACGTCAACATTGTTATCTAACATAACTTCCAAGAGTGTTTTGTCTCTTGGGACATGGTAGGTTTTTCCGGTATCAACCAACTCAACATCAAACGCATGTTCTTTTTCGGGGTTTAAGGTATTGCTTTGTGAGGTGAAAAGTTCAGAACTCAGTATATGGTGATACCGTTCAGCTAAAACTTGGATTTCATGGATCAAGCCCTCGGGGCCACAGGTATAAATAGGCGTCCCTGGTGGGCTTGTTTTGAGTTCAGCGTCTAAATTTAGACGCTTTCCTTCGCTAGAAATAAATAGCTCAATGTTTTGCTCATACTTTTTCAACTGGTGGTTTTGCACCATGCTGTCTCGTGTACGACCACAGTACAGCAGCCTAAAAGCTTTGTTTTCGCGTGTGAGTTGTTCAGCCATGGACAACATGGGGGTGATTCCTATACCCCCTGCGATCAATAAAACAGGCTGGGCGTGAGACTGTAATGGAAAGAAGTTTTTGGGGCCTTGAATGGGCAGTTTATCCCCCAATTTAAGGTTTTGATGAATCCACATTGAGCCACCTTTTCCTTCAGGCTCTTGCTTGACCATAATAGAATAATTCGCAGTATTAACACTTGGGCACAAGGAGTATTTGCGATTTAAGCCGTTCGGCAGATGAAGCTCAATGTGCGCCCCTGGGGTCCAATGAGGAAACGCCAAGGTGTCGTCTTCTGACGCTAAGACAATTTCTTTAATGTCGGTGGCAACCGTATGAATTGCCACAACTTTAGCCTGGCGAACTATGGTGCGCTTGTCTGGGTTGCCAATTGCAAAAACACTAGCTGTTTCGGTGCCTTTGATTGCTTCTGGGTTCCATTCAACCCACAGTGCTTCAGGCCCATGAAACGAGGTATTGGGAGTGGCGGTAAAGGTCTGCTTTGAAAGCGTCATATCCGGGATGCGACGAGTCAACTCTTCGATAAAAGCGCACATTTCCAGACGACCGATATTGCGCCCAAGACACTGGTGAGCACCGTAACCAAAAGATAAGTGCTCACTGGCGTTATCGCGCAAGATATCAAGTTCTTCAGGGTTCTCAAACTGTTCTGGGTCTCGGTTCGCTGCAGCCATCACAAGAAACAGTTTGTCACCTTTGGCAATATTGACGCCGTTTATTTGTACGTTTTGTGTGGCCTCACGCCGCCAAGACACAATCGGACCGGCGTAGCGTAGGCATTCTTCCACTGCAGCAGGAATAAGCTCTGGCTGATGATGTAATTTTTGCCAAAGTTTGGGCTTAGACAAAAGATGCTTTATGGCGTTCGCCGTGGCAGTAGCCGTTGTTTCGTGGGCGGCAACCAAAATAGCCATCATCATAGAATGCAGGTAGTTGTCTGTGACAACACGAGGGTTAGTTTGATTTTTGCGGATCATGTCATACATCCAGCCACTTTGGCCGTCTGTATTGCGTTTCATGCGTTCTAGCACGTCACCTGAATAATGCCAAAATTTGCCCACATTAGTGGCCACATGCTGCTGTTCTTCGGGTGAAGGGCGACCCCAAGTATTGACCTTGTGCGCTACGCCATACTGTTGTAAGACCGAAATATCATCATCAGGCACGCCCAAAAATTTAAGCGCAACGATGACAGGTATATCCCACAATAGCGTGGCCATGAGGTCTACTTTGCCCAAACCTATAAATTCATCCACCTTTTGAGTCACTAACGTTCTGGTGAGCTCGCGCAGCCCTTCAAGTTTGTCGGCTTCAAAAGCATCAAGTAACTCGCGGCGGCGTTCCATGTGAATCGGCTCGTCCTCATTGACCAAAGTGCGATTCATACCGTAGTTATAAGAGCGTAAGATCTCTGCGGTTTCTGGCGTATCTGGGGTAAATTTTTCTAATACATTGCGAGCCGAAAAAACAACAGGATCACGAAATATCTCACGAATGTCTGCATAACGGGTTACTACCCAATAGTTCATTTTTTCCGAAAAGAAGATCGGCTTTTCTTCACGAAATGACTGTAGAGAACTCGCAGGACAATGTTGATACTCCGCTCCAAACATATCAAATTCCGTTGCCTCTTCGTTACGCTTATTTGAAGCATGAAAAGGACAATGTGATTGTGCAGAGTTTTTCATCAGATCGATCTCCTGTTATTTTTATTATTTAATTCGCTCTTTTTTTGCTACTTAATTTGTTTCTTTAGCTTTCAACTCTTCGGCGTGTAGAAACTTAGTGTGCTCAGGTGCACGCTTAGTTTTTGTCCACTCGTTAAGCATATCGTGCTTCATTTCTTCTGTAATTCGAGCAATTTTTTCGGCAGCAGCAGGATCATCATAAGCCAATTCAATGCGATGACCATTTGGATCAAAAAAGTAAATCGAATGAAACAGACCGTGGTTGACAATACCAAGTACATCAACGCCATTCTCTTCTAAATGTGCTTTCGCCACTTCGAGTGTGTCACGGTCTTTAACACGGAGGGCAATATGCTGAACCCATGCTGGGGTATTTTTATCACTGCCCATTTTAGGTTTGGTAGGTAACTCAAAAAAAGCTAGTACGTTGCCATTACCTGCATCTAAGAAAATGTGCATGTAAGGATCAGGTTCTTTGGTTGAAGGTACATGGTTCTCGGCAAAGGCAAGAGTGAAGTTCATGTGAAGGTTTTTCTTGTACCAGTCCACTGTCTCTTTGGCATCGTGGCAGCGATACGCAACATGATGTATTTGTTCTATTTTGAATGTCATGAGAGTTTCCTTTAGTCGGTTAAGTGGTTAAGCCATATCAGGTTGTTGCTCTGGTGCTGCTTGCACAAAAGCGGGGTGGTCTTTGCAATGCTCGTCAACGGATACAATATGTGGGTAAGCCTCAAGGCTCATATTAAAGCGTTTAGCATTGTAAATCTGTGGCACCAGACAACAGTCAGCAAGGCTTGGGGTATCCCCAAAGCAGAATTTACCTGGCTGTTTTGCGATCACTTTTTCTAACGCATCAAAACCCACTGTGATCCAATGCGTGTACCATTGTTGACGCTGTGCATCATCGACATCAAACGAGCAATTTAAATATTGCAACACTCGTAAGTTATTAAGAGGGTGCACATCGCAGGCTATCATCTGACTGATGGCGCGCACGTGCGCGCGCGCCTCAGGGCTATCTGGAAGCAGCGACACCGTATCGGGATATGCTTCTTCAAGATATTCAATAATGGCCAAAGATTGAGACAACACCGTTTGTCCATCAACCAGCGTGGGCAGCAGTTTCATCGGATTTAAAGACGCATAGTGGCTACTGTGTTGCTCTCCGCCATTGTTGAGCAGATGTACAGGGAGATACTCATACGGCATTTCTTTAAGGTTCAAAGCAATGCGCACTCTGTACGCTGCCGAACTTCTAAAATAACTGTAAAGCTGAATCATGATCTTGCCTTAAAAGTTAAACGTATGAGCAGGAAGAACCTTGCCTCGCACTTCGCCAAAGCCAACTCGTACGTCCTCTTTTTGTGCATAGCCACGCATCACAATGCTGTCACCGTCTTCTATAAAGTTACGTGATTCACCATTTTTGAGTGTGAGCGGTTCAGACATGTTCCAAGTAAGCTCAAGTAGGCTGCCACGGCTGTCTTTTTCCTTGCCTGAAATAGTGCCTGAGCCTAACAAGTCGCCTACCTGCATGTTGCAACCACTGATCGCATGGTGAGTCAGTTGCTGAGCCATAGTCCAGTACATGTACTTGAAATTAGTTTGACTGATCACGGTCTCTTCACCCGCCACATCAAACGCCACTTCAAGATTAATATCGTAGTTGTTGTCCCGTTTCTCACGCAAATAAGGCAATGGCAGCGGTTCTTGTTGAGGCGCTGGGCAGCGGAACAGTTCTAATGCTTCTAGGGTGACGACCCATGGTGAAATAGAAGATCCGAAAGTTTTAGAGTTAAAAGGCCCAAGTGGCACATATTCCCATTGTTGGATGTCTCGCGCTGACCAATCATTGAGTAGCACCATACCAAAGATGTGCTCATGGGCTTCTTCAACAGGAATGGGCTCACCTAGGGCGTTAGAACGACCCACAATAAAGCCTGTTTCTAACTCAAAATCCAGTTTGCGACACGCCGAGAAAACGGGGCGATCAGCGTCTGGTGTTTTGATCTGGCCGCTTGGGCGCACGATGTCGGTGCCACTGACGACGATAGAGCTGGCTCGGCCATTGTAGCCCACTGGCAATTCTGTCCAGTTTGGCATGAGTGCATTTTCTGGCCCGCGGAACATGCAGCCAACATTAAAGGCGTGCTCTCGTGATGAGTAAAAATCGGTATAAGAAGGCACATGAATAGGCAAGTGCATTTGTACGCTCGCCTGCTCGATCAAGGCGCTAGTGCGCAACGCTTGATTGTCACGCAGCTCTGGGTTGTCTGCGTCTAGTAGGTCTTGTAAACACGTTCGGGTTTGTTGCCAAACGGCTTTACCCAATGAAATAAAAGGATTAAGCGTGCTGTTATGGAAGACAGGGTTGTTTGAAGTAGGCAAAAGACCAGCGGATTCAAGTTGGCTTAAATCCAATACTTGATGGCCAATGGCGACCCCAACGCGCGGGCTTAACGACTCACTGCTGAAAATCCCATAAGGTAAATTGTAGATAGAAAAATCGCTGTTTTTCTCAACAGGTACAAATGTTTTTTTCTTATCCATAAGTCCTTGACCTCTATTTAAATAATTCTTTTGTGTGTTTGTGTTGATGAGAAAATAGTAGAAGGTATATATTTATAAGACAAACAGAAATTATTTATATATATATGGGTTAAACTTATGAATGTTACGTTGCGACAGTTACGTGCTTTTTTGGCCGTCCATCAAGAGGGTAGCTTCACCAAGGCAGCAGAGACCCTTCACATTACTCAGTCAGCTTTAAGCAGCATTATCAAAGAATTAGAAAATAACTTAGAACTTGGGCTGTTTGACCGCTCAACCAGAAAGCTAGAAACCTCAGAAGCGGGCCGCAATATTCTTCCAGCTGTGATTCGCATGTTGGATGAAATGGACACCTTAACCAACGAGGTAAAGGGGCTTAAAGAACTGGATTATGGCAAGGTAAGAATTGCTGTAGCTCAACAATTGGCGTCAGTTGAGCTGCCTAGAATTATCTCCATGTACAACACCATGTACCCACAAGTGGAAGTCAGCATGATTGATTGTGGGGTCGAAAAAATACAAGACATCGTCAGCAGTGGTGAAGCCGATATAGGTATTGGACCAGAGCGTAAGCTACAAACCTCGTTGAGCAAGCGTTTGATTTTTTCTCAGCCATTTCATTTAGCGACTTTGCCTAGCCACCCTATTGCACAAGGCGGCCGTATTCGCTGGAAAGACATTGCCTCTTTGGAGCTGATAACGCTTCGAGGAACATTTACGGATCTTTTAATAGAAAATTTAATGCGAGACTCAGCCGACTACATTATCAAACCGAAGCATCAGGTGAACTTTATGTCTACGGCACTTAGTATGGTGAAAAACGGCCTAGGCGTGACCTTGTGTTTGCCCTACGCGTTTGAATCGGTTAAACAAAATGAGCTGGTAATGGTACCTATTTGTGACCCGATAATTTATCGTAACTTTTACCTATACAGCTCTAAAAACCGTGAAAAGCTACCAGCTGTGCAAAAATTTATCGATGTTTATTTAAAACACATGCATTTTGATAGAGCATTAGAATGAATATTCCGGTTCCCATTAATTTTTTATATTTTACCAGTAGATTTTCGAAGTAAAACTAACCAGCGTTCAGCTATCGGATTAGAATAAAGTCCGACAAGACTAGTCTGATTATCAAGGTTAAAAAACATTTATTGCGGCGGTATTCCATGAGGAACGATCGTTACATCAGAGTAAATCTTTAGGGACAAAAGGGTGGAAATTTTTTCTTTGATAGATTCCACATTTGTGTTCGTTACATTGCCAAAAAGCTTTACAAGCGTAAACCTCAAGCCTCTTTATAGCTTTGTGAAGCGTTAGCTTCTGCCACCCACGCCTCGCTTTTGAGGATGAAAGGCTGGATCGTTACAATCGTTTTTTATTGGTAAGTATCAAACTCAAAACGATAATCGCGACGATTAATCCAACGATAAATATGTGCGACCACTTTTTCTCATTCTGAGTCTCTCCCCAAGACTTCATATAGCTACTAAGCTTCATGGAGTATATCTCCGTGAATAAGTTTTTTTGAAAGATTTGGCTTTCGTAATGGGAATCCCAAACCAATAAAGAAGGTGCATTAAATAGCCATCTGGTTGGTTATCTTTGAATTTGCGATAAAGATTTGTGACGATAAGCCCAATTGCCGCGCAAACAAAAAGCTTATCCAGCATTACGCCAGCAAAAATTCCTATTATAACCGGTGCTAATTCATCAGCAATCCACAAAAGTGCATATTTCGGAGCATTCCGAACAGCCATTTCGGTATGATCCGAACACTTTTAAGCGAACTCCGAAATCAGCGTTCGGAAGAGCGAAAACCGCGTTCGGAATGCCCGGAATCCTACCTTTTTCTCTTTTAAATCAATAACTCGCTATTCTTTCCTTTTCAAGCAAGAAGGTGAGGAAGCGATCATGGCAAAAAAGAGAACTCCAATGAATAAAATTAAAGAAATATTACGCCTTAAGTACGACTGTGGGTTGTCCTACCGAAATATTGCCAGTTGCCTCAATGTTAGCCTTGCAACGGTCTCAGAACTTAACGCTCGCTTTAAACAAAGTCAGATAGGTTGGCCTTTACCCGAAAGTTGCAGCGATGCCGATCTCACTCAGGCGCTGTATCACGGTAAAAAAGCCAGTCGGGATAAAGTCATGCCAGACTTCACTCAATACGCTGTCGAACTCAGACGAAAAGGCATGACGAAGATGCTGTTGTGGCAGGAATATCACGAGCAATATCAAGAGCAAGCTTACCCCCTGTGTCAGGATAGTTGTCGCCTCATTTGTTATTTTAAATAGACAGGGAGCGGTAAGTTAAAACCAGTGAATTACCAAAGACATTCAAGTGCCTTTAAAGAAGCTATCTTACAGAAACTCAGCCAAAGCGAATTGTCCAAACAACAGTTTGCAGAACAAGAAGGCATTAAGCTCTCCACCCTGTGTAGTTGGCAAAAGCAATTCAACACATCAGGATTTAGCGAGTCAAAAGTGAGTTCATCAGATAAGTGGTCAAATGAAGAAAAATTTGCTGTCGTACTTGAAACTGCTGCCTTGTCTGAAGCGGATCTGCATCAGTACTGTCGAGAAAAAGGGTTGTACCCTGAGCAAGTAAAGCGATGGAAGCAAGCCTGTATTGCTGGCAACACGGTGAAATCGACAAGAAACACTAAGCTCACGGCGGAGCAACAAACGGCCAAAAACGCATTAAAGAACTAGAGCGTGAGATCAGACGAAAGGAGAAAGCGTTAGCAGAAAGTGCTGCGCTACTGGTGCTGGGAAAAAAGTTCGATGCCTATTGGGAGGAAAAAGAGGACAGCTAATCACGCTGGCCGATAGGCAAAAGTATGCGCAGTGGATCCGTCATGCGGTTGAGTCAGGGGCACGACAAGAGCCTGCCTGCGAGATGATTGGTTTATCGATCAGGACGTTACAGCGTTGGTATAGTGATGGCTCTATTGGTGAGGATAGAAGAGTCACAGCGATAAGGCCCACCCCGGCAAACAAGCTGAGTGAGGTAGAGCGGCAGAAGATACTTGAGGTCTGCAAGCGTGACGAGTTTGCTTCCCTGCCACCTAGCCAAATCGTCCCTATATTGGCCGACAGAGGCGAGTATATTGCCTCGGAATCCAGCTTTTATCGTCTCCTAAAAGCGGAAAATATGCTTCATCACAGAGGAAAAGCAGCACCAAGGAACGCCCATAAAAGGCCCACAAGCTACACGGCGAAAAAAGCCAATGAGGTGTGGAGTTGGGACATTAGCTATCTGTCAACCACCGTGATTGGGCAGCACTACTACCTGTACATGATAGAAGATATTTACAGTCGAAAAATAGTGGGTTGGGAGGTGCATCATCAAGAAACGGGAGAGCATGCCGCCGATCTACTGGAGCGTAGTGTTTGGGCAGAAAAATGCGTTAAAAAAGATCTTGTCTTACACTCAGAAAACGGTGCGCCCATAAAGAGCTTAACGATGAGAGCAAAAAGGTATGATCTTGGCGTTGTGACCTCCCGCAGTTGTCCAAGGGGGAGTAACGATAACCCATACTCGGAGTCGCTGTTTAGAACAGTGAAATATCACCCTAGATGGCCGTCAGAAGGGTTTAAAACCCTGGAATGTGCGAGAGAGTGGGTCAAAGAGTTCGTGTCTTGGTACAACCATGAACACCGCCATAGTCGAATCCAGTTTGTCACGCCAAATCAAAGGCATGCAGGGCTTGATCAAGTAATCTTAGCGAAACGAGCGGGCTTGTATCAGCAGAAAAAGAAAGAGCGCCCTGAGCGTTGGTCAAAAGCAGAAAGAAATAGGTGATGTGTAATTAAATCCAGAGCAACACAAAGACGCTGCTTAATTACTTTAGGCGACAACTACCTTGAAAAACGCCGTTATTATGCGGTTAAAGTGGCATGATTTTCAGATTACAAGAAGTGGCTTAGCAGTCCAAGCATCACTAAATAATCTAATATTAGACACTGGCCAAGCCAAAAGCTCAACCAGTAGTGATCAACGAAACGTAAAAAAACAGAGTTATCAGCTTAGACAGTTTTCTTGTCGCAGTCAGTGTACCCTGAGGATGAAATCAGGGCACGATTAAGATTAGATGCTTTTATAAAGAATCGACGCATCGTGGATAAAGAGATTGAAAAACCTCGGCATGTTAACAGTTTTGACCACCTGAATTACGGCGGAAGTGGTTGCCACGATTTTCAGCTAGGTTTTCATAGAATTTCCAAAGATGTTCTTGTCCTTGCATACATTCGATAGCAGCTTTCTTCTCCTCCCATACTTCAGTAATGTCTAGGAAGGTGTCTGGTTTCCACTCCATCTGCTCACTCCAGTGGATAATCGCCAAAATCAAAAAAATGAATATCATGTGCGTTAAGTGCCTGAGCGGCGGCCTCAGCTTCTTTACGCCGCTCTATCTTTACCTTCTCAAGCGTCATATTTTCCTGTTTCCAAAGTTTGGCGGATTCGCCACGCTCTCCATATAACAAACAGGCGATTGTCACCTCGTAACCTAATTTTTGGTGCAATGCTATAGCGCCACCGCACCTCCATACAAAGTCTGCTGAGTGGGCACTGATAATGAGGGCTGTCTTTTTTCGCGCATGACGAAACTCCTAAAGTAATATAAATTTAAAATGCATTATTTATGTTACCTTATAACATTTGTTATGTGTGGTAACTTATCTATTCACTTTCGTTCGTATAAGTATAGGATTTTGATACTTACAAGGGGGCGATGGGCACCTGAATGTAGATGGCTACTCAGCCTAGTTGCTTGGCACACGCACGTCGAAAATTTATTGAAGCAGAAAAGACATGTCCAAAGGGAAATCGGGTAAAGTGACGATGGCGATCATTCATATCAGAAAGAGTACACAGTAGGCGAATTTGGATATGTAGATCTTAATGTTCATTGCTGTAATGTACACAAACCAAATAATCGAAGTAACTAAGGCCAATCAGAAAAATCTTGCTTTGCTCCTTCAGGAGCGTTTCCCTTTTTTCCGGAATGAATACGTTTAAATTGACTGGGTGATATACCGACTTCTTTTTTGAAAAAGTGACTAAACTGGCTGGCGTCCTGATAGCCCAGACTGTTGGCAATGGCTTGTATGGAGCTTGATGATTCTTTTAGCCTAAAGGTTGCTTCCATCAAAATTCGGTTATTTATTAACTGCAAAGGTGTTTTGTTAAGGTTACGCTGACAAACCGCATGTAGACGACCATAGGTCAAACTCAACGTCTGACAATAAAAATAAACTGTCCTTCTATTTTGATATTCGACTTCTACTAGTTGGCGGAATTGTTGCAGAATTAGCTCGTCTGGAGAATGCGTTAATCGGAGAGTATCAATGTTGCTTAGGCGATAGACGATTTTCCTAAAACCAAACTGTCGCTTGGTGATCCTAAACGGGTGCTCTACTTTTGCTCTGATACTGGCTTTTATGTATTCCGTTCGGATAGGTTGCTTATTTATTCTTGGATTTTTCTTGAGAAGGCGCACCTTGCTCGGCATTTCAGCAATCAACCAATCCGCTTTGATGTCTTTTAGCTCTTCTCGTTTTTGAGCGCCTCGATAACCCGAATCGGCCGAGATAAAGCATTCTTCACCATGAAGTAGCTTATCTGTTTCTGTAATGTCGTGTACGTTGGCCGCCGTTGTGCTTAGACTGTGGGTTAGCCCTGTTCTAGCCTCAACGCCGATGTAAGCTTTTAACCCGAAGAACCATTGTTTCCCTTTTTGAGTCTGGTGTATCTCTGGATCGCGCGCTTTCGCTTTATTTTTAATCGAGCTAGCCGCTTCAATAATGGTGGCGTCGACAATCGTGCCTTCTTTTAGATAAATACCAGCGCTGGACAACCACTTGTTAACCTCTTTGAACAGCTGACGGGAGAGCTTATGCTTTTCCAGTAAGTGTCTAAAGTTCATGATGGTTGTGTGATCAGGGATTGAACTGTCCAACGACAATCCAGCAAACAAACGCATGGACGTGATTTCATAAAGCGCGTCTTCCATAGCAGGATCACTCATTAAGGTAAAGAGTATGTTTGTTTCCTCAGCTAAACATGTCTATACCAAAATGCAATACCCTTTAAGACAAATTGAAATAGCCAACTTACCTTTAGATAAAGAATACTCCTTATACGAAGTGATGAGATAGTCAAGACAATAGCCAGCTTATTCACAAGCGGATTGGGAGTATTAATGTTTAGTTTCATAATACCCCCAAGGTAAAACGATTTATGACTTCACTGTCTTTGTCACGACTTTAAATACGATTATTATAGAGAGCTATTAGATGATTATAGATTGCCATGGGCATTACACGACTACACCTGTTGGTGTTGGTGAATACCGCGATAAACAAAAAGCAGCTGTAGCTAAAGACCCTTCATTTGTCGGCGAAAAAGGGAAAGTCATCGTTTCTGACGACGAAATTCGAGACAGTATCATCAATAATCAACTTCGTTTACAGCAAGAACGCGGTACCGATCTAACTATATTTTCCCCCCGAGCCAGCTGGATGGGCCATCACATTGGTAATGAATTCACTAGCCAATATTGGACTGAGCATCAAAATGACTTAATCCGTCGTGTATGTGATCTTTTTCCTGACAACTTTGCACCGGTCGCTCAATTGCCTCAGTCACCAGGTGTTGACCCAGGTAAATCCGTCGCTGAAATCGTACGTACTGTTGAAGAAATGGGCTTTATTGGCATTAACTTGAACCCTGATCCGAGTGGTGGTTATTGGAAAGACAAGTCTTTGGCTGATCGTTCTTTTTACCCAATTTATGAAAAAATGTGCGAATACGATATTCCAGCGATGATCCACGTAAGTGCAGCATGTAACGATTGTTTTCACACAACGGGTTCCCATTATTTGGGCGCAGACACCACTGGCTTCCAACAATTAATGATGTCAGATGTGTTTAAAGATTTTCCTGATCTAAAAATCATCATCCCCCATGGTGGCGGTGCCGTGCCTTATCACTGGGGGCGCTTCCGTGGTATGGCACTGGACCAAGGGTTTGATCTGGCCGAACGTGTCTTAAACAATATTTATTTTGATACCTGTGTTTACCATCAGCGAGGCATTGATTTGCTATTGGACATCATTCCAACTAAGAACATCTTGTTTGCTTCAGAAATGATCGGTGCAGTGCGTGGCGTTGATCCAGAGAGTGGCCATTATTTTGACGACACAAAACGCTACATCGATAACAACACCGTACTAAGTGCTGAGCAAAAACAGGCCGTTTTTGAAGACAATGCGCGTCGTGTGTTTTCTCGATTAAAAGCATAAGGCTTGAATGATTAGGGGTAAAAGATCATGCGAAATAATGTAGTAGTGCAACATATCGAACGTACAGAGCAAGCCGTGATAGATGGTTTGGCACAATGCGGCGTAGCGACCATTCATGAATCTCAGGGTCGTGTTGGTTTATTGGCTCACTATATGCGCCCAATTCAAATCGATAAAACCATTGCCGGATCCGCTGTCACAATTTCGGGTGCCGCCGGCGACAACTGGATGATGCATGTAGCGATAGAGCAGTGTCAGCCTGGAGACGTGATGGTATTTGCGCCGACATCGCCTTCTAACCATGGATTTTTTGGTGACTTATTGGCGACATCTGCTCAGTCCCGCGGTGTTGTGGGTCTGATCATTGACGGCGGCGTACGCGATACCCGAGATTTGCGTCAAATGGATTTTCCAGTTTGGTCTAAGGCAGTATTCTCAGAAGGTACTATTAAAGAAACCGTCGGCTCCGTTAACGTGTCCATGGTTTGCGCTGATACTCTAATTAACCCAGGTGATGTGATCGTAGCAGATGACGACGGTGTTGTTGTAGTACGACGAGAAAATGCTGCTGAAGTGCTTGAGCTTGCTCGTGCTCGTATGGCCAACGAGGAAGCTAAACGTATTCGTATGGCAAACGGCGAATTGGGTTTGGATATTTACGACATGCGTGCACGGCTAAAAGAAAAAGGCCTGAAATATGTCTAAACATACGGGCATTTACAAAAGTGCACCTTGTATGTGGATGCGCGGCGGCACCTCAAAAGGCGCTTATTTTTTAGCCGCTGACTTACCTTCAGACAACGAGGCACGCGCGCAGTTTTTACTGCGCGTAATGGGCTCGCCCGATGAGCGTCAAATCGACGGTATCGGTGGTGCAGATCCTCTTACCTCTAAAGTGGCTGTGGTACAAAAATCAACTCGTGACGACGCTGACGTGGACTATTTGTTCCTGCAAGTGTTTGTTGATAAGGCCATTGTGACCGACGCACAAAACTGCGGCAATATTCTAGCGGGGATTGCGCCATTTGCGATTGAACGAGGCTTGGTGACGGCGTGCGAAGGGGAAACCTCGGTGCGTATTTTCATGGAAAATACTGGCCAAATTGCTGTTGCACGAGTGTTAGTCAAAGATGGTGAAGTACAGTACGAAGGCGATGCTCGTATTGATGGCGTTCCGGGGTTTTCAGCGGCGGTGCCGATTGTATTCCAAGACACAGCTGGGTCTAGTTGTGGCTCATTGCTACCGACAGGTAGTGTTGTCGATGTGATCGATGGTGTTGAAGTAACCTGCATTGATAATGGCATGCCTGTTGTAATTATGCGCGCGACGGATATGGGCATCACAGGTCTGGAGTCTCGCGAAGAACTGGAAGCCAATGACTTATTACGGGCTAAGTTAGAGTCGATTCGTTTACAAGTTGGTCCAATGATGAATCTGGGGAACGTGAAAGACAAATCGGTACCGAAAATGACCATGGTGAGTACTTCCACAAACGGTGGGGCGCTATCTACTCGTACTTTTATTCCCCATCGTTGTCATGCCTCAATTGGTGTTTTGGGTGCCGTCAGTGTGGCAACGGCCGCGGTATTAAAAGGCTCGCCTGCAAACGATGTCGCCAGTTATCAGGCAAGTGCACGAATGACTTTGGATGTAGAACATCCTATTGGCGCAATGACGGTAATATTAGATCAAAATGACCAAGGCGAAGTGGGTTCCGCAGCGATTTTACGCACCGCTCGTAAACTGTTTGATGGACAAGTATTTGCTCACAGTAACGAATTATAAAATAGGTATTTGAAGATGATGGACAAAAACTACATTCCTTTTCACCCAACGCCAAGCAAGCCGACGTTTAAAGCACCTGCCGGTGCGGTAGATGCACACTGCCATGTCTTTGGCCCAGCGGATAAATTCCCCTACCACCCAAAACGCAAGTACACCCCTTGTGATGCGTCAAAAGAGCAGCTGTTCGCTTTGCGTGATCACTTGGGGTTCTCACGTAATGTTATTGTACAAGCATCTTGTCACAGTACTGACAACTCTGCGCTCATTGATGCGTTAGAAAGTGCAGGGGATTTGGCCCGCGGTGTGGCTTTTGTGGACGACACCATCACCCACGAAGACATCAAAAAAATGCACGCCGCAGGTGTTCGTGGCGTACGTTTTAACTTTGTAAAACGTCTAGTTGATAGCACCCCTAAAGAAGTATTTTTCTCCATTGCAGATAAGATTCGCCCCTTTGGTTGGCACATTGTGGTGTATTTTGAAGCCGCAGAATTAGAAGAATTAATACCTTTCTTAAAGGCACTTAACACCACCATAGTAGTCGATCACATGGGTACACCTAATGTGAAAAATGGTGTTGACCACCCAGATTTCAAACGCTTTGTAGACTTTATGGCCGACAACGACAACGTCTGGTGTAAGGTGAGCTGCCCTGAGCGTTTAACCAAACACGCACCTGATTACTCCGACGTGTATCCGTTCGCTCGTACTTTAGTCGAGCAGTTTCCGAATCGCGTTTTATGGGGCACAGATTGGCCGCACCCAAACATGAAAGTTGAGGCACCAAATGATGGCCATCTTGTGGACGTGATTCCTCATATTGCCCCAACATCAGAGTTACAACAAGCTTTGCTGGTGGACAATCCGATGCGTTTGTATTGGGCTTAGTATCATCCCAACAAAATATATAAGAGGTTACCATATGGCTAGTAATTACACAGACCGCCAATTTCAGGGCACCTATCTTTTTGATGGGCAAATGGCCAAGAAAGGCTACGGCCTAAATAAAATGTGCTACACGTTTAACGAACAAGTTGCCCGTGACGAATTTAATACCGACCCTAATGCTTATTGTGACAAGTTTAAACTTAGTGCCGCACAAAAAGACGCCATTCATAACAAAGACATAATTGCCTTGTTACGAGAAGGTGGCAGTATTTATTACTTAGCAAAATTCGCTGGTTTATTAAAGCTGAACATGCAGGACATCGGTGGGTTGCAAACAGGCATGAGTACTGATGAGTTTAAAGCAATGCTTGAGAAAAACGGACGAGGAGAAATCTAATGGCGAACATAATAGGAGCTGTCACTACGTCTCATATCCCAGCAATCGCTAACGCTATGGCAAATGGGTTAGAGCAAACCCCTTATTGGAAACCTTTTTTCGATGCGTATCCGCCTGTGCGTGACTGGCTAAATGAGAAGAAACCCGACGTCATTATTTTGTTTTACAACGACCATGGCTTAGAGTTCTTCATCGACAAAAAACCTACTTTTGCTATAGGTGTAGCGGATGAATACCACAATGCCGACGAAGGGTGGGGCATTCCGACTATACCGCCGGTAACAGGCGAATCGGATTTATCTTGGCATATCGCCAATAGCATCGTTGACGAAGGTTTTGACATGACAATCTGCCAAGAAATGAAGGTGGATCACGGCTTAACTGTTCCGCTAAATTTGATGTGGCCAGGTCACCAATATGGCCATGTAAAAGTCATTCCCGTGTGCATCAACTGCGAGCAGTACCCAATGGCTCAGCCTTGGCGAACTTATGCTTTGGGGCAAGCCATTGGCCGTGCTGTACAGTCCTATGAGAAAGACATTAATGTGGTGGTGTTTGGTACCGGAGGCATGTCTCATCAGCTCGACGGAGAACGTGCAGGCTTTATCAACCGCGCCTTCGACATTGACTGCCTAGACAAATTAGTCAACGACCCAGAAGCACTCACCAAATACACCAACATAGATCTTGTAGAGCAAGGTGGCGCTCAAGCCGTTGAACTCAATATGCACATCGCCATGCGCGGTACCTTATTAGGTAAAGTGACAGAATTACACCGTAACTACCACGCCCCTATTTCCAATACAGGTTCAGGGTTAATGCTGCTGGAACACGAAATGCCAGAGAGTTAACTCTTAGCAAAACAGTGCTACAAAGGGATTTTACAAGGCGAGCTCATTTTGGTGGGCTCGCCTTTTTTGGTGAATTTAAAACTCTTCGGTGTCGATTTCTGCTTGTTGAGCTGCGGTGTAACGGGTGCCGTGTACGTTATTTTGATTAATCATTTCGTCCAGCAAGCCAATTTGTTTCGCGTCCAATGTGAGTTGAGTTGCGGCAAGGTTATCTTGCATGTGTTGCACTGAGCGTGTGCCAGGGATGGAGACGATGTTGTCGTCTTTGGCACGCAACCACGCTAAGGCAAGCTGTGCTGGAGTGCAGCCAATGTCTTTGGCTAGAGCAAGATAATCATTTAATAATGCTAAGTTATTTGGGTAATGCTCAGCATGAAAACGAGGCATGTTATTACGGATGTCTTTGGCGTCTAATTCGGTAATGTCTTTTAATACACCGGTTAAAAAGCCACGCGCCAAGGGGCTAAAGGCCACAAAGGTGGTACCCAGTTTCTGGCAAGTTTCTAATACAGCGATTTCTGGATTGCGAGTCCACAAAGAATATTCCGATTGAATGGCTTTGATAGGCGTTTCAACATGCGCACGAATCAGCGTATCAGCTGACACTTCAGATAACCCCACATTACCGATTTTGCCTTCTTTGACCAAATCACCGAGTGTACCAGCGCTTTCTTCGATAGGCACATTAGGGTCTAAACGGTGCAAATAATACAAATCAATGTGGTCAGTTTGTAGCCGTTTTAGGCTATCTTCGCATTGCTTACGCAGATTATCTGGGCGACCATTGATTTCTTTTTTGCCATTGACCATGGCCATACCGCATTTGCTGGCTAGGAAAAACTCATTGCGATGATCCTTTAGAGCCTTGCCTACAAGTAATTCGTTATTGCCTCCACCATATAAAGTCGCTGTATCAAAATGGCGATAGCCCATCTCAAAAGCCGCTTGAAGTGCTTCAATAGCTTGGTTTTCTTCCAGTGGCATACCGTATGCGTGAGATACGTTCATGCAACCAAGGCCAATATGTGGATGAGTAAACAGTGATTGTGCTGACATTAAAAAATCCTTCATAAAAAACAGGGAGCCTAGGCTCCCTGTTTGAGTAGTGTTTCATCACGGCAGAGCAGAGTGACTTAGGCTTCTAAGCATTCTTCTAGGCGATGCAAGGTTTCCATTGCTTCAATCGCCTGAGAGACACAAGCGTTTGGTGTACGACCTTCTTTGATTGCATTGATAAATTCACGGTCTTGCAATTCAATACCGTTGTTCGATACAGCAACGCCGGACAAGTCAATCTTATTGTCGTTGCCATCGTACAAATCATCGTAACGAGCCAAGTAAGTTCCATTGTCGCAAATATAGCGGAAAAAAGTACCAAAAGGACCATCGTTGTTAAAAGACAGCGACAAGGTGCAAATTGCACCATTAGGTACCTTCATACCAATGCTCATGTCCATTGCAATGCCTAGCTCTGGATGGATAGGGCCTTGCATAGCTTGAACTTTACTGGCGGTTTCACCAGTTTGATATTGAAACAAATCTACTGTGTGGCATGCATGATGCCACAGAAGGTGGTCTGTCCAGGAACGAGCTTTACCAAGAGCATTTTTGTTGGAACGTCGGAAGAAATAAGTCTGCACGTCCATTTGTTGTACAGTCAATTCACCCGCTTCAATTTTATTACGAATCCATTGGTGCGATGGGTTAAAGCGGCGAGTGTGACCAGCCATGGCGACTAGATTTGTTTTCTTGTGCGCAGCGACCACATTGCGAGCATCTTCAATGGTATCAGCCATGGGAATTTCAGACATTACGTGCTTGCCGGCTTCAAGACATTGAATCGTTTGTGCCGCGTGCATTTGTGTAGGTGTTGCTAAAATCACTGCGTCAACATCGTCACGGGCGAGGCTTTCAGCCAAATCCGTTGTGTAGTGAGGAACACCACGCTCCTGGGCAAATGTCTTGATGGCATCAATTTTTGTGCCAACCACAGATACCACCTTTGCGCCGTCTATTGCTGCAATGGCGTCCATGTGTTTCATTCCAAAAGCACCAGAGGCGCCAGCGATACAAATTCTCATTAATCTACTCCTAACTATGCGAGTGCGAATGGGGTCATACCCAAATATATATTAACTACAAATCTAGCATTTGATATCTGAAGGGGATAATCCATAAACCGCATAAGCTATTCAGTTTTCGCAACAAGACTAAGCTCATTGTTAACGAAAGTGTTCAGATATTTTTCGTAGTACGCTAAGAAAATGAGATTGTGTCACCGTGGGAAGCCAGCTTTTTCGGACGCAAAGCCCAATTGGACGACGAGTATGTTCAAGCGGAAAATCTAATACCGTGAGCAATTCAATATTAATTTCTCGCTCAACCTGATGAGCTGAGATAAGTGTAAGTCGATCACTTTCGAGGAGTAATTCACGAATCAATACCTGTGAACTTGATTCCACTAGTCGCGTTGGCAAAGCAACATTGACGTCTTGGAACAATGCCTCAAAGGCCTGTCTAGTGGGGGTACTTTTTGTAGGTACCACCCAAGCATACTGAGCTAGATCTTGAACACAGATTTGTGCTTTCTTTGTAAGCGGATGGTTTTTTCGCCCAACTATAGACAATGGTGGTGACCATAATTCCTCTTGCACCACATCATCAGCTGGTGTTGGGTGGCGTAATGCACCTAAGATAATGTCTATGTCTCCCTGACGCAGGTGATGCAATAAATCGATATAAGCGCCCTCTGTAACGTTTATATTAACGTCTGGATGGCGTTCGTTAAATTGTAAAATGGATTTGGGCAAAATAGTCATGCGTGCCAATGGCATACTGCCAATAGTGATGGTGCTGACGTCTTTAAATTGCAGCGCGTTAATTTCGTATATACCTTGGCGTAGTTCACTAAAAGCTAGTTTCGTGGCTTTCGATAAGGTTTTAGCGGCTTTGGTAGTACTAATTCCCAAGCTGTTTTTTTCGAAAAGTATCACTCCCAATAACCTTTCAAGATCCCGTGCTGCACGATGAACAGAAGACTGAGACACGCCCAATTGGCGGCTTGCGATACTGAAATTTTGCGATTCACTGACCGCAATAAGAGCTCGTAATTGCGTGGTACTAATAAGGGCAATAAGATTTTTCGGAGAGCGCTCTTTAATTGTCGTGTCTTTCACAATCTCTTGAGTAGCTTGTTGGATGTGATCAACCGCTCTGGCGACACGTTTTTGCCAGACTTCACCTGAGTCGGTTAGGTACATACCATCTGAATGCCGTTCAAATAAAGCTGCGCCCAATACACTTTCTAATTTTGCGATAGCTTGTGTAATGGCGGGTTGGGATAAAAAAATACGCTCAGAAGCACGGGTGATGCTTTTAAATTCAGCAACAGCAAGAAAAACGCGTAAGTGTCGTAAATTGGGAATGTTGATTTCCATGTGGCTTCCTATTTTTTTACAACTATATCAAAAATGAATATCAAAAGAAGTAGAAATACAGGCATATTTCCTTTTTCTGTATTCGAATAGGTTGAGTTCATGGGATCGACTTGCAGTCGTCGTAATTGGGCCTTTTTACTCAAAGTCTCGGAAGGAAACGAGTTTGTCGTATGTAGTATTAATACTAAATAAACACTCTGACAACTGTATCAGCTACCACTCCTCTCGTTTGGCAACGAGAGGAGTGGGCGTTAATGTTTAAGAAACTGGATTCAGGACAGCTTCAAAAAATTTTGTTAATTCGTCATGATCGTTTAGCGGCAAAACATCAGCAACATATTGATCTGGTCTCACAATAATAATGCAGCCGTTCTCCTTATCAATTCCACGTTTGTCATAGAAAGAAGTGCCTTCACAAATAGCGCTGTAGACTTTCTCATAATCCGTTAAACCATAGCGATCTTTCGAGGGTTGTAAAAGCGGATGGATATCGTCTACTTCAACCTCTCGATGAGATGCTTGGAAAACCGCTTGTACGGTGATCATTTCATCTATATCCGCACCATTTGGTGTGAAACGCTGAATAGGGGATAACGGATTATTTTGTAGAAATTCACATAGTGCTTTAACTTGGCAGTTATTATCCATAAAGCTTTGCTCTCCAGCAAAGGCGAGGATATGCCAACGACCATCAGCTTTTATACTATGTCCAAGATGCATAGGTTTTGCGTCAGCATGGCGAGTCACTTTAGCAGAATGAAAACGCATACCAATGGTTTGTCCTGTTGCTAAGTCTTGATGTTTTCCTGAGGATACTAAGTCTGATTGCGAGTAGTGGATAGCAGTACCCGCAGTGAATCGGCCAAATTGAACAAAGTATTTTTGAAAAGCGGCTGGATCAACGCCATCAGGATTTCTCTGATTAATCAATAGAGCTTGATTCACTATGATATTGAAGCATCTGACCAGCGGGAATGATAACGATGTGTAAGAAAAAAGTTTCACATGTATAATTTTTTACATACTTACAATAACGGGTATCGCCAAAACTTTTTTACAACGTCAACTACAGTTGATATTCACCAGCCCTTTCAGGTTGGAACGTCACTTGTATGATTTTAATCTTTAAATTTCCACCACCGGGTTTCGGCCATTCAATCTCATCACCAATAGAAAGACCAAGCAATGCGCTACCCACAGGCGCTAAAATTGAAATAGTTGTTCCATTCGATTCCATGTTTTTTGGATACACCAACGTCAATTCAAACTCTTTATTTGTAGCTTCAACAATAAACTTAACCGTTGAGTTCATGGTGATAATATTGTCTGGAACATCTTTAGGAGCAACAATCGTTGCGCGTGTAAGCTCTTCTTCTAGTTCACTCACACCAGCGATATCCGCTTTAGGAAGCGAATCAATTAGGTCTTCTACTCTCTTCAAATCCAACGAAGAGATCGTTATATCAGGTCTTGTTGTCATTATTTCCTCATTAACTATTTACAAATTTTGCTTGGTACTTGAGGTAGTTGCTGTACACATACCACTACCGTCGCTGATAGTACGTCTAGCAATCTGTAATAGATAGCCAAATGAACCACTATTATTAACCTAAGATGCTTCGTGTAAGCTGATATTAAAATCAGGTAATGATAATAGTTATTATAAAACAGTATTTAACTGCTTACGTCGTTGCCTTAATGACAAGAGAAAAGTACTTCCTATCGCTGTCAACATTACCTCTTCTCATTTTAATGACGCCGCCCTAGCTAGTTACATTTTCTCGTTATCTGACGAGTTATAAGTGACTGCCTTGATCGGAATGAAACATTACTCCCTTAGGTTTTCCTCTTAATTCATAAGCCATAATAAGCGCCTTACTAATGAGCTCACAATCCGGACTCAAAGACATCGCCCAGCCAACAGGCTTTCTAGCGTATAAATCCATCACAACTGCTAAATAAGACCAACGGCTTCCTGTCCAAACATAGGTGATATCGCCACACCAAACCTTGTTAGGAGAGCCCACTTTGAACTGTCGAGCTAGAAGATTCGGCACAACTAAACTTTCTTGCTTTGCCCGTTTATAGCGGTGTTTAGGTTGTTGACAGCTAAGCAAAGCAAGTTCGCGCATTAAGTTACTTGCGACATACCGACTTAAGCTTGTACCGCCCTGAGTGACCATCGCTGCGATCGTTCTCGCTCCCGCAGAGCCCTCACTCACTTCAAAAGCGGCTCGAACTTTTTCTTTGAGTATAATACGAGCAGGTGTTTGACCGACCGCTTTATCACGCCAATACCTGTAGCTACTTCTGTGAATACTGAATAGCTGACATAGATGATCAACGGGAAAGCTCTCTTGCAGTCGCTGAATTAACGCAAGCCTTTCAGCTCGTCTGACATCAAGAGAGCTGAAGCCTTTTTTAGAATGTCTTTTTCCATTTCAAGGCGTTTAACTTGCTTTTCTAATTCACGAATTCGACGCTGCTCATCTGTCATTGGTGTTGCTTTAGGGGCTTCGCCACGGATCTCTGAGCGGAGTTGTCTCACCCATTTATCCATGGTGGATTTGCCCACCCCCATCGCTTCAGCCGCTTCTGCGACGCTATAATTTTGTTCTATAACAAGCTGCGCCTTTTCAAGAAACATCCAAGAATAAACAAGCAACCTATCCGAACGGAATACATCAAAGCCAGTATCAGAGCAAAAGTAGAACACCCACTTCGGTTCATAAAGCGTCAGTTTGGTTTTAGGAAAGTGATCTATCGAGGGCTGGCGAAAAACGACAACAAACTGGCGATGCTGTTTGCCTTAGCTAATGTGTTTAGAGTTGACCAGATGATACGGGCAGCAAGGGGTTAATCCGTTCAAAATCCACTAAACAAGGCTAGATAAGCTTGTTTAGTGGTGAAAAGCATCAAAACAGAAGGAACCCAGTGTTTTTTTATTTGAAAAAAGAGAGGTTGAGTGTTTCGCAACTTCTTAATCGTAGTTTCCCTAACTCAACTTCTACTTTTAGCACCTGCTAAAAAAGGGAGGATTACTTTATTAGAAGGCTAATTATTATTGAAAATTTAGAGATATATCGCTATCATGTAAAGGGTTTGGTTTATAATAATCACCGAATCAGACTTCGTTAGAGGTCCTACCCAATTCGAAAGAATGCTTTTCTGGCAGATGGGTTAATCCGTTTTATTATTAGCTAGATTGATTTTTGAATGATTTTTAGAAGGGGCTTTTCATCGATAAGTGATGATGGGCTTCGGAAGGTGGATCACTCGTAGTTTCCCTTTGGGTTTTATGACATTGCATTGAGGTTTTTGATGACTTTACCAAGTGATTTGGCAGATACCGTTAAGCTTGCACTTTTGGAAGATGTTGGCAGCGGGGACGTATCTGCGGATTTGATTTCTACGAACGCGCCGGCAAAAGCACGAATAATCAGTCGAGAAGATGCTGTACTGTGTGGGTGCGCCTGGTTCGAGGAAGTGTTTCGTCAGGTAGATGACACTATTGTAGTCAGTTGGTTCTTTTCTGATGGTAATAAAGTTAAGGCTGAAGACCTTCTCTGTGAGGTTGAAGGACCGGCAAAATCTCTTGTAACAGCTGAGCGAACTGCATTGAACTTTCTTCAGTTATTGTCAGCAACGGCTACGCAAACCAATACATACGTCGAAAAAATTCAACACACGAACTGCAAACTACTCGATACTCGAAAAACTATTCCTGGTCTCCGTACAGCTCAGAAATATGCTGTGGTTTGCGGAGGAGGAAAGAATCATCGAATCGGCCTCTTTGACCAAGTGCTGATCAAAGAGAACCATATTATGGCTGCTGGCTCGATTTCTGCCGCAGTAGAAAATGCTCGTAGGCTTCATCCTGCTATCAAAATCGAGGTAGAAGCTGAAACTCTAGCTGAGGTTCAACAAGGGCTTGATGCTAAAGCTGATATCATCATGTTAGACAACTTTGATCGAGCGAATTTGATTCAAGCCGTGCATCTAGCCGCCGGAAAGGTTCCCTTGGAAGCGTCTGGTGGTGTTAATCTCGAAACAATTACTGCAATCGCGGAGACTGGCGTTGATTATATTTCGGTTGGCGACGTCACTAAGAATGTCAAAGCGATCGATTTATCAATGAGATTTGTTTAGTCGCGAACGAGGAGTCTGGAGAAGATGGTAAGTATACTCAACAGGCTCCTAGCTTAAGATAAATATCATTTTGGTTGTTTAGCACCTATGGATTACAGCTCTCCTAATAGTTATGAAAGATTAGTCGATGAGCGACTTGCACATATCGTTCGTCAGTTGGCTCGTGATTTCCAGAATTGTCTCGAAGAAAGGATACAACCTTACGGAGTGAATCACGGCTTCTGGGCGTATCTTCGAGAGCTCTGGGAAGAGGATGGCGTTTCACAGAGAGATCTTAGTGAACGCGTGGGGTTATCCGGTCCCACCACTAATTCCGTGGTAAAACGAATGGTGGTTGCTGACCTAGTTGAGTTGCGCCCGATAGTCGAAGGCAAGCCTAGGATGCTAGTCCATCTTACCGATAGAGGGAGATCTCTAAGGGGTGTATTGGAACCACTTGCAGAAGAAGTGAACACTATTGCTGTTCGGGACATGTCTAGTGACGAGACCGATATTCTGCGAACATTCTTGCTGAAAATGCTTAGTAATTTGCGTGCAGCCGAATTGCCTTCTACAGAACCTTCGGATTAGATTTGGTCGCTGTTTTTCAAAAAGAGGGAAAAGGTAGAGCTCGACCTGATCTTACAGTTTCGAAGTTAATTCAATTTAATACAGGCCGGAGTCTTCAAACGGCATTAAATCTGAATAAGGCTTCCAGATTAGTGAATTACTGTGAAGTGAACTTTTCAGACAGACAATTCATGTTGTCACACATTAAACGTAAATTGTATTAGCTGCTACTCAATCTGACATTCTAGATCCTTGAGCGTGATCTGATCGTACCATTGCTCTCACAGGTCAGTGTCTGAGAACGGCAGATACTGTTGAAAAACTCGTCAGGCAGGGAGCAATCTCTTTGCCTAGCATCGCAAAGCCACTTGAATGACGGATTTGATTATCGATTCAGTTCAGATTAGCTCCTGATTTTATATTCTCACTCCGTAAATCCTGCCAATATGGACTTTTAGGTACATAGCTGGGCCATCCTTTTCAGGTTTTGCGTAACCGTACGGCCACTACATCTTTTATTTAATTATCCTTAAGGCATCCTATCCACTTTATCAGCCAGGATATGACCGATGTCAGATATTATTCATCACACTAGTCGCCGGATCTTCTCGCCTCAATATAAATTAGAGGTCGTAAATGAGGCATTAGCCAATCAGTTATCAACTGCCCAAATTGCACAAAAGCACCACATCAATAACAACCAAGTTTTTCGCTGGTGTCGCGAATATAAACTTGGTAACGCAAGATGGGTAAAAGTAGCAAGCAACCACCCTGTGATGGCGACACAAGATACCCCTGGAGAGACCAAGTTTTTACCCATCACGACTCAGTCCAGCTCCAATACTGTCATGCGCAATACTAAACAACAGACGCCAAACTCAAGTATGGTGGTCGTTGAGCTAGCCAGTGGGCACGTGCTCAAGCTCACACATCCCACGGCTGAGACGATCAAACAGATCTTATCGGTTATCGTATGATCACTTTATCCCATGATGTACGGATCTGGTTATGTGCCGGCCACACCGATATGCGTAAAGGCTTTGATGGTTTATCTGCGATTGCGCAGCATATATTACAAAAAGATCCCTTTAATGGGCATGTTTTTGTGTTTCGCGGCAAACGTGGTGATCGGGTTAAATTACTATGGTGGGATGGTCAAGGATTATGTCTGTATTATAAACGTTTGGAGCACGGACGTTTTGTGTGGCCGAGCGCAACATCCGGTGCTGTTCACTTATCACAAGCCCAATTATCCATGCTACTAGAGGGTATTGATTGGCGCCCACCGGCAAGGCGATATCGACCGGGAAATAGTACGTAAAAAACCGTGAATTTATTGCTTTATCCCGTCTTTTTATTGGGCTTGAGTGGTATAATTAAGCTCATGAAAACAGGCCGTCAAGCACTTCCAACCGATACTCATGCATTGCAACAAATGGTGTTGCAGATGCAATCTGAGCTGTCTGAAAATAATAAGAAACTATCCGCTCAAGACTCCGTTATCGATAACCTACGCCATCAATTAGCGGTATTAAAGCGTGCGCGTTTTGGTCGATCATCAGAGCAGGTTGAGCAAAATATCCATCAGTTGGAATGACAGCTTGAAGAGCTAGAAATCGCCCAAGCACAGATGACCCCTGGTAGCAGTGCTGCAGGCACGGTCAAGAAGACATCTCGTCGTCGCATCACATTACCTGAACACTTAGCACGAGAAGAGTACCGCTTAGATACGCATGAGCTCTGCCCAGACTGCCAAGGTGCGTTGTGCCATATCGGTGATGATGTCTCAGAAATCTTGGATGTGGTGCCTGCATCGTATCGTGTGATTAAAACCGTGCGTCCTAAATACAGCTGTAAGGCCTGTGACGCCGTGGTTCAAGCGCCTGCACCGCAGCGAGTGATTAATAAAGGCCTGCCAAGTGCTCGGTTGTTGACACAAGTGATGGTCGATAAGTACATGGACCATCAGCCGTTGTACCGCCAATCACAACAGATGGCACGAGAAGGGATTGCTGTTGAGCGCTCAACGTTAGCTGATTGGGTGGGGCAAGTGAGTCGCTTACTCGCTCCGCTAGCGGAAGCAATAGGGCGTCATGTCACACAGGCTTCTCACTTACATGCCGATGACACTACAGCACCGACACTATCACCAGGTAAAGGACGTACACAAACAGGACGATATTGGACGTATGTTAGAGATGGTCGAGCATGGAATGAAGCGGCGGCGCCTGCGGTCTGGTTACAATACAGTGAAGACAGAAAAAGTATCCATCCCACCATGCATTTACGCCACTTTACTGGGGCACTGCAAGCGGATGCGTATGCTGGTTATAATGATGTGTATCGTAACAAGGTGACTTTTGTCGCTTGTTTAGCGCATGTCAGGCGAAAGTTTTATGATATTACCCAATCGGGCCCAGCGCCTACTGCACAGCAGGCTATCGAATATATCCAACAGCTGTATGCGATTGAAAAAACGATCCGCAATCAACCACCGGATAAGCGCTTAGCAATACGACAACAACAATCTGTGCCGATACTGACTGAGTTTTATGATTACTTAGCCACAAGTTTGCGCACCTTATCAAAAGGCTCGGCGATGTCTAAAGCCGTGGCGTATGCGATAAATCAACAAGATGGGATTATGGCATATACCCAAGATGGTCGTGCGGCTATTGATAACAACTCGGCGGAGCGGTCTATCCGTCCCATTGCACTGGGTAGAAAAAATTACTTGTTCGCAGGCTCTAAAGCCGGCGGTGAACGAGCTGCAGTACTGTATACCATTCTCGGTACAGCGAAATTAAATGATATTAATCCGAATCAATATCTCACAGCAGTATTAAAACGCATAGGACAACACTCAATCAATAAAGTCGATGAACTCTTACCATGGAACATTGACCTAAGCACACCCACCCAAAACGAAGCTATCTAAATCAGAAGACTAAGTGTCCACTAAAAAACAAGTGGACACTTAAGTGAAGATACTGGGTGTAGTGGCCGGACGGTTACTGTTTTGCATCGTAGCCACCATTAATAACTCATCATTCGCGCTTTTCAGACCCCACAATCGAAGTCGATTGAAGTTGAGATGGATTTTCATATGGGGTACCGGGGACATCCCCGCAAACAGTCGCATAACTCCCTGAATCTCACGGATACCAAGCCCTACAGAGGCGCCCTACTTTTCAACTTCTTGGTTTCCGTCCGTCAGAGGGCTTAAAACTTCTTCCATGTTGATCATATTCTGCTCAAAGCTGAAGCTGTAAGTGCCATTGAGATTCACATTCAACCAGGCCACTGGCGATACTTGTTTAACCAGCTCAAGCTTTTCCTTATCGCCAGTGGCGGTAAAGTGTCCCAGCAGCTTACTCAAAATCAGCGAGTTAAAATAGATAATGGCATTGGTGAGCAGCCTAGCGCATTCATTCCAAATATCGATTTCCTGGTCGGATGAGCCACGGAACCGATTGCCGTTAACCGAGGCAACTGCTCTACGCAGCTGGTGGTAGGCTTCCCCTCGGTTGAGGGCACGTTGAACATAGCTGCGTAGACTCGCATCGTCTATGTACTCCAAGATATACATGGCTTTAATCATTCGATCATACTCCGTCAGTGCCTGTAACAACGGGTGATTTTTGCTATAAGTCGATAATTTTCGGGTCAAAGATGCCTGTGTTGTGGTTTTCTGCTGGAGTGAGATAACGATACGCTGGATAGTTTCCCATTCCTGCACGATCAAGCCTGCTCGGATTGGTTTTTTTAGCGACAACATCGGCTTTTCATTATCGTGATAATTGATGCTAAACAGGTCTTCAATTACCCGGCTGAACTGCGCATAGCGTGGCGCAAAGGTATAACCAAAGAGATCCAGCAGCGCGAAGTTTACATGGTTCACACCGTGCGTATCTGTCGACAAGATATCCGGCTTAATATCTGATGTATTGTTGAACAGCAGGTCGAAAACATAATGGGATTCATGCTCGTTGGCACCGATAACTCGGGCATTGATCGGCACATGATTGGCCACCAGAGTCATAGCAGATACCCCTTTGTTAGTGCCGAAGTATTTTGAGGAGAATCGAGTTTTGAAAGTATGAAGCCTGGATTCAAACTTCTGCCCATCGACACTGGCATGCAGGGCTCCTTCTTGAATATTGTAGTATTTAAAAATTTCCAACTTGGCTATCGCGTTACTAATCGTGTCGTTAGCCTGATTCAGGGTTTCCATGCGCAGATAATTGGCTTGGGTGGAACGCAGCTCTTCATAGGAACGATCTGAGATATGCGCCATACGGTAAAGGCCGTAATTGGTGCCGTTGGCGATGATAGCAGCGATTAGGTTATTAGGGTTCACCACTTGTTTTGACTGTACTTGCCTGACATGTTCAAAGTCGGCCAAGAACTGGGTTTCCTCATCTACGAACCGCAGGAGATCGGCCACGTTTACCTGTTTTAATTGTTCGAAGAAAGGATTATTGAGCATACGTTTAACGCCTGTTGATGGAAGCCGCCACTGAGTTTTTCCGGTTCGAGAACGCAACACCACGTTTTGGTTGTCGCCGTTCTGGATTCTCTCGCCGACATGAGCAAGCTTATCCATCAGCTCCTTCTCCAAGGCTTGCATCAACTTATTTGGTGGAGTAGTGATACGGCTCAGCAGTGATTCCTGCATGAGCTTCTTTCTCTGTTTCCAGGCCTTGTCATTTACCAGATCATCGCTTAAACACCGGTGTTTAAGCGATTTTGGAATGTACAGATGCCCATCTAACTTTCCCGGAATAAGCAAATAAAGCAGTACTTCGTAGCGATAAGGGTTGAGGGCCCCACCCTGGAGAACAAAGTGTTGATGACGGGGTTTGATCAAGCGCCGATCGGCGTCTTTGACGGTGCCGTACTCCTGAAGGTCTAATTGACTTTGTTTGATCTGCAAGCCCAGTGCGCGAGTTCTCTCTGACGCTTGAAATTGTAGGGACAGGAAGATTGGACGCAGAGTCTTTTCAATCAGCTCCCGTTGTTGATCATAGTATTCCCAGGTGTAGTGCCCCAAAGACCGCTTCTGATCTGAGAGATAAAGACACAGCGATTCAATATCCTGCGGACGGATCAGGCCTGCCGCTTTCTGTCGTATTTCGCCAAAAGGCACTGACTCATCGATGGAGTCATCAATAAAGAAGCGCAACAGATCAGAGGCTTTGCTGACATTGCCAGCGGCCTCATGCCACTCACGGTAGGCGGCATCTTTGGCATAGGCCTTACCGTTTTCTTTCAGCTTCCGGCAGTGATACACAAACGCATCTGCCATGTGCTCAACCACCTGTCGATGTCGAACGTGGAGATAGCAGGTGAGGTACAGGTATCGGACAACCCGTTCGAAGCGACGGAGCTTGGTTACAGTGTAATACTCGACCAGTGACGCAAAGTGTTTCAGATTGCTCAATGATAGCCCCAACCGCTGGACAACCTCATCAATATCGGAAATAAACGGCTCAATGCGTTGATGTATCTTCAACTCCTTTTCCAGCTCGGATGTAGAGAAGTTCTTGGCCGATTTGCGGATTTCACTCAGAGTGGTTGATGCTTCGGTACTGAGCAGGCTATCCAGGCTTGATACCAAAGACACCGACATCGAATTTTTAAGCACTTCACTCAACCTCTGCCTTTCATTATTTATTGTTGAGCTGATGAGTTCTTGGAGAAGATAATACTTGGGGATGGCTATTCGATTCTGTGCCAAATAATCACTGCAACTATCGAATAGATATCGAGCATCAATACTCGCCAAAGCTGTCTTGCCCGCGTGCGCTATCAAACTTGAACGGCAATCATTGTTATAGAGCCTGTAATCAAGAAGACCAAGGATGCGCTGATAGAGACGAGAGCGTTGAGACTTTGTTAGGTTTTTTCTTTTTGGCTTTGTCCCTGGAAAGTACTCGCTGGCGATAAATGCCAGATCATCCTGCACATCAGAATAACCCAGGCTAAGCATGACGGGTTTTACTTTGAAGTACCCCAGAAGCAAGACAAAATAGCAGCGCTGCTGCCGGTCACGGATCGAATGAAAGGCTTCGATTTCCGGGTCATTGAGTGCAAAGTAGAGCCTCTTCTCCTCAACGGTGAGCTTTGGCGGACCAAACAGGTCTTGGATTTCTGGCTGATGTAGAATCGTCAGGCGCTTGCGAGAGGGCTTCATTTGCGGACCAAAAAGCCGGATCATACCTGAAACTGGCTATAAACCAGTCAATTAACTAAGGATTTAAAAGTAAGGCTCCTCTGGATGCCTTGGTATCCGTGGGATTTATGGAGTTATGCGACCGTTTGTGGGGATGTCCCCAGTACCCCCATATGGGCGAAAAGCACCTCGACTTTCTTTCTCTGATTACGGCTGACATTCTCGTACTCTTCGGTGGGGGTTATCGCTCTTGCCACATCACGTGCTGCTTCATGGACACTTTGAGTTGTCTTCCTAAAAATTGTGTCTGGGCAGCAGCGTTCCTTCAGGGAGCAGGTTCTACAATCAACCTGACTGGAGCGGTAAATAATTGTGTCAGCCTTGGTTACCGTAGACTTCCTGTATGACTCCGACGCTGCCGGGCTTTGTTCTGCATTAGATAACCGAGCGGGCTAGTCGTCAGTTATCTAAGTTTCGCTTTTTTCTGAATGAACTTTATTTGTAAAAACTAATCCACTCTTTTTGCGCATGTCTCGCTCGGGCTCTCCATAGTGCCCATGGACGTTCTACTTGACCTTCGTTGGCCGCTTGTGACGCGATGGTTTCACCAGGAGTGAGATACTCAATCGGGCCAAGCTTCATCGATTCGGATTGAAGTTTTGCATTAACTTCTACGTAGACGGCCCGGTAAACCGCTAGCTTTATAGATGGCGCCACGACAGTGGATCCGTGACCGCGCATGAGTACCAGAGTGTTGCTGGATAATTCAGTTGATAGAGACTCGCCTAGGTATTTATCGGTAATTAGTAGAGATGTTTTATCACCGGCATGGTCACGTATTTCAAAAATTGGCACGTGAGTCCCAATAAATCCACTCATGTGGCAAATGGGTCTTAGTGGTGTTTCCTTAGCAACGCTGAACGGTACGACGGAAGGGGAGTGGCTATGTACGATAGACATAACATCGGGGCGAGATTTGTAGATCTCACTATGAATGAATCGTTCTAAATAAACCTTCCTCGTGTCGCCATCTGATACTTCACCGTTCATATCGAATTCGATGATGTCGTCAGTTGTGACCAATCCGGGCGCCATGTTTCTGGCTAGGTAAAATCGGTCAGTGTTTGTCGGGCTTCTAACGCTTATGTGTCCAAACGCATCTAAGACGCCTTCGTTGAATAGAATCAAATTGGCGTCAACTAGATTTTCTAGCGTTTCACTTAGGTTGATGTCGCTCATTGCTATTGATCTTCGTCTTGTTAATTGTGTTGGTGCGAAAGGGAAGTCGTATCCTTGGAAGCTTCGCTTGCGAGAAGCGCATGACAGATTTCCAGTGATGCACGTCCCCAGTATCCGTCCTGTAAAGGGAGTACTCGATTACGCACAGCCTCAAAGAGCGTGTCGAAGACTTCTGCTCTACTGGTTCTGAAAGGGGCTTCGTGAAAGGCGCATCCTTTGATATTGTGGACCTCTACCCCTGTTGGCGTTAGGCGCAGATCACCGAGATCACCAAAGACGAAAACTTGTCCGAAATGTTCGTGCGTATCGGCTTTCGGACAGCTCTCAAGCGATACGAATCCACGTGAAGTTTTGAAGTCTGCTTCATTGGCTACGGTTGTGAGCTTTTGTCTAGCGGTTTCACCGGTATCTGGAGATTTAGGTGTGCCCAGTTCCGAGATGTCACCCATAAGACGGTCTCCATCAAAGTGTGCATATCCAGAGTAGGTGAGGCTTGCAAACAGCTCATCTTCAAAGTCGATCAGCATGGAGTAGGCGCCTTCGGTCGGTCGTTCTGAATCCCAAGCACCGCCTGTTCTAGCGGTTACTCGTTGAGCGGGCTTTCCTGCTAGTCGTCTAACTAGGTCGACTTGATGTACAGCCTGGCTGAAGACTACACCGCCACCGAGGTCGGTTGAAAGTTCGGCAGAAGTTCTTGGGCGGTAAAGAAAATCGGTTGCATAAAATGCATGAATCATTCGGACTCGTCCGATCTCACCGCTTTTGATTAGCTTTTCAGCCAGAGCAACCGGACCGTCGAAACTGTGACTGGGGCCGACAATTAGCGTTACTCCAGCCTGCTCAGCAGCCTTTATCATCTCAGTAGCGTCAGCTAGGGGAATGGTCATTGGCTTTTCCACCAGTACATGCTTTCCTGCCTCGATGGCGGTCAAAGCATGTTCTTTGTGAAGTCCATGAGGGGTTGAGATGTAGACGGCCTCGATATCTGCTTCGTCGAGCATCGTCTGGATATCCGCGTACGTATCACCATGAAAAGCCTTGGTAAACGCCTCCCGATGAGCACGATTGGGCTCGGCCGCTGCGACTAGATCAATGCCCGAATGAGAACTAATTGCGGGGGCTGATAGAGCAAATGCTCTGCCAAGCCCGACGACTCCGAGCCGGATAGGATTATAGGTCGAGGACAAGGTGATCTCCTTTTGCGCGCGAAACACAGACCATGATCTGAGAGTCCTTTTCATCGTTCATTAGTACGAGGTCCCGATGATCAACTTCACCTTCGGTATAGCGACATTTACAGGTCCCGCACGTGCCATTTTCACATGAGCTAGTAAAAACAAAATCGTTGTCACGCATTGCCTCAAGTATTGTCTTATCTGCAGGGACTTCGAACTCCTTACCAGAGTTGGTTAGCGTGACTGTAAAACCTCTGTCGTTCTCTCTAATGACCTCAACGGGCATAAATTTTTCCAGATGGACACGACCATCCGGCCAGTGTCCTGTAACCGCTAATACTTCTTCCATGATCGCCTCGGGCCCGCAGCAGTATATATGTTCGACAGTCGGGGTCATTAATAGATCCCAGAAATCTAGCCGCCCGCCCGGGTTGCCTTGAGAGAAATGCAGCGTGAGATCGCTGCCGCACAACTCTTTTAGTTCGTCTAGATAAGCAGTCTGTTCCTCTTCTCGAGAACAGTAGACGACTCTGAATTTTCTTCCTTCCTCTTTTAGCGCTTGAGCCATTGAATAGATAGGAGTGATACCAATTCCTCCAGCAATCAGCAACGCTGCGTGGCTGTATCCGAGAGGAAACTCGTTCTCAGGTTTCTCGACATCGAGAATAGTTCCGATGGTTGCATCTTTGTGCATAGACTCAGATCCACCACGAGACTTAGGCTCTAGCTTTATGGCTACTGTATAAGAGCTGAGGTTGTCTCCCGGATGAACGAGGGAGAAGCGCCTATGAGCTCCAGACGGTGTAGTTATAGTTATGTGAGCACCAGGTTCTGCTCTGTGAAGGTCTTGCCCATCTGTCGATGTGAGGGTGAACTCCTCGATGTCGCTTGTCAGAGCTCTCCGAGCAGTAACTATCATTTTCATGTTCTTATTGTCTCCGTTTTGTAGTTGTTAGAGTCTGGTTCTGTCTAGACCAAGTACTTTTAAACCAACAACATATAAAGTTATCTATATATAAAGTTGTCTATAAAGCATTTTGAAAGAATACTATAGTTGCTCGAAATCAAATATATTAGCATGCTAATTTTTTTTATCAAGATAAAAAGTAGCCATCTAATAATTCGGCTGAAAAATATTAGCTAGCTATTTTTTTCTTGTAAATAATAAATTAGATATCTAAGATATGTGGACGGATTTGATAGATCCGCCTTTGCAGGCTGAGTAAATAAGTTCGGGTTAACTTCTACGTTGGTCCACCTGAGATTGGTAGGCCTTGTTCAAAGTTGATCACGGGAAAAGTTGGCCTCATTTTTGAATAAAAATTATAATTAGGAGAGCAGAAGATGCTAACGCCTGAAGAGAATAAGTTGCTAACACATGTTATGCCTGGGGATCCAATGGGAGATTTGATGCGACAGCATTGGACGCCTGTGTGTTTGCTAGAAGAAGTCAAAGATAACGATGGGACACCTGTATTAGTTGAAGTACTGGGTTCTCGTATGGTTGCTTTCCGTGACACAGAAGGTCGCGTTGGACTTCTGGATGAACTATGCCCACATCGGTTGGCTTCATTGGTATTCGGTCGTAACGAGGGCTGTGGTATTCGTTGTCTTTACCACGGTTGGAAGTTTGACGTGGAAGGTAACGCGGTAGCTATGGCGTCTGAGCCTCCTGAGACTGAAAAGAGCATGTGCTCTAAAGTAAAACACAAGTCTTACAAAACTGTCGAATGGGGCGGTTTCCTCTGGGCTTGGCTTGGTGAAGAAGGCAAAGAGCCTGAATTCCAGCTGCCTGCATTCGCACCTAATAAAGAAGTTCAAGTTTCAATTCTGAAAATTCGAATTCCTGCGAACTGGGCTCAGATCCTTGAAGGTCAAATTGACTCTGCTCACTCTTCATCTCTGCACTCGTCTGATATGGTGCCAGCTAAAGTCGATAGTGCTGCTGCTGATGACAAGAGCTGGTATCGCCCGACTACGGATAAGTCACCTCGTATGCAGGCAGCTAGAACCGATTACGGTTTCCAGTATTGCGCAATTCGCCGTCCTATCAGCAACGCAAGTACGCATGATTACATTCGACTAACTCAGTATGTTGCGCCGTACTATGCAATGATTCCACCAAACACATCATATAATGTGTCTGCTGTTATCGTGCCGATTGACAACAAAAACTCGAATTTCCACTTCATTGCTTGGGGTAACCCAGAAACTACTCCCGATACTAAGGCTTGGCGTGAGTTTGCTCATGCTGTTCCTGGTGTTGATGTTGATCCAATTACTTGGGCAACAGTCGGTAACATGGAAAACCGGTTCCGTCAGGATCGGCTCAAGATGAAAGAGGGTGATTTCACGGGTATTTCGGGTATTCCAAATCAGGATATCGCAATGTGGGTATCTATGGGGCCAATCGTGAACCGCACCGATGATATTCTTGGCGCTTCGGATCTAGCAATTGTTGAGTTTCGCCGCGTCATGGTTGAAGCTGCGCAGAAAGTTGCTAACGGTGAACCTGCAATTGGAACCAATCCGTCGATTCCACAAGCGAAAATCGCTTCATTCCAGGGCGTTGTTCCAAAAGAGTCCGATTGGCGTGAGCTCTGGAAAGAGAACGTTGTCTAAAGATACCCAGCGTCTGTTACCTTCTTAGCGTGTTATCAGATAGATTGGTAGAGCTTGGAGGTATGTCTCGTCCTAAAATACGTTGACGATTTTTGTTAAGCCAGTATGGATTCCATGCTGGCTTTTTCATGCACTTCTTCTGGTGTTTCCATATTAAGACTTAAGTGAGGTCGATATCTATTATAAATATCAATAGATTCACTAATCTGCCTCTCTAATTCTTTAAAAGTTCTACAGCGTTCAATCAAATGCATATTTCGGAGCATTCCGACCAGTCATTTCGGTATTATCCGGCCACTTTTAGCCTCACTCCGAAATCAGTGATCGGATTAGCGAAATGTGCGGTCGGAATGACCGAAATCCTTCTTTTTTCTCTTTTAAATCAATAGCTCGCTATTCTTTACTTCTAAAACTAGAAGGTAAGGAAGCGACCATGACCAAAAAGAGAACCCCAATGAATAAAATTAAAGAGGTTTTACGGCTGAAGTACGACTGCGGCCTATCGAATCGTAGTATCGCTTCTTGCCTCAATCTCGGCTCTTCCACGATATCGGAACTCTTAACTCGCTTTAAACAAAGTCAATTAGGATGGCCACTGCCTGAGCACTGTTACGACACCGATTTGACGCACGCTCTCTACCATTCAAAGAAAACCAGTCGTAAGAAAGTCATGCCTGACTTCACTCAATACGCGGTCGAACTTCGACGTAAGGGCATGACGAAGATGTTGCTCTGGCAGGAATATCACGAGCAATATCAAGAGCAGGCTTATGCCTACACTCAGTTCTGCGAACACTTCACTCGTTGGTTTAAAACTCAAAAGCGCAGCATGCGTCAACTTCATACTGCAGGTGACAAGTTGTTTATTGACTACTGTGGGCCTAGGCTCCAGGTGGTTAATCCTGACACAGGCGAAGTAAGAGAAGCGGAAGTGTTCGTGGCGACCTTAGGTGCGTCCAATTACACCTATGTTGAAGCCTTCCCAAGCCAGGGTAAGTGCGACTGGCTAGAAGCCCATGTTAATGCGTTCGAACACTTCGGTGGCGTACCGCAACTCTTGGTTCCTGATAATCTACGCAGTGCGGTAACGAGAGCCAATCGCTATGAGCCAAGGCTGAACGACAGCTATCAAAAGTTGGCCAATCATTATCAAACCGCTGTGATGCCAGCTCGACCTTACAAACCGAAAGACAAAGCCAAAGCAGAGAACGCGGTGCTTCTTGTTGAGCGCTGGATCATGATGCGGTTGAGACATCAAACCTTCCATACTCTCAACGCGTTGAACCTTGCGATTCGTGAACTGATGAACGGGCTCAATCAGTGTGAAATGAAACAGTACGGTGCTAGTCGCCAAGCGTTGTTCGACAAACTCGATAAACCTGCATTAAAGCCCCTTCTTAGGCAGCGTTACCTGTACACCGAAACCAAACGAGCCAAAGTTGGCCCCGACTACCACAT